>JACMKX010000042.1 GCA_014379905.1 Ferruginibacter sp. | reverse complement strand
GAATTTTCTTTCCCCAGTGAATTAAATAATGAAAATAATAAACTGCTAAGCAATAGCCCGCAATCTATGGAAGATGCAGAAAGAATGCATATCATCAATTCTTTGAAAAAAAGTAGTAAACGCATAAATGGTGCCGGTGGAGCTGCTGAGTTGCTTAAACTGCCGCCAACTACATTGACTTCTAAAATTAAAAAACTGGGTATCGATAAAAGCAATTTGTAAAACAAATAACAGCACTTCGAATGCCTGTTTTAAAATAATTTTCAGCTAAAAAAAATGATGCTTCAGGGCATCATTTTTTTTAGCTGGTATATACCCATAAATGTGGTAGAAACAAACCAATCCATTTTTGAATTATTGGCTTCAATCTATAAGTTGTACCACAAGTTGTCCGGTTTGTCAATGGTTAATGCCTGCCGGCCGGGATACTTTTGTGTGGTTTAAGCGTCCTAAATATCTATCAACCAATACAAAACCAACATGAAGAAAGCAATTGTAACGCTATTTATTGCAACGGCATCATTAGCAGGAAATGCACAAAAACCAAGTCCCGCTTTATTAAGTCCAACTAACCATGCATTGGTGTTAATTGACAACGAGAGTCAGATGGCATTTGCAACAAAGAATATTGATATTATGGAACTCCGTAATAATACAGCGATCGTAGCCGGGGCATCTAAAATATTTAATGTGCCAACCGTAGTTACCACAGTAGCTGAAAAAAGTTTTGCAGGGCCGGTATTTCCTGAAATTCAGGAATTCTACCCGCCGGCAACATCAAATTATATAGACCGCACAACCATGAATACATGGGAAGACGTAAACGCTCATAAGGCCATCGTTGGCAAAGGACAGAAGAGGATTGTATTAGCTGGTTTATGGACAAGTGTATGTATTGTAGGGCCGGCGTTATCTGCAATTAGCGAAGGTTATGAGGTTTATTTCATTAGCGATGCCTGTGGAGATGTTACCAAAGAGGCACATGATATGGCCATACTGCGCATGATACAGGCCGGTGCAAAACCAATGACGTCTATTCAATACCTGTTGGAATTACAAAGAGATTGGGCAAGAAGTGCTACCTACAAACCTGTAAATGACCTGGTAAAAAAATATGGTGGTGCTTATGGCATAGGCATTATATATGCGCATGAAATGCTGAAACATTAATAGAAGCCATTAATCAAAGGGAGCAGCAACGCTGCTTTTTTTTAATTTTTATCAAATGACAGTTTCCATTTTCGTATTGCATATTTTTCTTGCATTGGTTGCTTCCGTTTTTTCGGCCCGGGATAAGGCAGGTATCATTATCATCAATGGTAAAATATCCACATTGGATAATAATAACCGTGAGACTGAAGCTGTAGCCATTCGTTCAAATAAAATTTTATTGGCCGGAACTAACCAGGATGTATTGAAGCTGAAAAATAAAGCTACTGTCGTTATTGATGCCAAAGGCCGAAGAGTTATTCCAGGTTTATTTGATAGCCATTTGCATGTAATTCGTGGAGGCAGATTTTACAATTCAGAATTGAGGTGGGATGGTGTGAAAACCTTAAAACGGGCACTGGAAATATTGAAAGAGCAGGCACAAAGAACGCCGGCGGGTCAATGGGTAAGAGTGGTAGGAGGCTGGAATGAATACCAGTTTGAAGAGAAGCGTTTCCCCACATTGGAGGAGATCAATGCTGCAACCGGCGAAGTGCCCGTTTTTATTTTATACCTCTATGGAAAAGCCTGGCTGAATAAAGCGGACTTACGAAAATTGAATATTGATGCTACTACACCTAATCCGATAGCCGGATTAATTGAAAAAGATAGCGAGGGTAATCCAACCGGATTGCTGGTAGCAGAGCCCAATGCATTTATCTTATATTCAACGCTGGCAAAACTGCCAGAGCTAACTGCGGAAGAAAAAATCAATTCTACATTGCAATATATGACCGAGTTAAATCGCCTCGGTGTAACGGCAGTAATGGACGCCGGTGGAGGTTTTCAAAACTTTCCGGACGATTACGGCATTACGGATTCTTTAAATAAAATGGGTAAGATTACGGTGCGCCTGCCTTACTATTTATTTGCACAAAAAAAAGGCTTAGAGTTAAACGACTATACCAAATGGGCTGGCATGGTCGATATAGATCACCATGAAAAAAATGGCATCAACGAAGTTGATTATCATGTACAGGGTGGGGGAGAAAACCTGGTGGCAGATGCAGCGGATTTTGAAAACTTTTTATTGCCCCGCCCCGAGCTACCGGCAACCATGGAAGCCAGTTTAAAACCGGTGCTGCAGTTGCTTGTAAAAAAGCGCTGGCCGTTCCGCATACATGCCACCTATAATGAAAGCATTGCAAGAGACCTCAATGTAATAGAACAGGTAAATAAAGAGACGCCGCTAAATGGGCTGGTATGGTTCTTCGACCATGCTGAAACCATTAGTGAAGAAAATATGGAACGCATCAAAGCACTGGGCGGCGGTATTGCCATACAGCATCGCATGGCCTACCAGGGCGAAAGTTTTATACACCGTTATGGAAAACAGGCGGCACTATCAGCACCTCCCGTAAAGCGCATGCTGGAGATTGGTTTGCCGGTAGGACTGGGCACAGATGGAACGAGGGTGGCCAGTTATAATCCCTGGGTATCGCTTTATTGGATCAGCACAGGTAAAACAGTTGGCGGCGTTCAGGTTATGGCAAAAGAAAATACGCTGGACCGAACCACGGCCCTCAGATTATTTACCAACGGTGGATATGCGTCAATAAAGGAAAATCATAATAAGGGTAAAATACAGCCTGGTTATTACGCAGACCTTGTTATACTTGATAGAGATTATTTTTCTGTTCCGTATGATGAAATTACCGCTGTTAGCTCTTTGCTCACCATTGTAGACGGAAAAATTGTGTATGGCAAAGCAGACTTTCAATCAATCGCTCCGGGGCCGCTAACTGTGTTGCCGGAATGGAGTCCGGTTAAATATTATGGCGGTTACCAGTACAAATAAAAAACTATGAAATCAATCTTGTATAAACTAACCCGGATCTATCCCGCAGCAAATTTTTTTCATTTAACCATGTTAATATTCAGGGTATTGGTGTCGCTGGAGTTAATGATCGTACATGGATTTAAAAAGTTGGGTATAGGCGTTTCTGTTGCAGAAATAATTCCAAATCCATTGCATTTGCCGGAAGCGTTCAACAACGGTTTTGCAATTGGCGCAAATATAATAGCACCTGTTTTTATTGTGTTTGGCTTATTAACAAGACTGGCTATTTTGCCGGTGCTGGCTGTTACACTCACCGGCTATTTTGTATTGCATTGGAATGATGCTTTGCTGATAAAAGATGTACCATTCATATATAGTTTGGTATTGATGCTGGTTTGGGTGCTTGGGCCAGGAAAATATTCACTGGATTACATCATTAACAGAAAATTGATATTATGAAATTTACCTAACACATCATGGCACTTTTAGCCGGTACAGTTTATAAAATTATCGGGGTGATACGCATTATCCCGGGCGTGGTAATCATCCGAAAATTCTGACATGAACATGAGACAGTATTTATGGATACTTTTTGCATTGCAGACTTATCGAGGTACTGCACAAGATCTTCCAGCTTTTAAACCATTGCGGTATGATGAAAACTATCGCATGCTGAAAAATGATACTGCACACAGTTGGTATAAAAGTATCAAATACCAGCCATTGGGTGCGGCCAAAACAAGCTACCTGAGTGTTGGTGGTGAAGTAAGATTTCAGTACTTGTGGTTTAAAAATGCCGGCTGGGGTGATGAGCCGAAAGACAATGATGGCTATATCTTAACCCGCTGTCTTGGCCATGCCGATTTTCATGCCGGTAAAATATTCAGAACTTTTATTCAACGGCAAAGTAGTTTGGTAAATGGAAAAATAAATACAGGCCCGGTAGAAGAAAATCCTTTGGAAGTACACCAGGCTGTTGCAGATATGCAACTAGCAGAAAAGGAAAATAAGTCGCTGTTGCTAAGGATTGGGCGACAGGAATTGAGTTATGGATCACAAAGGCTGGTATCAGCAAGGGAACAGCCTAATAATAGGCAATCATTTGATGCAGTTAAGTCAGTATTGAAAATAAGAAATTACCAGTTAGATCTTTTTTACAGTCATCATGTTGCTGCAAAAAAAGGCATATTTGATGATGAATTTAGCCGTAATACAAAATTTTGGGAAGCTTACATTGTAAAAAATAAATTGCAGAAACAAGCCAGTATAGATCTGTATTATTTTGGAATCTGGAAGCAACAGGTTGCTTTTGATGATGGCAAAGCAAAAGAACTAAGGCATTCTATTGGTACAAGAATATGGAGCAATAAAAACAATTTCAGGTACGATTATGAGGGCCTCTGCCAATGGGGGGATTTTGGTACAAAGTCAATCAAGGCGTGGACCATATCATTCAATTCAAGTTATCGTTTCAGTCATGCTTTGCTAAAACCTGAATTTGGTTTAAAAACAGAATTAATCAGCGGTGATGCACATTACAATGATAACCGTTTACAAACATTCAATCCATTGTTTCCGAAAGGTGCTTATTTTGGGTTGGCCGCATTAATCGGACCTTCCAATCTGACTGACTTGCATCCTTCGGTTTCACTGCAATTACAGCCGCAGGTGAAAATCAATTTCGATGCTGATTTTTTCTGGCGATACAGCCACAATGATGGTATCTATGCGCCCGATGTGGCATTGAAATATTCCGGGAACAATATTCCGGGAACAATATTCCGGATAAATACATTGGCAGCCAGTTTGCAACCGACCTGGTTTATACAGCCAATAATTTTTTGTATTTCAGGGCAGAGTTTACCTGGTTTAAAGCGGGGAGTTATTTAAAAGCAGCCAGGGCAGGTAAGGATATATTGTTTACCAGTTTTGTAGCCCAGCTAAAAATTTAGCTGGTAAACAGAGTTTGGAAAACATGGTTTTTTGTTCTCATTGTACAACCTAAAAAATAAAAATTATAACATGACAACAAACATCGGAATTAAGGCAGAAAATACTGCAGCAGTAGCAGCTGATCTGTCAAATATTTTGGCAGATGAATTTGTTTTATACACTAAAACCCGCAATGCGCATTGGAACGTAGAAGGGGCAGATTTTCACACCAGGCATTTGTTTTTTGAAAGTCAGTATGAACAACTAGATGAAACGATAGACAATGTTGCTGAACGCATTCGATCCATTGATCACTATGCGCCTGCCACTTTACAAAGCTTTCTGCAACTAACACATTTATCTGAAATGGCCCGGGAGAAAAATGACAGCACCGGGTTTATTAAGGAACTGCTGGAAGACCATGAGCGGATCATCATGAACCTCAGAGCTAAGGTGAATTTATTTGCAAGTGACTACCATGATTATGGAAGCAGTGATTTTATAACAGGGTTAATGGAAACACACGAAAAAATGGCCTGGATGTTAAGAGCCCATCTGAAATAAAAATAAAATCATGGCAAATGAGACTAAGATATCTTTCGCATTGAGTTTTGTATCAGGCTTTGTAGACACCGCAGGTTTTATTGCCCTGTTTGGTTTGTTTACCGCTCATGTTACCGGCAACCTTGTATTGGCAGGAGCAGCTTTTACCGGTTCGGGCGGGCATGGAAACTTGCTGGGAAAATTATTGATGTTGCCGGTTTTTGTTCTAGGTGTAGTGTTCGCTGCATATTTGATAAAATATAAAAAAGCAAACGCCCTACATTTGATAGTCATACAGGCTTGCTTTATTGGATTTTTTGCATTGGCTGGGGCGTATACATTGCATGACCAAATAAACCCGGCAAATGCGGCTGTTGCTGCAGTTGCTTCTTTTGCAGTTTTTGGTATGGCCATTCAAAATATTTACATGCGCAAACTATTGACCATTTATACACCCAACACTGTGATGACGGGTAATTTCACCCAGTTTTCCAGCGATATTTTTAATGCTTCAGATTATTATTTGTTCAAGAAAAATACCCGTGATCCGGAAGAAATAAAAGCTGTTTTATCCAGTTTAAAAAAAGTAAGTATCGTATTAACCGGATTTTTAGCAGGCTGTTTTTTGGGAGCCCTGCTCGTTAAAATGATCGGCCTTATTTGCTGTTTGTTGCCTGCCCTTCTTTTACTATGGGTAAAAATGCAACCCGGCTTAATTAAATTAAGCAAACTATGATTCACACAGATGAAATGATAAAAGAAACAACCCGACTGGAGAATTTCAGTGATGGGGTTTTTGCCATTGTAATTACTTTACTTGCATTGGAGCTAAAAATACCCGATGATATATCTGCCGAAAACCTTGGGGAAGTACTATTGGAAAGATGGCCTTCCTACATTTCATTTTTCATATCTTTTTTCAGTGTGTTGATTATGTGGGTGAACCATCACCGGATTTTTAAATTTATAAAAAAAGCCGATAATAGTTTTATTTATCTCAATGGATTGATGCTTTGTATTGTGTCAATCGTTCCTTTCACAACGGCATTGGTTTCCGGGTATTTTAATACTTCAGCCTCGTCGCTGGTGCAGGCGGTATACGCCGGGCAGTTTATTTTAATCAATATTTCTTTTAACTGGCTTTGGTATGTTGTTCGCAAGCACAAAACAGTGGTGCTTTCAGCCGCCAATAAAAAAATTGTCAGCCGTATGACGCTGGCTTATGCAATCGGTTTTCCCGGATATTTACTGGCAATGGGAATGGCTTTCATTAGCCCGATGTTATCGATGATGGTATGTTTTATGCTTTGGATATGCTGGGCCGTAGCAATGATTAATGTAAAAACGAAGGAAGATATCGTACAATGATGTAAATTAATTATTGAAAAAATCAACACATGAATTATAAATTTTAAAAACCTGTAAGTGGAAAAATTGGTATCGAAAAATATGCGGTCTCCATTCATTGCCTAATAAAAGGCAACAGCAAATCAACCTGTTTGAAACAGCCGGTAGCGAACTGGAAGTACCGTTGAGAAGGCATCGGAAAGGGCAAAACCAACGATGCGGGTTTTAAAAAAAGTAAGGAAACAATTGAAACTGTTTATTCTCTGTTGTGTGACGAGTTCTTAAACAAATTTATATACGACAAACCGGTGGGCAGAGTGAAGCATACGCTGGCTGATTAACTCCGCCAATGGGTTCAGTTAAGTAAAATGTATGCGGTATTGATTTTTACAGGAGGTATAACTTTTATGGACACTTTTTGAATACATCATTCAGCATTTTGCATTTCATTTTATACCCAAAAGAAAAGCAACGAGGAAGATTGTATATATAAACCATGGGAATCAACATGAGCATACCGGGATAAGCAAAGATTATTTATGCTACCATTACCGGGCATTATAATAGCCTCTTTAATTTTTACTTCGATATATTTTACCGGTATGTAGCCCATATCAGAGAGTTGCTTTCGTCCAAACAAATTGAACCGGCCGACTTTCGGGAAATGAAATCTGAATACAGTGCCAAACTTGAAAGGTTAGAAACTAGATTAAATGCCAGTAATGATTATCAGGTAGATATAAAAGGGCTGCTGGATAAGGGAGTAAATTACCTGCTAAAACTGGACAATTTATACCCAACAGCTGACACTGGGAAAAAGCGGGATATAATTAGTTCGATGTATCCTGGAAAAGTGACATTTGATGGATTTACACTTCGAACTATACGGATCAATGAGGTTATTCGAATAATGTACAGTATGGGAGGGGGTTTCAGCGAAAATAAAAACAGGACAAATGGCAGTAAAACCAATTTGTCCTGTAATGTTGCCCTACACGGATATTTTTCGAACCATTTTATACCAGATTTAACCAGACTAACTAATCTTTTGACAGCATAAGATTGGGGGACTTTTTTATTTATCTTATTTATAGTGATTTGAAAGAGCCTCTAATTATTGCTGCAGATATACAGAATATGAAAACACTTGAAAATTTATCTATGGAAATTCAGGATACAAACAGCTTCTTCCTGAATAACGCAAATAAACAAGTGAATGCAATCATAAATCTCGGGAAATGCTTAATCTATCAGGATGGATTTGATATTTAGCTATTATCCTTTTACCCATAAATACTTTAACCTATCCATTATTATCTTAGCTAATACAATACCAGCGTTTTTCTTTTGTTCTGCTGTTACATCATCAAACTGCCCCTTAAAATTGATATCAAGAATATATTTGCCCAGGTGAAACTTAAGACCGCACTCATCTTTGCCGGAAAAGAAACCAGTGTCCTGTAAAGCGATCACGATTACAGGTGCTTCGTCCCATAAATCTTTACTGGCCTGCCAGGCATTTTTATAACTGGCCCAGGCATTTTTTGTACTTCCTAAATCCGTTAAGGCGATTGCAACACCTGCTTCATCATCATCGCTTTTAAAAATATACCTGCAACCGGTTTTTATACTTCCTGTGGGCCAGGCTTCCGCACTTTTAAAAGGAATAGTAAACGGAGATTTGGAAGCAACTTCTGCGCCAGGCATTATTTCGCACATTACAAAATTACTTTTTGCAGGTGTTTTGGTAACGGTAGTTTTGGGTTTTGGCCTGGGTTGTGAGAAGCCATTGGCTGCATAGAGCAGCGACAAAAAAAGTAGCGCAAAAAATCTAGATGATAGGTTGCCCCTGGTTAATGATTTTAATTTCTTCATGGTATTATTTTATTTACTGTTTTTTATATTATTTGTCAATTAAGGTCTTCAACTTTTCTACCGGAAAATTTTTATCCATTTCTTTAGCAAATTTGAGGCTTGGCGGGTCCTGGCCCCACCTCCAGTACAATACGATAAACTGGGGTACATAACGGGGAAGTGCCGGATTGAAATATTTGCTGGTAAAGCTGATTAATTTTATGCCTGATTGCCCTGGTTTTGCAAAGTAACCTTTAAACTCAATACTATTTTTATCCAGGATTGCACGCTGGGTAAGGGTTTCGGCACTGGCTGTGTCAAGGTATTCGTTAACCGGCTTAATTTTTTCCTTGTAAATATTTCCCGCTTCCGCAATATTTTTTTTGCTGGTATTATCGCTGAATTCTTTTAGTTGCTCCTCTAGTTTCTCCACTGTGCTTTTCTTTTGTTCCGGCGTAAATGCTTTGCTGGCCCGCATACTGGCTATATTTTCTTTCATCTTTTGTATATAGGTATCGTTGCCTTCCACTTGCTCTTTTTTATTTTTCAGTAACTCATTTGCATAACCTGTTAAGTATTGTTTTTGGGTAAGGATATGCCAGGGCATTTGGCGGTTGTGGCCAAGCACTACAGCCCTGTCTGTTGGCAAACCAGGTCCTCCTGTTTGCTTTGGTTCATATAATGTGAGCCCTTTCCATTTGCCAATTGAATCCGGCAGTTGATATATGGAAACCATTTTACCATCGTTGTTGATATCCCATTGGTTTAGCTTTTCACCAAATAAGCCGTAACTATTAAAATAGATTTTCAATGATGAGGAAGCCTCTTCTCCCAGTAAGATTTTATCTGCGTTGTTACAAAAATAGGTAAACACACTACCTGTAAACAAGGCTGGAACCGGCCCGTTGGCAACCATTGAATTACCAGTTATACTACGGTACCAGCCCAACTCAAACCCTCCCAAATCTGGCAGCGCTTCTTTTAACACCGGCAATATTTTTTCAAGCCGGTTCAGTATTTCAACGTGTTTATCGGCAGAAAAAGTTTTATCCGAAAAGACACCCCCATCACCAAACGTATCTCTTTTCCAGCTCCCTTTTTTCTTAAACAATGCTGCTACTCCGCCACATGCTTCCGACTGTTTAATATAATACTCTTTGAGAGCTTCTTTGTTCCGGCTAAGCTGCGCAAAACTGAGGTTACAGACCAGTAAGAGCATCCATAAGAGATAAATTCTTTTCATAATTATTTTTGAGGATAAACTTTTACGTTTTTATTGAGTGGTTTTTCTTGCGGTGATAGTATATTTTTTAAAGGCCCTTCATTAAACGACCAGCCGGAATTAATACCCAACCTGGATTCAAATTCCACTTTTTGTTCCGCTATTTTTTTTGTAAAGCCTAACTTTTCACCAGCTTCAAATTTTACCCCGGCAGAAGCGCCGGCACTGTTGACGATACCACCGTCTGTAAGTGCTCCTGTTTTATCAATACTCAAAAAAGCAGACATGCTTATTCCCGCGTCAGCACCTGCACTTGTGCCTGCAAAACCTCCGCCTATGCCGGCATATAGGCCCACACCCAGGCTTAATGTTGTTTGCCGTGTGGTGAAATTTCTTTCTATTTTACCTACCAGTAGTTCTCCTCCTTCAATAGAAAATTTTTCACAGTCTAAAGTAAATTTGCCCACCAAAAATTTTGCATGCAATTCAATATCACAATCATAAGGTTTAAGCACTGCATTTTTTGCATTTTGCTTCCTTTCTTTTTTTGTTTTGCAGGGTTCTAATATGGTTGTGCCTGCAATTTTTGCTATGGCAGCAAGATACATACCAGCCCAATTGTAATAACGCACATAGGCTTCATCTACGCTGCCGGCTGCTAATGGTTCCCAGTACAATAAATCATCCAAATATTTTCTTTGAAAAGCCAGGTTTTTATTTTGCCAATGCATGTCAACATTTAAAAACAACAGCAGGTATTTATTTCTTAATGCATTTAATTTAATACAATAACTGGGATCGGTACAGCAGGAAATGTCCCCTTCACCACAACAGTTGTCATCATCTTTATCAAAGGATTTTTTCAGTGCATCATACTCCGCTTCATATTGCTTTAGCAAAATGTTATGTTCCTCACGGTTTTGGGTATTAAATTTTTGCAGGCCTGCCAGCTCTTCTCGGTATTCGCCGGTGGTTTCTGCGGCTACTATACCTGCCATTACCTGGAAGGGCCTCACCGCCGGTTGTTTGTTATTGATCTTTTCCAGCACTTGTTTATTATATGCCTCCAGCGAAAGAGAAGACAAGTTTTTTTCTCTGTCATTTTTCAATGCATCAATTTTGTCTTTAGTATTATTTATCATTTTTATAAATGCTTCCTGTTCTGCTTGTACCGCTTCTGCTTCATCTACATTGGTACAGAGCCGGGGCAGTTTGTATTTATACTGGTTAAAATATTCCGGAAATTTTATTTTGGGATTTATCAATTTTTTTATCTTATAACTGTTCTTATCATTTTTATCAATCGACCGCAGGCCCTGGTAGGCACTGGCACTAAATCCGCCACGAATAGCATTTTCAAAATAAATTTTTGCTGTTGCCTTATTGCCCCTGGCCAACTCAATTTGACCGGCTGTATTATTAGCTTCGGGATGTTGTGGCGAAAGAAGTACACAGGTATTCAAATAAATCATGGCAGAATCTATCATACCCAATGCACAATATGCCTGTG
Source organism: Ferruginibacter sp. (assembly GCA_014379905.1). Lineage (GTDB taxonomy): Bacteria > Bacteroidota > Bacteroidia > Chitinophagales > Chitinophagaceae > Ferruginibacter. The sequence continues at coordinate 1,930 of JACMKX010000042.1, read as the reverse complement.
CAATATTATTAATGGCAATGCCGTTCCTAGGATCGTTTTGTATGGTGGTTCTTAAAATGGGGATGGCTTTATCGCTGAGGCCGCTCATATCTAAAATGGCGCCTGCATTGGTAAGCAGCAGCCCATCGTTTGGTTTGCTGATGGCCGCTCCGGTAATCAGCAAAACAGCTTCCGCATATTTACTGTTTTGAAAAGCAAACCATGCGGCCCCTTCCATTTTTAAAGGGTCGTTACCCAAATCATTGGCAATAGCTTTAGCATTATTCACCATCGCAGGCGGTAATTTCTTTTGCAACTGCTCATAAATATTTGTAATATAGTTTGCCAGCTCAGGTAATGAAAATATTTTTTTTGGTAAGGCATAAATCTTTAAAGTATCAGGCTTGGGTAGTTCCATGGCGGTGATTCGTGTACCGGAAGTATTTACCTGCGGACGGGTGCCGGTTTGTTTTACCGTGCCGTTTTTCATTGCATTGGTCATAGAATCGGCCCTTTTCTGAATCATGGCCAGTTGTGCTTTCAGTTGCTCAAGCTTTTCTTTATCTGCTTGGGCAATTGCAATTTTGCAGGTAAAAATAATAATAGTGAAAGCAATGATTTTTTTCATGCTATAATTTTTTTATCGTTCCCATAGGATAGGTTCGCTTCTTAATCAATGGCAAAAGCATAAACGGTATATTTTGTATTTTTACCATCATAATTATTTCCGTCCATCATACTGCTTACAAAAGCGTATTCGCCCTTTTCTAATTTTTTTTCAGGTACAATTTGAGTAAGGCCTTCTTTTAGTTGTTTGTTCCTGGTGACAATTTTCGTATCGGTGGTTTTGCCAGTACCCAATAGGGATGATTTATACTCACCTTCTACCGCAACCCGTTTACCATTTTTTATCTCTAGTTTAAATAAACGTATAGTCATGCTGATATCCATACCCACCATACCGGTTCCCTGCTGCAGTACAAAAATGGCACTGTCTGCATTTAACCTTACTGTAGATTTTTCTCCTTTTATTTCATAAGAAAAACTAACCCCACCAAAGCCACCCAATTTCTTTTTTTGTTTTCTGATGGCGCCGGTAGATTCTAAACCACTTTGTTTATCTGTTGCAGGATGATACAATTTTACTTCACTGGAAGGGGCTTTGCCATAACTGGCAATATCCTGTGCTTTTATTGTTGCAGAAAAAAGGACAAAAGCTAATAGTATTATTTTTTTCATGATCATAATTTTTATGCTGATGTATTTATTTAAAATTAATTTTCATCCAATGGTTTAATAATTACCTGGTATTCATTGATACCTGCTTTTCCCGCCCAGCAATCCTTCAATTCATTTTCCATAAAAGAAATTGTTGTAGGGAACCCTATATTAAAGCCAGCCATGAAACCTCTTGGCATGCTATTATTAATGGTAGCTCCCTTACATTCCTGAAAAATATCCGGCATTACAATTTTTGGCTTTTTAAACTTGATAGTAATACCACGGCTGGTCTGCCTTGGTGGGTCGGCTGGCACAAAGGTTATACTTTCTATTCCATCAATTTGTATCACGCCAGTGGCAGTGGATTCATTTAATAAAGTAAGTGTGCATTTCCCTCTGTTGATTATGGAATCTTTAAACATATTTCCAATATTCGTAACGCAGCTCTTACTGCCATTAAGGTGTAAAATAAAGTTTGAAGTATCGGTGATGATTTGTTCCCCCACACCCATTTTTCTGTAATAGTCAGCTCCCAACGCCTCTCTGCGTAAATCTTTCCAAATACCAACTACCGTTATTTGATAAGCCTTATCGTAAATGGTTACGTTGCTTACAAGGGTAAGATCTTTAAATGTTTTACCAGTTACGTTATCTTTAAAACTGATGCCTTTTAATTCGGCGGTAACGGCTACAGGGTTTGCGTCGGGTACCGTTGCAGGCGCTGTAAAAG
>JACMKX010000041.1 GCA_014379905.1 Ferruginibacter sp. | reverse complement strand
TAACTATTGTTTTCTTCGTCTTCTTCGCCAATATCTTCCATGTCATCATCATCACTGCTGCCCGGCACATCCAGGTCGCGGCCACTTTTATCGCTGGCGCTCGTTACCTCGTTAAGCAATTCGCCGTCGTCATCCGTATCATCTAATTCTGCCCGGTGAAGGCCACGCTCTTCATCGTCTTCGCCTGCAGCGTCCAGTAATGCTCTTTCTTCGGGAGTGATGTCTGTGTCCGGCATTTCATTGTTAATATCGTTCGTTGGTTCCTGCATCGTAGTTTATTTTATTATGGATCAATAATTTTCTTCGCCCTGTTGTTTCGGCGGAGTATTGTGTACCAGGTCATCCAGATCCTGTTCCTGTGTGCTCATATTTTCGGCAGGCGGTATATCGTGAGCCAGTTCATCAAGGTCTTTTTCTTTTGTCATATCAGGTGCTTCCGGCAGGGCGCCTTCTTCGTGTACCTGGTCATCTTCATCCACTTCCCCTGGCACCGGCGGAATATTTTGTTCGGGTACATCATTTGCCTTTTTTGGCGGCTGGTTGCCTTCAATAGTTAAGCCGGCTTTTACGCTTTCGTCTGTTGTACTCATAAACTCTTTTTAATGATGAATGTATTTAATTTCTCTGGTGATTATCTTCTTCCTCTTCCTCATTATCCGGAAGATCATCTGTCCAGTCTTCATCAGGTAAATTGGTATCATCTGCTTCAAAATCATTTTCCTCGGCTATTAAGGCGGCAGCTTCATTGGCGTCATCATCATCTATGGCATCCAGTTCGTCTTCTGTAATACCATCTTCCTCGTAAGTTGCATCATCGGTATCCAGTTTATCATCGCCATCGGTGGCAGCAGAAAATTCCATCGTATCATGCTTAAGGTCGGGTTTGCTGTCTTCCGTATTTTGGTCTTTTTTCATATGCTAAGTTTGAGATACTGATAGAAAAACTGTGCCAAAAAATTTGGCCTACAGACCATACTCAATTGTCAATAGACGTACCTGGATTTTGATGATTATTTTTTTTCAGGAAAAATCCAGATCTTTTAGCTACGAAACAAATCAGTTTCATCCGCTCCATCCGCGTTATCAGCGTTCCAAAATAATAAATCCGAAGGATTTTCCGCTGCGCTTTAGCGGTTAAAAAGTTCTTCTACTTTTTTATACCTGAAATCAAAAATGTCATTCAGTATTTTTTTTACAAACAATGCGTGTGCTATATCTCCCAAAAACCACAGCGGTAATTTATAATGTACAATGTCAGTCATTTCTATTCCCCCTTCCACTGCTTTAAAATGATGCTGGTGATGCCATAAACTATAGGGCCCAAATCGCTGGTTATCCACAAAAAACCGGTGCTGCTCCACATGGGTTATTTCGGTCATCCAGTACATTTTAATACCCAGCAACGGCTTTAAACTATATTCAATTATTTGCCCTGAGTACATTTCCTCCCCATGATGGCTGGATATGATCCTGAAATCCATACCGCCGCCCGTAATGGCTTCCAGGTTGCGTGGGTCACTAAAAAAATCCCAGGCAACAGTTATATCCACCGGCATTACCTGCACTCTTTTGATACTGTAAACTTTACTCATAACAATTAAACAAATTACCAACAGGTTTTGTTGGGTACTCAAATGCGTCCGTCTAAAAAGATGGCATAATTCTTTTATAGCTTAGGCATTAAATTTGTAATTCGTAGAAATGCCGGAACAGATTACTGTTTAATAATTACCTTGTATCAAATAAAAGCCTTATCTTAATAACCAGCTCCGGCTTTAAAAAGACCAACAGATGAAACATATTTTTATTATTGACGACGACATGGACATGTGCCAGTTGCTCAGCAACTTTTTAAACCGAAAGGGATTCAAAACTGCTTTTGCTACTTCCGGCAAAAAAGGCCTGGAAGCCGTAAAGGAAAACAATTACGACCTGGTACTTTGCGATTTCAGGTTGGGCGATATGGACGGTAAAGAAGTACTGCAACAAATCAAAACCATCGATCCTGCTATGCCTGTCATCATTCTTACCGGGTACTCCGACGTAAAAATGGCAGTGGAAGTAATGCGCATGGGCGCCTACGATTATATTACCAAACCCCTGGTGCCCGAAGAGATCATTAAAATGATCAACAAGGCATTGGATGAGGATACGCAAACTTCACCGGCTGCAGCTGCCAACGGTAAAGCCGACAGTAAAAAAGATAAGGATATTGCCAGCGACGACGATATTATGATCGGCAAGGATAAGTACACACAACAAATGTATAAAGATATACAGGTGGTGGCTCCTACCGATTACAGTATTATTATATATGGCGAAAGTGGTACAGGTAAAGAAGTGATCGCCAAAATGATACACCAAAATAGTAAAAGAAAAAACAAACCTTTCCTGGCGGTGGATTGCGGAACCATATCCCGTGAACTGGCTGCCAGCGAGCTTTTTGGCCATGTAAAAGGTTCCTTTACAGGCGCCTTTGCCGACAAAGTGGGCTTTTTTGAAGCTGCCAATGGTGGCACTATCTTCCTCGATGAAATTGCCAACCTTCCACTGGATGTGCAGATCGTTTTATTGCGGGTGATACAGGAAAGAAAGTTTAAAAAAGTAGGCGACAGCCGTGATATCGAAACTGATGTACGCATCATTGTAGCTTCCAACGAAAACCTGCAGGACGCCTACAAAGCAGGTAAATTCAGGGAAGATCTCTACCACCGTTTCAATGAATTTTCCATCTCTATACCACCGCTCAGAAAACGTAAGGATGATATTGTTCCCTTTGCCCATTTCTTCCTGGAAAAAACCTCCAATGAGCTGGGTAAAACATTTGATGGCTTTGAAGATGAAGTATTGCAGCTCTTTTTAAACTACGACTGGCCGGGTAACCTGCGTGAATTCCGTAATGTGATCAGGCGGGCAAGTTTATTGTCCTCTTCAGGCAAAATAAACAGCAATGTTCTGGCCTGGGAAATCATTGGTTCTTTGCCTTCTGTTGCAGAGCCCACAACAGTTTCAGCCAATGGGGAGGAAGCTGCTGAAACAACCGGTACAACTTCCGATGAACCGGTTTTTGATCTTAAAAATGCTGCATCAGATGCAGAATATAAAACCATCTTACATGCACTCAAGCAGGTAAAATTCAACAAGGTAAAAGCAGCCAAACTGCTCAATATAGATCGAAAGACCTTGTACAATAAATTAAAGAACTACGAACTCTAAATAAAAAAAGCGCTCGATGAGCGCTTTTTTATGTCTATAGATTCCCTGCCTTACTTATTTTAATATGTCTTTTTACTACCCCGTGCTCTTAAGCTTAAACTGTGTATTATTTTCCCCACTTATTTTAATTTTTTTTTGAACTTCCTCATCTGTATCCCATTTATAGGAATTTTTTATTTGGATAATCATGTCGAGGTCTTTAAAAGAAATCGGTTTTTCCACTATCCTAAAATTCATGGCAGACGTTTTCGGAACCAGGTGTCCGCTCATAAGATTTAGCTGGCACTGCGGATAATTCATTAAAATATGTTGGGTTTTGGACCAACCCGAACCATCTGGAAGATTATTATCTAAAAAAATATGATCTGGTTTAAAATTATCCAGCGCCGCCATGCCTGCATCCAGCGTTCCTGCCAGCATTACCAAGCAGTTGTTTTTTTCAAAATAAGATTTAAGCAGGTTCCTCAGGTCCTCCTCATCATCAATCACCAGGATCTTCAGTTGTTTCATAGCAATAAAAGAGAAAAAATCGTACCAATAGCCGGGTAAATAACGCTTTACGTGGCATAATTTTTATATGGATAAGAATATCATCACTTAAATATTTTAATATGAAATCACTATGGACAGGGGCAATTGGTTTTGGCCTGGTAAACATCCCCGTAAAAATGTACAGTGCTGTGCAGGCAAGTGAACTGGACCTTGATATGCTTGATAAAAAAGACCACGCAGGTATAAAATTTAAAAGAGTAAATGCCAATACAGGTAAAGAGATAGCCTGGGAAAATATAGTAAAGGGCTACAAACTGGATGATAAGTATGTTATACTCGATGACAAGGATTTTGAGAACGCCAGCCCGGAAAAAACGAAGATCATAGAGATAAAAGAGTTTGTAAACGTAAAAGATGTAGACAGTATTTATTTTGAAATGCCCTATTACCTGAAGCCTGATAAATCAGGTGTAAAAGCTTACCATCTTTTAAAAAGTGCATTAAAGAAAACGGGGAAGGTAGGCATTGGTTCTTTTGTGCTGCGGTCCAAAGAAAGCCTGTGCCTTATTAAACCCATGGATAATTTATTAATGGTAAACCGGATTCGCTTTCATGAAGAAATAAGAAAACCCGCCGAATTAAAAATTCCAACAGCAACGCCCTCCCCTGCAGAAGTAAAAATGGCCATAAGTCTTATTAACCAGCTCACTGGCGATTTTGATATTTCAAAATACAAAGACAGTTACACCGCCTTGCTGATGAAAGCCATTAAAGCAAAAGCTAAAGGCGGTAAAAAAGTAGCAACGCCCACTTTAAAAGTAGCGCATTCTGCCAGCAAAGATTTGATGGAACAATTAAAAGCAAGCTTAAATAAAAAAACTAAAAAAGCCTCTTAATGTCATTAGCCACGTATAATAAGAAAAGAGATTTTAAAATAACTTCCGAACCCGCCGGCAAAAAGTCAACAGATAAAGCCTCCAGGTTTGTGATACAGCGGCACCACGCTTCCCATTTGCATTATGATTTCCGGCTGGAACTTGGTGGCGTATTAAAAAGCTGGGCTGTTCCAAAAGGGCCGTCTTTAAATCCTACAGCTAAAAGACTGGCGATGATGGTGGAAGATCATCCCGTAAGTTATATCGATTTTAAAGGAACGATACCCGAAGGAAATTATGGTGCCGGCAAAGTGATTATTTGGGACAAAGGAAATTTTATGCCCATCAATAAAGATCATGAACCCATCAGTGAAAAGCAGGCATTGGATGCAATAAAAAAAGGCGAGATAAAGTTTTTCATGAATGGCAAAAAATTAAAAGGAGAATTTGTACTCGTTCAGTTAAAAAATGATGCAGGAAGCAACAATAGCTGGCTGCTCATAAAACACAGGGATGAATATGCAACCGATAAAAAATATGATAGCGAAGATACCGTATCCATAAAAGATAAGAAAGCCGGGGAAAAGAAAACAGCTACCAAAAAAACAACGCCAAAGAAAACCCCTGGAAAAGCCGCGAAGAAAAAATGACAAAACTTACTCATTACTATAAACCTATGCTGGCTTCGCCAGGGGGCGACCCTTTTGATGATGAAGACTGGATTTATGAAATAAAATGGGACGGCTACCGGGCCATTGCGGAATGTAAGGGCACTGCAATAAAATTATATTCCCGCAATGGATTACCCTTTAATGAAAAATTTAAGCGGGTTGTTAAAGCACTTGGAAAAGTAAAACATGAAGCCGTGCTGGATGGAGAAGTGGTTTGGTTAGATAAAAAAGGTAATCCTTCTTTTCAAAAACTTCAGCAGTATGAAGATAACCCCGATGGCAACCTGTTGTATTATGTTTTTGACCTGTTGTTCCTGGATGGGAAAGACATCAGGCATTTACCCTTGCTCGACCGGAAATCATTATTAAAAAAATTATTATCAGCAGTAAAAGATCCGGCAATTAAATACAACGATCATGTGGTGAAAACCGGTACAGCATTTTTTATGGCTGCAACTAAAAAAAAGCTGGAAGGGGTTATTGCTAAAAAAGCAGGTGGGGAATATGCTACAGGCGTACGCAGCAAGGAATGGCTGAAGATAAAGAACCGCACCAGCATGGAAGCAGTAATTGCAGGTTACACTGCACCGCAAAACAGCCGCAAGCATTTTGGTTCATTGGTATTGGGAGAGTATGTGGGCGATAAGCTTACATACCTGGGTCACACCGGCACAGGGTTCGATGAAAAAACATTACAGGAACTATGGAAAAAAATGCAGCCGCTGGTAACCACGCAATCTCCCTTTGCTACTAAAGTAAGGGTGAATATGCCGGTTACCTGGCTAAAACCAAAACTGGTAGCCGAAATATTTTATGCAGAATTAACAGATGAAAGAATTCTCAGGCATTCTGCCTTTAAAGGATTAAGAATAGATAAAAAATTAAGCGACGTGAAAAAGACAACTACAAAAAGCAGCGAAGCCAATAACAGCAAAGACAACCTCGTAAAAGCAGATGGTCACAATGTAACGCTCACCAACCTTTCCAAACTCTATTGGCCAAAAGAGAAAATTACCAAAGGCGACCTTATCGCCTATTACGATACCATGGCTCAATATATATTACCACATTTAAAAGACAGGCCTTTATCGCTTAAACGAAATCCGAATGGCATTTTAGATGAAGGATTTTATCACAAAGATGCGGGAGAACACGCACCGGCCTGGGTTAAAAAATATGATGTACAATCAGAATCAAATGATAAGATGATCAATTACATTGTGTGCAACAACAAGGCTACGCTTTTGTATATCGCCAACCTGGGTTCCATCGAGATCAATCCCTGGAATAGCACCACAAAAAAAATTGAGCACCCTAGTTATATGATCATTGATATTGACCCTGCTGACAAAAATACTTTCAACCAGGTAGTAGAAACAGCATTGGTCGTAAAAAAGATATTAGACAAAGCCGGGGTTGAATGTTATTGCAAAACTTCCGGCGCAACCGGATTGCATATTTATATTCCTATGGCAAATAAATATACTTATAAGCAGGCCAGGAAATTTGGTCAGATAGTAGCCGCTCTTACAGTAGAAGAACTGCCTAAAATAACTTCCATAGAACGCTCACTCAAAAAAAGAGGACAGAAAATTTATGTAGATTTTTTACAGAATAGCAAGGGGCAAACGCTGGCCTCAGCTTATAGTGTGCGGCCCAAAAAAGGCGCTACTGTTTCTACGCCGCTTTTATGGAAGGAAGTGAAAAAAGGATTGCATCCCTCGCAGTTTACTATTTTTAATATTGAACAAAGAGTTAAGAAGATGGGCGACTTGTTTGCTGAAGTGTTGACGAATAAAAGTTTTAATTTGCAAAAAGCTTTAAAGAATCTTACTGACTAATATGCTCTATATTTTCACCCGCCTTCGGCAAGCTCAGGCTGACAGCATTTTTTTATTGTCACACTGGGCTTGTCGAAGTGTTACAGTAAAAAATGCGGCTATCAGGTATAAATTTGCGTACACCTTTTGGCATAAAAAATGCCCTATCATATCGAATCAAAATGAACAGCCATGGCAGAAAACATAGTAACAAGGGTTATGGATAAATTCCAGATAGAATCATTCATTAAGATTGATCCCAATACAGAAAAAGAAGAAAGGCCGGGAGCAGATGCTGGCGCTAATTCAACACAATTTGAACAGGCATTGGTAACAGCAGTATTGGCCGGGTTGTATAAATACGGCAGTACAGATGAAGGTGCAAGAAACCTGTTTACAACGGACAACACCAGCTTGTTAAACGAATTTTTTATAGATCATAAAGACGATGTAACCAATGGGCTGGCCACTTACGGTAATGTGTCTGCCTACCAGGTAAATCAACTAATGGAAGGCGTTACAACAGAATCCATCGCAGCTGTAAAAGAGGCGGTTGGTGCCGATGCAAAACCAGAAAGCATTCGTTCCTACATAGCTGGTCAGCGCCACAATATTTTAGTGTACCTGCCGCCGGATCTTCACTTCGGTAAATTAATTGGCGACAATATTTTAGATGACAGAACCAATAAAATGGAAGGACCTGTTTCCAGTTTTATGCATTGGATTGAAAACCTGTTTGCAGAAAAAGATACCGATAAAGCGAGTAATTAAGCCAGGGGGGAGTAGTTAGTGGGAAGTGGGAAGCACCCTACTACCAGTCACTCAACTCTCGCCATTTACAAATGGCTTATTTGAAGTCGTAATTTGTTTTGTCATACTGAGCTTGTCGAATGTGTTACAACGAAAATTTACTTCTATTACCAACTTCGACAGGCTCAGCCTGGCAACTTTCTTAATAATTATCCTTTACATCTTCTTCAATATTCTCAGCAACACAACCTCTTCTTTTGTAAGACTCGTAGTGTTGTTGGTTTTAACGGGTTTATTAAATGGAGCCAGGTAGCGTTGCAGTTTTTTTTCTTCATACAATTTTAAAACGCCGGGATGCACATAGTATTTTTTGCAAACCGTTCTCGTATTCCCCAGTTTCCCGCTTACGGTATCCAATGCCGCCACTACATTCTTTTTTATCTCAGCATCTGTTTCCCCTCCGCCAATTTCATGCAAAGCCTTTAGCGCATGCAATGATCCGGCCCATGTTCTGAAATCCTTTGCACTAAAACTATTGCCGGTTGCTTCTCTAATATAATTATTTACCATGGTGCCGTCAATAGGTTTGCGGTTGCCATCCTTATCATAATATTGAAAAAGATCTTTGCCCGGTACATCCCGACATTCTTTTACTATACGGGCCAGGCGTCTATTTTGCAAAGTAATTTTTTGCTCCACCCCTTTCTTACCTATAAAACAAAAATCTATTCTAGTTCCACTTATGTTGGTATGTTTGTCTTTCATGGTAGTTAAACCATAAGAGCCGTATTCTTTTTCATAGGTATTGCTGCCTACTCTTATATACGTTTGTTCCATTACGCTTAATACCGCAGCCATTACTTTGGATTGCGTCAATTCGGGTTGTGCAAGATCCTTTGCTAATTTTTTCCTTAGATCCGGCAACACCAATCCAAACTCGTACAGGTGATGAAACTTGGTTTCTTCCCTTAACAGGTTCCACAAACTATGATACCGGTATTGTTTTCTTTTTCTTACATCAAAACCGGTACATTGTATATGGCCATTGGCTTTGGCACAGATCCATACATTTGTCCAGGCGGGAGGAATGACCAGTTTTTTAATCCTGTCCAGGGTTGCTTCATCTTTTACAATTTTACTGCCGGAAAAATACTGGTAGCTTTTACCTTTCTTTTTTCTTTCAATACCGGTTAACTGGTCATTTACATACACCAGCTTCATTACAGAAGCAGCATGTTCATAATCTTTTTTAGCCGCTAACATTTGTTTATGGGTAAGTGCTGGTACTTTGTCGGGCATGGTCAGGTAAAGTGAATTTTTATAGAATGATCTGTTTTATCATCAACCAATTTTATCTTTTTTTGTTCACCGGGTTCACCTCTTTCTAATGTTATTTTATACAGCGTTTCCTTAAACCGGTAGTCAACTATTAACTCATTCCATTCTGCAGGCAGGCATGGATCAAAACTCAATTCATCGTTCTCCACTTTCATACCAATAAATGATTCAATCATCAACTGGTAATACCATCCTGCAGAACCGGTGTACCAGGTCCAGCCACCGCGGCTTACATGTGGAGCCACTCCATATACATCTGCTGCCATAACGTAAGGTTCAACTTTATACGTTGCTACCGCATTGGCATCAATACCATGAATAACAGGGCTTAGCATTTTAAGCAACTCCCATGTTTTTTCTTTTTCTTTCATCTTGGCAAATGCCATTACCGTCCATACCGCGGCATGTGTATATTGCCCGCCATTTTCCCTTACACCCGGCACATAACCCTTAATGTACCCGGGATCTATATCCGATTTGTCAAATGGCGGATTTAATAATTGAATCAGCTTTGCATCTCTTCTCACCAAATGTTTTTCCAACGATTGCATTCCCTGTTTGGAGCGCTCCGGTTCTCCTGCTCCCGATAATACCGACCAGCTTTGCGAAATGGAGTCAATTTTACATTCTTCATTTTTAGAAGACCCTATAGGTGTGCCATCATCAAAGAAAGCACGCAGGTACCAATTGCCATCCCATGCATTTTGATTGATATTATTTTTAATATCCGCTGCCTGTTTTTCACATTCTTCAGCAAATGCATCATCTCCTTTTATTTTTGCAACCGGGATAAATTTTTGTAAAACATCGTATAAAAAAAAGCCAAGCCACACACTTTCGCCCTTACCTTCCTTGCCCACCATGTTCATTCCATCATTCCAGTCGCCGGCACCTATCAACGGTAAACCATGTGCGCCATAACGGAAACCATGTTGTACAGCCAATTTACAATGTTCATATAAACTTGCTTTGTCAGGCGATGTGCCGGGTAAATCGTAATAGGATTCTTCATTCTGATTCACAGGCCGGCCTTCCAGGAACCCAACCAGCTCTTCCAGTATGGAAACATCTTTCGTGTGCCTGATATATTTTGCTGTAACAAATGGCAACCACAAATAATCATCAGAACAATGTGTTCTTACACCCCTGCCCAATGGCGGGTGCCACCAATGTTGCGCATCTCCTTCTTTAAACTGCCTGGATGCTGCCAGTAAAATCTGGTCTTTTGTAAGTTCCGTATCCGCATGCAGGGTCGCTAATGTATCCTGCAACTGGTCCCTAAAACCAAAAGCCCCGCCTGATTGATAAAAACCACTTCTGCCCCATAACCTGCACGCAATGGTTTGATACATCAGCCAGCCATTGGCCATATAATTAAACGCGGGATCCGGTGTTTTTACCCTCACCTTATGCAGGAGTGTTGCCCATAAATGATGTACCCGGTCCAGTGCATCCAGGGCAGCCGTTACCCCTTTAAATTGTTGCACCGTATTTCTTGCTTCGTTGATACTATTGGCCGCACCGAGTCGGAAAATAATTTGCCTCTTTTCGCCGGGTGCTAATTCAAAGGCCACCTGTAAAGCAGCGCAACTATCCAATCCTGCGCCATATTTCCCGGATAGCCGGACTCTTTTCATGGCATCCGGTTTTTGTAAACTCCCGTTTCTGCCAATAAATTCTGTACGGCTGCCGGTAAATGTTTTTGAGGTATCATCGGTATCAAAAAAACAAACCTTATTGGCAAACTCTGTATTGTATGCATTGCTGGCAAAAATTGCTCCTGTGCCGGCATCGGGTTGCGTAACAATGTGCATGGCAGATTTGGGTGCCAGGTCACCTAACACCCATTGCATAAAACCTGTCACCGATAATTTTCTTTCTTTACCGGATTCATTCTGAATATTTAAAATGATGAATTTTACCGGCGCTTCTGTATCCAGGAAAATTTCCATATCGGAAGTAATGCCTGTTTCCCTGTGTTCAAAAACACTGTAACCAAAACCATGTTTGGTGCTGTATTCGTTGATGCCTTTTACAGGATAAGGTGACGGGGACCAGAAGTTACCCGACTTTTCATCCCTTATATAAAATGCTTCGCCTCCCGTATCCTGCACCGGATCGTTGTGCCAGGGTGTTAAGCGATACGAATGTGCATTTTCAAACCAGGTGTAAGATGAACCTCTTTCTGATACAACCGATCCGAAATTTTTATTGGCAATAATATTTACCCAGGGAGCCGGCGTTGATTGTTTGCCGGTGGTAATAATATATTCATGTCCTTCGGGTGCAAAACCACCTAGGCCATTGTTAAACATTTTTTCAGGATAATTATATATCTCCTCTGCCACCGCCACATGATTTTGTGTAGGAGTTAGGTAAGGAGTAATATTACTCAACGGAATCTTTTTCTTGATCTGGTCTGCCAGCGATCCTTTTTTATCGGAGATGATGACACGGGCAACTGTTTGTAATAAAATGCGATCCTCGATAGAGATCTGGTCAACCGGGCGTACAAAAATACCTCCCTGTTTTCCGGCTGCATTAAAATTAGTTCCGGCCGTTATCAAACTTTGTATCTGTTCCTGCAATACCTGGCGGTATCCACTTTCGTCTTCGTTCCAAATAAACAAATCAACACTCAATCCTTTTAATTGCCAATAAGCCCTTGCCTGGATCATTTGTTTTACCAGGTCCATATTTTCGGTAGAAGTGATCTGCAGCAATACGATGGGGAGATCGCCTGAAATAGAATAACTCCACAGGGCCGATTGCCCACGGTGATTTTTCAATAACACATCCTGCTCGGCACGGAAATGCGGGTTGGCATAAATAACAGAGCCTGCCATTTTACCAAATAATTGTGCGTCGGCTTCGCTTGCATTGATCTGCCTTAAAGTTACCTGGCTGTGTGTCCACGATAATTCAAATGCACGGTCACGCAAGTGCCTGTCCTGGTATTTATCAATGAGCAGTTTGCAATCCTCTTTGGTTTCAGTTATACCAAGCATCATATCAATAGTGATGGTATCTTCTGCCTCCAGTGTAATGGCATAGCGAACGGAAACGATTGGGTCTAAAACAGAACCCTGTGAATTGCTCAGCGTATTTAATTCCTGCATTACTTTGGGCGCACTAATGGAATTACCCCTTCCAACAAACCTGCTCCTGTCGGTTTCATACGATACAGAGCGGGCCTTTTTGTTATTTACTTTCATTAAGTGAAACATCCAGGGCTGATCTTCTTCATTACTCCTTGGTCTCCTGGTGCAAATAATAGCATTATGGCTTTCCACAATTTCTGTTTGCACAAATAAATTGCTGAAGGCCGGGTGGCTTGCATCAGATGCAGCATTGGCCAGCACTACTTCTGCATAACTCGTAATATCAATTTCTCTTCTTTCGCCTGAGCGGTTGGAAATTTGTATCCTGCGTATTTCAACATCATCTTCCGGGGAAACAATGATTTCGCTATGTGTTTCAATCTGGTTGTCTATCCTGCGAAATTCTACCCTTCCCTGGCTAAAAATAGATTCATACAATTTTCCTTCCTGCATGGTAGGCTGGTAAGCGTTGGACCAAAATGTATTTGATTTAAGATCACGGATATAACAAAAGGTTCCCCAGTTATCAGTGGTGCTGTCTTCTCTCCATCTTGTTACCGCATTTTCCTTCCACCTGCTGTAACCGCCACCGGAATTACTCACCATTACATGATAAGTACCATTGGATAACAATTGTATTTCCGGCACAGGAGTATGCGGTGTTTTAATCACCCGCATTTCCGGGATGGCCATACTTACAGCAATTTCATTGGTATCTGTTACGGCAGAATAATAATTGGTGGCCCTTGGAATTTGTTCCTGCAGCAATAATAACGTGGCCTGGAATTGCGGCTCCGCCTCAAATCTTTTTTGCATCGGTTGATCCAGCAATACATAAGCCAGCGACAATAAGCTCATACCAAGGTGATGCACCATAAATGTTTGGATGATGATCTGATCCTGTCCACGTGGCATGCGGCTGGAGGTGAAATCTACAGATTCATAAAATCCATATTTTCCTTCATACCCTTTCTCCACCATCCGCTCAATATTTTCGTAAGCAGATGCTGCATCTATCATCAAAGCCATTACAGTGGCATAAGGCGCTATCACATGATCTTCTCCCAAACCTCTTTTAAACCCAAGGCCAGGCACACCAAAAGCACGGTACTGGTAATTAAGATGAGCGTCTACCACATTATAACAGGATTCTGAAATGCCCCACACGGTGCCCTGCTGCCGCCCATATTCTATCTGTCTTTTTACAGAACCCTTGTTGCTGTGATCAATCAACGTGTTCTCATAAGTAGGCATTACAAGGTTAGGCATCAGGTATTCGAACATGGAACCGCTCCACGATAACAATACGGCGCTGCCCGCAGTGTTGGTCAGTCTTCTTCCTAAAGCAAACCAGTTATCCTGTGGAATTTTTCCCTGCGAAATAGCCAGGAAAGAAGCCAGTCGTGCTTCCGATGCCAGCAGGTCGTAACAGGCGCCATCCCTTTTATGTTCCTCTGCATTGTACCCAATGGTAAACAGGTGCTGCGACCTGTCGTACAGGAAATCATATTCCATATCTGCAAAATCGTTGCAGAGTTGTGCAAGCATTTTTAATTCGCCTAGTTTTTCATTGGCTCTTGCGGCAGCGATCCCTACAAATTGTTTGGCTTGCTGCAACCAGTTATTTTCTTCTTCCGAATTTTCAATACTGGCGTTAAATATTTTATCATCGTATTGTATGCCTGCCAGTAAGCGCAGGGTTGGTATCTCTCTAAATAAACCAAGCTCACCAAATTTTTCCGGGATGGGAAATATTCCTGTCCAGGGTGCAAAGAAAATTATTTCATCCTGGAGGTCTTTTATCTGCTTTTTAATTCCTTCTGCCCACCAGTAGGTTTCTGTTTTATCATCATCTCCCAGCTCTTCAAAAATTTTGTTGTAGCGGGTTGAAAAATCATCAATAAAATTTTTATACTCCTCCAATTCAATCACACTCTTATCTGCAAAGGATTTTAGTTCCTGCGATAAGGCTTTGAATACATTGCTTTTTTCCGATTTAAAATTATCCCTTACAATATAAAGGGTATCTAAAATACCGAGCAGGTTTTTGTTGTTAACCACCCTGTCATGCCCCATGCCAAGCAGGCCTTGTTTTAAAACGAGCAGGTGAGCGCCCAGGTTTCCGCTATCTACTACGGAGATATATTTTGGGTGCAGGGGCTTCATGGTAACTGTATCGTACCAGTTATAAAAATGCCCGCCATACCGTTCCAGTTTTTGCATGGAAGTTAATGTGTGCCGGGTGCGTTCTTCCAGGTCGGAAACAGTAATGTACCCAAAATCGTATGCAGACAAATTTGCCAGTAACGCCAACCCAATATTGGTAGGCGAAGTACGATGCGCCAAAATGGTTACAGGGTGTTGCTGAAAATTATCGGGTGGCAGCCAGTTGTCTTCCGGCCCAACAAAATTTTCGTAAAAAGCCCAGGTTTTGCGGGAAAGCTTTCTTAAATAAGTTACCTGTTTTTCATCCAGGTTGGCCTTGCCGGAAGCCATTGGCAGGCTTAGCCACCATACAATTGCCGGCGATAATGCCCATGCAATTAAAACAGGCATGGCAAAAACCAATGTAAATGGATTGTAAAAAGACAAATAACTAAATATGGCCAATGTAATTACCGGGGCAGGCCACATGGAGATGTATACACTGAATAAATTTTTATATTCGGAATTTTGATCAAAGCCATAAGGGTTCCATTCCAGTAATTTCTTTTTGGTGATCAACATCCGCCATACACTTCTTATAATGGCATCCAGGCTTATGTATGCCTCGTAAGGCAAACATATAAGCGTGAAAATGGCTTCTGTAATATTTCTATAAATGGCCTGTGCAGAATTGCTCAGGTGATACCTCATCAATACATCATCTGGTTTCCTTAAAATATCCCAGGCAGATGCGATGATCGAAGGTAGCAACCCTATAGCAACCACGGCTGTTGTCCAAAACCAGGGAGAATCCAGCACTGTCCATCCACAGATGAGCAACGCCAGCAATACGATCGGAACCACGCTCCTGCGCAGGTTATCAAATATTTTCCATTTTGATAAACCGGAAACAGGGTTAGATGATAAACGATTTTGTGCATTGGGTACCCATGGCAATACCCAGTTGGCAATTTGCCAGTCGCCACGAATCCAGCGATGGCGGCGATTCATATCTACCCTGTATTTGGATGGATAGTCCTCGTAAAACTGAACATCACTTGCAAAAGCACACCGTGCGTAGGAGCCCTCCAGCAGGTCATGGCTTAATATTTTATTTTCCGGGAAACGATTGGTCAATACTTTTTCGAAAACATCTACATCATAAATTCCTTTGCCAATGAAAGAGCCCTCATTAAAAATATCCTGGTATACATTGGAAGTAATGCGGGTGTATGGATCGATGCCTGAATCATTTTCATGCATACGGGTGTATTGCGAGCGAACCGTACCATGCAGGGTGATGGCAATGCGTGGCTGAATTATTCCATAACCGTCAACTACAACATTTTTCTTTTCGTTGTAAACAGGATGATTCAGCGGGTGGGCCATCATGCCTACTAATTTCCAGGCTGCTTCCCTTGGCAGCTGGGTATCCGCATCTAGGGTAATCACATATTTAATGGAAGTGTAGATCAGTTTTTCGCCAACAATCAGTAAAAAATCTTCCGGCGTTTTGCCCCGCAGTAAACTGTTGAGCGCTTCCAGCTTACCTCTTTTTCTTTCCCAGCCCATCCAAACTTTTTCTTTTTTGTTCCAAACCCGCTGCCGATGGAAAAGGAAAAAAGTATCATTGTTGTCCCGCCCGTATTTTTTGTTAAGATGCAATATGCCTGCTTCTGCTAATTGCATCAATGCTTTGTCTTCCGGCATATTTTGTTCCGGTGCATCTTTAAAATCGGTGAGTAAACCAAAGAACAAATTTTCATCCCTGTTGGCTAAGAAACGAACTTCCAGTTCTTCCAGTAATTTTTCTGTTTGTTCTTTGTTCGCCAGCATTGCCGGTACTACCACCATTGTCCGGTAATCTTGCGGAATACCGGTAGAAAAATTCATCCGGGGTAATTGCTTAGGACCCACAATGAGTGTTGCAAGCCAGTTGGCTATTTGTAACCCAAACTGGCTGCCTGCCACCAATGCTAAAATACCTACTGCAATCAATGTTGT
>JACMKX010000040.1 GCA_014379905.1 Ferruginibacter sp. | reverse complement strand
TATTTTCAAAACCCAACGGATCTTTTACAGATAATAAATTATCCATTCCATCATATGTATAATTAAACTCGTTACCGGTAGGGCCTTTAATTTTCACCAGCCTGTTACTGGCATCATAACTCCGCCAGTTGGTTTCATTATTCTTATTTTTATAGGACACCATATTGCCGGCAGCATCATAATTAAGTTGTGTGTTATTATTGACAGGATCTGTAATTTTCTTTAACCTGTTCAGTATATCATATTCAGCGCTGCTGTTGTTTCCCCTGGCGTCGGTATAAGACAATAAATTTCCTCTTGCATTAAACGACAGAGCGGCGGTATACCCTTCGGGTCCGGTTACATTGGTAGGGTTTCCCAATGCGTCATAATTATAAGTATACACATTCCCTTTTGGGTCGGTACTGGTTATGATATTTCCTGTTGTATTGTAAGTAGCAGCATAAATATTATTTCCCGGCATTATCAATTGTGTCATATTTCCATGAGCATCATAGGAGAGGGTATATAAATAACCTTTAGGATCTTTGTAAGTTTTTATCTTATTGAAGTCCGAGGTGTAGGTATACGTACTTACCTGACCTAAAGGGTCAGTAGCGGTGAGCATATTGCCATTGCCATCATAGGTGTAAGTATACTCCTGCCCATTGGCATCTTTCATTTTTACCCGGTTGCCATATTCATCATAGTCGTAACTTTCATTTAAACCACAGCAGTTACCTTTAATATTTTTTATCCAATAAAGCTGGTCATTTTTATCATAGGTATATTTAGTTATTTGGTTGCCAGTTTCCAAATGGTCTGTGACTACAGTGGTATTAGATGAAGTGTCGTATGAAAAGCTCATTCGCTTATTACAGCCAATGATTTCCCTAACGGTCATATCGGGAAAGTAAATGAGATCTGCTACATTGTTATTCTTATCAGCAATTGTTTTCATTGGGCCGTTTACAAGATATGTGTACCTGCTGCGCCCTCCCAGCGGATCCTTCACTTCCACCAGGTTGCCGTTAACATCGTATATATAAGTAAATATAATAGCGGGTGCAGCTATCTCATCCGTCATCGTGGCTAATCTTCCCGTTACGTTATAACTAAAGCGGATCGTTTGCCCGGCATTGTTAGTAAGGGAACTAAGCAAAGAATCGCTATAGGTAAACTGTATAAAATTTCCGGAAGGTTCTTCCATTTTTGTAATGTGTTTGTGAACCCCATTTTCAAAATAATATTTTACACCTTCTCTATTTTTAATTAAAAATTTGCCTGGCTGATATTGCGATAAAGAATCAAAAAAACCAACCGGAGTGTTATATCGACCAGGAGAAACAGAATCATAGGTATCCTCTCTGCCATCGCCCCAAAAAATAATTTTATTCCCCTGTGTAGCGGTATCATTAATGTATTTGATGTTGTACCCGAAGCTCCATCCCTTTCCAAAGCCATGTTCTTCCTGCGATAGAAAGCTGTTGTAAAAAAATGTCATGTTCAGATCAAATCCCCTGGCAGGCACATAGATATCGGTTCTGGGAATAAATAAATTACCGCTAATTGTATTAACCTGCGTACCTATTGGTCCCTGCTTATTAGGGTTATTTAAATTTTGCGAGAGAAGCGAAACGGGCAAACCTATAATAAGAATCAATACCATACAAGTATGACCAAACCTGTTGTTATTGTCCCTGAATTTTTTACTAATTGCGTACATGAGTATATTTTATTTAGATCAATATTTTATTTAAACCTGAAGTTTACGAAACCGGCCGGTGGTGGATCAGATGGCGCAATTGAATGAACAGTAATAGTACCGCTGCCACCCGCCCTTATGATGCCGGGAGGGCCGTCGGGTTCGCTGAGCTCCACGTATAAAGAAGTGCTTCCTGTTGGAACCCCCTCCCTGGTAAAGGCCAGTTTCATTCCTGCTTCACTGTATAAAATTCTTGATTGAACAGGAAGATCGAAGTTGGTAGGATTACTGTAATTTATCTGTATTACGATTGGCCGGGTGATCAACACTCTTTCCGGTATGTTAAGCGATACCACAAGCTGCGAGTTTAATCCGCTTGCTGCCCCGGGGTCACAACCGGGTTCATTGCCATTGCCCGCCCCGGTATTAGGACCGCTGCCCGTAATAAGACCTCCATTGTTGGCGGGTACAATACTAAAGCCGTTGGCCAGTATTGCCTCAGATGCATCAGGTTTTTGCAGCACTACATCGTATAAGCCCAGTGGCTTGCCCTGCAGGTTGAAAGTGGCGTATACCTGTGTACTGTTGGTAAAGTAAATCGCTGAAGCAGTAATAGTAGTGCCGGCATTGCGAAGCTTTGCTACCATGCTGTCTCTAAACAAAGAACCACTGATTCGTACCGTAACATTGCCAATGTTTCCTCCACTGTTTGTTTGCACATTAAGTACAGCAAAGGGAAGTTTTACCGCTCTTAATTTTATTTGCTGCAATACCGGGTTTGGCGAAACACATTTGATCATGATATAATAAACCGGGTTGTTTACCGAGGTAATAATGATCTGTTGGTTGCCATAATTGGGCGTTTCAAATTTATACTCATAATTAGCTGCCGTAGGAACATAGCCGCCTGCAATAAACATTTCGTTTCTCATCGTTAGCGAATCATTGCTGGTAAGTGTTACCCTGATGGTTGATCCGATAAGGGAATCCGGTATCAATAGTTTATAAAACCTGGTTACAGATTGAAGCGTGTTGAGCTCATTTGCATTCATAGGCAACTGTTTCACTTTCACATAAACCTGGGTGGCAGATACTGCTATATTGTTTGTTTTATCGGTTTCGGATATATTATCCAGCAGATCCGTTTTTACGATCACATTATAGTTTCCTTCGACTACGTTTTGAATCATTGGCGCCAGCCTCACCGTATCAAAAGAAGTAGGCGCTATGTTCAGTGTTTTATTTTTTACAGCCATTAACGTAGCAGAAGCATCAAGCGAAGTGCCTGTTGACAGGTAGATACCATCTGCTGAATTACCCAGGGCAGTATTAGCCGAGGCATTTCTCACCACCCACTTTGCCGTATCCATCGTATACCCTAACAACACTGTATCAGGATGGATGATCCTCTCTACCAGCAGATCTACCTGCGGCGGCGTAAATACATTCAGGTTACTCAGGGCAAAGTTGTTGGCTTCCAGGGGTTCTACAATCTGGCTGTTCGCATCTGCTCGGTCAATCAGCACATAATTTCCTGGTATAGTAGTAAGCCGGATGTTTACGTCTACAGTGTCATGATAAGATTCTCCCGGGTTGAGAACGGTTCTCTTAAACGTGTTGGCAATTAGCAGGTCCTCATGGATCTGGTATGTATAATCAGCCGAGAGATAGAGGTCATTGCCGTAGTTGGTTGGATAAGTTGGCCCTGTACCGATGTTAGTGACTTTGCGGATAACCCTGATTGGCTGGCCGGCTGCCACTGAGGTGGATGCAAACACAATACTATCCTTAAGGTCAGGTAGGTTAGGACGGATGATATGAATTTTTCTGGCCGATCCTGCTGCGTTTCTGATGACGTTGAAATTGTTGTTTTGAATTAATTCGCCGCTGATATTGTTAAGCGAATTGGTTTTCACCAGTACGTAATAGTTACCTGTTGGTACATTTGGTATAATGGGTTGCCTTGAAAAATTCACCGTATCAAACCTGCCCGGAGTTGCATAATGCAGGAATTGAGATGCCAGTACTGCGTTGCCGTTAAATACAGAATCAGGAGAAATGTACACCCCGTCATAATAGCCGTAATAGTAATAGTGTGGTGGTTTGTATCCGATGTTTTGAATAGTATAATTAGTAAGAAGCGGCCGACCTACGGTTGCGGTGTCAGCTCCCGTCATCTTTTTTACAATCAGATCTACCAGGGAATTGGTAAAAACTTTTGCGGTTGCGGTGCTCATGTTGTTGTTCACTGCATTGCTCTCATACACTGCCGTATCTGCATTTGCTTTGATGAAGAAATACGCTGTATGAGAGCCTGTTGTCGGAAAACAGGCATTCAATTCGTAGCCATATTTTGGTACGTCAACATAAAAGGAATCCCGGTAACTGCTGTCGGGAAACAAAGTCCTCACCTGCGTACGTTTGGTTAGGAAAATACTATTGCCTCTGTTAAAAGTCGGACTACAGCTTACAAATAAACTGTCTGTCCAGCTTCCGGAGGCTGTACCAACCCCATTGTTCTTAACTGCAAACTTTACAAAATTGTTTTTCATGGTAAACAAAGTATCCGGCCAGGTGGCGGAGGTCACTATAAGATCATTTGGTAAAGCAGCACTTACTATCGTGGTGGCTCCTGCTGCAATTTTTATATTGTTGGTGTAATTGGTTTCTGTAAATGCACTATCATAATTGATATGTATATAAAAATACCTGGCTCCCGAAGTGTTGGCCGCAAATGCATATGTGAGTGAGTTGCTAACCGATCCGTTTGCAGGAATATCCTGGGTATAGGTTTTAGTTGCTATCAATTGCGCAGAACCATCAAAAGAAGAAAAATTACTAACGTAAATTTTATCCCTTCTTAAGTGGTTAAAAATACCAGCGGTGCTGCTGTTGTTAATGGTATACTGAATCGAAAAATTGGATGCACCATTTACAGCCGCCGGTACCGTAACGGACGATACCGTGATATCGGGACGCCGGATGTAAACCGGCTGGCTGCTGCGTTTTATTTGTGCCGTACCAGGGTATTCAAAAACTGTTTTGGTTGGATTGGTGTATACATATACATAATAATTTCCTTCTGCCAGGTTAGCTGGTACCACAAAATTGAGGCTGGCCGGGAAGTTTGAATTGGGCTTAATAGCTGTTTCAGTATTGTGCGCACCCCCACCACTAGCTATGTTAGCGCAAGTGTTCCATAAAATATAATCAATACCGGAAAATTGTTTGATGCCATGTTTTACGTCGTTCAATAAAACAGCGTCTCCCAATATCAACGCACTCGGATTAGCACTTAGATACACCCTGTCTATCCAATAACTGGAGCCCCACGAAGTACTGTCATTGTAAACAGGAGGTCCCTGGCAAACAGAATTGGGAATATAGTTATAGCAAGGACAATGAAAGAATACAGAATGCAGGTGATGCCCCTGGTTCTTTTCCAGGTTATCATAAAAGCCTTCATTCTTAACATTCCAGTTTACCCCAATAGGTTGGGTAATACTTGCCTGGCCAAAAGGAAGGATAAAATCCTGCACCACCAGCTTCGGTGTAGGCGTAAGGTATAATTGTATCTGTGCTTTGTTTACGTTGTTTTCTGTGAGCGCCCCCTCATATAATTCCGAATTGGGTTTGGCATTTGCCTTTACATAAATAAACCAGGTGCCAAACAGTTTATTGGGAACGATGACCTCCAGGTTTTTGCTGTAGCTGCTATCTCGGTTTACCTGGGTGCTCATGTTGGCATGGGCATTAACCATGTTTGGATAATACTGATCCTTTGCATTTCTCAATTCAACAGGAATACATTGTTGCCTGTCGAATAATGGATTTTGCGAAATGAATACGGAGTCTGACCAACTGATTCCCGGAGGGGTAACAAAGCCGTAATTTTTTACCCTGTAACTTAAGTTGATGGCACTTCCCGAAAATGCAGACGTAGGCGCAAACACAGAATCTACCCGGAGATCAGGCGTCGGCGACAGAACCACGTTCATGGGTAGCGTACCTCTCAAAGTGTCATTTATCTTGGTGATCTGTAATGGCGAAGGGGCGTTGTTTTGATAATCTGTAATAACATATACATACAGTGGCTGGCTATAGTTAAGCGGCAGCGTAAAACTAACACTGTTGGTATAGGATTGTCCTACATTCAATGCCGTAAGATTTTGTTTGGTACCTGCCAGCAAGGGGCGTCCATTTCCAGTTAAAGAGGTCCAGCTGAAAGGATCCCAGTTTGGAGAGGACTGAAAATTGGGAAGGGTATCAAAAGAGAATAAAACGGCATCTTTCCAATTTTGAGTGGTAAGGGTGTTGCCTGGTCCGTTGTTGGTAACCTTCCAGCTAATGCTAATGGTTTGACCGGAATTGGCACTGGCTGGAAATTGTATATTGCTTACAACCAGGTCTGGCAAAGGAATAAGCCGGAAATGCTGAACAGGAGAGAAAGTTTGGTGACATGGATTTTTTGCAACAATCCTCCATTTGTAAGTAGTATTATAAGCAAAGGAACCCAGGGGTAAAGTATAATTTACCGTACTGATATTTGTTTTATAAGGTGTACCAGGCTGCACCTGGGATGAATCCCAAATATACAGATCATAATTAACGGTATGCGAACCCGGAATCCAGGAGAGTGTCAACGGCAATTGTTGGTTTTGAGCATTGTTGGCCGGCAACATGTTGGAAACTACGTCGGGGGCGCTGTTAGATGTAGCAATATTCAATACTACTTCGTTTGTATAAGCCGTATCACATGGACTGATGGCTTTTACTTTCAACGTGTGATTGCCGGCTGTTTGCCATTGCACCCAGGCGGTATCCTTATTGGTTGTGAGAATACCGCCGCCGCTCAATGTCCATACAAAATTCGCACCCGGAACCTTCAAAGTATTGTACCTGTATGTAGCAAGACAGGGATTTGTTTCTCCTGTAATATCGGGGAGTGCATTAATGGTAATGCAGAAAGTTCTGTCTACCGGAATTGCTGCATTGTAATCATTTGTGCCAGGGTGTGATGCCCGGGCTACAATTGTACCCACTCCGGTTTTATTAAGCCTCCAGCCGTTTGTTACTGTTGCATTACCCGAAACAATGGAGAAGTAAGGAGTAAAATTAGCAGTAGTGCTACCCGAAGGGAGGAAGTATGGATCAGCAGTGCTGAATAATAAGGTGGGGATAGAATCAAAGCTGATAACCTGGTTGCCTTTTTTAATTACAATGGTATCGTCTTTTGGGGTAGCAGGACTGTAAATATCATTACCGATTTGAGTGGCTCTTAAAATTATTTTACCCACACCATTAATGCGGAGTGTGTCATACACAATTGTTCCCGGGCCACTAATGAGAGAATAATTGACCAATAATCCACTACTGGCAGCACCTTGCAAAATAACTTTTGCCGCAGGCGACATAGCAATGGTATCGGTATGCGGCAACGTTATGGATTGCGACACTGCATCTGCAGGATAAATTTTGCTATTGCTAACAGGGCCTACTCCGCAATCATTCACATATTTTACCGTGTAAGTACCCGCGAATGCTGCATAGTATAACGGCTCAACAGCATTAGGTATTAAGATATTATTTCTATACCATTGGCAATAAGCACCGGCCGGAATAGTTTGTACACTCAGGCTTCGTGCAAAATCAAAAACGAGGGGTACCTGGGTGGGCGGCGTTCCGCTAATGATGACGTTGAGTTGTTTGGTTGCGGAGTTGCCATGCGCATTAGATAAATAAAGTGAAATTGTGCGGTTGGCATTTTGGTTCCACTGTACAGTAGCAACGCTGTCGTTAATGGTTAGAATGCCACCACCCTGCGGTAAGCTCCAGTTGTAAGTGATGGCAGTATCCACAATATTGAGGGCCTTGTATATATAGGTTCCGATACAGGCCGTGGTATCTCCACTTAACACAAAGGCAGAGGAAGGAGGCTGTGGGGTAGTGCCAAAGTCGTATGCAAATGCATAGTTGGAATAAATTCTGACGAAAAAAGTATCCGGGGCGTTAGCGAAAAACTTAAATGTATCTATAACGGTTTGTCCGGGCGGCACTGTTGCATTTCCTACATCCCGATAGGTTATCCAGGATTGGTTCTTTGTCATAATAACCACCTGCATACTGTTATTGCTGCAACCCTTATTGGTAGCTTTTACCGGTATGCGAATGGTATCCGTAGTCGCTATTGCAAATTTGTAAAAATCAAAATTATCACTTCCGCCATCTTTTTTATAGCCTACGGATCCTTTGTTGGAAACACCTGTGCTAATGAATGTTGCCAGGGTAGTTGAATTGTTTGGCTCCAAATCCTGGTGCACCGTATCTACCAACTCATATCGGAAGCGATATGCATACTTACCAGCGGAGGAACCGAAATTATCCAGCACTATCCAGTTTGTGTCGGCAGCTACTCCACAAATGAGCATGGTATCCAATACAGTGGCGCCTGCAGCAACATTGCCGCTACCTACCGGTGAAGAAAAGTCTACTCCGGAAGAGAAATTGGTCTTGTCCCGGAAGCGGAAGTTGAGGGGCGCTACGCTGGCGCAGGTTCGGTTTATAGCTTCAATAAATACCTTAACGGTGCCATCGCGGGGAGTTATTACGCGGAAATAGTCAATGTAATCTTCCGTAAACCCAACAGGGCGAAAACCTATCTTGCCCTGCACGTTTTGTCCTGCCAGCACCGGGATTGCAGATGTCATTGAATTATTGTATTCTGCATCATTCGGCCAGGCGATTGTATCCGAAAGGGTATAAGTGAATTCATACTCAAATGGTGCATCTGTTGCCAGTCGCAGGTAAGCAGTTCCTGCCTGTAGTCCGCAAATAGAAAACGTATCTATGTATAACTGGTCCCCTATTACAACCGTGCCTGCCGGCAAAATCGGCAGACTATTGGAATAGTTGTTTTGATCAACCGAAAGATACAGGTCACTTGCAAAATAAGAGTTCTCATCATAACGCATAATGGATTTCATAATCACATTCACATTCCCGTCTTTTGGAAGGTTGATCTTGTAATAGTCATACGTATCGAAGCTGTTAAAAAATTCAACATTGCCTTTTACCACCTGGCCCGGGGTTATCAACGTGGACTGTGTAGTTACATCATTTGGCTCTACATCAAGCCGTGTAGCTGGGTTGGAAAATGAATAAGATAATTGGTAGCTCACAGGAGACGAGTAATAGTTTTCATCCCTGCTCCATAACCTCACGTACATAGTGTCGGCTGCAAATCCTCTCAGGGTGATGCTGCCGGTCTTTATTGTACTGCAGCCATCCCAGTACCAGTTTATCAATTCCTTTCCTTCAAACTGGTAAATGGTACTACCCCATTTGTCCAGGATATCATAATGCATACTTACCTCATTTACATTACAATCATCATGAGAGGCCTCCACATTCAGGGTTATTGTTCCTGGTTCTGTAGTGATGATCCTGTAAGTATCAAACTCATCAAGGTAAGTGTCATTTACATAATCGTATAATCCAACATTACCCGATTTTGGCAGGTTTTCCAGTAGCGGAACTGCATTGTAATAACAACAGTTATCTTCCTGGTCGTAATAATCAGGTGGAGGTGAACCAAGTGTTAGTTCATA
Source organism: Ferruginibacter sp. (assembly GCA_014379905.1). Taxonomy (GTDB): domain Bacteria; phylum Bacteroidota; class Bacteroidia; order Chitinophagales; family Chitinophagaceae; genus Ferruginibacter. The sequence goes on along the minus strand of JACMKX010000040.1, from coordinate 33,807 downwards.
ACCGAAGGCACCGTTTGCGCTAAACCTTACAATGATAGAATCATTGGCAACAAAGCCGGCCGGGATCTGTATTGCACTTTGAACTTCCGTCCATTGCGGTACGGAGGAAGTGTTGCCCACATACCCTACAGCAAAAGGGGTATTGCTGTTGTTTTTATATGCATGATACATGAGCCATTTGCCTCCAAAGCAGCTGGTGTTCTTCGCTTCTACGGTAATTGTTCCATCGTTGAGGGGTGCATCCAGTATAACCTTGTGATAATCAACCGTGTCATAGTTAACATTGGTAAAGGTCTCATATCGTATACTATTGTAAGAAGTGTTTAGATCCGTAAAGACGCTGGCAGTGGGGCGGGTATTGTTGGGTTCAATATCGTTTTGAGGGTCACCAATGTAAAACTGGTATTGGTAAGAAAAGTTGCCGTCGGTGCTAAATTCAATGTATATGCTATCTAATATTTTGCTGCATACCCTTACTTCTTTTGAAATGGTGGCACCTGGCGCAACGGCGCTTGCATTGTCTGTGGCAAACAGTCCGGCCTGCTGAAAGTGATTGTAAAGCTTTGTGGTAAATGTTTTTGGCGTAGCACTATTGTTAGTGGCAGTAAGCAGTACCACTATATTACCGCCCGTCCAGTACTGCAAGGCAATATCAATGTTGGGCTTGAAATAATCCACCGCATCTGCACCGCCCACATCGCCGGTAATTTCAGCGGGATAGGTTGGGACTACATTAGCAGTCGCAAAACCATTGTTTGGTTCTGTTTCAGCTATGATTTGTGCACCTAGCTGTAATTGAAACAGTACAAAAGCAGATAAAAACAACTTTTTCATCAAAAAGAATTTAATATTACTTCCTGCTTACAGGATGCTAAATTTGAAAAGTTTCCAGGGAGATAGTTTGACGGAAAATGGATTATGCCGGAGAACAAACTAAGGAACAAAAGACCAGGCTGCAAATAATCCAAATGGATTATTAATGGTTTAGGCAGCTATATTGTACTTTGTAAAATAAATTTAATACACGGTAATATTGTTTAAGAAAATCCTTTTCCAGCTGTTGCTCTTGTGCAGCCTCCTTCCTTTACAATCGATGGGCCAGGCCAAAAGCCGTTATAATTTTTTTAGTTATAATGTAAATGAAGGCTTATTGCAAAGCAACGTGCTGGATATGGCATTTGATCAAAATAATTTTTGCTGGCTCTCCTTTACCAATGGCATTCAAAAATTTGATGGAAATAAATTTACCGATATCCCTACACAGCCCGGACTGCCGGATGATAAAGGCTGTCAATTCTTTCGCCAGCAAAATGGAAGCCTGTTGGTATTTCATTCCGGCGGTATAAGCAAATACAATATCAATAAAGATCAATTTGAACTGGTGTATCGAAAATCCGCAGGGGTACATAGTAAGTTGCTGATACTCGGAGAAAGCAAAAAGCAACTTTATCTTTTTGATTCCAGTGCCAATATCATTGTACTGGATGAAAGCAATTACAGGCAGATAAGGATTGCCTCATCTGGCTTACCGTCCTATGGTCCGCAACCAGACAATTTTCCGTCGGTGAGCAACGTAATAAATGGGAAGGTCCATATTTATATCAACGGCTATTTATATCACTGGGATCTGGTAACAGGTAAATTATTGAACCAATCGGAAAAACTCCCCCCTATTTCTCCCTACTTTATAGGGCACTATAGCGAGGATGAGCCTTTGTTTTTCAGCCTAGGCAAAGTTGCCAGCCTGGTAAAGTATGACTATATAACAAAGAAATTAATACCGCTTTTTAAGGAAGACATTCAGTATACAAGAAGCTTCAGAGGCGTTGTAAGAAAATGGAGCAATAAAACCATTATGAGTTATTATAACAGGTTGTACGAAATGGATGCAGGAATGAATACGGTGATGGCAGCCATCACTGATTTTCGCAATAATCCTTTTCCTGGCAATTCATCTGTAAACAAAATAGTAACCGACAATTTTGATAATGTCTTCCTGGTAACCATAAATGATGGAATTAAAAAACTAAGAAAAAATAATTACCCCATCCGGTATTTTGGAACTTCTTCAAAAGAAAACAATTACGTCATTAGTGTATATGCAGACAAAAGCCGAAATAATATTTTAGCAGGAACATATGGCGGCGGCTTGATGATATTTGATACGCTGCAGCATTTAAAAAAGCATATTGAATACCTGCCAGGTGGAGGTGATGAAAAATTTTCTGTAAACAGCATTACTCAAAACGCGGCTGGCGATTATATCTTTTTAGTACCCTCCCGCCAGGAAGCCTATTTGCTTAGTAAAGATCTTGGTACAATAAAACCAATCCCGGTAAAAACTCCAGACGGCAGGCCAGCTACGGTGTACGGTTATTTTGGTAGCCTGGTGAATGAGAATTTAACATTGGCAATTCTACAGTCTGAAAAGGAAATTTACCTCGTTGACAAGCATAACAACCAGATTACTCAACACAATATTTCCCGCACGTTTACTCACAGCAGTTTATTTTTTCAACGTTCATTGGTAGTACACAGCAATGACCAGTTAACATTTTTGGATACCAATTATTTTAAACCTACGAAATCAATTGCTTTTCCCAATACCGGCGGCGTAAGGTGCTACCTAACCGATGGGAAAAATATTTACCTGGGAAGTAATAAGGGCATTTTTATGATTAGTGCAGAAGGAAAGATTTTAAAACAATTCAATAAAACTACAGGGCTCCCGGATGAATGTATTTACGCCATGCAATTTGATGCCGGTAACAATATTTGGTGTAGTACCAATAAAGGCATTTTTAAGATCAGCGCAAACGGAAGCTTCCTTCAACTGACAAAGCAGGATGGTTTGCAGGAGAATGAATTCAATACAAACGCTATATACAAAACTGGCGATGGTGAAGTGTTTTTTGGAGGCGTTAATGGGTTAAATAGTTTTTTGCCGGCCGCTATACCGGATTTCATGGTAGATGTAACTATTTACCTGAACCAGGTAAAAGTCAATAATATCCCATTAAAAAGGGACATTGCTACCTGGAATCTTGAAAAGATAATACTGCCCTATGACGAAAATGCTTTGAGCCTGGAGTTTATAGCTTCGGGCCCCCTAAATATTGATCAGTACACCCATCAGTATAAAATGGAAGGGGTAGACAAGGAATGGATAAAAAATGACGGCATGCAACCAGCCAGGTATGTATTGCCTCCGGGCAGCTATACTTTCAACATGTATGCGGCTTCTTATTTTGATAAAGAGGCCGTTGCATTAAAGCAATTGATTATTATAATAAAACCACCCTTCTATAAAACAGGATGGTTTATCACTTTAGTGAGCCTGCTGATAATTTTGTTAGTAATTTATATAGTGAACTCCTACAATAAAATTCATTACCGAAAAAAGATGGGTATCTTAATTACTCAAAGAAAGGTTCAGGAAGAAAAAGAACGTATTGCCATGGAATTGCATGATAGCATTGGTGCTTATGCAAACGCGGTTTTGTACAACACAGAGTTATTGGAAACAGAAAAAGTAGAGCAGGAAAAGAAGAGACTGATGAAAGACCTCAGGTTTGTTTCGAAAGATATTATCACAGCTTTAAGAGAAACCATCTGGGCATTAAAAGCCGATAATTACAGCGCACAGGAGTGTCTGATGCGCATCCGTAATTTTGTACATCCGTTTTCAAGATATTATCCTGCTATTACGTTTAAGATTCAGGGAGACGCTCCCCCGGAAAAGCATTTACCTTACGGTACGGCATTAAATATAGTTCGCATTGTACAGGAATCTGTAAACAATGCCATTAAGCATAGCAATCCAACCCTTATTTCTCTTACGAGTGCTACGGTTGGCGATCAGTGGAGATTAATTATCAGCGATGATGGAACCGGGTTTAATGTAAACGACCTGTCTGATGGAAATGGCCTGAAAAATATGAACAAAAGGGCAGCAGAACTCGGTTTTTATATTAGTATAACGTCGGCAGAAAATTCGGGGACGGTAATTACTATCAAAGTTTAAATAGCCTTATAAAAGTAAAGTATGGTTATAAAGCTTCCATATCCGATCTTTAGAACAACTATCAATATATGCAAATAAAAATAGCCATCATCGACGATAAGGCGAGCAACAGAAATATTTTAAAGGATAAGTTGCAAAGGCATGGCCATTTCGAAATTATACTCATAGCCGAAGATGGTGTAGATTTTATTGATAAAATGAGGGCCCTGCCGCCTGAGGGGTTGCCCGATGTAGCCTTAATGGATCTTGAAATGCCCAACATGGATGGGGTTGATGCCATTGCCCTGGGATCTTCTTTTTTTCCCGATGTGAAATTCGTGGTGCTGACTATTTTTGATGATGAAGAGAAAATATTCAAAGCCATTAAAGCCGGCGCCTTTGGTTATTTATTAAAAGATGAAAATGCAGAGAATATTTCAGAAATGCTTTGGCAAATGCACGAAAGTGGCGCAGGGCCAATATCTCCCGGAATAGCTCATAAAATTTTACAGTTGGTTCAAAACAACACGCTTACCCTGGTACAAAAACCACAAAGCAAAGCAGTAGCAAATTTTTTCGACCTTACAACCCGGGAGGCGGAAATATTAAAGTTGCTTGTGCAGGGACTGGGGTATAAAGAAATCGGTTCTCAACTATTTATCAGCCCTAATACAGCAAAAAAGCATGTGATGAATATCTATCAAAAATTGCATGTAAACAGCCGTGCACAGGCATTGCACCTGGCTTATGAAAAAGGGCTTTTGTGAAGCAGGGCGAAAGATACAAAATAACATCTTGCTAAAAAGATGTCATCTTGTATCTTTCGCTTAATCCATATCTTCGCAAAAAATAAATACATGCTTCCTAAATACAAACGCATTCTGCTCAAACTTTCCGGTGAATCCTTAATGGGGGATAAGAATTTTGGACTCGACTCGGATGTTATTGCACAGTACGCCAGGGATATCAAACAAATTACAGAAATGGGTGTGCAGGTAGCAATTGTAATTGGAGGCGGCAATATTTACAGGGGCATGAATGAAGCTGAAACCGGCATTGAAAGGGCACAGGGAGATTATATGGGTATGCTGGCAACCGTTATCAATGGTATGGCATTGCAGGCAGGCCTGGAAAAAGCAGGTGTATATACCCGGTTACAAAGTGCAATTAAAATGGAACAGATAGCAGAACCGTATATCCGCCGCAGGGCCATGCGCCACCTGGAAAAAGGAAGAGTAGTGATCTTCGGAGCCGGAACAGGGAATCCTTATTTTACTACAGATACTGCCGGATCTTTAAGAGCGATAGAAATTAAGGCAGATGTTATTTTAAAGGGTACCAGGGTTGACGGTATTTATACAGCCGATCCTGAAAAAGATAAAACTGCCACCAGGTTCGAAAAAATAAGTTTTGCAGAATGTATTTCCAAAAACCTGAAAGTAATGGATATGACTGCTTTTACCCTTTGTATGGAAAATGACCTACCCATTGTAGTATTTGATATGAACAAACCCGGCAACCTGCTGAGTGTTGTTACAGGCGACAAAGTAGGTACCTTAGTAAGCTAAGATCATTATTAATTATTTGATTATTGAAAGCCACTCATGCAGTGGCTTTTTTTGTAACGGATCTTCACTAGTGTAGTATTTTGAAATGAATTTTTCAAACTGATACACTACCGGATCTTCAGCCGTTTCTAATTTTAAAAAATTCACCTAACTTAACAATCCGGTTAATCCTGAAATCAAAATAATCCAAGTCATGCTTACAGCACGCCAGATAGAAATACTACGATCAGAAAATGAGCTGTTGCAACTGCAGCTGGATGATGTGAACATGATGATAAAGGTGCGGGAAGAGGAGCTGGACCTGCTGCGTAAACGGGCTGCTGAAGCGGCTGCTATGCAAAGCCAGCTGGATACTAACCTGCTGGAATTTGAACAAATGCAAAACAACCTTGGTTTTTCCCAACAAAAAAATAATGGTACCGAACAAAGGCTCGAACAGATGGAAGAAGAATTATACGCTTCCATAAAAGACCAGCTAAAAAGCGAAAAAAAGATAAAGGATTTTGAAAGCCTCGAAGCCAACCTCTTAGATACAACCAGTGAACTGGAGGCCGCAGCCGATGCCTATAAAAAGCTACGTGAAATGAAAAGCAAACTCGCTGCTACCCAAAGCGACCTGGAAATTGCCTACATGGAAATCACCAGCCTTAAGGAAGAATTACAGGAGGTAAATGCACTCAATGAAATGCTCAGGAAAAAATGATGCGCACCTAAATGGATAAATAAATTTGTATATCTGTTGTAGGTACTATATATTGTTCACACAAAACTAAACTGATATGAATATTATTGAAAGAGTGAAAAACATTATTGTTAATCCCAAAAAGGAATGGGAAGTTATTGATGGCGAATCTGCCAGCATCCCATCATTGCTAACCGGCTACGTTTTACCGCTGACAATTATTGGCGCTCTGGCAGCTTTTATAGGTTATGCATTTGTTGGTATTGATATTGGCCTGGGCTTGAAGATGAAAGGAATGGACTGGGGACTTTACCAGGGGCTCAGCAGGCTTATAGTTGGCATTGTCTCTTTTGTTATTTCAGCCTATGTAGTTGATGCGCTTGCCGCTTCCTTTGCGTCAGAAAAAAACATCAATAAATCTGCCCAGCTGGTAGCCTATGGCACTACCCCGGCAATGGTAGGCGCTTTCCTGGGATTTTTACCCATGCTTGCTATTATCGGCGGATTGTTTGGCTTGTATAGTATTTATTTATGGTACCTGGGCTTAGGACCTATTAAAAAAACACCGGAAGATAAGAAGGTAGTATACATCATCGTTTCTATAATAGTATACATTGTTGTAATGATTATTGTAGGGTTTGTGATTAATAAAATTCTTATGAGTGTGTTAGGACTGGATGCATTGGGAGGATTAAGAGGTCTTGGATTATAAAACTAAAAATATCTTTAAAAGCTACCTTTATGGGTAGCTTTTTTTATGCCTATTTTTGTTGCTTTAAATAAATGAGATGAACAATATTGCCGGGATACGCAAAGACTATAAACAACTTTCGTTAAATGAAACAGAGGTGGCCTCCGAACCATTCGCCCAGTTTGAAAAATGGTGGAACGAAGCAGTCAAAAGCGAAATTGATGAAGTAAATGCTATGACATTGGCCACCGCTAATGCACAGGGGCGGCCGTCTGCAAGAATTGTACTGTTAAAAGGATTTGGCCCAAAAGGGTTCGTATTTTTTACCAACTACAATAGCCACAAAGGGCAGGATATTGCCGGCAATGCTCATGTGAGCCTGGTATTTTTTTGGAAAGAGCTCGAAAGACAGGTGAGGATCGAAGGTACTATCAATAAAGTACCGGCTTCAGAAAGTGATAGCTATTTTAATTCACGACCGGTTGGCAGCCGCATTGGTGCCTGGGCCTCACCGCAAAGCAAAGTGATCAGCTCCAGGAAAATAATTGAAGAAAAGGTAAAGGAGCTGGAAAAAAGTTTCGAAAATAAAACGATCAACAGACCCGAACATTGGGGAGGCTATACAGTAGAACCACTAATGGTAGAATTCTGGCAGGGAAGACCAGGCCGGTTGCATGACCGGATACAATACACGAAGGCAGGTAATGAATGGAAGATAGAACGCCTCGCTCCTTAACATGTACCAGTTGATTAGTTGATTAGTTGATTAGTACATCAGCATTAACGCATCACTAATCAACTAATTTACCAATCAATCATTAACTATTTTTTTTCCGCTGCTTTTTTAGCGGCTGCTTTTTTGGCTGCGGCAGGTTTAGCTGCTCTTGTTTTACCAAAAGATCCTGCAAATGTTTTCCCTTTTTTGGTTTTGATATCACCACGTCCCATAATTGTATATTTAAAATTGAAATGAATGCTATAAAAAAAGCAAGATACGACTGCATCTTGCTTTTTCAATGATTTTGTAAAACTTAGATTTTAGCAGATAATTCTTTACCAGCCTTAAACTTTGCTACTTTTTTTGCTTTGATCTTGATCACAGCACCTGTTTGTGGGTTACGACCGTTACGTGCAGCTCTTTTTGATACAGAGAAAGTACCAAAACCAACCAATGTAACTTTATCACCTTTTTTCAGCGTTTTTGTAACTGCATCTACGAAAGAGTCTAAAGTGCTATTAGCCTGTGTTTTTGTGATGCCTGCATCTTCTGCAATTTTTGCGATTAATTCAGCTTTGTTCATAATGATTTTTTTGAAAATTTATAGTGGAACAAATATAGAAGGTTTTTACAATCAACAAAACTTTTTTTCTATTTTTTATAAGATCGTTGAATCGCCTGAAATCCAATACTCACCGGTGTTTCCTTGCTTTTTTTGTGCATAACCCGCGCCTGCGTTTTTCTGCAAATTCAATTAAAGCCGCTACTGTGTTAGGTTACAGGAGTTGTATGGCTCAAAACCAGTGTGCACAAGGCTTTAACCAATATAAATGCAAATTTTCCTATTGTTGGAAAATGTTTTTTGTTATGCACAATTAGTTCACAATCTGCATAACAGAACGAAAAGCAATAAACTGGTTGCCCCATTTATCGAAAGATTTTTGCCGCATAATACCTGCAAATTTTTCGATGTACCGGTTGTACATCGACTTGCTTTCTGCATAGTATTGTACGGCATAAGTTGGTCCTTCGCTGTCATCAATTTCCAATAGCCGGGTAGCAACGGCATGTGTAAAGCAACCGGTTCCCATTACATCCGGTATATGTTCTTCTTTGAGCCACTGCAGCCAGGCTGATTTAACAGGATCTGCCACTTTTATGGTTACATTGTAAATGATCATGGAAATAAGAAATAAGAAATGAAGAATAAGGAATACAGAAGTGATCAGGTATTTATTTCTAAATAAATGGGGCAATGGTCACTGTGCTTAACATCAGGATAAATATCTGCAGCTGCCAATTGATTTCGCAAAGGTGCTGTTACGGTAATGTAATCGATCCTCCATCCTTTATTATTTAAGCGAACACTGGGAAACCGCTGGCTCCACCAGCTATAGCGATGCGGCTCAGGGTGAAATACCCGGAAAGTATCTATCCAACCTGATTCCAAAAATTTGGTGAGCCACTCTTTTTCTTCTGGTAAAAAGCCGGAAGATTTTTTATTTCCTTTTGGATCATGAATATCAATATCGTGGTGAGCAATATTGTAATCACCACAAAGTATCAATTTAGGATTGGTTTTTTTAACTTCATCCAGGTAGGCCTGCATTTCCTGCAGCCATTGATATTTATAAGTTTGTCTTTCATCGCCGGAAGTGCCGGAAGGAAAATATGCATTGATCAGTTTTACCTCGCCAAATTGCAATTCAATTACCCTACCTTCAAAATCACTCATTTCATAACCGGTACCGGTTTTAACTGCATCGGGTTTTATTTTGCTGAATACCGCCACCCCGCTGTATCCTTTTTTTTGTGCACTAAACCAGTGGTGATGGAAACCTGCTTCATCCAAAGCTTTGGTATCAATATCTGCATCAGTAGCCTTGGTTTCCTGGAGGCAGATAATGTCTGCCGGGTTGGTTGCCAGCCATTCTAAAAAACCTTTTTTTATAGCAGCACGTATGCCGTTAACATTGTAGGAGATAATGCGCATGGAAATAATTTTATATTATTGTAAAAATAATAAACCATTATGGAATACAAGCAAACAGCTGAACAACCGGACGATTCAAAGCCCACTATTTTTTCTGAAGAGGAATTTTCGATGCAAGGATATGACAAGCATATCAGGCAGGCCAGGAATACTATCTTTTTTGTGGCAGGAATACTTGTAATAAATGTGATCATTCTATTTTCGGCTATTCCGGCAGGCTATGAATATTTATGGCTTGACCTGGTTATATGGGGAACATTCATTGCCGGATTCATATTTCTTGGTTTTTATTGTAAAAAGAAACCTTATTATGCCATTATCGGTGCCTTGTGTTTATACGGGCTATTTGTTGCCCTCAATGCATTTCTTGATATAAGTACGCTATACAAAGGCATTATTATGAAAATAATTATAATCGTATTATTGATAAAAGGGTTAAATAATGCAAAAGAGGCCCAGGAAATGGAAAAGAATTTTAAACATTGATCGGGCTATAAAGCCTTAATATATAAAATGTGGCAGCTAAGCATGAAGATGAAAATGGCTTTACTATAAGCCTGTTTGAAAAAAAACAGGGAGGGCAGGAACAAATAAAATCAGATTTCGAACAATTTTATGAAAACGATCTCAAACCTTTCCTGGCACAACTCCAGCCGGGAGCACAGGCATATAAGAACTGGAAATATTTTACTATAGGAACAGCCATTCTCGCCATCTTATTTCTTGTGTTGTACCAATTCTTTAAAGTGCAAAGCGGTGTAGCTATCGGCATTTTCCTGCTGGTTATTGCAGGGATCGGTATTTATTTTACTACACAAAAAAATGAACAATTCATCGATGATTTTAAAGAGCAGATCATCAGCCGTATCATTCATCATATAAGCCCATCGGCTGTTTATAAGCCAATGAAATACCTTTCAAAAAAAGAATACAAACTCAGCGGTTTGTACCGGCGCCGGTTTACAGAATACAATGGGGAGGATTACTGGAAAGCTACTTATCGCGGAGTAGATTTTCATTGTTCGGAACTTATGGTTCGTCACGAAGATGCTGCTACAGCTACCACCATATTCCAGGGTTTATTTATAGCTGCTACAATTAATGCATATTATAACAACGGCACTTATATATGGACAAAAGGCGCGTCTCAATTGCCGGCCAGTATTGCTGACGAAAACTACAGGATGTATCCCTTGCCCGCCGTACAAAAATTTACGCTTATTGATGAAACATTTAAAAATTCATTTTCTGTATACAGCAGTAATTTTTCTGAAACACAAAAGATACTTACACCGGACCTGCAGCAAAAAATGCTTTCGCTTAAGCAAAAAACCGGAAGAGATATCGTTTTTTCATTTGTTGCCGGGAGGTGCTATGTGGCCATACCTATAGAGGAAAACCTGCTGGAACCTGCAGCAGCCCACCTGCAGGATAAAGAATCCTACAAAAAACACTTTTTTACTTTTTTGCTGGTCTTTAATATCGTACAGGAATTGGAACTAAATAAACTCCGGTAAGGGATTAAGCTTTATTGATTATGCTAAAAAATTTTTCCTGGTAACTTTCACCGATAGGGATGTATTCATTGTTTATGACAATGCGATTCTTTTCAACAAAACTTATTTTATGCATTGATATAATGTAAGATTTATGCACCCTGGTAAATTCATCCTGCGGCAAGATGGTTTCCATATTCCGAAGGCTTTCGAGGCTCATTATTTTTTGTTTGGCAATAGTGTGTATAGCTATGTAGTCTCTTAAAGATTCTATGTATAAGATATCTGCCAAGTTGATGCGGATCAGTTTGTACTCACTTTTTATAAAGATATGGTCTGGCTTTTGAACCGGTTTTATTTCAGCAGCAACAACTACCTGCCCTAATTTATATATCGCTTTCAAAAAGCGCTCATAGGAAATTGGTTTTAAAAGATAATCAACCACGTTGAACTCATAGCCCTCCAATGCATATTCGTTATATGCTGTGGTGATGATCACCCGGCATTTATTGCCTGTTATTTTCATAAACTGGAAGCCTGTTAATTCAGGCATTTGTATATCAAGGAATACCAGGTCAATTTCATTATGTTGTACCATTTTTAAAACCTTGTATACATCGGTGGTAGCCTCTGCCAATAGCAGGCCTTCTGTTTTATTTACATAATCAGAGAGTAGCTCCACGGCCAGCGGTTCATCATCTACTACTGCGGTTCTTAGCGGCATGCGATAACTTTATTTTTAAACAAATATCAAAATTTTCTTTTTGTTCGTTGATGATTAATTGATGGCTGCCCGGGTATAAAAGTTCCAGCCTTCGCCTTACATTCCCCAGGCCTATGCCCCCATCTTTATCCTTTTGCTGAAAAACGATTTTATTTTTTACTTTGAAAATAACTTCTTCTTCGCTGCACTCCAAACCAATGATCATAGGATTCTCTTTATCGTGCACGTCGCCATGTTTAAATGCGTTTTCTACAAATGGTATCAGCAGGTAAGGAGCTATATAAATAGTATCAATTTCAGCTTTGAGGCTAAGTTGCAGGTTTAAAGGAGATTCGTAACGCAACTGCTGTAGGCTAATAAAATTCCGGATATAGCCCCACTCTTTTTCTAACAATACCTGGTCTTGCTTTTCATATAACATATACCTGGTAAGTTCACTCAGTTTTAAAATTGCATCGGGTGCGTTGTCCGATTTTTTATAACTAAGAGAATAAATATTATTAAGAGAATTAAATAGAAAATGCGGACTTACCTGTGAGCGCAGAAAAGCGAGTTCTGCATTGATGCGCTCCTGTTTTAATTGCGCTTCATTTTTTTGCGAACTTAGCTGGTGATCAAGAAAAAAAACAATTGTACCCAACACAATGTAGACGAGGGCATAATAAATATTATCCAGGGCATAATAAACCGGGTTCACATTTTTTGGATAATTCCTGTACCCAAAAAATAGAGGAAACAAAACTTCTTCCAGCACATAGCGAAGGGAAATGAATACAGCCATCAATAATACCAAAGACAAAAGAAGGCTTGCATATTTTTTTTGGGGGTAATATTTTTTTAGAAAATAACGCGTTAACCCGAAGGTTGTGAATATATAAATGAATTGTGTAAAATGAAAAGGACTAATGACTTCACTCCAGTCGATAGTGCCTTTAAATTTCAGGCTGTCAATAAATCCCCAGCCCCAGATAGTTAAAAAGCACAATATGCCATAGGTGATCCATAATTGTTTCCGGCTCATATGCTAAGATAATGATGCCTCATTGTTGCAGGGGCGTTTGTCTGCAAACCACCCAATAATATCTGCAAAACCCGCAACTAGTTAAATAAAATATATGCAGACAAAAACGCCTGTTTTACCGATTCCACATTTTTTCCTCTTCTTCAAAATGCAATTTTGTTTTAAAATTATCCAACATGAAAAAAATGATACTACTTCCGTTGCTTTTTTTATTTACCATAAGCTTTTCTCAAAATATAAACTGGGAGAAGTTAAAAGGGCTACATCCGGATAAGGTTTTATTGGATGGTCCACGAAAGCCAACCAAAGTTCTTTTGCTGGGCACTTTTCATTTTGGTTATCCTAACCTGGATAATCATAAAACAGATTCATCTAAATTCATTAATGTACTGAGTGCCGGGCGCCAGGAGGAGATACAGGAACTGGCGGATGTTATCGCCCGGTTTAAGCCTACGCGGTTTTATATTGAAGGGTGGAACCAGGCTTTCCAGGATTCATTGTACAACGAATATGTTGCCGGAAGGTATAAATTGGGGCGTAATGAAAATTACCAGTTAGGATACCGGGTAGCCAGGCAAACAGGAATGAAAAAGGTATACGCCGTAGATGCTTCCAACTTTGCATCAGAGAATTACAAAATTTATTACTGGCTTGATAGTATGTGGAATTTAAATAATCCTATTGATAGCGTAAGGGATAAATATTGGGGAAGGCAATTTTCAAAACTGTATACCATCAGTGATTCAATAGAAACTACTTTGACCATGCTGGAGAATTTTTTATTGATGGCCGAGCCCGCCACGCTCAGGCGTATGCACGGTGCTTATCTTGCAACTGGGTTTGGTACTACAGCAAGCAATGGCCCGGATATGTTATCAATGTGGTGGTATAGCAGGAACCTGCGCATTTTCAATAAAATTTTGCAAACACAACCGGGGCAGGAGGATAGAATTGTAGTGCTATTTGGTAATGGGCATGCGCCAATTTTAAAGCAATGCTTTGAGTCATCGCCTGAGTTTGAAATAGTAGAATTAAAGTCTTTGCTGAAATAATTATCAGCCGGAAAACAAATAAGGGGAGCACCCTAATGTATGGGCGTGCTCCTTGTCTAACACAATATTATTTTTCTAAATTTAAAACAGAGAATAACAATTCTGGTTCGTTGGTCGTAATAAAATTAAACCCTTCCTTCAGCAGCCATTCCATATCTTCTTTTTTATTAATGGTCCAGGCGTTGAGTGCAATATTATTTTCTTTGGCTTCCTTTATCCACTCCGTTTTTTCTATTTCGAGTTTATTGTAATGTGCATCATGATTGATGATAAGCGAGTCATTTGCTGTCAATCTTATATCAAATTCTGAACCGGTACAACCCAGGCGGATAGCTTCTTTGAGTGCGGCAATAGAATTTTCGGGCAAGGCATTTTTTTTGAAAGCACCCCTATGCGCCACAACGGAATTGTCAGCAAATTTAGTGGTTGTTATTTTGGAAGAAGAACAGGAACACAGTAAAAAAGGAATAGCAAAGAAATAATTTTTACAATAATACCTTTTGAGTTTCTGTAAAATTACAATAACTATGTTTTCTTACCTTATAAAAAACTCTCAAATAAGAGGGCATTCATGATTATTTTAAAAGATCACTCCAATATCGGCCTTAACCACCTTGTCATTTCTTCTTCACTCATTTTTTTGCGGCGGGTATAATCATCCAGCTGATCTTTTTCAATTTTTCCTACACCAAAATATTTACTGTCGGGGTTGGCAAAGTACCATCCGCAAACAGAAGAAGCCGGGAACATGGCCAGGGATTCTGTTAAATGAATCCCGGTAGCCTCTTCACCTCCCAGTAATTCAAACAACTTGTATTTTTCTGTATGATCGGGACAGGCAGGATAGCCTGGTGCGGGTCGGATACCCTGGTATTCTTCTTTGATCAATTGCTCATTGGTTAAATGTTCTTCCTTTACATAACCCCAATAATCCGTTCTGGTCTTAGCATGGAGGTATTCTGCAAAAGCTTCTGCCAGTCTATCTGCCAATGCCTGCAACATGATCTTGTTATAATCATCCAGGTTGGCTTCAAAATTTTTAATGTGTGGTTCAATTCCATGAATCGTAACAGAGAAAGCGCCGAGGTAATCTTTTCTATGTGGATGAATAAAATCTGATAAAGAATAATTAGGCTGCCCCGCAGCTTTTTTTACCTGCTGGCGAAGAAATTGTAACTGAATACTTTTATCTTTTATTTCAATTGTGTCGGGTGCTATTTTTTCTACTTCCCAAAAACCTGCCACACCTTGTGGCGTAAGCCATTTTTCTGCTACGATCTTATCTAACAACAATTTTGCATCTTCGTATAACCTGGTGGCCTCTTTACCAATAATTTCATCGCTTAATATCTGTGGAAATTTTCCATGCATTTCCCAGGCGATAAAAAATGGCTGCCAGTCAATATAAGGAACAAGTTCAGCCAGGTCCACATTTTCAATTACTTTGCTGCCGGTGAATGTTGGAACAATGGGTTCAAAATTATCCCAATCTATTTGTGGCACATTCTTTTGCGCATCTTCAAATTTTAAAAATTGCTTGGTTGTTTTTTTGTTGGCAAAGTCTATTCTTAACTTATCGTATTCTGTTTTAATATCGTCCAGGAAAGCAGGTTTTTGGTCTGCACTCAGCAAACTACCTGCAACGGTTACACTACGGCTGGCATCCAGCACATGTACCACGCCATTATCATATTCCGGGGCAATTTTTACTGCTGTATGCATACGGCTGGTAGTGGCACCTCCAATGAGTAGGGGAAGGTTCATATCCAGCCTTTTCATTTCACGGCCAATGTGTACCATTTCATCCAATGACGGAGTGATCAGGCCGCTTAAGCCAATAATGTCTACCTGGTGTTTTTTAGCTTCGTTTAGTATCTTATCGGCCGACACCATTACACCCAGGTCGATGATGTCATAACCATTACAACCTAATACAACACCCACAATATTTTTACCAATATCGTGCACATCACCTTTTACAGTAGCCAATAAAATTTTGGGTGCGCCTGCAGCTTCTTCATTAATTGTTCCGGCTGCAATATGTGCCTGCTTCCGGTCTTCTTTCTCCTGTTCAATGTAGGGCGTAAGAACCGCTACAGCTTTTTTCATAACCCTGGCACTTTTTACTACCTGCGGTAAAAACATTTTACCAGCACCAAATAAGTCGCCTACTATATTCATTCCATCCATCAGGGGGCCTTCAATTACATCCAAAGGCCGGGCATATTTTTGCCTGGCTTCTTCTGCATCGAGGTCAATATAGTCTGTAATACCGTTAACCAAAGAATGCGCAATGCGTTTTTCAACCGGTGCAAGGCGCCAGGTTTCATCTTTTACAATTTCTTTTCCTTTCGCTTTTACAGTTTCTGCAAATACAATTAGTTTTTCAGTAGCGCTATTATCATCATTGTTTTTATTGAGAATTACATCTTCGCAAAGTTGTTTAAGCGTAGGCTCAATATCATCGTAAATTACCAGCTGGCCTGCATTAACAATACCCATATCCATACCGGCGGCAATGGCATAATAAAGAAATACACTGTGAATGGCTTCTCTCACGTGGTCGTTTCCACGAAAGGAAAAAGATACATTACTTACACCGCCACTGACTTTTGTTAGTGGCATTAACTTTTTTATTTCACGGGTGCCTTCAATAAAATCTACCGCGTAATTGTTGTGCTCTTCAATACCGGTAGCAATTGCAAAAATATTGGGATCAAAAATTATATCCTGTGGATCGTAACCTACCTGGTCAACTAAAATATCGTAAGCTCTTTTACAGATCTCTACTTTACGCTCTTTAGTATCTGCCTGGCCAACTTCGTCAAATGCCATTACAATTATAGAAGCGCCATAACTTCTACAGATATGCGCCTGCTCAATAAATTTTTCTACTCCCTCTTTCATGGAAATAGAATTTACAATGCATTTTCCCTGTACACATTTCAGGCCCGCTTCAATAATCTCGAATTTACTGCTATCGATCATTATAGGAATCTTGGCGATGTCGGGTTCGGCCTGCACAAGGTTTAAAAATTCCGTCATTGCTTTTACGCCGTCAAGCAATGCATCATCCATGTTTACGTCAATTACCTGGGCACCGCTTTCCACCTGCTGGCGGGCAACGCTTAAGGCTTCTTCGTACAATCCTTCTCTTACAAGGCGTGCAAATTTTTTACTACCGGTTACATTGGTACGTTCCCCTACGTTTACAAAATTTGTTTCGGGGCGAACGATCAGTGGTTCGAGACCGGAAAGGCGCAGGTAGGGTTTAATTGTAGTACTCATTTTTTTTATTTTGCCACTAAGTCACAAAGGCACAAAGAGGCACGAAGTTTAATTGTTTTATAAAAACATTCTTTTAATTCCATCCTTTATTAATGGAACAGTAAAATTTTTAAGATATTCCCAATTTAAATTAGTTGTCTTGGTGCCGCTTTGAGCCTCAGCGTCTTTGTGGCAATATTTTTAGCGGTTAAACTAAACTTGATTCTAATTCCGGTAATTCCCTCGGCTGGTATTTTTTTACCTCATCTGCAATATGCTTAATATGATCAGGTGTGGTACCACAGCATCCACCCACAATATTTAAAAAACCTTCTTTTGCCCAGCCTTCAATGATATGTGCTGTTTCATGCGGCTGCTCATCATACTCACCAAAAGCATTGGGTAAACCTGCGTTGGGGTAGGCGGAAACAAAGCACGACGCAATAGAAGACAATTCTTCAATGTGCGGACGCATTTCACTTGCTCCCAATGCACAATTTAAACCGATGCTTAAAGGATTGGCATGCATTACAGAAACATAAAATGCTTCCAATGTTTGCCCGCTTAATGTACGACCACTGGCATCGGTGATGGTGCCGCTTATCATGATTGGCAGCTCGGGAATATTGTTTGCCCGGAAATAATTTTTGGCTGCATAAATAGCCGCCTTTGCATTAAGTGTATCAAAAATAGTTTCGATCAGTAAAAGATCTGCACCACCATCAACCAAACCTTTTATCTGCCCGGTATATGCGGCCGCTACTTCATCAAATGTTACTGCACGATAACCCGGATCGTTTACATCGGGAGATAATGACAAAGTTTTATTTAGAGGGCCAATAGCCCCGGCCACAAATCTCGGTTTAGATGGATCCTTTGCAGTGTAAGCATCGGCAGCTTTGCGGGCAATCCTGGCTCCTTCTACATTTAATTCATACACATATTCTTCCAGCTTAAAATCTTCCTGTGCAATAACAGTAGCAGCAAAAGTATTGGTTTCAATAATATCTGCACCAGCTTCCAGGTATTCCCTGTGAATGCTTTCAATCATTTGCGGCTGGGTGAGATTTAAAATGTCGCTGTTGTTTTTTACATCAATATGCCAGTCTTTAAATCTTTCGCCCCTATAAGTTTCTTCCGTGGGCTTATAACGCTGTATCATGGTGCCCATAGCACCATCAATAATTAGAATGCGTTTTTTTAATTCGTCTTTAATGTTTGCCATAATAAAATATTTTAAGGTAGCGTATAATTGCTCCATAGTATTGTTAGGTACAAGTGAGTGACACAACGATGTTGCACACTGCTTTGCAGCCGGTAACAAAAAATAAACTTGTAAACGATTACGAATTCCTTGAGTAAGGTGGAAGTGTAGGTCGTTTATTAGTTCAAAATTTCTGATACCCAGGGGATGAACAATAAACAAATCCGCCCCTGTATTAGGGGCAAATTTAATACAACAAAGCCGTAACGCCAAAATGTTACGGCTTTGAATAAGGTTAGCCAGGGGCGAAAGCTATATTTTTTGCGTGTAATTACAGTTTACCGTAATATTTATGGTTTCTGCAATATTATCTTTTACTATTTTGGGTATGCTGATCTTGTAGTCTGCCAGCTTTACATTAAAGCTGCTTACAGAAGCTACAACGCCGGATTTTATAGAGATAGTACCCGGTACAGATACCTTATTGGAAACTCCATGAATACTTAGATCGCCATTTACAGTAACCGGATAATTTCCATCTTTGGTAAAATTTATTTTACTCCCGTCGGCAATGGAACCTTTAAAAGTGGCTTTAGGATATTTATCGCTCTCCATATAATTCTCATTAAAATGTTCTTCCATGAGTGCCTTTTTGAAATGAAAGGCTTTAATAAGTACAGAAAACTGCAACTCACCGGTCTGTTGATTAAGGATAGCGGTGACCTGGTTATTGTCTGCCGAAATATTTTCCAGGGCGGTTTTTGAAAAAAAAGAAATATTGCCATTTTTGGTGTACACTTTTTGTGCGGATACCTGTAAGGAAATAATGGCCGGGATAATGAAGAAAAAAATATTTTTCATGGCGCTATTTTATTATTGAAGAATGCATCTTTCTAAATAGAGATCGGGCTCAAGGCCGAGGTCAGCATCCGCTTGCCCGAGGCCGCTACAGATCCCTTTTATTTGTATGACCTGGTTTTCTTTAATGCCGGAAGTTATTTCCTGTTCTAATGTACAGTTGATGAAACTGCTGCTGCCGGCGGTTTTCAGCAAAATGACAGACCGCCCTTGCTGATTGTGGGTTGTTTGAGCAACCGTGCCGGAAACAATCAGTATTTTTCCACTGTAATTTTTTTGAGCTGTTGTGGAATCGGCTGCAAACGAATTGTAAAGCGCAGCAGCTTCCACTTTTTTTGCGGAAGCTTTTTTAATATTTACCGGGCCTTTATTATAAAAATAATAACCAACGCATGCGGCCCCTGTCAATATAAAAATCAGCAAGATCAATAAATTCTTTTTCCTGGAAACTAACATGATACCTGCTAAACGCAAAAAAGACAAGAGGGGTTGCCTTTCTTATTTTGCGGTATTAACATAATGCTCTACCGGTATACGGTTGCTGATGCTCTTGGCAAGCGTCATTTCATCGGCATACTCCAGTTCGCCTCCAAAGGCAATACCACGGGCAATGGTGGTAATTTTTACCGGTATATCTTTTAATTTTCGGCCGATGTAATAAATGGTGGTATCGCCCTGTATATTGGGGTTGAGCGCAAAAATGATCTCTTTTATTGCTTCATTTTTAACACGTTCTACCAGGGCATCAATGGTGAGCTGGTCGGGGCCAACACCATCTAAAGGGGAGATAATGCCCCCCAGTACATGATAAACTCCGTTAAACTGCTGCGTACTTTCAATGGCAATCACATCTCTTATATTTTCCACCACGCATATAGTATCGTTACCCCGCAATTTGTTGCTACAGATATTGCAAAGTGCTGCATCAGAAATGTTGAAACATCTTTTACAGAATTTGATCTCAGCTCTCATACGGGCAATGGTAGAGCTAAAATGATCCACTTCCGGGGCATCCTGTTTTATTAAATGCAATACCAGGCGCAGCGCTGTTTTTTTGCCAATGCCAGGTAGTTTTGCAAATTCATTCACCGCATTTTCCAGAAGAGAGGAAGAAAAGACCATGTAGCAAAGTTAAGAGGAAAATAGTTGATTGGTTGACTGGTTAATCAGTACGTTAAACATCATGATAATTCTCAGGCCGCAATTTACCGGTTAACTGATCAACTGATAAACTATTCTAATGCTACGTCACGCTCATTGTCCCAATCGGCCCGAACGCCTAATTTTTGTGGAAGAGTAATGGCTTTTTCCGGAGATATTTTTTTTGAATAATTCCCTGGTGTCCACCTGCCATCCTTGTTGTCATCATTCAATATCCTTATTGAATATTCACCTGGCAGCAGCCGTTTATAAACGAATTCGGGGCCGGTTAAGGGGAATGCATATTTTATTTCATCGCCTGCAACCAGCTGAAGAACAGGATTTTTGAGCTGATCGTAATTTTTGAATCGTAATATAACCCTGCCGTAATCAGCTTCGTTTTTCGCATCAAAACGAAGCGTATCATTTTTTGCCAGCTTATTGTCTGCCGAATCTGCAACTGCATCGTTTGGAATGATTAGAATATAGGTTTCCCCCGGTTTCCACACTGTTGTATAAATAATCTTTTTGGCGGTGCTATCCAACGTTGCCACAGCCCCCGCAATTCTATTGTAATTACTATCTGTTAAACTGATCCTTGCTGTATCAAAAACTTTTAAAGGATTGTTGAAGCCCAGTTCCAGCGATGTTAAAAGATCCTGTTTACCGGAAAGTTTAGAACTGATCTTTAATAGTTTTTCAGGCTTAGGCTTTAGTACAGGTGTTATTTTAGTGTCTTTGCCTTTTTCTTCCGAATAAGCAAATAATGTGAGCTGTTGAGAGGTATCATTGACGGTAGCTTTAATAACGGTATCGTGAAAGGCGAACAATTCTGTTTTACTGCTATAAAACTTATTGCCATCACCATCTTTTAAAGCATAAATTTTAAAATTATCTTCCGGCAGGTTAGTGAACCGGAAAATGCCATCACTTTTTATACGGGCGAGATAATTGGGGCGGCGTTTTTGCACAGCGCTGTCATCTGCATCCCTGTATAAGGCAACGACGATCGTACTGTCTGTAAGACCGGTTTCTGCCAACAACAATTTTCCCTGCAGGGTAGCACTGTCAATAGTATTGCCGGTTGAAAAAACATAGGTAAAATTCTGGAAAACGTTTCCCTCGTTAACATCTTTAATGGCATTGCCGAAGTTGATAGCATAGGTAGTGTTAGGCTCCAGCGTATCACGCAACCTGATGGTAACCGTTTTTAAGTTATAATTAATAGAGGGATTACTTTTTGGAAGGGGCGATACCAATACATTGTTTTGAGCATCTGCCACTTCTACATATTCATTAAAATTAAGGGTGATCTTATTGCCTTTAAAATTAATCGTTTTTAATTCGGGATTGGCCCTTACCAAAAAAGGAGCAAGCGAATCTATTTTACCACCGGTGGGAGCTCCAATTTGAGCACAACCACTGTTGAAAGTGGTTAAAGAATAAAGCGTGCATACAATAAGCAATGCAGTGAGTAACCTGTTTGTCATCTGAATATTCAAAAGGGCCGGGGCCAATTTTTGCGTGAAGGTATAGCACAATTCTTCGCAAAGACACAAAGAATCTATAAAATTTATCAATTTGTATCACCGATATCAATGGGTAACCAATCAATTGCTACATTTACTTTTATCTGTTAGTATCTAAACTTAATAAATGAAGAAATTTTTTTTAATGATGTTTGTTCTCGCAACCAGCCAGTTGGTAAATGCTCAAAAAGCTACGGTAGCCTGGGGCGGGGAATTTAAAATGAAAAAGGGCAGTACAGACCTGTCGGTTATCCAGGCAGAAAAAGACGGTATTTATTTGAAAGAGGGCCACGCTGCCCTTAAAAGTTACTTTGTAATAGGTGCCACCACAAGAGAATCTGCTACGCTGGTAAAACTGGATAATTCGCTGGAAGAGGTTTACCGCAATGATTTTAATAAGGAATTGAAGGGAAAAGATTACGAAGACTTTTTCTTTTTACAGGGAAAACTTTTTTTACTGGCCACAAAATATGATAAGGGAGATAAAAGATTATCCTTACACGCTGCTGAAATAAGCAAAGCAGATGGTGCCCTTACCGGCGAATGGACAGAGATTGATAGCTGGAGCAAAGAATCCAATAAAGAAGTAATTAATTTTAAAGCCGACTATAATGGAGACAGCAGCCATATGATAGTGGCAAGCACTGTTGAAGGAAAAGAAAAAAATATCTACAACATCACAGCCTTTGATGCAAAACTAAAGAAGGTTGGAAAGGCAGTACAAATATCCAACGAGTTTGAGCCTAAAACCTTTCAGCTGGAAGACATTGTATATGCCACCAATGGTAATATACTGATGGTGGGCCGTGAAATGGAGTACCAGGAAGGAAAAAAGAAAAAGACAAAGTTCCTGGATTTTAAAAATTACCTGGTAAGAATTTACCAACCTGATGGCAGGCTATTGAAAGAGATCAATACCAACGTTGATGGTAAGTGGCTGCTGAGTACAAAAGTATCGCAGATAAAGGGACGGGAACTGGTATTGGCCGCATTTTACAGCAATACAAAAAAAGGCAGAGAAGTAAATGGCATGATGGTGCAACGGATCGATCCTGCCAACGGAGAAATAATTTCCACCAGCCGGAAAGAACTCAACACTGCATTAATAAGTGCAGTAGATGATGGTAATGATGACGACGATGAAAGCAAACAGGAAAGAAAAGAAAGGGAAAGACTGGAAAAAATAAAAGCAGAAGAGGATGGTTTTTCAAGAAATTTTCGTTTCCGCAATTTTATTCCTACTTCCGACGGCGGGCTGGCCATATTAGCGGAGGAATATAACTCTTACAGCTATTCTGTTTACCAGGCAGGGGGTGGCTCCTCAATGTCTGGGTTTTCGGGCGGCCGCTGGGTTACTTACCGGGTATATTCCAGTGGAGATATTATGATGAGTAAAGTGGATGCATCCGGCAATCTTGGCTGGCTGCATGTGCTACCGAAAAATCAGGAAGAAAGGATAGAGGTAGGAAACTCCAATATGGGTTTTGGCTTTTCTGTTGGCTTCGATTACTTTGATAATACTTTAGGCTTTCCATTTTATTCAGGCTTCGCCGGCATGCCCGTGGCTGGTAAAAACAGCATTGTTTTATTGTTCAACGATGGCAGTAAAAATGCAGACGTAACAAAATTGGGCCAAAAAGTGAGGCGTACCATGCGTTTCAGCAAATCAGACTGCTACCAGGTTACATTGGATTCAGAGAAAGGCAGTTATACCCGTACCACGCTGTTCACTAATGATGATATTCCGCCGGCTATGCCAAGATTGGGTACCAACCTGGGCAATGTGTTTTTTGTTGTAGGAAGGCAGGAGCGGTTGTTGGGAAAGAGTAAAATAGCGGTGGGCAAGGTTACGTTTAAATAAAGAAAAGTTTCCCGTAGATTTGCGCCGATTGAGCACCGCAGATTCCCGCTGGTTTTGGTCTGCGTAAATCTGCGTGTATTTCATCGGCGCAAATCGGCGGGAAAATTATTCTACTCCTCTTCCTGCAAATCCTGCAAATCATGCAAAGCAATTTCAAGCTGGTTATTTTTTACAAAATTGCACCAATGACAATCTTCTTTTCCGCAACCCGTATAAAAATCACGGTCCTGGATCTTTTTCCAGGTGTGGGTTAATTGTTGTTTCACTGTTTCAGTATCCGCAGGGGCGATCACGATTTTTTCTTTGCGGTATTCTTTCTTCTTATCGGGTTCAATAAAATCAAATTCTGTACTGATCACTTTCCAGTCTTTTTGCTGGTAGTTGTCAATTAACAATTTATAAAAAACTGCCTGTCGCCAATAATCGCCACCATTGGGCTCTTTATCATTGGGTCCTTTCATTTTTGGAATGGCTTTATCTATATCGCCACTTTTATAATCCACTACATTTATTTCTTTACCATTAAATTCAAGCTTATCCAGTTTACCTTTTAGCGGTACGCCATTAACCACCACCCCACGAATATTTCTTTCAACCGCTACCACTTTATTCCATGTGTTGATGTATTTATCATAATAATTACTTAGCACCTCATCGCCATATTCCATGCGGCGGTCAAATGCTTCTTTGGTAAAATTTTCCCGGTGTTTTTTCATGTACCAGGTAAAATCTGCCAGCATTTCTGTTTTGGCTGGAAAGGTTTCCCGGCCACCATCCTGCATTTTGCGAAACAATTTTTCTAATGCATAATGTATGGCACTTCCAAATTCGGTTGCTTCATTTTTACCCGAAGGGATGCGAATAAGGTTTTGATAATAAAATTGCAACGGGCACTTTAAATAACTGTTGAGCGCCGTTACGTTCATTACAAATTTTTCTAACAAAATTGTTATAAAATCATCTTCGGCTTTATCAATTTCAGGTGCCTGCGCAATGAATTGCAAGGATTGGAAAGCAAAGAGGTCATCTTCACTGATGGATATTTTTTCTGCGGTGATACCAACATGCTCTTCCTGTATTTCTGCAATGAACATAGAAGGCTCCATTTCTTTTCCGTCATTTTTATAACGGGAATAGGAAATAAATAAGTGTGTTTCAGCGCGGGTTAGGGCAACATAAAATAAGCGGCGCAGTTCTTCATCATCCGTTGAGGCCGCCTGCGAAAACATGGTATCGGGCAATTTGTAACCACCGCCAGGCTTGCGTTTCTTTTCCCAGCTGGATGCGTTGACACCTGCAAAAAATACGTATTCAAATTCAAGGCCTTTGCTTCCATGTGCAGTAAGCAGGTTCACGCCTTTATCGCTGCCAGAAACCTGCTGCATGGGCAATGCAATGCTTTCATGTGCCATCAGGTCAATGATCTTTATAAGGCCATCTAAATGAAGCATAGGGTCACGGCTGGTTTCTTCTTTAATAAAATCAAAAAAAGCGGTGAGCAATTGCATGAGCGCAATTTTTTTCGGGTGTTGCATGATGTAAGGCAACACAGCTGCTTTCTGAATAATATTTTCAAACAATTGTTGTAGCGTAACATTGGGTACATCTGCAATTAATTGTTCAATAATTGCACTCACATTTTTTAATCCCTGGTTTATGCCGGTATCAAACAGGTCTTTTGCCGGGGCATTTGTTTTATCCCATAATAACTTGCGTATAGATGTTTGTTCACCACCATATTTTTTGGTATTTACTTCTACTGTCAGCTTTGCGATTTCAACGGGTGGAATAATATAGAAATCGTAATGCAGTATTTCGAACAGCATTTCGTCGCCGCCATAAGGCGTATCATGCTCTGCATTTAAGTAACGCAGCAGGTTAACCAGTTTGTTCACAAAAGGATCCTGTAGCAGGTTGATGCTTCGTTTGCTGTAAAGAGGTAAACCTTTCAGCCGGAAATAAGTAGCCAGCTCTTCGCCGTATTTATTTTCTTTGTAGATGATAGCGATGCGTCCCGGGGCAATACCCTCACTTAACAACCCTGCTACTTTATAGGTGATGCCGGCCATTTCTTCTTTTACTGAATTGTACTCCTGCAAAACCGGCGGGTGTTTCAAAAGGTTGATCCTGTTGTTGCTGGATAATAATTCTTTACTGAGGCCGGGTAATTTTTTTACCAGGCGCTCTTCATTTTTATTGATGAGTGTTTTGGAGATATCCAGGATAGGCTGTGTACTGCGATAGTTATTAGTGAGCACAACTGTTTTAAGATCATTGGTGAACTGCGTGGCAAAGTCTATCATGTTTTCCACATTGGCACCCTGGAAACGGTAGATACTCTGGTCATCATCACCTACCACAAATACATTGGGCACATCCCAGTAATTAATGAGGAGCTGAACCAACTTGTTTTGTGTGCCACTGGTATCCTGGAATTCATCAACCAATATGTATTGAAATTTTTCCTGGTAATTGGCCAGTACGTTTTTGTTTTCTTCAAATACCCGTATCACCCAGTTGATCATGTCATCAAAGTCGTAGCGGTTTCTTTTGCGCATGAGGTCCTGGTAACGATCAAATTCATTTACTGCTGCACGCAGTTTTTCCATGCGCTCCCTTTCTTCATTGATCTTATCCTGTTTAAGATCGCCGGGATTGAATTGTTTGTATTTTCTTTTGTATACGAATTCGTCTCTATGCGGAAGATCTGCCAGGTAGGCTTCAATTTTTTCATTAATGAATGCCGGTTTCCAGCCTTCCCTTTTCATATTGGAGAAAAGATTGCGCAGGTTGCCTGTTTCAAAATATACATCGCCCCTGTATCTTTTTAACGCATGATTTTTTGGAAAACTATCTATGAGGTTTTTAAACAGCTGCATGCTTTCCAGTTCGGAAATGGCATCGAGTGAATTTTTTTCAAAAAGATCCAGGTTGTCCTGAATCACATCATTACAAAAGGCATGAAAGGTATAGATGTTTACCTTGTAGGCTTCTGACCCTATAAATTGTTGTAATCTCCGGCGCATGGCAATGGCACCGGCATCGGTATAAGTAAGGCAAAGAATGTTTTCGGGTGAAGCATCAGTATCTAATAAGATCTTCCCTATACGAGCAGCAAGGATCTGCGTTTTACCGGTGCCCGGACCGGCTATAACCATTACCGGGCCTTCAATAGTATCTACCGCTATCCTTTGCTGCGGGTTAAGGGTATTGTATGCTTCTTCAAATTTTTTTTTAAGATTCTCCTGGTATACTTGCATATACCAAAGTTAAGCTTCAAATTTATACATCCCTCCAATCAGCATTTTGAAATAGAAGTCAATAGTCAACGGTTAAATGAAAATATAGCAGCATCCTTATTTTTCTTTCCTGTTATCATATCGGTAATAATTTCTGCAGCGATCTGGCTGAATGTAATGCCATTACCACCAAATCCCAATGCAAAATAACTATTGGGTAATTTTTTATAAGTATCTATATAAGGCAAGCCATCTTTAGTGGCGGCAAACACGCCCGTCCAGCTAAATTCTGTTTTGAAGGGTATGTCGGGAAAGAGTTTGCTGAAATCATTTGCCAGTTGCCTTGTTTTGCTTTTTAGTAATTTATCTCTCCTGGCAGGATTGTAAAATTCTTCATCCCGTCCGCCACAAATAATGCGCTTGTCTGCAGTAGTGCGCATATACAGGTAAGGGTCAGCCGTATTCCAGATAAGTGCTTCTTTTTTCCAAAACGCTGTTTCTGCCTGCATGTTCTCACTCACTATGGCGTATGTGCAATGCAGGTCTGCTACTTTTTTATCGATGTATTTTACAGATTCAAAACCGGTAGCGTATACCAGTTTTTTTGCTTTAACCGTAAACCCTTCTGCAGTTTTTATTTCTACTCCGTTGGCACGGTGGTTTATTTTAACTGCCGCGGTTCTGTCATATACTTTTACCCCGCGGGTAATACAATTTTGTAACAACTGGTGTGTAAATAAATAGGCATTCACTTGTGCACCGTGTTTTGAAACGATTGCTGCGGGTGCGTCAAAACCATATTGATCTTTTAATTCCCCTGCATCAAGGTAGGTTACTTTAAACCCCTGCTCTTTGCGAATGGTAAATTCCTGCTGTAAAAATTTCACGTCTTTTTTTGCTGCGGCAAAATAAACGCTGTCCTTTGTTTCAAAATTATCCCTGCTTAATTTGCGGGATATTTTTTGTAATGTGGTAATAGAATCGTTGCACAAATGGTAGGCCCTGGCTGCATGATCAATGCCGATCTTTTCTTTCAACTCTGATAAGGATACATCGATCTCGTACTGCAATAAGGCGGTACTGGCTACGGTGCTGCCAAGGCCAATGGTTCTTGCATCCAACACCACGCAATCAATCCCTGCTTCATTTAACTGGCGCGCCATCAAAGCACCAGATATCCCTCCTCCCAGTACCAGTACACCTGTTTTAATATCTTGTTGCAAAGGAAGATAGTTATAGGGAAGCCCGCTTTTAACCAGCCAGAAAGGCAAACCTGAATGTAGGTCCATAAAGCTACTATTATCGTTAAAGTAAATTATATAACTTTAATACGTGAAAATGGTTGATGCAATTTTAAATAATTGCAACAATAGTTTGTAAATATCGTTTAATAAAAAGAGAATTTAATCTTAGGAGGTATTACCCGTTATATGTAGAACAATTTCAACATAAGACAGCTTTATTGACCGGCCTGGTTAAAGCACGGAGAATTTTATTTTTGCAACGGGAAGTTGAAAACACTTCTATATACAAGGTTCATAATGCAACAAAAGAGCGCATTTATTGTAGATGACGAAACGGATACCTGCTTCCTGCTAAAAGGAATATTGCAACAACAAGGTTACAAAGCCGGGTTTGTACATTCTCTTGCGGATGCAACGAATTCCTTAAAAACAGAAGTGCCTGATGTGATATTCCTGGATAATCACCTTAAAGATGGCCATGGTATTGAGTTTATCCCTTATCTAACCGAGCATTACCCTTTGCTTAAAATTATTATCATTACCGCATTCGACACAGAGCATGACCAGCAAAATGCTTATGTAAAAGGCGCCCATCATTTTATGGGCAAGCCTTTTAACAGAAACAGCATTGTTCAGGTACTTGCGGCTGTTTTTAATTCCTGATTTTTTAGATGTTGCTTACATACGCTGCTCTTCTTGTTTGGCAGCATTTTTTCTATACAGCCTTTATTGATCACCACTTAAATTAAATCAATCATGGGCAACTTATTGTACATCCTTGCAGTCATCCTTATTATTGGGTGGATATTCGGGTTTTTTGTTTACAGCGCAGGTAGCTTAATTCATGTGCTGCTGGTAATTGCTGTTATCGCTATTATCCTTAATGTTATAAGGGGCAGGGGAGTATAAGCCCAGGTCACCAATCGTTCACCATTTAAAATTTGCACAATGGAAAGCTGGAAATTAAAACTGAAAGGAACTTTTAATGAATTAAAAGGAAAGATCAAGGAGCAGTATGCTGATCTTACTGATGATGACCTGTTATATGAAGAAGGGCAGGATGAACAATTCATCGGCCGTATTCAACAAAAGACAGGCAAAACCAAAGAGGAACTTGCCAAATGGATCGATGAACTATAAAGATCACCGGCAAAAAATTATGAAAGAAAAGGGAGTTGAATTATAAAGGTAGAGCCTTTTGCGAGTGTACTTTCAACATTGATATTCCCTTTGTGGTTAAGGATGATATTTTGTGAATTTGTAAGGCCGAGACCAGTGCCATTTGATTTGCTGGTAATAAATGGTTCAAATAATTTCGATAATGCTTTTTGATCCATTCCCTTTCCATTATCGCTGATCGTTACAACACAGTTATCATCCTTAGCTTCTGTTTTAATTTCAATTACACCGTCCTCACTTTCTATTGCTTCAATTGCATTGATGATAATATTCGTAAAGGCAATTTTGATCCTGTCCGAATCTACAGATACATTGCATATCTCAGCATCGTATTTTTTAACGATTTTAATTTTATTTAATTCAAGCCTGTCTTTAGCATTTTCCAGCGTTTCATCTATTATATGGTTAATGGAAGTAGATGCAAAATTCAATTCCAGGAAACGGGTAGAATTCAACAGGTCTGTTATCAATAAATTTACCCGGTTGGCATTCCTGTTAATAATGTCCAATAAGTTGATAGTTGTATCATCATTTCCCGGGTTATCTTTTAAGTGTTCCAGGGAGAGAATAATATTGTTCAATGGATTTTTAATTTCATGCGCCATAGTACTGGCCATACGACCTGTAGCAGCAAATTTTTCCATACTTTTCAACTGCGCCAATTCCTTATTCTTTTTATCTAACTCTGTGATCCTGGTTTCTAATTCCCGCTGGTATTCTGCTACAGCACGGTCTGCCGCTTTTTTGTCCTTATTCTCTTTATTAAAAGTGATGATAGAGTAAGTGAGAAGAATAGCAACAATTATTAAGGAAGTAACAGCAATAACCCGGGTAGACCTGTTGATATAAGTAAGCCTTCGTTCTCTTTCGCCGAGGGAAACACTTTCTGCCACCTGCATTCTTCTAAGTACCCTGCGCTGGTTATCCATAATAATTTTACCCAGGTACATCCTTTTTTTAGTGGAATCGGTGATCACTTTACCAGACTTTTCAAAAAAGCTGATACCCGCTGCCGACATTTTATTCCGGGCTTCAAAGTATTGTTTTAATGTATCCAATAACAAAGCCTGCTCACCCGAACGTACCAGGCTATCAAGTGAAGTAAATATCAATACTATATTTTTCTTAGCGATAATGGCAGGCTCCAAAAAAACACGATCACCGCTTAAAATGTAACCCCTTCCCCCGGTTTCAATATCTTTAGCTGCAGATGATAACTCTCCCAGTTTATTAATAATGAGATTGGATTGATAAATCAGCCTCCTTCCATCCTGGCTTTCTTTGAGGCTGTAAAAAAAAAGTACGTAGGAGGTAATTACCAGGATAAAAGCCAATGCATAACCTGAGCGTACAAGGTGTTCGATATTTAATTTCATCTTAGCTATTTCTTTGTTGGCGGCGTAGTAAAACGATAGGTAGTTGAAATGTAAGTGTAAATTTTGTGCCATGCTTTCACCAGCAGGAATATTAAAACACATTACATCCAAAGCCTGCCGCAGTCTATAAAGTTATATATTAAAACAGTTTTCATCCAAAAAGCAATGGCTCCGCCATGATGCATAATAGATTTGCTTTTAATGTCTTACGGCTTATTTGTGGGGTAGTATTTCTACAGAGGGAAAGGCCTTGATACTAATATTTGCAATGCCGGCAAAACATGGCCGTAGTGGTACGGCTTTTGCATTTTTACAACTTAAACTTAAACATATGATACAAAAAGACGAAATGACCACTTTGAGTCAGATAATGAATAAAATGAGGGAGAAAAAAGTAGATTCAGAATTCAGGTTAGAAAATGGCAGTTTCACTGCCGGCAAAGGTAAAAGCTATACCGCCGAAGAATTGACGATCGTAAAAATATTTCGTTTCGAAGGTGATTCTGATCCTTCTGACTCATCTATACTTTATATCATAGAAGCCAATGACGGCTTGAAAGGCTACAGCCTTGATGCTTACGGGGTTTACAGTGACCATGATGAAGAAGAAGGATACGATAATTTTATCAGGCAGATAAAAGTAAATGAAAGAGAAGACCAGTTGAGTTTTGAATTGTAAAAAATAAAAAAATGAAAAAAAGTATAGCCAATAAAGATGCAGCGCCGGTTAAAGGCAATACAAAACCTATAAAAAACAAGGAACAGGTGCAGGAAAGTAACGATGAAAAAATAGACCAGGATTTTCCCGGCTTTCCGCATGCGCCTGCAACAGAAGATGCTATTAAGAAAAAGAAAACTTCGACAAAGTTATAGAGTTTACAACCAGATCAATATCTGAAAGTGCTGCCATAGGGGTAGCTTTGATTTGGCATAGTATCTGAGTTTTTTAATGGCCCATTTAAACCGGGGCCATTCTTTTTTTGTAAAGGAACATTACCTCTCCTCATTATTCAAAAGCCACACCTGTGGCAGGTAAAACGGACAAAAAGCAAGGCAAATGATTAAACGAACTACCAACAGCATTGAAGATTTACTTTCTCCACTCCGCAGCTATTTTCAAACGAATAGTTTTTCAAGGAAAGAAGTAGATGAAAAACCTCCGCTGCGCTCAGAATTGTTTACGAGAGAGCAAATGGAAGCGCATGCACAGTACCTTGCTTCTTATCACCAGTTAACCTACGACGTTAAACTTCCGGAACAGTTGCTCAAAAGGTTATCGGATAACGAAGAAGTGCTGGTAAAAGTTACGGAGTTGCTTCATGAGGCAGTTATAGAAAAGAAAAGGATCAGCCCGGCGGGAGAATGGTTGTTGGATAATTTTTATTTAATAGAAGAGCAAATACTTACCGGTAAAAAATATTTACCAAAAGGATATAGTAAAGGTTTACCCAGGCTAACCAACAAAAATTCATTTGGCCTTCCCCGGGTATATGATGTTGCTTTAGAGATCATTTCTCACAGCGATGGCCACGTAGATATCAGCAGCTTAAGCAATTTTATTTCTGCCTATCAAAAAAAGACAAGTCTGACAATTGGTGAACTATGGGC
Organism: Ferruginibacter sp.; assembly: GCA_014379905.1. Taxonomy (GTDB): domain Bacteria; phylum Bacteroidota; class Bacteroidia; order Chitinophagales; family Chitinophagaceae; genus Ferruginibacter. Next base: position 1,354 of record JACMKX010000040.1, on the reverse strand, counting down.
AGTGCCGATTGTATTGCGCCTGGCTTTATTAGAAAACCTGAGCCGTGTAGCTGCAAAAATTGCTATAGATAGAATTGATGAAAACCTGGCGGATCTCTGGTCTGATAAAATGATAGAAGCCGCGGAGAAAGATCCTAAAAGCATGGTGTTGATCATTGCCGATATGGCACGCTCAGAACCGCCGATGGTAAGTGCATTTGTGGCACCTTTCACTCAAAGATTGCAATGGAAGGGAACAGATATGTCGATTCCCATTTCCTGGCTGGAACAGCATCTTACAGAAAAAGGGCTTAGCATTAACAGCATGACGCAGAGTGAAAACCAGGTGCAGGCTGCCAACCAGGTATCCATGAGCAACAGCATTAACAGCCTTCGTTTCCTGGCTAAGATGGATTGGCGGGAATTTGTAGAAACCATGAGTGTTACAGAACAAACACTTCGTACCGATCTGAATTCCATTTACCAGAAAATGGATTTTTATACAAGAGATAGCTACCGCCACGCAGTTGAAAAAATTTCTAAGAAAACAAGTCTTGAAGAACAGGAAGTAGCAGGAATTGCCATCGAACTTGCTTTAAAAGCAAATGAAACTGCGCCCGGTGATATACGCCTTACACACGTAGGGCATTATTTGACAGGGAAAGGAAAATTTCAAACAGCAACTCTCGCAAAGCAACGATCTACCCGCAAACCTTCTTTCCGTAAAAACGAAGACGGCGAAAAAGCAGTTTATTATAAACTCACTGCCTGGATCATCACTATTGTAGTTACCGCTTTGCTGGTATTAAAAGCCAATGCAGACGGCGATGGTTTAACAACATTGATTGCAGTAGGTATTTTAGCATTGGTGGCAGGCAGCCAGTTTGGGTTACAAATAGCCAACTGGCTTGCAACACTCATTGTGGGTCCTAAGCAACTGCCCCGGATGAATTTTTCTACCGGTATTCCGCAAGATTACCGGACAATGGTGGTAGTACCGGCAATGCTGGCAAACAAAGAACAAACAGAAAAATTGCTGGAAGAACTGGAGGTTCGTTTTTTAGCCAACAGGGATGAAAATTTGTTCTTTGGTTTACTCACCGATTTTAAAGATGCACCGGAACAAAATATGCCGGAAGACAAAGCATTGATGCAATTGGCAGAAGCAGGCATATTGCATCTTAACAAAAAATACGGGCGGGACAACAATGATACTTTTTTCCTTTTTCATCGGCAGCGGGTTTGGAACAAAAAAGAAAAAGTGTGGATGGGCTGGGAAAGAAAAAGAGGTAAGCTGGAAGCGCTCAACAGTTTACTGCGGGGCAAAACGCCGGAAGATTTTTTACTGATTGTTGGCGAAAAACTGATCTACACT
>JACMKX010000039.1 GCA_014379905.1 Ferruginibacter sp. | reverse complement strand
TATGTGATATTGAACACAGTGGGGTAGTTCCCTGCCATTGTGGAGTTACCTGCACCGATTGGCAGGACGGATGCCCGCAATGTTCTGCTTTCGTTTGTACCAATCCACCCTCTCCCGGTGGGTCAGGCACAGGCACAGGCACATCGTGGCCTCCCGACCCCGGGCCAGGCGCCTTTCCCCCGCCACCAGGGCCCAGCTCGGGTGGTGGGGGTAGTAACCCTCCTCCCGGTAGTGGCAATTGTTCGGGAACAAATAATTGCGGACAGTTGCGTTCGTTGATAATTGAAGGACGGGTTCCTTGCGGGGGATGTGGTTCAGGACCAATTATAGTAATACCACCTGATGAACCGCCCATTTCAATCCCTTTAGATTCCTGTGCCATCGCACATGCCCTTGCAAAAAGAATGGACACGCTCTATATGAAAGGCAAGGTAGATTCAATGCTGAGCACGATTCCGGGCTGGCAAGGTCTTGACTTTGAAAAGGGGTTTCCAATTTATAAATACTATACCAATGGAAGTGGAGGCACAACCACTATAAATAGCTATGCGCCGGGTGCAATTCAGGGCAGTTCAACCAGTATGAATGTAGATATAACCTTTACAATTCCACCTGGAGCTAGGGCAGCAGGGGGGGATGCATATTCACACTGATAGCGGATATGCCGCACCTTCAGCCGGAGACGTTTTCACGCTGATATCAAATCATTTATCTTTTGATAATGCGGATTCTAAATTAAAATATGAAGGGAGCCTAATCGCTGCATTTGATAACAGTAAATACGCTATATCAATCAACGATGCTGCAAATGCATTAGCATTTAATTTAAATAAAAATAAATACTTTAATGGTTCAACAGGTGATTGGAAAGACAGTAGTAGTATACGGACAGCAGCTCAGACAGCATTTAGTTTTTTTTATGCTAGGGACAGTACTCTTACAGAGACAATCAGAACTGATAGAGCTTACGAACTTTCTCAAGCAGCTGTGCTTACAAGTTTCAATACAGGAATCATACTATTAAAGAGAGATATTTCCGGCCGTTTCAAACCATTAATAATAGATACTCATGTGAATTCGGAAGATACCAGTAAAAGGGTTTATATTCAAAAATGCCTATAATTTATTAACTTTGATAATTCAAAGCAATGAAAAAAATAATTTTTATAATAACTCTAGCATTTATCGTGTACAGTGAAGGAGTGAAGGCCCAGACAGATACTTTGTCTATTTTACAAAATATAATAACTAATAAAGCTAATTATATAGGCCAGCCCTTTTCCGTTTTGCTAAATCAGTTATCTCTGGAGATCAAGTATTTTTCCCCTTCAAGAGCTAATTCCAACAATCGATATAAAGAGCCTTCAACACAGTTCTCATTTTATTTCCCCTGGAATCCCGGTGAATTATATAGAACTCGCCCTTGTCTTAGAATTTATTGGCAGCCTTACTTGAATCGGACTACTTCCATGTCCCTATTTTCCCAAGCTAAAGGTGCGTGGTCATCAGCAGTAGCGTCGCACTATACCTCACAAATTATTCAAAATATAATTTTGGAAAAGCGATAGAATAGTTATGGATAAACGCTTTATACGCTAACATTTTCCCCGCCTTCTAGGCACTTCAAAGATTCGTCATGTAATATTCAGTCAATCATGTGATAAAATAAGGCAGGGAAGGGGTTTGATATGGCTGCGTAACTCAAATGATTATAGCCAAGAATTACGGGTATGATTGAATTTACAATTACACATATAAAAAATAGGTCTCCTATCTCAAGGAAACCCACTGGACTTTCGTGACCGCATTTGGATTCAAACCTAAAACCTTCCTGGCATTTGGCCGGGATGCAATATTCAGTTTAGTTATTAATAAGTCGGATAATTCTGGTTCTGCTTTTCCAATTTTTCATTTTTTTTCTCTTTTCATTGCACCTGATTTTAGCCCGAAAGTTTCTTCATGTTTCAGCCCCCAGTCCGTCTTAATATCAGTAAATCCTTTGTGGATGCCCAGTGTGAACACCTGTAATTTTGAAGCAATATGATGTGATTTAAAGAACTTTTAAATTATCCCTGTAGAGATAAAGTAAAATATTCACAGTATGATCCTGGATAATTTGGGGCCCTGACTCTGATCCGTTACAGCACCACCCAGTATTAGTTTTCGATAATTTAAATACTCAAACTTATCTTCCCGCTTTAATTATGTACTGCAAATTTCTTGAACGAACTATAAATGACGGTAGAAACCAATTCATAAATAATACATCATAATGAAATAATCTGATTTTGAATTTAGCATAAAGAAGAAAGGATACGCAATACTCCTCAAATTTTGTCAATCCTTTATTGCAAGGGTTTTCTGAATTATTGCTGTTTCTTCCCTGACGCCTAATACTTTAATGAGTTAGATCATGTAACAAATTTTCGCTATTGAACGTATAAGCAAACATGAAATTATTAATTTTATTTTTTACCTACAGTTTTGTTATCGTACAATCCCAAGCACAACCTCATAGCCGGCCGGCTTTAGAAAAAACTATCGACTCGATAGCACTCCACCAGCAGTGGCAGGCCGATATTCCAGGCCTGGCGGTGGCTGTTTTGATGAATAACGAACTCCTATACAAAAAAGCCCTGGGTGTTGAAAACTTGGCCACCGGAAAGAAACTGACCAGCCTTTCCGATTTTCATATGGCTTCTGTCTCCAAACCATTCGCTGGTACAGCCATCCTGCAATTAGCGGAACGGGGCAAACTGCAACTGGACAGTTCATTAGTATTTTACCTGCCTTACTTTAACATGAAGGATCCACGGTATAAAAAAATCACGATCTACCACCTGCTCACCCATAGTTCCGGTATGGCTGATGTTAGCGACTACCAGTGGGATAAGCCGCAAAACGATAAAGATGCAGCTGAGCGTTATGCAAAAAGTTTTGTCGATAAGGAACTGGATTTTGAACCAGGTTCCCAATTTCATTACAGTAATGCAGCGTATAATATCTTGGCAGCACTGATCAAGCATGTCAGCGAACTTAGCTTTGAAGATTATCTCTATAAAAATATATTGGTTCCTGCAGGCATGAATAGCAGCAGTTTCCTGTTTTCCGATATCGAATCCGGCCGTCGTACCGCCTCACATATTATCGACCAGGATTTGCAGATGGCTGTCAGCAAATCCTATCCCTACAACCGTATTCATGCCCCAAGTTCTACCCTGCATTCCGATCTGGAAGATATGCTTCAATGGACGAAGCTATTTCTTAATAAAGGGAAGATAAATGGCCGGCAGATTATCAGTGAAAGCACATGGAAGCAAATGCTTCAACCCAGGTTCGTAGTCAATGAACAATATAAAGTCTGCTTTAGCTGGTTTGAAACGATCATTGGCGGAAGAAAGATCTATTTTCATTCCGGTGGCGACCTTGGCTACCGCACATTTGTGGGCTTTGAGCCCGTGGAAAAGATCGCTATTGTGCTGATGGGCAATAATGAACTTTTTGATGCAGCCGAAACAGGGTTTTCTATTTTTCGCAGCATTATCCTTAAAGTTCATGCTCAAACTGAACTTAAGCCAATACACCTGGAATTGCGGAAATATGTGCTCAAAGAAGGTATGGAAAAATTGAAACAGGTGTACCAGGAAGAAAAACTAAAGACCCCGGCCCGCTATGATACCGGGGCCGAAAGTATCCTGAGTTTGGTAAGCTGGCTTTTTGACCGCAACCACCGTGAACTTACTATAGAAGTCCTACTTTGGGGAGCTTCGCAATTTCCTGGAGATGTTTCCTGGTACGGGCATCTTGGTGATGTCTGGACTGCCTGGGGGGAAAAATCTAAAGCAATTGGTTACTATCGGCAGGGCTTGGCGATCGATCCGGCTAATAAAGAACTTTTACAAAAGATCGATACATTGGAAAAGTAATTTAATGGTTAATAATCCAGGAAGCACAACTGCTTTAATGAATAATTAACGCATGCTATTTACTTTTTATAGTGGCACTGCTTATAGGGGAAATTTTAGGATATTTGTAGCTTTGCATCACCAAGTTCTTTTACTTCATAATTCAATGATTGTTTGCAAAGAAAGATCCTGCAAATTGTCTAATGCCATTTCGTTTGCAAATTGTTTGCAATTTTGAAAAAAGCCCGATTTCTACAAGATGGGTATAAGTCCGATTGTTGTAAGAAATAGTAGCTAACACCTAGAGGCTGGATTTATTTTGGGACCTGATTTATTTGCAATGAATTGAAAATAATTTAATCTTCTATTAAACAGGATCAAACCAAGGGGACATAAAAACGCCCACTGTAAAAGTGGACGTTGTTGTGACCGCGTTAGGATTCAAACCTAAAACCTTCTCATCCGTAGTGAGACGCTCTATTCAGTTGAGCTACGCAGCCAATTCCAAATCTTCTGATCAATAACCTGTTAGGGTATTTATTTTCCGATTTCGGACGGCAAATATAAGTCTTTATTTTTAACGACCAACTACAAACCTGCTAAAAAACTATTGTGAATATAATCTACTACGGCAGGCAGGCTTTTTGTTTCTTCAAAAACTTTCAACTGTCGGTCTGCACCCGTGCCCTGTTCCATCATTTTATGAACATGGCTGATGGCGTGCTGGCTGCCTAAATGCGGTACCACATCATCCACAAAATCGAGCAATTCATATATTAAAACTCTTGTATTTACTTCCGATTCCTTTCCAAAGTCGATCAGTGTACCATCAATACCATAGCGACTTGCTCTCCATTTGTTTTCATTGAGCAATGCTCTTGAATACATCATAAAGTTGAGGTTCTGGCTGTGCAACTTGTATAACTTGCCACAGATGGCCTGGAACAGCGCTGTAATGGTAATGGTTTCCTGTACCGTCATTGGTATATCGCAGATCCTGAATTCAACAGTATTGAAAAAAGGATGCACCCTAAGATCCCACCATATTTTTTTAGCATTGTCAATACAATTGGTTTTTACCAGCAATTTAATATAATTATCATACGCTTCTATGCTTTCAAAATAATCAGGAATACCTGTGCGGGGAAATTTATCAAACACTTTTGTACGGAATGATTTGTAACCTGTTGTTCTTCCTTCCCAAAAAGGAGAATTGGTACTCAGGGCAAAAATGTGCGGCAGAAAGTAACGTGCACTGTTGGCAATATGGATAGCCATTTCACGGGTTTCCATACCTACATGTACATGCAATCCAAAAATTAAGTTGCTTCGGGCAGCTTCCTGCAATTCATTCACAATTTCGTTGTAGCGAATGTGTTCTGTTATGAGCTGGCTTTCCCAATGACTGAAAGGATGTGTGCCACTTGCACCTATCCAGAGACCCAGGTCATCGGCAATACCGCTAATGGTTTTACGAAGGGTAGCTACATCCACAAATGCTTCGTCCACATCGGCGCAAATATCTGTACCAACTTCCACTACAGCCTGGTGCATTTCTGCTTTAACCTTGTCCATGATGATCTTCTGACCTTCCTGCACAATTTTTTGCTCATGGCTTTTTAATTCCCTGGTCACAGGGTCTATCACCATGTACTCTTCTTCTACACCTACTGTGAATTTTTTATAATCAAGTCCTGCCATATGGGAAATTTGATAATTTGATGATGTGATAATTTGATAATGAAAAGGCACTCCGTATCGGAATGAATTATCAATTATGCATTATTAATAAAGTTTTTGTTTGCTGCTGCTGCGTTTAATGTATTCGCCCCAGGTTAGGTTATCTGCACCTTCTACATGCGCCTGTGCTCTTTCGATAGCATAGTTGGCTACATTTTCTACTACCCAGTCAAAATTTTCCTGGCCTACGCTGGTAACTTCAGCATCGGGTGCAGGGTTACAGAAATCAATGGCATAAGGAACACCATCTCTTATAGCCAACTCAACCGTATTAAAATCATAACCGAGGTATTGGCAAATACGCAGTACAATATCTTCCATTAATTTATAACGTTCTTCACTTGGAGAAAAATCAGCAACATAACGCAGGTGATGCGGGTTGCGTGGTTCGTACGGCATGATGCGCACATTTTTGCCGCCGATGCAATAACAACGATAATATTCATCGAATTTAATTTCTTCCTGCAGCATCATCACCAGTTGTTCTGTTTCTGCATGCTTTTCAAAAAATTCATCCAGGTTATTTAACTGGTAAACACTTTTCCAGCCGCCGCCGGCATGTGGTTTCATGTAGGCAGGAAAGCCAATGTATTTAAAGATCTGGTCCCAGTCTAACGGGTAAGCCAGGTTGCTGAAAGATTCAGAACTGGTATCTGTTGGCAGGTCTCTCGACGGAAGTATAACCGTTTTTGGTACAGGCACACCTATTTGTGTAGCCAGGCAATTGTTGAAGAATTTTTCGTCGGCACTCCACCAGAAAGGATTATTAATAACAGCAGTACCACATAGTGCTGCATTTTTTAAATAGGCCCTGTAAAAAGGAACGTCCTGCGATATCCTGTCGAAGATCACCGCGTATCCCGACGGTTCGCCCTGTGCCACCATATCTATCTTTACCGGTTCGGCTGTTATGCCATCTATATTTTTGCTATTGATCCTTGCTACCAGTGCTTCGGGGAAGCTTCTTTCCTTGCCGTGTAATACGCCAATTTTCTTCATAAAAGTTATTTGTAAAAGTGAGAAATGTGTGTTTTTTTACCTCAATCAAATATATTTTTTAGTAACCATAAAAACAAATTATGTTTTCAAAGATGGCCTTAAGGTCAACCACCTCACGCAAGGTGGTTGACCTTAAGGCCATCTTTCCGCATTTCAATTGGTTTTCTTACTTTTGATACCTTATGGCGGACGGAAAAGTATCTGTGATTAAAGTAGAACAACATTTATTGCATTCTGATAATCTGAACAGGGTAGTGAAAGTAGATTGCTATCTCCCTTCTTCTTATACAAAAGCTTCTTTACTAAATCTCCTGCTTATCAATGACGGACAGGACCTGGTGAAAATGGGTTTCGAACATATGCTTGATGATCTCATTACCGGGGAACAGGTAGGAGATATTTTTTGTGTAGGATTACATTGCTCTGCAGACAGGAAAAATGAATACGGCACAGCCAAAGTGCTCGATTATAAAGGAAGAGGAGCCAAAGCTTTTCTCTACACTAAGTTTATCTTCCAGGAACTCATTCCTTTTTTAAAGAAAACCTATTCCATTGAATCATTCAGGGAGAAAGCCTTTGCAGGATTTTCGCTCGGCGGCTTGTGTGCACTTGATATTGTGTGGAATTATGCTCACGAATTTACCCGTGTAGGCGTTTTCAGCGGATCGCTGTGGTGGAGAAATATGGACCAGGAAGATGAAGACTTTGATGAAAATGAACACCGCATTATGCACCGGCAAGTAAGGGAAGGCGGATATGCCAGCTGGCTCCGTTTCTTTTTTGAAGTGGGCACGCTCGATGAAACTGCCGACAGGAATAACAACGGCGTTATTGACGCCATTGATGATACGGTAAGTCTTATAGAAGAGCTGGCAAAGAAAGGGTACAATCCTATCACCGATATTCATTACCTCGAATTAAAAGATGGCCGTCATGACGTACCCACCTGGGCAAGGGCTTTTCCTGATTTTTTAAAATGGGGCTGGGGCAGGGAGGGAGTTAGTCTGTAGACCATCGTCCATAGACGGATACAATATCTAAAGAATATTATAAACCCAATGCGAACCCATCGCTTACAGAGGGTGCTAAACTTACAGAACATTATAAAATTATGTAGTAACTATTGTGATGGAAAGTTACATGCGTTGTCAAAGTCTATGGTCTATTGACTATGCACTACTCTCCTCTAAAAATAAAAACCTCCGCATTGATTGCGGAGGTCTTTTGTTATAAGCGAAAGTTTTATATTAGAATGAATACCTGATAGTCATCTGCCCATTCCAGCGGCTGCTGTTGAAAGCTGAGATACCATCACTAACAACACCCGCGGTATTAAAAGGAGGCCTGTTAAACCTGTAGTTAGGTTTAGTACCGGTAAAGTTTACCACCTGTAAAACCTGCTGCTGGTCAAAGTTGAAGAAATATTGACGGCCGGCATTTTTATCAATCAGGTTGGTAAGATTAAAGATGTCAAAGCGAACAGATAAAGTATGACGGGTACCATTACCGGTCTTTACAGAGAAGTCCTGTTGAATATTTGCATCAAGGATATTAGTGAAAGGAGACCTTGCACCATTGCGCTCAGCAAACTTACCACGGTTTTTGCTCAGGTATTTATCAGCTATAATATACGCTTCAAACTGATCTTTTTGGATAGTTTCAGTTAACACACCACTTGTTGGAAAGGACATCTGGTCCATTTCTGCCCTGTTTAAAGGAATGTACATGAGGTCATTATTAGTACCACCATCACCAATGAAACCATTACCACTCATTGTATAGCTGAAAGGGCTGCCAGACTGGCCATTGTAAGCAAATGAAACGGTAGTAGCCATTTTGCCTGCCAGGTAGGTGAATTTTTTAGATACCAATGCAAATACCCTGTGTCCCATATCAAAGTCGGAAGTAGAGAGACCAATATAATTTCTTGAACTAACAGCTTCCATATTGAAAAAGTTGGAAGTATTTACCGAACTGGTGGCTTCATTATGAACCTTTGAATTTCCGTAAGTATAATTTACACTGAAGATCAAGCCCTTTTTAGTTTGTTTTTCAATGCCTGTTGTAAAGTTATACGAGAAACCTTTTTTACCCGAAGTATTTCTAAGAAGAATAACATTGGCGTAAGGGTTACGGGCTGCAGCAGAAGTTCCCGCTGGCCTGTAGATCAGTTTTGTAGGATTGCCATTTGTAGAATATACAAGTCTAGCATCCGGACCGGTAGTAGTAAGTGCCGGAGGCGCAAAGTTTACGTTAACCCAATCCACTTCATGAATGTTTTTGGTGTACATCACATCAAAGTTCACTGTCCAGCCACTGCCTAATTTTTTATCAGCACCTACTGAACCCCTGAATACCGCGGGCAGGTGAAAACCCTTCGCAATAATATTCATGTCACCTTGTGGTTTGATAAGGCTTGGAGACAAACCAAAATCTGCTTGTGTGTATTGATCATTAACGTCCGGTACAAATACAACAGGGCTTCCGCCTAATAATACCGGGCTTGTACCATTTGCACCACTTACATCCAATGCACCAATGGTAACACCGTTGTTTTGATAAACACCACCCGGCCATACCAACGGCGTTCTGCCACCAAATACACCAATACCACCTCTTATCACAACACCTTCATCTTCCAGGTTTACTTTAAAACCTATACGTGGGGAAAACTGCCATTTAGGTTTGAATTTACCACCGGAAACAGCCCCTTCAATATCATATACGCCGGCAATTACAGCACGTGCAGTATCATTGAAAAATACATCTTCAGGAGCCTCAGTAGTAAATGCTGATCTGTCAGCACGCAAACCAAGGGTTAAGGTGAAATTATTTGATACTTTAATGTCATCATTCAGGAAGAATCCTAAGCGAACGGATTTAAAATTAGCCGCAGCATTAGTGGCCAGGTCACCACCTTTGCTATTGTCATCTACAAGAGAATATTGTCTCCTGATTCGGTTGGCACCACGATCTTCCATAAATGCCTGCAGGGAACCAATTTGTGTAGGACCCGAAGCACCAAGATTATTGTAACCATAAAGGCTAAATGCCCTGTTCATGAATAAATTGTAAGACTTGTTAAAATCAATATCTGCACCAACTGTAAGCGCATGCTTCCCGGCATAGTATTTAAATGCATCATAAAAATTGATGATGGTTTGCTTTAACAGGTTAGCTGAAGAAGCTGCTTCTGTACCAAAGTTTATTGTAGGCCCACCGTTAAATTGTTGTAAAGTAACAGCCGGAAAAGGAGTGCCTGTTGGTCCGCGATCATCTACTACATTGGTAAATGACACCCTGAATTTGTTATTCATTTTATTACTGAATTTAGTATTCAACTCAGCATTTCCTGAATGTGTGGTAGAAGGAAAAAACTCTGCACCACTTGTAAAATTTATTGAGTTGTTTGTACTTCTGCCCGGGTTAGTCCTTTCTGTATTGGTATAACGATAACTTAAGGTGAGTTTATTTTTAGAACTGATATTAAAATCAAACCTTGTGTTGATGTTGATACGGTCAATTTCGTCGGGGTTGTTTAAATAATCCCCGGCTTCATAACCATACTTCGTTCTAAGATGTTCCTGTAGCCGGGCAATAGTATCCGCCACATTGTAGCGGATATTAGCTCCACTGTTAGGGCCGAGCGGATCGAATAAAACATTTTGAGGGGCATAGGGCTGAGGCCTGCTATCTTTCTGGATCTCTGCATTCACAAAAAAGAAAGCCTTGTTTTTTACGATAGGGCCCCCCATAGTAAATCCATAAGTCTGGTTTTTGAAATCACTCAATTTTACACGCAGGCTATCAGCAAGCCGGCCCGGAGTTTTACCTGCCATATTCTGGTTACGGAAAATATAATAAGCTGAGCCATGTAAAGTATTGGTACCGGATTTTGTGATGGCATTGATAGCACCACCTGTAAAATTACCCAACGCGGCATCGTATGGCGATAACTGAACTACTATCTGGTCAACTGCATCAATACTAATCGGGGGTGTACCTGCACGCCCGCCATTAGTACCCTGGTCGCTCAATCCAAATACATCATTATTTACAGCCCCGTCGATGAGGAATCCATTGTAACGGTTGTTTTGACCCGCTATGGAAATACCACCTGTAGAAGTGATTTTTGTTTGCGGTGTAAAACGAACGAAATCGTTTAAGTTTCTGCCTATTGTAGGCAACACAGCCAGTTTATCCCTGCCTATCTGAGTTTCATTGCCTGTTTTGGTTCCGGCTCTTGTGCCCGAAACAACCACTGTAGTTAACTCTGTAGATTTATCAGAAAGTTCAAAATCAATTTTTGATGTTTCACCAAGCGTCAGAAAAATTTCTTCTTTTTTTGCATTCTCAAATCCTACAAATGTTGAAGTAATAACATAAGGTCCGCCGGGATTCATATTATTAATATCAAAACGGCCACCGGAACGGGCTACAGATGTGTATACAGTTCCTGTGGGTATATGTGTGGCTGAAATAGAGGCGCCAACAAGTAAGGCACCGGATTTATCTTTAACAATACCCGAAACGTTACTGGTGGTAACCTGGGCCATCATAAAAAATGGCACTGCCAGTAGGGCAATAACCAGGGGAATCATTTTCTTAAAATGCATATTAGTTCTGATTTTTTACAGCGCAAAGAAACTAAATAAATAGGGAACAACCCTCATTTATTATTAACAAATTATTAGGTATCAGCTAAAATAATTTACTACATTTTCCTTATTTATCCGCAGGTATAAATATGCTTATTTTCTTGAATGTGTAACTTTTCGAAAAGCGGAATCTCGGGAAATGTACCCTCAATCCTTCTTAACTTTGCAGCGAAAATTTTAATGACAATGCTGAACACAATTGAAGAAGCGATTGAAGACCTGAAAGCGGGCAAACTTTTAATAGTGGTAGATGATGAAGACAGGGAAAATGAAGGCGATTTTATTACGGCAGCACGCAATGTTACCCCGGAAGTGATCAATTTTATGAGTACCCATGGCAGGGGGTTGATATGTGCATCCATAACGGAAGAAAGGTGCGCCCAGCTTCAGTTGCAGCCAATGGTACACGATAATACCTCTTTACACGAAACAGCTTTTACCGTAAGTATCGATTTGCTCGGTAATGGTTGTACTACCGGCATTTCGGCCCATGACAGGGCAAAAACCATACAGGCACTGGTAAATCCGGCTACCAGGCCCGAAGACCTGGGGAGACCCGGCCATATTTTTCCATTAAAAGCCAAGCAGGGTGGAGTGTTAAGGAGGGCAGGGCATACAGAAGCCACCATTGACCTGGCAAGGCTGGCTGGTTTTGAACCTGCCGGTGTATTGGTAGAAATAATGAACGAAGATGGAAGTATGGCCCGCCTGCCGCAATTATTGGAGATAGGTAAAAGATTTAATATCAAAACCATCTCCATAAAAGACCTCATTGAATACAGGCTAAAAACAGAATCGCTGATTGAAAAAGAAGTAGGTGTACATATGCCTACCAAATATGGCGATTTTGAACTGATCGCTTTTCGCCAGGTGAATACAGGAGAAATACATTTGGCCATGAAAAAAGGGGAATGGACAATAGATGAACCAATTTTGGTAAGAGTACACAGCAGTTGTATGACAGGAGATATTTTAGGATCCCTTCGTTGCGATTGCGGTGAACAACTCCACCATGCGCTGGAACATATTGAAAAGGAAGGAAAAGGGGTAGTGTTGTACATGAACCAGGAAGGCAGGGGTATTGGATTATTAAATAAACTAAAAGCATACAAGCTGCAGGAAGAAGGCCTGGATACAGTAGAAGCCAACCTGCAATTAGGTTTTGGTATGGACGAAAGAGACTATGGTGTAGGAGCGCAAATTCTTCGCAGCCTTGGCATCAGCAAAATGCGGCTCATGAGTAACAACCCACGCAAACGCGCCGGCTTACTGGGTTATGGGCTGGAAGTAGTAGATACCGTTTCCATTGAAATGAAACCCAATCCTCATAATAAACATTACCTCTTTACCAAAAGAGATAAACTGGGGCATGAAATTTTAAATGGATTGTAACGATCGTTTAAAAAAAATTATTTGGAAGAAATATTTGTACTATCATTTTTAAGAATAGTGGTATCCATTCTTTTGTAAAAAGTAGTGTCTGCCGGTAATACTTTGTATTTATTAGCATCCCGCTTTTGGATTTTTTTGCGGCTCTTGAATATATCAGAAATTTTATCAAAGTCTTTCCTGTATGCAAGCTGTATACCGGAACGGTTTCTCTGGCTGCTGGTTAAATCAATACTGGTTCGGTTGAAACCAACCACTCTTAAAGACCCATCTTTATTTAATAACCATTCCAAAGAGATATCCGGTGTAAATAATCCACTTCTATTTTGCTGCAACACATAAGGATTGTTGTACTCATAGTTGCCTGCTACCAATACATTAACCCTGCTGCTTAAAAATATTTTTAAACCTGCCCTTACGTTTGCCTGTAATTGATTGGCCTGGCTTTGAAGGTCAACTGTAGGATTTATATCAATATAGGTAGAAATAACTCCCTTGGTAGCCCTTTCCAGTTCTTTATTAAAAAGATTGGTGAGCCAGCTGCTCATAATACCACCTACGGTGCCGGCTGCAATGTTAAACGTACTTTGACCTGATAGGAATGCCTGCTCATCAGAAATAAAGCTGTTCAATAACAAAAGACTGGCAACCTGCTTAAACATTATATTTTGATCGCTTCTGTACTGTTCCAGTTTTTTTACAACAAAGAAATCCCTGCCTGCTTCACTGCCTTCGTTGAATTTAAATTCGAAATCTATTTCAGGATTTTTTAAACTCCCGGTTAAATGCGCCAGTACTATTACATCAGATTTACTCTTTTGGCTACTACCTGGGGTAATTCCCGCATCGGTGAAGGTGGGTGTTAAGGCGCTTATATCCACATTTTTGGCAAGGTATTCTGCATCAATATTAATGGTGGCAAGGTAGGGATCACCGTTCCAGGTTATGCTTCCCTGGCTGAGGGTAAACGGCCTTTTTAAAAATGTTTGAAAATTAAAAGTGTACTCGCCTTTTGTAAGTTCGTACCGTCCCCGCATGCTCATGGGTTCTGTGGTGCCTACCGTCATACTTAACTTACCATTGCCCTGGGCTTTAATAATATCGCCTGTTTCTTCATCCAGTATTACATCTACTTTACAGGCGGGGTTTGCGGTAATGTTTAAATTTACCAGGATGTTGGATGTTTGTGTGTTACTGCTGGCATTATCCATTTCGCTACCAAACTGGATAAATTCAATGTAGTCAATTTTAGTTCCTTCCCTTGCTTCTGCTCCTGTAGGTAAATAAATATGGCTGCTGTCAAGAGAACTTGGCTGTCCGTCAATATTCATACGCAGGTCACTGGTAGGGCCATTCATGGTCATCAAAGCACTCCCAATTATATTTCCATAAAACTGGATATTGTCTTTTTTGGTAGTATTGAGTAAAAGTAATTTGGCTGTTTCAAAACGCAGATTGCTGAAATAAAAATCCCTGAAAAAATTATGTTCCATGCGCCCGCTTACGGTACCAATGTTTCCTAAAGTATCTTTTACCCGGAGCATGCCCAGGTCAATGTTATTTTTTCCAAAACTGATGGTCTCATTATTGATAAGATAACGGCATTGTGTATACGCAATGGTTACACTGGCGCTGTCAATCACAACATCACCAATTACAGAAGGGGCTGTACCGTCATTTTTCATAACAATATTGCCTTTGGCAAAACCACTCATCTTACTGAATACTGTTTTAAGATAAGGTTGCAGGAGCTCCAGCCTTATCTTATTGGCAATAAGGTTGATGCCCATCCTGTCGCCTGTAGAATCTTTATAATTATAATACCCGTCTGCATTAAATGCATAATCGCTTCCATCTGTACTTACCTTGTAGGTAATTTTCCCGGTTTTGGTATCAGCTGTCGCATGAAGATCTACAGCACCCAGGTAATTGCCATCCATACGGAGGCTGTCTGTTACCCCTTCAAATTTTATTACAGGATCCCCAAACGGATCTTTAATAATAGCAGTACCTGTTAGTGTACCCCTGAAGTCGGGCTTACGCACAAAGAAGGGAAGAATGTCTTCCAGGATCACAGACTGTAACCTGGCAACAAGGTTTACATTACTCGTTTCTTCTTCCATTTGAGATCGGATAACAATTTCCTGTTTGCCACTTACAAATTTTATTTCATTGGCATCTATGGGGTAATTTTTCCTGAGGGTTAATTCGCCATCTTTTTCCAATACCCATTTTTTATTATTTAGTACAAATTCTGATGGGAAGAAGTGAACACGTACGCCGTCATCAAAAGATTGAATGCTGGCATTGAGTTCGGCAGATGTTAATGTTTTATTGGCACTGGTGTTTAATTTTATAAGCGAGATGTCGTTGTTGGCAGTCAATTTTAATTTAGTATCCGGGAAATGTAAACTATCACTTATTTTAATATCTTCTGCCGTAATATCAGTGTATAAAGTATCCCTGTTGCCTGCGCCAGTTAAATTAATTCCGGAAAATACTTTTCCATCATAGGTAAACTCCGGAACCTTTGCATTTATATTTAATTCATTTGACCTTAGCCTGATGCTGCCATCAATGTCTGAATTATTAAAACCACTCAGCCTGCGGTCAAATAAATTTATATAATCAGATACATTCCTGGTTTTTATTTCAAAAACAAAATCCTGTTCACTCACCTGCCTGTTAGGAGCCTTTATATAAGTAGGGTAGTATCTTGAAAGAAATATGGTAAAGGCATTGGGCAATTGCTGCACATTAAATTTGCCTTTCAATTTCGCATACAACTCGTTTGTTTCCAGTTCCAGGTTTTTAATGCTATCCTGTATAAATGATTTTAAGGTGAGTGAGTCAAAAGAAAGCGTGGAACTATCATGCTGTAACACAGCGTTGTAAACACGGGCAGTGCCTAAAAAGTTGTCAATATTGCTCCCTGTAAAATTCAGGTTAAAAATGCCGGAAAGTGTTAGTTTGTCTTTGCTGATACCAAGGCTTTGAAAGTCTAAATAATCGAGTTCAGCATCAGCATTAAAAGCCAGCTCTTTATTAGCAAAACTAAACCGGCCATCCAGTCTTTGTATTTTTATATTTGGATCATTGATGGAGAGGTGGCCATCAAAAATTTTATTTTTCAAAGATCCATCAACAGTGGCATTGCGGTAAGTGTAACCTGCATAATACAACTGGCTGATGTCTCCTTTAAATTTGGCATCAAGTTTATCAAGCGTAAAACCACTTCCTTTAATAGTGCCGTTGAGCGCTACATTGCCAAAGTTTTTATCTGCAATAAACTGTCCCAATTCAAAACCAGGGGTAGAAATGGTTCCCGAATAAATGGGTGGCGCATTGCCTGCAGGTAATTTCATGTTGAGATCCGCCTGCATATTGCCCAGGTTCGTACTTATATTTCCGAAAGCAACAAAATCATTGATAAAACCAGTAAAATTTCCTTTGTATTTAATGTTGCCCAATTTTGCCAGGGAAGGTTTTGTAACTTTTTTTAAGGCCGGAATAATATTGCTTAACTCGTTATAATTTGTTTGAAAAAGATTTGATTTTAAGTCGATAAAAGTAGTTTGTATATCTGGCAAACCTCTCATAGAAAGGTCTCCATCAAAGTAGGTGTTCCCTGTTCTGATCTTCATTGCCTTAGCTGAAAAATTGTCAATGGTTCCTTTCGCCCTTCCTTCAAGGTAAAACACTCTTTTCATGGTTGAAAGGGCCGGGGCAAATATGGCCAGGTCGTCACTGCTTAAAACACTTTCTGTAAAATTGGCTTCCAGTGTTACATTATGCAAAAAGCTGCTCATATCCTTATTAAAAGATTGGTAGCCCATGGAGTAGTAATTACCTAATTTGCTTTTATTGGTCTGCAGATCCAGTTTATTAAACTCCAGCAACTCCGGGGTAAACTTAAGGTCACTTGCCAGTTTTTTTATTTCAAGCCCGCTTCTTTCTTTGGCGGCCAGGTCGATGGAGGCGTGCAGCGTATCATTTAAAAAAAGCACCTTGGAAAAATTTCCATTGATCTGTTTAAAAAAAATATGCTGCCCATCAAAACGATCTGTGTAAATGTCTCTTGTGGTTAATTTATCATTTTGAAAACTACCGTTAAAGATCTGCAGCTTACCTAATTTAACTACCCAGCCCGATTTATTCCACTTAAACGCAGATACGATTGGGATCTTCGCGAGGGCAGAAGTCATATTAACCACTTTAGGTTTTTTGCCTTCAAAATCTGCCTGCAAAAACAATGGTTCTTCCAGGTAAATATCTTTTATGGAAATCATTTTTTTATTGATATCCATACTATCCATTAACAGGTCCATTTTTTTAAGTGCCACCACCTGGTTCTGTCCAACCCAGCCATCCATTTTATTAAAACGAATATTGGTAAAATGAAGTTCATTGACAGAAATATCAGGACCGGCTTTCTTTTTTGTGCTATCCTTTGTTCCGGAAAAATAATCGACAATGAACTGGTAATTCCATACAGAATCGTTCCTGGTCATATTGATCACTGCATCATTGAGCCCAACATTTTTAAATACGATCTTATCTTTAAAAAAAAAGTAGTCGGTTATATTTACTTTGGCAGCACCTGCATATAATAATGTGTCTTTTTTCCTGTCTTCTACCATTAAGCCATTTAATACGAGCCGGTCAAAAAAATCAATGTCTATTTTTTTGATGGTAACTTTTGTTTTTAATTCTTTGGAGAGGGTGGAAGTAACATTGGAAATAACCAGGTTTTGCACAAAACTCAATTGCAATAATCCCCAGCAAAAAACAACCAGCAACAGCATAGAAAGAAAGAACCATACTTTTTTTGACGTTTTACGGAACGTATACAGCCATAAGCCCGCCCAGGCCAGCAGTAATAAAATAACTATGTAAACAGACCAGGACGGTAAAGCGTACAATAATATCCAGGCTAAAAAGCACCAGAAAGCAAGGGTAAGAAAACCCCATTTTAATATGTTGAGTAATTTTTGCAGAAAAAAATATGGGTATATGCTGTAAAAATAACCATTCAGTTGGTATGGTTGTTCTGCCGGGTGAATTTTATCATTTCATTTTTGCTATCAACCGAAGCAGGAAGTGGCCCCACCGTTATTAATAGAATTATGCCGGCATACCGCCGGGCTGGCTAAATTGATTTTTACTATGGATAAAAAAGAGAGGAAAATTTCAAATTTTCCTATGATGAGATAGATCATTCAATGTGTTTGCTGCAAAAATAGCGCATTTGGGCAAGATATTAGTAGCCTTTGGCAGCATCATCGCCCCGGTTATCGGCTACAGCAATTATTTTTCGGCCAGCCTCCTGCGTTATTACAATCAGTTCTACACGGCCAATAGCGCCCCGGGCTTTTAGGGTGTAACCCATCTTGCCTAATTTTTGGGCTGTTATTTCATTAAAACCTTTTTCTATCTCCACCTCATCCGGTAACCACTGATGATGAAATTTTGGTTCGTATACCGCTTCATACGGGGTCATGTTGAATTCGAGCAGGTTTACAAGGGTTTGAAATACACTGGTGGGGATAGTGGTGCCGCCGGGTGTACCAGTTACAATATAAGGTTGTTTGTTTTTTAAAACGATCGTAGGTGTCATACTGCTAAGCATTCTTTTGCCGGGTGCTATTGCATTGGCTGCCTTGCCCACGGCGCCATACATATTAGGCGCCCCGGGCTTTACACTAAAATCATCCATTTCATTATTGAGCAAAAAACCGGCCCCGCTTACTACGGTATAACTTCCATAACCACCATTTAAAGTAGTGGTAACCGCTACTGCATTGCCTTCATTATCTACCACGCTCAGGTGGGTGGTTTCCTCGCTTTCTTTTACAAAACCTTCCTTAGTGGTTTTGCTGTTGCCAGCTACACCTGGCTGGTAGTCGCTCATGCGTTGCTCCAGGTATTTTTGACTCCTTAAAATATCTACCGGCACTGTTACAAAATCAGCGTCGCCCATATAAGTTCCCCTGTCTGCATAGGCCCGTCTTTCCACTTCTATCATTAACTGTACCGCCTCGGTTGTTTGAAAACCCATTTTGCCAATATCTCTTTTTTCAATCATTTTCATCATCTGCTCCAGCAATAAGCCGCCGCTGCTGGGCATGGGCATTCCTATTATTTCATATCCTTTATAATTAAAACGGGTAGCAGTTCTTTCTTTGGCTTCATAATTTTTTAGATCGTCCAGGCTCATAATGCCATTGCTTCTCTTCATTTCTGCAACAACGAGTTTTGCGGTTATTCCTTTATAAAATTCATCCGCACCATTGTTACGGATGCGTTTTAAGGTAGCCGCCAGTTCCGGTTGAATGAGCAGGTCGCCTTCTTTCCATTTGGTATTTTTTACAAAAGCAATGTTTTTTTTATTGTTCGCTAAAAAATCCGGTTTGCTTCCGTTAAAACTTCTTGCCTGCGATTGAGTAATGGCAAAACCTTTTTCTGCCAATAAAATGGCCGGCGCCACCAGTTTTTTGAAAGGCAGTTTTGCATATTTCAAACTGGCAAACAGGCCGGCGACTGTGCCAGGTACGCCACTGGCCAGTGGCCCTTCCAACGACAAGCTGGTAATGGGATTGCCGGCGCTATCCAGGTACATATCCTTGAAAGCTTTGCCCGGCGCCGATTCCCTGTAATCGAGTGCTACCGTTCTTCCATCTTTTAAAGCGGCCACCATAAAACCGCCACCGCCTAAATTTCCTGCTCCGGGGTATACTACGGCCAATGCCAGTTGTGTGGCAATGGCGGCATCTACTGCGTTACCTCCCTGCTGCAACATCGCTAATCCTGCCTGGCTTGCAAGCGGGTGGGCTGAAACCACAGCGCCATTACTGCCTTCAAATTTTTTAGGGATAGCATAGGGTGGTTTTTCCTGGGCGCTGATAAACAGGGTAATTAAAAGGAAGTAAGATGCAAGCAATGATCTTTTAAGCATAGAGCGTATATTTCGTTAAAACTAAAATATCTTTTAATAATTTCACCGGATAATAAGAAGTATGAAATATAAACTAATAATTCCTGTACTAATTTGTTTTTGTTCTTTAACAATTACTGCTCAGTTAAAAAGTCCTGAACAGTTCCTGGGTTATAAATTGGGTGAAAGGTTTACACCACACTATAAAATCGTTCAATATTTTCAGCAGGCTGCAGCCGCCATGCCGCAAATGATGAAACTGGAAACTTATGGCGAAACAAACGAAGGCCGGCCATTGTTACTTGCCACCGTAAGTGCCCCGGAAAATATTGGCAGGCTCGAAGATATCAGGACAAATAATTTAAAACTTACCGGCCTGCAAACTGGCACTGCCACTACTACCACGCCTGCCATTGTATGGCTGAGTTATAATGTACATGGCAATGAAGCCAGCTCATCGGAAGTGTCGATGAAGACCTTATATGAATTATTATCCGGTACAAATTCCCAGGCAAAGGAATGGCTCGGCAACCTGGTAGTATTAATAGATCCTTGCCTGAACCCGGATGGAAGGGATCGTTATGTGAACTGGTTCAACCAAACAGCAGGTAAAAATTTTAATGCCAATGTAAGTGCAAGAGAACATAGCGAACCCTGGCCGGGTGGAAGAACCAATCATTACAATTTTGATCTTAACAGGGACTGGGCCTGGCAAACGCAGGTGGAATCAACACAACGTCTTATTAAATACCAGCAGTGGATGCCACAGATTCATGTTGATTTTCATGAACAGGGTTACCAGAGCCCCTATTATTTTGCGCCGGCTGCAGAACCGCTGCATGAAGCCATCACTCCCTGGCAAAGAGATTTTCAAAATACCATCGGAAAAAATCATGCAAAATATTTCGACGAGAATGGCTGGTTGTATTTTACAAAAGAATTTTTTGATCTTTTTTATCCTTCTTATGGTGATTCCTATCCCATTTTTAACGGATCAATTGGTATGACATACGAACAGGCCGGGCATGGAATGGCAGGTTTGGCCATCGTTGCAGGGGAAGCAGATACGTTGAAATTAACAGACCGTATCCTCCACCATTTTACTACCAGCATCAGCACGCTGGAAATAGCCAGCAAAAATTCCGGACAACTTATAAAAGAGTTTAAAAAATATTTTGATGATAACAACAATGGTTTGGTAGGCGAATACAAAACCTATATCGTATCCGCTGCAGAACAGGGAAAGCTGGAAGGGTTGAAAAAGTTATTTGATAAAAACAAAATTACTTACAGCTATGCTTCCAAAGCCACTCCTGTAAAAGGATACAATTATTTTACGGCTAAAGAAGAAACTTATAATGTAAAAGAAAATGACCTGCTCGTTTCTGCATATCAACCCAAAGCCTCCTTGCTGAAAGTACTGTTTGAACCGGTATCAAAACTAACAGATTCTGCTACTTATGATATTACAGCGTGGGCACTGCCTTATGTATATGGGGTACAGGCTTATGCCAGTAAAGAAAAGCTCAGTGGTAAATCAACTGCGCCTGCTTTTACCAGTGTAACCTTACCCACTAACGGTTACGGGTACCTGGTAAATTACAATGCTTTCAATGATGGACAACTCCTGGCAGCATTAATAAAAAATAATATCAAGGTAAGGTTTGCAGAAAAAGATTTTGTTTTTAATGGTGCCAGGTACAACAGGGGAAGCCTGGTTATTCTAAAAAAAGGAAATGAAGAAAAGATCCGGCAGTTCCTGGAGCTGGCGGCGCAGTTGAACAGCAAGGTTAATATAGTAACTTCTGGTTTTATGGAAAGCGGGTTCGATTTTGGCTCAGAGAAATTACACCTTATCAGCAGGCCCAATGTAGCAATGTTTACCGGCGAAGAAGCAGATGGAAATGCAGCCGGGGAAATATGGCATTTCTTTGAAGACCAGTTGAACTACCCCATTACCCTTATTAACAGCACAGATATGAGAACAGCCAACTGGAAAAATATTGATGTACTGATAATTCCAAATGGTTATTATAAATTAATGAGCGATAAAGACCAGTCTGCTGAATTAAAAGCCTGGATCCGGCAAGGTGGAAGATTGATCGCTTTAGAAAATGCGGCCACTTCATTAAACGATATAGACCCTTCAATTAAATTAAAAAAGGCGGAGGATAAACCAGAGGATAGCAAAGGAGAGCCTTATGCCGATCTGAAAAAATATGGTAACAGGGAAAGAGATTGGCTGGTTAATAATATACCGGGTGCTATTTACAAAGTAGAGTTGGATAATACTCATCCCCTGGCGTTTGGATACAGCACAAATTACTACAGCTTAAAACTAGGTTCAGCAATTTTTGAATTTGGAAAAGATTCATGGAATGTCGGGGTTATAAAAAAAGAGAAACAGGCAGCAGGCTTTGTGGGAAGTAAATTAAAAGAAAAAATTGTTGATGGAACCGTAATAGCAGTTACACCATTGGGTAGGGGGCAGATCATATACTTTGCCGATGACCCGATTTTTCGCAGCTTTTGGGAGAACGGGAAATTAATGCTCACCAATGCGGTTTTCCTCGTGGGACAATAATAAGTCGGTGTTTGTTATAATATTTATAGATGCTGACTAATAATGCATTATCATTTATTATAACTAAAAAGGATATACTGGCCTGAACTTTGCAAAACAGGTGTAAACGAATTATTATGGACAACAGACAAAAGCTAGAGTTAATGTATAAGGTTATACGAGAATTGGATGACCTTAAAAACAGCCAGACGGCAGTATTAAAAAAATTATCCCAGATAGAAGCAGACAATATTAACCTGGGAGAAAAAATATTGGATGAGTCATTACCGGGCATACACGAAGAAGTAGATGCTGGTGTAGAAAAAGTGACTGAGCTGCTGGATAAATTTACAGTAATACGGGATGCATTTGAAGTAAAAAATCCTGTACCAGCTACAGAAACTTTGTAGAGCAATTATAATAAAAAAGGCCGGATCTTATCCGGCCTTTTTTATTGATACAATGCAAACGGGTAAGGTCCTAAAACCTTTACCCGTTTACATTGATAAGCGGTGTACGAAAGAAAATTTAAAGTCTTAGTTTCGTAGCTGAAATTTTCTCGGATGAAAAAAATAGTATGGATTGCGTTTACGTGTTTGATGTTTAATAAAAGCTTTTCCCAAACACCGAAAACTTATTCCTCGGCAGATATTTTACAACAACTTAAAAAACTGGAAGTGTTTGGCTCGGTGTTATATATTGCAGCCCACCCTGATGATGAGAATACAAGATTATTAGGTTACCTGGCCAATGAAAGAAAATTTCGTACAGGATATTTAAGCCTCACCCGTGGTGATGGTGGCCAAAACCTCATTGGGGATGAACAAGGCATTGACCTTGGCCTGATAAGAACGCAGGAATTGCTGGCAGCAAGACGGGTAGATGGAGCCGAACAATTTTTTAGCCGTGCCTACGATTTTGGATTTAGTAAAAGCCCCGAAGAAGCGATGAAAATCTGGGGCCATGATAAAATCTTGAGCGATGTGGTTTGGGTGATCCGGAAGTTCAGGCCGGATGTACTTATTACCCGTTTTCCCACAACAGGCGAAGGTGGACATGGCCATCATACCGCTTCGGCAATTTTAGCCGGCGAAGCTTTTGAAATGGCTGCTGATACAACCAAATTTCCGGAGCAATTAAAAAATGGAATCACTGCCTGGCAGCCAAAAAGATTGCTTTGGAACAGCTTCAATTTTGGTAATAACAATGCGCAGTCAGATGACCGCTTAAAGATAGATGTAGGAATGTACAATCCAATCCTGGGCCAAAGCTATGGAGAGATAGCCGCCGAAAGCCGCAGCCAGCATAAGAGCCAGGGTTTTGGTGTGCCTGCACAAAGAGGGGAAAGTTTTGAATATTTTTCTACTATAAAAGGGGGGCGCCCCCTAAAAGACCTGATGGATGGAGTTGATTTAAGTAGCAAAAGAATGAAATTAAACGGAGAAGCTACTGCTGGTTACAACCAGTTTGTCGATAATTTAATTCAACAATACAATCCTTCACACCCCGCAAAATCTATAAACCGGTTAGACTCTTTATATACCATGCTGCAGGAAGCTCTTTTTATTAATAAAGGAATTGAAATGGGCAAATTGTCTGTTATCAATGAGTTGATTGCTTCATCCGCCGGCTTGTTTATGGAGGCCGGTGTAGCCAGCCAGTTAAATGTATTGGGAGATAGTGTACGGTTTACCGTTAGTTTTAATAACCGCCTGGGATTACCGGTTGAAATGGCGCAGGTAAGTATTTACGGCACTACACAAATATTTGATAAGCCTGCTGCCGGCAATATCAACAATGTAATAAGCGGCACCATTTATATTCCCAAAGAAATGACCGCAACACAACCCTATTGGTTTGAGTATCCCATGCAACCCGGGGCATTTGAAGTACGTAAACAGGAATGGATCGGAATGCCGGAAAATATACCTGTTACTGCATTGTTTCAGGTTAAGATCAACGGGCATATGTATAATTTTCCGAGACCGGTGATTTATAAATCTACCGATCCGGTAAAAGGCGAGTTATACCAGCAGCCGCAGTTAGTAAACCCCGCATTTGTAAATGCAAATCCCTCACTTATTATTTTTGCAAACAATAAAAAAAATCAAAAACGTAGCGTCGATTTTACGGTGCAGTCTAATAAAGATCTGAATGAAAAGATTAGTTTCAAAACACGATTTAATGGCTATTCGAAAGTCATTTATGATTCAGTGACCGTATTTAATAAAACGGATAAAAAAGTTTTTACGCTGGAGCTTAACAGCGATTCTTTTACAGTTAATTCAACCAGTTACCTGTTTGGCCAGCTGGAAGCTGCTTCTTTTGTAGAAGCTCAAATGTTTTCTCTTACAAAGATCGCTTATGACCATATTCCCAATATTTATTATAATTACCTGCAAAGACCCAGGATCTTAAAAATGGATCTAAATATTGCAGGAACGCATATAGCTTACATCGCCGGTGCCGGCGACAAAGTTCCGCAGGCATTGATACAAATGGGCTACCAGGTAACGATGCTGAATGAAAAAGATATTACGTCCGCTAATCTCAAACAATTTGATGCTGTTGTAACCGGGGTACGAGCCTACAATACCAATCTTTGGTTAAGCAATGTTCAACAGGCGCTCAATAAATATGTGAAAGAAGGCGGTGTATTTTTAGTACAATACAATACCAATAACGGGGCAGGCCCTTTAAGGCAAAAGATTGGCCCTTACCCGTTTACGCTTGGGCGCAACAGGGTTACTGATGAAACAGCTGCAGTAAACTTCCTTATGCCAAATGATCCTTCGTTGAATTATCCCAATAAGATCACCCAAAAAGATTTTGAGGGTTGGATACAGGAACGCAGTGTTTATCATGCAGAAAATATAGACAGCAATTATCGGCGTGTGTTAAGTATGAAAGATCCCGGTGAAAAAGAAAGTGACGGCAGCCTCATCATTGCTGATTATGGCAAAGGGAAATTTGTTTACACGGGCCTTGTTTTCTTTCGGGAATTACCTGCAGGCGTGCCCGGTGCTTACAGGTTGCTGGCAAATTTGCTCGCTGCACCCGTAAGTAAAAAAGCAACGAAGAAAACCAAATAACTTTCAAATATAAAAAAGCTAAAGCCCCTTTAGGGGTTGGGGTATGAGTTCAATTGACTGGATCATATTAATTACTGTATTAACCATCATCATTTTATATGGTGTGTACAAGAGCCGCACATCAAAGAACCTCGAAGGTTATTTTTTGAGTAACCGCAGCATGCCCTGGTACCTCGTATTGCTAAGCATCATGGGAACGCAGGCAAGTGCTATTACTTACCTCACCGGTCCCGGCCAGGCTTATACTGATGGTATGCGTTTTGTGCAATATTATTTTGGGCTTCCACTGGCTATGATCGTTATCAGCTTTTTTTTCGTGCCTGTTTACAGTCGGTTGAAAGTTTTTACTGCCTATGAGTTTTTAGAAAAAAGATTTGATCTTAAAACAAGAACCTTTACTTCTTTCCTGTTTTTGTTAAGCAGGGGATTGAGTACGGGGGTAAGTATTTATGCCCCATCACTGATATTAAGTTCCCTGATGGGCTGGAATATTTATCTCACCAATATTGTTATGGGCGGTGTGCTCATTATCTATACGATGAGCGGGGGTGCAAGGGCAGTGGCTTACACACAAACATTGCAGATGATCATTGTATTTGCTTCCCTTTTTATGATTGCCTGGATTGCTGTAAATATGTTGCCGGCAGATGTTGGTTTTAGCGGCGCCATTGAAAAAGCAAAAGAACTGGGTAAGATGAACGTTATCACATCCGGCTTTAAAGAAAACGGTTTCGACTGGAAGGATAAATATAATATCTGGAGTGGCCTTATCGGCGGTTTTTTTCTTGCGCTCAGTTATTTTGGAACCGATCATAGCCAGGTGGGTCGTTACCTCACTGCAAAAAATATTAAACAAAGCCAGCGGGGATTGTTAATGAACGGCCTGGTAAAAGTGCCGATGCAATTTGGTATTTTACTGATTGGTGTACTTATATTTAGTTTTTACCTGCATCATAAAGCACCGGTATTTTTTGACAGTGCCAAAAAAAATGTGGCGGAAAGAACAATATATGGAGATAGTTTAAAACTGGTTGAAAACCGCTACAACGCCGCTTTTGCAGCGGGACAAACAGACCAGTCCAACAAAGAAAGGAGTGATTACAAGGCTATTGTAAAAAAAGCTTTACCCGGCGATGAAGCCAACGACGCCAATTTTATTTTTCTCCGGTTTGTAAAAGATAACCTGCCCATTGGTTTAATAGGGTTGTTGTTTGCTGTCATATTTTTATCTGCCTGGGGCAGTATTGCTGCCGCTTTAAATTCACTGGCTGCGTGTACCGTAGTAGATTTTCATAAAAAGTTTTGGATCAGGAAGGAAACAGAAGCGCAAGATTACAAAATTGCCCAATGGTATACATTTGCCTGGGGAGTTTTTTGCATCATCATCGCCATGTTTGCGCATAATATCGGCAATAGTTTAATTGAAGCTGTAAACATTTTAGGTTCGCTTTTTTATGGTGTGATACTGGGCATATTCCTGGTTGCCTTCTGGATAAAAAGAGTAGGGGCTACCGCAGTTTTTTACGCGGCGGTTATTTCCGAAATATTGATCATTGTAATTTATAATGCGGATATAATTTCGTTTTTGTGGTTGAATGTTATTGGGGCGTTGCTGGTGATAGGCATTGCCGGTTTCATCCAGTTATTGATTAAAGAACGCAACCCTGAGACTGGCTAATTACGGGTGCTTAAACCTGGCATGTAGGGCCAATAATAGGCGGGTAACTGCTATTTTACTACCAGCTACCCGCTTTAATAAATACAGAAGTTTATTTAGAGATCACGATTTTACCGGTTTCAGTTTTGTTACCGCAGCGCAAGGTATAGGTATAGCTTCCGGCGGAAGCGGAAATAAATTTTTCTTTATACCGCCCCGGTTCCATTACACGGTTCACTAACACATTCACCATTCTTCCATACGCATCAAATATTTTTAACTGCACTTTTTCTTTTGCTGTTGTGCTAAATGCTATCGTTACTTCTGAAGGAGATGGATTGGGATAGACCACGGTTGGTGCTGTTAACGATGCTGCCTCTTTTTCAGGACTTGCCATTCGCAATGCCATGTTCTCCGACTGGAGCACCCATACTGCATAACCCCGTGCAGGTGCATACACATGTACCCGCCCGTCTGAGGCAACGGTAACAGTTTGTGCGGGGTTAAGAATATTTACCAATACCTGGTTTTTCCAATCCGCATAACCAGATGTGGCAGTTCCGTTAGGGGAACCATCATTGTCAACCCAGATACCTCTTGTATAAGCATCATTGTTATTTATTACGAGTATGGCGCCGCTCTTTGTACCATTACCTTGCCTCCTGGCTGCATATACATTCCAGGTGTCCCCCGCAAAAGTGCTGGTGCCGTTGGGGCTGGGTTCTATTACCGGGTTGCCTTGTTCTGTAAGCACAATTAGGGAACCACCAAGGAAGTTGCTTCTCAAAGACATCATTTTATCAATATCAGTTTTTAGCGAAACAGGCGGGGTTACTGTTATGCCGTTGTCATGGTTATCAACCTGTGTTATACCATAATACTGCGGATAAAACAAACAGGGCCTGCCTTCATGAAACAACATGTAAGCATAACCCATCTTCCAGTCTTTTGTTACCCATTTATCATGTTCTTTACCGGTATCATGATTTTCAAGAAAAGTGACTACCGAAGTGGAGCCTAAGGAATTGCCGCCATTATCCCTGATCATACCCGAATGGTTGAGCCATGCCATATTGAAACTGGCGCCATTTCCATTAGTCATATCCGTGAGGGTACTTTTTAAAGGGAAATCAAAAACATCTGCATCTGTGCCCTGTGTAGCAAGATCATTCACCCAGTCTTTAAGCCTGTATTTGTAAGTGGTAAAATATTCACCCACCACGAATCTTTGCACGCCTGATTTCAGCGGCATACTATTTACCCAGCCGGAAACCATTTGTGTTTGAAAACCCCGCACAAAATCCAGCCGGTAGCCATCAAAGCCGATGGTATTGGTAAGCCATAGGCCCCATGTTTTCAGCCGGTTCTGCACCACAGTATCGTAGGTATTAAAGTCGTTGCCAAACCACCTGGTATTGGTAACGATCTGATCCTGGTAACCTCCATCTGTGCTGCCGCCGTCGCCAAGGTAATCTGCGGCATCTACAGGATGATAGTGATTATAAGACCAGGTGAAATTTGCCTCACCTGGTCCGGTATGGTTTACAAAATCCATACTGGTGGCCGTGTACGCCTTCAGGGTTGTATTGGCAAGGTTGCTTCCATTGTACCATACCGCAGACGGGTAATAACCGTTTGTTTGCGCAGCCCATTGCCATTCCCACTGACCCAACCCATTGAGGCCTTCTTTTTTTGCGGTCAGTGTTATCTCGATGGTCTGCGTGGAGCTGAGTGTTATTTTATACTCATCTATGTCGGTACTATTCTGCATGTGGCCACTATAGGTATATTGATCCAATGCCACATTGAACTGGCCGCTTCCGTTATTAGGTTCTGCTTCCCAGTACTGCGAGGGCTGCGATGGAGCAGCACTGCCTGTAAATTTAAATTTTACATCATAGCCTCTTTCGCCCACAACGCCGGCATAGTTTAAAAAGTAGCCACCAATCTGTATATAGTAATCACCGGCTGTGGCTGCCGGAATGATCCAGCGTATTTCGTTTGTGGGGTAGGGTACCCGTTGTGTTCCGCCAACCACTGCTTTGTTGAACACATAAGTTTTTACAGCAGGGTTATTACCACTTTCTTCCGCATCGCTATTATTGCTATAGGTGTGGTTAAGTAATACATCAGCATATAGGTCCATATAAGGTGCGCCTCCTGAAGTAGCATGTGCAGCAGTGATAAGGCTCTGCAATTCTGCTTTGGAACCAAAGCGTGTTTCGGTGGTTCCTTTTTGATTGTAAGCACCCAGGTCATAATGATCAAACAGGCCATAGCCCATATCAATAATGCCAAAGTTTCCCTTTGATGGAGGGGGCATCCACAAGGCACGTATACCCGCTGTTTTCATGGCAGGTATCTTATTGCGGATGGTATCATACCAGGAGCCATTTTTGGTTGTTTCATTAACGGGTACGTTCCAATAAAAAGCCTGCATCATTACATCATTTTGCGCATGTGCAAAATGAAAGCAGGTCAGCATGCAAAGCATAGTGAAAAGATTTTTTGATTTCATAAAGACGTATTTTAAAAGATGAATAAAAGCAATCGTTTTACACCAGCCATTATTGAGGAGCAACAGCGGATGGTATTTCTTCTAAAGACATGTAACGGATCGGTGAACAGAACTTATTACTTAAAGCAAATCTAATATAGTGCATTTTTTACACATATTAAAATTTACAGGCAAATTTCACATTGAATGAAAACTATTCCCTAAGCCGCAAATGGAAGAGTGGAAATATCGTAGCACACTGTGATTACAGAAATGTGAGTGGAGTCAAACCATCGTCACTAAAGTTTCCCAAACCTGAGTGATCAAATTATTAAATGTTAGGGTACACAGCCTTGTGTATGAACGGGCTAATTCAAATAACCGGGCGGCCGGATCAACCTAACCGGGGAGTAAAGGAATTTATAAATACAAGATATCTCTTTCTATTTTCGCAAAACTCCTGAACATGGCCATTACCCCACAATATTTATCTTCCGACAAAGCCACGGCTTTTTCCATTTTGGCCTTGTCTTCTTCACGGGTGAGTTTTATTTTATAGGTAATCTTAACGTGTATATAGGTTTTGGGCGATGAATCGGAGAGCGTTCCTTCCGTATCAATGCTGAGGTCGCTGTACGTCACTTTCATTTTGGTGAGGATCCCTACTATATCGATACCTGTACAACCTGCCAGGGAGGCCAGCATAAGCCGTTTTGGGCCTGGCCCGGTATCTGTGCCGCCGTTGTCGGGTGTAGTGTCCATGATCACCTTATGATCTCCAATGGATGCGCTGGAAGCCATGCCATTGCCGTAAGTGGTGCTAACAAAATGTTTGTCCATGCTTTATCTTTGCTGCAAATCTCGGTAAATACCGCCGAATGCTATTTTTTTTGGCAGTTTTGTAAAATATTTCAGAATTGCGATCCCTTTTAAATAAAAATACTTACTTTTGCCGTCCAAAATTTTAGGATCATGGCAAGAGTATGTGAACTTACAGGAAAGAAACCAATCACCGGAAATAAGGTTTCTCACTCCAACATTAAAACGAAACGCAGGTTTTTACCAAATTTGCAAACCAAGCGTTA
This sequence comes from Ferruginibacter sp., assembly GCA_014379905.1. Taxonomy (GTDB): domain Bacteria; phylum Bacteroidota; class Bacteroidia; order Chitinophagales; family Chitinophagaceae; genus Ferruginibacter. The sequence continues at coordinate 608 of JACMKX010000039.1, read as the reverse complement.
TTTCCTGGCAGAAGAAGACAAATGGATTACTATGAAATTGTCTTCAGAAGCTATCAGAACCATTAATAAAAATGGTTTGTATGCAACCGTAAAACAAATGCGTGCTGCAGGCTCAAAAATCTAAAACCCACCTAGCCTCTCCGGGAGAGGAATAAGAAGGTTTAAAATATAAAAAAGAATTAAAATGGCAAAGAAAGGAAACAGGGTACAGGTAATTATGGAGTGTACTGAGCACAAAACAAGTGGCCAGCCGGGCACCAGCCGTTATATTACCACCAAAAACAAAAAGAATACGGCTGAACGTCTGGAGTTGAAAAAATTCAACCCAATCCTGAAAAAAGTAACTGTTCACAAAGAAATTAAATAATTAACCTGTTTGAAATTTTGGTCGGGTGCTGATTGGCTAATCCGATAGCTATCGGATCAAATTATCAAATTATCAAATTAATACAATGGCAAAAGCAGCTTCAAAGAACGCAAAAGTAAAAGATCTGAAGGCAGCAGCAGATGCGAAAAACTGGACAAAAGTTATTCGTGCCGTACGCAGCCCAAAAACAGGCGCTTACACTTTTAAAGAGTCTATCGTTCACAAAGACAAGGTTAAAGAT
>JACMKX010000038.1 GCA_014379905.1 Ferruginibacter sp. | reverse complement strand
CGGGAGAGAAAATTAATGATTCTGAAAAAAGGGCTGTTTTACATCCTGCCTTGAGGAATTTCTCCGGTAACCCTGTCCTGTTTGAAGGACGGGACGTGATGCCCGAAATTAAAGCAGTACTACTCCAGATCCAAAACTTTTGTGCAAAAGTTCATTCCGGTGAATGGAAAGGTTATACGGGAAAAAAAATCAAATATATTGTCAATATCGGCATTGGTGGCAGCGACCTCGGGCCGGTTATGGTAACGGAAGCACTGAAACCCTATTGGGTGGAAGGGATTGAAACTTTTTTTGTAAGCAATGTTGACGGAACACATATTGCTGAAACCCTAAAAAAGATAAATGCAGAGGAAGTGTTGTTCCTCATTGCCTCTAAAACTTTTACGACGCTTGAAACCATGACAAATGCCCATACAGCAAGGCAATGGTTTCTGCAGGCAGCAAAAGATGAAGCTTATATTGCCAAACATTTTGTGGCATTAAGCACCAATGAAGCAGATGTTGTAAAATTTGGTATCGCGGCTGAAAACATGTTTGTATTTTGGGACTGGGTGGGCGGCAGGTACAGCTTGTGGAGTTCAATTGGATTATCAATTGCATTAACTATCGGCTATGATTATTTTGAAGAAATGCTGAAGGGAGGACACCAGGCAGATATTCATTTTTCAACCGTTGGTTTTGAAAAAAACATTCCGGTAATGATGGCGCTCCTGGGAACCTGGTACACTAATTTTTACGGAACTACAACCGAAGCAATACTGCCTTATGATCAATACATGCATCGTTTTGCCGCGTATTTTCAACAGGGCAATATGGAAAGTAACGGGAAATATATTGATCGGAACGGAGAGCAGGTAACATATGCCACAGGGCCGGTCATATGGGGAGAACCCGGCACCAATGGGCAACATGCATTTTATCAATTGATACACCAGGGCACACAGGTTATTCCCTGTGACTTCATAGCTCCAGCTATTTCGCACAATCCAATAGGCAATCATCACGCAATACTGATGAGTAATTATTTTGCGCAAACAGAAGCATTGATGAATGGGGCACCAAATGAAAACCCTTACCGGGTATTTAAAGGAAACCGGCCAACTAATTCATTCATGGTAACCAAAATAACTCCCTTTGTTTTAGGCGAATTGATTGCTTTTTATGAGCATAAGATATTTGTACAGGGTGTTATCTGGAATATTTACAGTTTCGACCAATGGGGCGTTGAACTGGGTAAAATATTAGCGAATAAAATTTTGCCCGAACTGAAAACTGATGAGATTGTCAAAACGCATGATTCATCAACTAACGGATTAGTGAATGCTTATAAGCAAATGAAGGTTCAATAGTGTAAGGCAATGGCAAATGTGATCGTTAAAAATTTTACAAGCCATTGCTGAAAGCATTTTTCCTGAAATGGGTTTAATCCTTATATTTCCTGGATTGTTGGCAATGACATAATACGGAGCAAACGCTTTTTATAAGGAACTTATAAAATTGTTCAAGAAAAGTGTACCTGGGTTAAAAAGTTACCTGGATAACAATATCCGCAGATTGTATATTGACCTCTTTGGTGATGGTGCCATTATCATGCATAATCTGTAATAAATACCTGCCCGGAATAACAATACCTGAAACATAAAATTCTCCCTGGCCGTTGGATACCGAAGCTATATCATTTGATTCATGCGAGCCTTCTTTAATCATAACCACTGCGTCTGCCAATGGCTTGCCTTCTTTGTTTTTTAAAATTCCTTTTACGGAGCTACGTGTCTGCATATTTTTATTATTCTTTAAGCCAGTTATAAAAAAGCAGGAGGGCGAATGAGTTCCCATATTCGCCCTCCCAGGCTTTTTCATCATAATCCCTGGTTCTTCCATGCTTGTATATTATTAAACACAGGTGTTACAATCCTGGTAGCAGAATTCCCAGAAAGGTGCCCATTGGTATGGATGCCCACACAGGTACGTACCTGCCCAACTTTTACCCAAACAGGGGCCCCGCTTTGTCCTCCCATTGTATCAATATCGTATTTAATAACCCGGCTGGTGAGTGATTTAGGTTTAAGCGCCATAAACCATTGTTGATTGCCACCCTTATCGCCCGGATAACCCGAAATGTTAAGCACGGATGGCATCAGGTAGGCATCATTCTTAACACCAAACCCAAAATAGCCGGTCTTGTCACCAGGCCGGCAGCTGGCTGGCAGAATGATGGCGCCATAATCAAAATCCCTGTTCTTACTATTTGTCCAGCCTGCAACACTTCTTAAATTATTGCTGGAGCAGGAACCATATGGCCTGGCAGCATCATTTAATCCTGGAATCACTTCGATACTTTTTGCCCATCCGCCATGGTCATGCATAAATACACAGTGGCCTGCGGTAATAATTGTTCTTGGAGATACAAGCCAGCCGGTGCCAATCCACTTTGAATTATCGCTGGCAGTGATTTTTAACGAGCAAATAGCCCTCCAGGGATAAGTGGTGGTGGCGAATACCCTCACCCTGTTATCTACTCCAATAATCACTTCCCTTGCTTCAGCCTCCATTTTAGGAATCAGCTCTGAATAACTGGCATAGAGTGCATCTAGTGGCAGGTTTTCCAGTAAGGGGCTTTCAAAACCGGTTTCTTCGAATTCGGTTTGGGATGCCATCGATTCAGTTTCCAGTTTGTTGGATACTTCCTTATCCCCTTCACCAGGCCTTAATATGGTGACCCCTTCCACATCTTCCACTTCAGTTTCCGAAAACTCCTGGTAAGACGCTGATTGCTGCGTGTAACTTTGATCATAGGAAGGACTTTTCTGCTCATAGGATGGATTTTCAGTTAACGTTTCAACATGTGAATGTCCGTTGCCGTTCCTTTCAGACAAGCTTTTTGATTTCATAATGAAAAATTTAATAATGAAAAAATAATTTGATAACGGGCGGTTGTTATATTGAAACGGCAACAATAAATAATGTACGGCTAAAAATAGCACCGCACAAATCTTTTGCTTGTTTTGTTGTTAATAGAGGGTAATGTAAAACGCTTCTTCTGTTGGTATTTATTCATCTGTTCATGCAATCTTCCATATCAAATTTGAGTATGGTGAATTGTTATTACCGGCGATAAAAATAATGGAGGGTAATGAGAATTATCACTGATAATAAAAGTACTGATATCCTTGCTATCATTCAGTTTCAGTTAGCGCGAGAGAAACAACTGAATTATAAGAAAGCCGAAATACAACTACTTGCTGTTGCTATTCATTAAACAATCACTTGCCATAAAATTAAAAGATAAAAAATAAAATTGCAAGCTTATATGGAAATTTTTTTTACCCCGCCTTTTAGTGCGTGGAATAAAAATGGAAAATAATAATTTTCTGTCATCGCTATGAAAGACCGTGCAATTGAATTACTAATCTTAACTAAACAAAATTGCCTGCAGGTGCATTAAAATTTATTTGATAGTTACGAGTCAACAAATTGAATCTGTCTTTAAGAAGTGTCCATTTTATTCAAATGCCCCCAACGCAAAATCCTCCCACTAACGGAGAGGACCATACTTGTTATTTTAAAAATATTTTTAGCTAATTACCACTTATCCACTTCTTCGGTACTCCCATTATCAACAGGTGTATTATCTGCTTCAGAAACTATTGCAGGTTCAGCGGCTTCTTCAGCAACTACCTCCGGCTCTTTTTCTATTTCCAGTGGAGCGGATGCAACTGGTTGTTGCTGGCCGTCTTCACCTTCATAAGGTGTATCATGATTAAATGCATCAAAATCAAAATCAGGCATTAATTCTGTTTTTACATAATCAATAGCTTCCCCTAAGCCCTTAATAAACTTATTGAAATCTTCCTTATATAGAAATATTTTATGCCTGTCATAACCATCTGAGTCAAATCGCTTACGGCTCTCGGTGATGGTTAAATAATAGTCATTGCCACGTGTTTCTCTTACATCAAAAAAGTAAGTCCTTCGTTTTCCTGCTCTGATGCGTTTGCTATAAACGCTTTCCATTTTTTTGTCGTTGTTTTCGTACGCCACAGTTGTATAATTTTTAGATTGTCACCTGTTATCAATAAATAATTTAAAGGGCAAAGATAAAGTTGTTTTTGATATGGCAAAATAAACCTGCCGGTATGGGGGCATTTAAAATTGCTGCAGGGCATTAAAGGGTTGCCAACCTTCATAAACTGACTACACGTTGAAATGAACTTTTAAAAGGTTAGTGACCCTTGCGGCAATTTTAAATACACTCTCCCGATATCTAGCCGGGGTAGTTAATAGTGTGTACTAAGATCAAGTTGCTGCTGCCTCGCATACATTTCGGCATAATAGCCTTTTTGCTGTAATAAACCGGTATGCGTTCCCTGTTCTACAATTTTTCCATCGTCCAGTACGATCACTTTATCAAATTCCAGTAAAGAAAAGATGCGGTGGGTGATAACAACCGCAGTTTTATCCTTCCACCAGTTATTGAGGTTATTCAATATTTCTTTTTCCGTTTTTGCATCGACCGCGCTCAGGCAATCGTCAAAAATGACCATTGAAGGATCTTTTATCAACGCCCTGGCTATGGAAATACGTTGCTTCTGGCCCCCGCTGAGCGTTACTCCCCGCTCCCCGATCATGGTTTGGTACCCATGGGAGAACCCGTCTATTTCCTGGTGTATACCAGCCAGCTTTGCTGCTTTTATTACCTCATCCAGGCCGGCTTTATCCACTCCAAAGGCAATATTATTTTGCACCGTTTCGCTGAATAAGAACACATCCTGGGGTACATAACTTATTTGTGTGCGTAACCAGTTAATATCTATTTTATTTACCGGTACACTATCATACAATATCAATCCATCCTGCGCATCGTACATGCGTAAGAGTAACTGCGCGATGGTGGATTTCCCTGAACCTGTTCTGCCCACAATGGCTATCTTTTCCCCTTTCCGGATTTCAAGTGTGAAATTTGAAATGGCATGTATACCCGTATGCGGGTAAGTAAAATCAACGTTTGAGAATAATATACTGCTATTTAGAAATGGCTTTAAAGGCATCAGGGGTTCGTTTATGGAAGGCGTGGTTTGCAGGAATTCATTTACGCGCTTTTGTGAGGCAGCGGCCCTCTGCGTCATACTGGCCGTCCACCCTATGGCACTTACAGGGAACGTTAGCATTTGAATGTACAATACAAATTCAGCGATGGTACCTACGCTGGCGCCTGGTACTCCTTGCACAACATCCATACCCCCTGCCATGATAGTGATGAGTGTACTTAAACCAATCAATAAGCCGATACTTGGAAAATAAATGGCTTCAGTTTTGGCGAGCCCCAATGCGTTTTTCTTATATGCTTCGCTGTTTGCAGTAAAAAAACCCAGCATCGCTTTCTCCTGCACAAATGATTTAATTACCCTGATGCCACTGTAGGACTCCTGGGCATTGGTGGTAAGGTCACTTAACAGCGCCTGTATGCGTTCACTCTTTCTGTTAATAATGGTATTTACAAAATAAATGGTAACGGCGAGCAGGGGCAGGGGGGATAAAGCAATCAGCGTAAGTTTCGGGCTGGCCTGAACCATAAAAAAAATGCTGAAAGCAAGAACAGCGGCAAGGTTGATAAAATACATCAGGGCAGGTCCGGTGTACATCCTTACGCGGCTGACATCTTCGGAAATACGGCTCATCAGGTCGCCGGTACTGTGCGTTTTATAAAAGCTGGTATCCAGTTGCTGGTAATGATGGAATACCTGGTTTTTTTGACTGTATTCGATCAGCCTGCTCATTACAATGATGGTTTGCCGCATTAAAAACATAAAGACCCCGCTAATGAGGGCAAGTAGCAGCAAAGTGATGCTGCTCCATAAAACCTGCTGACTGAAACTGCTGGTTTCCAGTTTAGAAATGATCGCCTGAACGAGAAAATCATAGTCCTTTTTATGTACGGGTTGATGAGGGGCGCTGGTATGTTGTTCGGCTTTATTTACGACCGTGTTCACCACATAGCCGGTCAACTGTGGCGCAAGTATCCTGAAATAGTTGGTAAGGATGATAAAAAGGATGCCTAATAATAAACGGTACCTGTATTTCCAAAAAAAGGGGTTTAGCGCTGCAAGATGTTTCATTAGGTGCAAAAATAAAGAATATTGCCACTATGCCCCAAAGGCGGGTAAAATTGAATAATAAGTGCAGTTCATGCGTTCTTTTTAAGATAGAATTTTTTGCTTTTGTTTAAATTTCTTTAAACTCCATAAAATATTTACAGTTCCTAATAAAAACACAACCACGCTGTGGCCTAATAATCGCTTAACACATTGTAGGTTCTTTTGTCAAGATGTCTCTTAAATAACTCAAGACTTTCTTTTTTTTGCAGGATAGCCAAATGACGGGTATGGTGCATATCCGTTCCCACAAAATCAGCCATATCATTATCAAGGATATACTTTGCCGCCTTAGCAACAGATTTGCCATAGTAGCCGGTCAACGATAAAACATTTACCTGTAAATAAAAGCCCATATCTTTTAAATGTCCGTAACTCTCGTAATTATTGTGATAGTAAAAATAACGTTCGGGATGGGCCATAATCGCCCGGTAACCCTTTGTCATGATCGCAAAAGCTATTTCGTTCAGGTTATTGGATGATGAAGCATAGGACTGTTCTGTAAGGATAATATTTTTATGTATCGCCAGTAAAGGGGCTTCATCCTGCAGCAGTTTTAAAAAATAATCATCCAGCATGTATTCGGCTGCGGCATTGATTTCTATGTTGATCTTTTCTTCAACACAGGCCGCCCGCAGTTCTTCCAAAGCCAGGTTAATAGTGTCGGGAGAGTTTCGATAGATATCGCCGATTACGTGCGGGGTGGCAACCGTTTTACGGATGCCGAGATCATAAATGCCTTTTACAAGTTGTAAAGAGGTAGCAATATCAGGCGACCCGTCATCAATTCCGGCTAAGATATGGGAGTGAATATCTGTTTGAAAGGGCAGATAATCCGGTAAGGATAAAGTGGTTTCTTTTTTTTTAAAAAAATTAAACATAGTTATATTGGATACAAAGATATATTAAGAAGCTGATTAAAACTAAGCGGGTGTATGCTTGCCATGGTTTGCATCAGTTATGTGGAACCTGGTTTTAATTTAGTAAACATTGTGTAGTAAAACTGGTGCAGCTTAATGATCGGTTTCAATATGGCGGCAAAAAACGGGAAAGGTATCTGGTTCTTTTTCATAGCGAGGTAGTCCCTCCGGTTTGCGCGCAGCCTGCTTTTGAGCGTGATATTGCTTTGGCCCCCCACCCTCATTTTTACAAAAAGTTTGGGCAGGTAACGTGCACTGATCCGGTAGCGGTACAGGTATCTCGCCATGAATTCGTAATCTGCGGCGGTATAATAATGTGACAGGTATCCGCCATATTCATCGATTAATTCACGGCGCAAATAAAAAGTGGGGTGAGCGGGCATCCAGCCATAGAGAAAATGAAAACGATTATAGGTTAAACCCTTCCAGTAACGGATGATGCGGTTGGTATCCACTTTGTCAACATATACCAGGTCGCCATAAACGGCATCCAATTTATGCTCGTTAAAACAGTCCACAATCGAACCAATCACGTCATTGGAAGCAAAGACATCATCACTGTTCAAAATGCCAACAATATCACCCGTGGCCATTTTGATCCCTTTATTGATTGCCTCGTACATATCCCTGTCTTCAACGGATATCCATTTGGCGATATGTGAATGGTAATTTCTAATAATGTCCACCGTTCCGTCAGTAGACCCGCCATCAATGATGATGTGCTCAATGTTGTGGTATTGCTGCCCTACAACGGAACGGATGCAATCTTCCAGGTAAACTGCAGAATTGTAGGTAACGGTGATAAGTGAAACCTTCATGGTTTTTAAGATTGGATTTTGTTTGCAAAATAGCGATTTACTTCAACAACTGCTTAACTGGCGCCGGTACTTTTACAAATTAGCTTATTCTTTAACGGCTGTTTACTCTTTTTCTTTTACTGCAATATTTTCATGGTAACAAAAACTAAAGAGACCTTAAGCCCCCGGAAAATTACATCGCTGATGCCTTTAAGACGGGGAAGATATTATTAGCCCAGGCATTTTCGCCTGTACATAGTTTACCATATTTAGAAATCCGGTCTACCCATCTATTATCCCTTTTAATGACCGGGTATATGCCACCAGCCCAATTTTTGAGCCAATTTTGACAAAAAAAAATATATTCCGGTAAAAGAACATATATTCCTGCCTTAAAAAAAATGGATGTATTGTAAAAATCGAGTAGGAGTTAGAAAATCCAACATATCCCATTTTCTGCAAGTACTTGTTGTGGAGCTTCATACTTACTATCGGACTGATGATTACGCTTGCATGACAGCATTAACAAGGAACGCACTATAGCCGGGTAAAAAAAATGCCTGGATTTCAGGAATTGGCTTTTTATTTAATGATATAAAAACTTTGTTCCACAGGTGTGGCTGATTTTACTTTACCGGCTACACCATACTGCCATGCAACAATGGTTAGTTTAACCGGAAATTTTGCACGTGGAGGGATTACTGTAAAAACTAAATTATTGCCTTTTACTATTGCCGGCCCTTCTTTAACGTAATACGCCACCGTTAACCCTACCGATGATTTTGCAGGAAGGGGCATTAATTTAATTTCCTGTTTTATGTTTTCAATTTTTTTAAAATCGATCACCTGATCAATCCCTTCTTTGTTCATTAAAGGGAAACGCATATCAATTTGCTGAACAGCGCTTTTAAAAATTTTATCGCCTTTATTACTGGCAAGCAACCAAATATCGTTGCTGCGTTTGGGGCTGTTAAACCCCATGCGATAAAAATTTATTTGAAATGTGGTGTCGTTTATTTTTCTTACAGGGCCACAAATCCTTGTTATGGTAAGTGGTGTTTTAGCAAAATTATTTACAGGGTTCTTCTCTGATGTATCAGCAAAAAAGGCATGTAAGGTAAAACTGGTACCATCCTCCAAAGGGATAAATTTCAGGTTATAATTTGCATGGGAATTATCCGGCTTCAATATTTTGTCATTTTGTTTAAACCCAATGTACTGCTCAGTTTTCCCTCTTGCTTTTGTATAGAATTGTTCTGTGGCATTGGCCATCTCTTTATCAAACACCCAGGAAGCAAATCTTCTGTCACCTTTATACATCGCATAAGTTGCAGCAGGATCAAATGGCAAACTATCCTTGTGCCAGCGATCCATTAGCCATCCATGCTGAGCTTTGACAGGAATTAAAATATCAGGCTTGTAAACAGGCGTTGACTTCGGCAATCTTCTCTGTGCTGCTTTCTTAATAAACATACACAGGTACTCAATCAGCTCATCACTGTAATCAAAATGCCCATGGCCTGCATCAGCAAACAAAGAAATAACGCTGCCCGGATGTTTAGCAATATACTTAAATGCCGGAGTGATCCTGTCTTCCCACCATTCATATTCTCCCATTACAAAAAGAGCCGGCACTCCATCAATATTCCTGTTGCCCCAGTCCGGGTTCGGTCTGCCGCTTCCTGTTAATTTTGTTTGCGGTGCATCACCATGAATGGAAACCACGGCTATTGTTCGTTGGGGGTTCCAGGCCGCAAAATTCCAGGGGAAACTTGCCAACGCTGAATGTCCCATCGGAATAATGGGAACATTTCTTAATTCAGCATAGCCAGAAACATCCGCCAGCAATTTCATCATGTAGGTAAAATCTTCTCCTGCATCTTTAGTAAAATCGAAAGTAACCGTTAGGCCGGGTGTCACCCATACTTCCGCAAAACCCAGTTTGGTTATTGCTTTGCGAAATACAGGATGTTCCAGTATTCCTTCTTCTATCATGTTGTGCTGCGTAAACACCACTCCCCTCACCTGCTTACAATTTTCTGGTATCCATAAAAATGCCTGCGGGTGATCTTTTGTTTCGTCAGATATTACTCTATCCACCTTTACGCTCCATTGCCAAACCTGCGCATGTGCAAATTGAATTGCACAAACAAACAGCAAGGTTATCATTAAATTATTTTTCATCATTTTGTTATTCTGAACCAATCAAAATCCGCATAACCTCCATTTCTAATTCCAGGGGCGCCCGTACAAAACAAGCCGGCTTTAGCACCAATCCATTTACCAGGTTTTGCTGTAAATGGAACGTCAATCGTTTTATAATTTATTCCATCTTCGCTGTAACTGAAATTACATTTGCCATCCGGAGATGAAACTGTAACACTAAGTACACAGCAGCATCTTTTAATGGTTGCTGTTTAATCATTTCTTCTTTCCCAGTTAATGCTTCGTTACAATTTACCTGCAACACAAAATATCCCTTGTCATTTTTTGTGACAGGTAAATAAGCATTCCTGCACTATCTGCTGAAGCCTGGATACTTTATTATCTACTATAAATTCAATCTGATGCATCATTAAATATCCTTTTCGATAGCGGTAATTATTTTAACCGGGCCCAGTAAACCCGACTCCAGCAATGGATCTGTATTTGAAAAATTCTTCCATACTGCAAAGCCTTTTCGCTGCCCGGGTTTTGGCTGATTGTTTACATACCAATCCGGTAGCTTCTTTATAAATTTATGGTCACTGTACTCGTTTTCAATTGGTAAGTGTTCATCCCCAATCAGCCTGTTTGGCCAGAGATTGGTTATGGCTATCTCCAACAAATTATTGCCTGTTTTTATTGCATTTGTAATTTCGATAATAAAAGGCTCTTTCCATAACAAGCCAATTTTCTTTCCGTTTACTTTTACCTCAGCCACCGCTTCCACCCTGCCCAAATGCAAAAAAAACCGATTGGCACTTTGCAAAAAATCTTTTGTAAAAACAACACGGGTGCTATATGTGCAAGTGCCTGAAAAATGTTTTACATCAAAATTTTCGTGTTTGTGCAAAGAAGTTAAAAAGGGCAAAACAATTGCTGCCGGCGCTCCCGATTCTTTTGGAAACTGCACTTTCCACAAATTGTGTAATTCCAAAGCATTGCATCCATTAATATTAGCAATCTGTTTAAATTTCTCTTTTGGATAGAAAGTGTATTCCCCATTTTTCCAAATCAATGCTTTCAGTTGATTTTTCTCTTTAAATATTTCAATATCGCCCGGTAATTGTGATGAAGAAAATCCTTCAGCATACATATTGGTAATTCTCTTTTCACTCAATACGTCTCTATATACATCAGGCATTGTATTGTTTCCTTCAAAATAGCTGGCAAATTGCTCCGGTGCAGGTGCTGCACCAATGGCAGAATGAACAATTTTACCGCTGGCAGTAGTTTGTGCAACTAACTTCCCGTTAAGGTATAATGAAGGCTTTCCATTTTCGTACGACAGTGCAATATGCGTCCAACCTTCTATCGAACCGTTATATGCCAACACTTCTTTTGCATTGCCTTTACCTCTTTCGTAAACCCTTACCGCATTTTGCCCGGCACTTAAACCAATAGCTACATGATTACTACCATACAGCATTTCTCCTTCCGGCGCATGAAACAACATACTTTTGTTAGGGTGTGCAAACGTATCGGGCTTTGCCCAAATACAAACAGTGAAATTATTTTTTACGTCAGCAGGCATTGCCTGTTTATTATTAACTAAGTTACTGGTTGATATTAAAGGATATCCATTTTTTGTAACTGCTGTACAATTTTGAGTACTGATCTTTTTTCTGAATACAATAAACAAAGAACCTGCAGGCTGCAAGCATACTGGCATGTGTATTCTTCCATCAACAGTATCGTATAAAACAGCGTCAACAATTTTGCCCGTTTCGCTGTTCCATATTTCCGGTTGTTTACCATTTACCCTGAATGAGCAAAGGATATTTTCGTCCCTACGCTTATGGTTACTGATAAAATAAAATTCATCCGCACCTATTTTTTTATGTGCATAGTGAATGGTAGCGTCATTATTTTCTGCAGTATATTTAAAATCGGGTTTAATATTTAGTTGTTTAAATACAGCCGCCAAATCATCACTCCATATAATTTTGCCTTTACCATAACTACGTTCCCTTATATTTTTTCCATCAACATCACCATACAGTTCATCAGCAATACCTTGTACGTCGCTGTCTTTATCATAATTGCCATAAGTTTTTACAGGTTTATTGCTTACTACCAATACCATTCCTTCGCTAACCAATTTTTTTATTTTGTTTAAGGAAGATGGTAATAGCTGTTGTAATGCAGCCATCACACAAATGCGATAACTCATTCCATCCGGCAAAATAATTTTAGTATCTTTTATTATTAACCTTTTTTGCAACGCCTCCGGTCCAATTACATCAGCATGATAACCCATTGGCAATATTTTATAAATATCCGGCACTCCGGATTGCGGTTCGTTGCCTTTAAAATAGCACACATCGGCAACTGTTAATCCCTGTTGTAATAAATATTGTGAACGTTGTAAATAATTCGTCCAGCCATAGGCTTGCTCTGTCCAGGTATTATTGCGGTCGATGTGCATACCAAATGGCCCCATCGTCATACCAGGTTTTCCCGTCATATAGGGCTGATGCACAAATGTGTGAAAGACTAAACGGTTAACACCCAGCGAAAAGAAATAATCACCTTCTGCTTTCAATGAAAACGGGTAGTCTGTCCATTTTGAAGTGGCAGGCATTGCAGTATATGCCTCTGCTGCTACAATTTTTTTTCCGTAAATATGTGCCGCTGAAACTGCCTGTTTAGAATACATATCGCTACCGTAGATATACCTTGTCCAAAATTCACTCATGGTTATATCCAGATGCTGACCAATTTGCAAACTATCCATATTGCCATCACCATAAGGCTCAGCATAAAATTCCAATCCCCGTTGATGACATAATGATTTATAATGTCCATAAAAATTTTCAGATAATAAATCAGCCTGTACCCTTCGTACATCCCATAAAACTTTTTCTGTTTCTTGCACACTGCCAATAATTCTTCCTGTTAATGCGGGTAACCATTTTATAAGATCATAACCTTTTTGTTGTTTAAATACCTTATCGAAATTGATGGTCCAGTTTTGTTTACCAGCTTCATAGCTATCAACCGTAATTGCTTTAAATGTTTTGCCAACGTATGGTTTTACTTTATTAATAAATTTATCTAAAAAATGATCGAAGTGAAATTGCAGTGCTTCTTTTCTAAATTTATCAATTTCTAATCCTGCTCCGGCATCAGGATGTGCGGCACACTCTTCTCCTGTTGTAGTGTGGCCAATGCGCAGGATGGTCCATTTACCAGGAGTAATTTTACACCTCAGCCTACCGTCAGCGTTTAATTTATCAGACAAATCAATAATTGTAACAGGATCGATGATATTTTTTGGTTCTACTACTGGCGTATCACCATTTATATCGCCATGGGTATTGCTTGTTTTACCAGGCCAGCCACCTAACCTTGGCCCGTTGTGCAATTCCACTTCACTTAGCCAGTTGGATGCAGCAACAGTTAACCGGTAATATTTTGCTTTAACCGCATTAAAACTTAATGCAGCAGGTGTATCCATTTCCCTTAACTCAGGTGGACGAATGGTTCCAATTACCCGATAGGTAACACTATCATCTGAATATTCCAGTTTAAATGGCGTTGGATGATCTCTCGGTCCATCAAACAAATCTCCCGGAGTTTCCGGCTTACGGTAAATAGTAACTGCCCTTGCTTCAAATGGTTCACTGAATTCCAGCACAAGAGAACAAGTTTTGGAAGAAGCTATTGTTGCTGTATTGTTTGCAGTTCCAGTGGCAATATCATAAGCAACTGCCCTACTGCTTTCATTTATTTCCAACCTTATTTTTGTTTCCGGATTTCTGTCACTGACAATAGCCTTATCAATTTCATTTCCGTTCAATAAAACTTTAACCAGCTTATCTTTCATCAATGCTTTCTCCGCAGGCAAAGATGGATAAGCTATTACAAAAGCATCACGGTAATAATTTTGTTTAAAATAAGGCCTGGGTAATTGCATATTTATTTCGCCATTACTATGCACTAAAGATTCAGTCCACACCAACTGCTGCATACTCATTTCCGGCGTAACCCACGGGCCACCACAACCAGAATAACCCGGTGAATTATGTATTGAATAAACAATGCCTAACCTATCCGCTTCTCTTACCGCATGCGCTGTTGCTTCCATCCATACTTCACTGGCATAATCAACCGGCCCACGAACAATACCTACAGCAGAATTAAAATTGATTACACCACCAATGCCCATTCTTTTCATTGCTTCCAGATCGGCAGTGATGCCTGCTTTGGTAATATTTCCATTCATCCACATCCAGAAAACCCATGGCCTTGCTGATAATGGAGGATTGATAAAGTATTTTTCCAGCGCCGTTAAAGATTGTTCATCTCCATCAAATGCCGACTTTGCAAACGGTGGCAATAACATTAATCCTGTTGATGTTAGAATGGTATTTTTGATGAAGTTTCTTCTTTGCATGCTCTGCAGATTTTATCGCTTAACTGAAATTACAGTTAAAGAATTATCCGGTATTTTATTTCAAATCCCAATACACTACATAACGTTCCCGGTGAATATCATACAATGGCCGGAGCACAATTCCCTCTTTTACTGTTTTAAATGTTAACAATTGCCCTGCAACAGGTTTGATGGCATCATTCAGTTTATTTTTATTTAATTGAAGTGAAGTACTAATGCTTTCAGGTATATTGTAGTTGTAAGTGTAGTAATCATTATGTAAGGTTGGATTGGAATAAGGCGCTGTACCTTTGAATCCTTCTGAACCCATTAGCCCAGCTAATACAACAGGGCCAAAAGCTATGGCTGCTTTATTGGGATTATCATTTGGTAGTATTATTTGAAGTGTCATCGGAAAATCCACCTCAGCAATATCTCCATTTTTCCATTTGCGGTTGATGGTAATATAACTGCCGGGTATATTCCTGACTGAAATCTTTTTACCATTGACCTTCACAATTGCTCCTGCTGTTGCCCATAATGGATAGCGAATATTTAAACCAAAAGCTACAATAGCTGCGGATTCAATTTTGAACTGCATTTTTCCTGACCCGGGGAAATTAGTTTGCTGTATAATGTTAATTTCTTTTTCTTTCCAGCTCAATTCCGAAGGGATAAATAAATTAATGAAGAGATCATTTTGTGCATGGTAGTAAATAGCTTCCCCATATTTGGCCTGGTTTTCAAAACCACTACCCACACAACACCAGAAAGAACTATCCGGAGTGCTGTACACTTTATGTGCGCCGGGTAACATGGGAAGAAAATACGAGATCATTCCTGTTGCAGGGTCTTGCTGTCCAAGAATATGATTGTACAAAGCTTTTTCATAATACTCCGCATATTTTATATCGCCGCTATGAGAAAAAAGGTGCCTTGTCAATTTAAGCATGTTATACGTGTTACAATTTTCTCCGGTAAAACCTGTAAGGTGTGATGATTGACTATCGGGCCTAAAAAAATGTTCTTTATCACTGTTGCTACCGGTTGCAAAAGAATGATGATTGATTACTGTATTCCAGAAAAATGATGCCACAGAATCTGCATCACCCGTTCCTTCAATTTCATATTGACGGGTCAGACCAAGCAGCTTAGGTATGTAGGTGTTGGCATGTTTTGTATCCAGTATATCTTTTCCCTGTTTTAAAGGATCCAATGTTTCGTTGTGATAAAAAAAACTTCCCAGCCATTTATATTCCCCTTTTCCTGTTATAGCGTACAGGTTGTAAAACGATTCATTAATGCCGCCAAACTCATTACGCAACATTTTTGTTCTTTGCTCTGCACCTAGTGGTTGTAATTTTTTGTAAGCCCAATCTGCCATTTTAGTCGCAACATCCAGTGCCTGTGTATTGTTGCAATAGAGATACTGATCAATCAGTCCCGAAAAAATTTTATGCAATGTATACCATGGTGCCCAAACAGGTTTGCCTGCAATATTTCTGTCTATTAATCCTTGTGCATAAGCACTAAGATAGCCATCCTGCTTCAATGCATCCTGCACCACTGCTAACCCTGCTACAATACTATCGCCACGAAGTTTGTATTTGGCATCTCCGGTAGAAGCATACATCAATGCAAGGCCTGATAAAATATGACCGGTGGTATGTCCTCTGAGATCGCAATCAGGCGACTCCCAGCCTGCCAGTTTAATTCCGGCACCGTATCCGCCTTCGGTTGCACTGAATACACCTGCGTTGTTACGGAAACTATGCAACAGCCTGTTAACGCCAATCGACATTAACCACTGCTGTTCTCTTTCCATGTTTTGTTTGAAACGGCTGTCCAATAGCTTTACATCCTGTAGCTCGAAACTGTATAATTTCGGAACCAGTTTATCCTGCAACGCAAACTTTCCGGAATGTTGCCCGGGATAATGCGATTGTGCAGGCACTTTTAGAGCAACCAGCAAAACAATTACATTCATGAATAAATAAAATCGAAGCCTATTCATATTTCTGCATTTTGATCTTTCACAATTTTATACCACCTGGTATTAAACATTTCTGGAATCGCAGGGTATTTACTGGTTTCCTGATGATGCTTTTTCTTATTTTGTTATACGAACCCGTTTAATGCGTTCAAATGCATTTATTGGCAAAATATTTCCCGCTGCATCAAAGCGCATGGGCGAGATGCAGGTCTCCCTGTTATACCCATCTCCATCAGGAATTACAAACCGGTGATAAGCGATATACCATTCATCTTTGCCCGGCACCTGCACTACCGAATGGTGCCCGGCCCCTTTTATGGTTCCGCTTCCTTTTAGAATAGATTGCCCTTCGGCTTTTACAAAAGGCCCCAGTGGCGATTTACTGGTAGCATATGCAATGGAATAACGGGGATCACGTGTATCATACTCCGACCACATCAGATAATAGATACCCTTGCGTTTTAACATAAAAGAACCTTCATTAAATCCCTCGGGGCGAATAGTAATAACTTTGGAAGTATCAAAAGAGATCATGTCTTCATTTAGCTGTACCATGTTACAATTTCCCTGTCCCCAATACAGGTAGGCCTGCCCATCTGAATCTACAAATACCATGGGATCAATCATCTGGCCTTTAAATGCGTTAGCGGCCACCAATGGTTTGCCAATCGGATCCTTAAAAGGGCCCTGAGGGCTATTGGCAGTGGCTACTCCGATGTTTTTGTTGGCAGAATAATAATAGTAATACTTCCCTTTTTTAAAGGCAATGGCAGGTGCCCAGGCATGCGTATGCGCCCATGTCAGGTCATTTTTTAAATCGAGTATGGTGCCTTCATTTTTCCAGTGAACCATATCTGAGGATGACCAGCAGGAAAATGAATCAGATGCCCATCCCGTTTTGCCGTCCGTAGTGGGATATATATAAAAGTGCTTATTAAAAACTGCAATATGGGGATCAGCGTATTTGCCCGGTAAAACAGGAGATGGTGCAACGGTAGCAAGCCCAGATTTTTCGATATGTTGCCCGGGGTTATGCGATTGTGATTTACTATTAAATGAAACTATCATTGTTAACGGAAAAACTATTCGATAAAACTTTTTAAACATTGTACTAATTTTTAACTATTTCTAAAATTTTAATTTCAATATTATTACCTGCCGGTAATAAACCTGATACTGTTTGATTTGTTGAATTATACTTTCCAGGCACTTCCTTAAAAATGTCCCCTTTTTTATAATAGATACTGTACTTTTTTTCAGTGTTAGTTTTATAAGGAAGTGTTATTGTAATATTATCCGATGATGAATAAGCAAGTCTATCTTCATTAAATATTAAACCTGCTGTAATATTCTTTTCAGCACTGATCG
Source organism: Ferruginibacter sp. (assembly GCA_014379905.1). Taxonomy (GTDB): domain Bacteria; phylum Bacteroidota; class Bacteroidia; order Chitinophagales; family Chitinophagaceae; genus Ferruginibacter. The sequence goes on along the minus strand of JACMKX010000038.1, from coordinate 42,458 downwards.
AATATTTTTTAAAGCTTAATAACTTCCCACTTCCTACATACAAATACTGAAGGCCGTTTTTATTTTCTGACACAACAGCAAAACCTCCTGTAAAAGAAATATTTTTCTGCTGCTGCGTCAACTGGTCATTTGGTGCGTACAATACCATTTCGTTTTTTCCTTCTTCTATATTACTTTCTATCAATAAAGCTGTAGCACCTTCTGAAGCGGGCAGCGATGTAATTTTTTTAATTGATTTATCATTTCCCTGGTAAGGCTCAAACACAGCAACAAAAGGAGATTGAAAAGCATTGTTGTCTTTTTGACGAACAATCAATGCTGGCGTTGTTTGCGGACTTAGATTTACTCCGCCGGGCACCAACGATTTATTCAATGTTGTTGGCGGAGCATTCACCGTATATAATTCTCGCCCTTTATTGCCTTTCATCCACATGTTCATATTGATGGAAGGATTTACTTTACTGATCGTCCATTGTGCATTAAAGTCACCATCATATTTTACCTTCTGCTGATCTTTAAAAAATAAATAATTTTTGCTGTAAGCAGAATCGAGATCATTAATTGCGGCAAATGACAATGGTTTATGAACAGCATCAGCAATGGTTAAACTATTACCCAGGTTATGCCAGAGATAGTCATTATTACTAAGGTCGGAACGGAAAATATCAACATAATAACCAGTTGCTGATGATGTACGGATCATGGCTACTATCCGTCTTTTATCGCCCGCAGAAAAATCTGCAAAGGAACAATACGGAGATATTGCTGAGGAAGTGGTAAACGAATCCCCGTGAGGCCTGGGCTCCATCGCATTAATTGTAACCGGCCCTTCTGTATATCCTGGCAAAATAGTGTTTACACCAGTTGAAGTTTGATGATAACCATAATCATTGCTCCAATAGGATTCATAAGCAGATGCATCGGGTGCTAATGCCCAGCCAAAACCATAAAGTTGCAATGCTAATCCATTTGGTGATAAATGTTTTCCTTTTGTACCCCCGTACATAGTAAACATTAAGGCATTTTTTTCATCATTGCCATTTTTCATAATCAGATGACGATGTTCGGCTGACCATGCTGTTCTTGCATAGGGAATTACTTCTTCGGTTTCTTTCAATGTTGCATTGATGCAAATACCTGTCCAGTCAGTTCTACTTCTATTATATTGGCCTGAGGTAATTCCTTTTTGCAATGCAGCAGAAACCAAAGCTGCATTTTTTGTGTCGTTCTTATATGTATAATAAGTGAGTAAACGTTCAAACGTATTATAATCAGCCGAACCGCCACGGCTATCACCAAATACTACCATATTACCCCTTGCATCCGTCCATGGAAATACAGCCAAAGCAGCTTTTTGCAAAACCCGGTTCGTTTGCACAATATCATTACCAGCTAAGTAAATCGGAATAGAAAGATCAAGCAATGAACTAATGGTGCCAAACGCATAACCTGGTGATTCCGGCCATAAACCTGTTACCGGATCATAATTCTTCAATATATCAGGTAACGCATCATGGTAAGCAGTAGTTTCTTTAGTAAAAAAATGCAGGTAATATTCCTTCCCTTTTTTATCTGCATAATGATCGTTTGATTCAAGCACCAGTATCGGCCTCATCATTATATTCCATCCATTCACATTCCAGTTGCCGGTTTTACCCCCACGGATCATTCCAATATCAATAAACCTTTTAAATACAACAGAAGCAACTTCAGTAACCGGCTTGTTAATAGTTTTTAAAGATTGCGAAGGATGTTGTTGCAGGTAATCGTACAAAAAATCATAAGATACTGCTGCATGCAAAGCAAGGTCATCATGTATTTGTTCGTAATCATAATAACCAAAAATGCCGCCAGCATCATACCCACTTTTCATTTTAGATGGATCATAAGGTGGGTTCATATAGTAGGTTCCTGCTAACCAGGTATTAAAAATATCAGCAGCAAACTTGGCATACTTTTCTTCGCTGGTGATCCAGTAAGCAAAAGCAGATTTTTCTGCCAACGTTAATATCTCTACATTATTTCCCCTGATGAGATGGCCTGAATTTTTATACGGTACAATTACAGCCGGAGCAGATGGATTTTTTCTGCTGGTTGCTTTCATATCACCTGTTGCATTATAACGAGTCCTTTCTTCCAATGAAACATTAGTATAATCATTCCACACCCGCATTCCCGGAAGGCGAACTGTTGGCACAGGAGCATTCCCTTCTCCATAATCCCAGTTTTGATTTTTGATAAAACATTGTGTATACCGCTCGCCCTCTTTCCAATACATTGCTAACTTTGAAACAACCCAATCGGGATCTGTTTCATGAAGGTCAACATATTTGTCAATATCTTTTTTCAGTTTATTCCATGACTCTGCTGCCCATTTTTCATTTTTTATTTTTTGCAGAACGACAGTTTTATCTTTTTCAGTTGTATAAAGACAAGGATGTTGTTGTGCTGTTAATGTAAGTGTTGAGCACACCAAGACTAATATTAAAAAAACATTTTTCATCTTTTCCCTTTTTTAAATATTGATGCTATTTATCCTTTCCTTCATATTCAAACCAATCAAAATCCGCATTCGACAAGGAATGCTTGCCATTTCCGGTTGCATATAAACCAATATACACACCAACAAAACCTCCCAGTGTTTCGCTGGAGATCAATCTTGAATCCATATTACCCATATTGCGGTATTGCTTTCCATCCTGAGAAAAAGAGAAGTTGTATTTCTCAGCTATACCTTCTGCCCGCAAAAAGACTGAACCATTTGTCAGTTTAATTTTCTGTTGCTCATGAATAAGGCTTCCTATAGTATAACGCAATACAATAAAGCGTTCGTTCTTCTCTTTACGTACGAATAAATCGTAATGACCATTATTCCGATGATAAACTGACAAACCTGCTTCTTCATTCTGCCCGGAAGGATTAAAATCAAGTAATGTTTCTGCAGAGAATACCAGATCAGTTTGTCGTTTGCCGGTAAACGTTACCTGCTTATTGTCGACTAAGGTTCCACTTCCACCTTTCAACCGTAACCAGCCTTTTCGGTTTGTTAACGAATAGGCAGAAGAGTCAGGGTTCTTAATAAAATTCCATTCGAGTGGCAATGCTTCTGCATCGAATGCACATCTTTTATCAACAGAAGGATATTTGTACTGCAACAGAGTAGCCACATTCATTTTTAATTCAACAGTGCCGGTACTGTTAATAAGCGGCCAACCATTTCCCAGCCATGCAACCGGTGCTAAAAAAGTTTCTCTTCCTGTATGATGATGACTGCCCTTTTGACGAAAACCCAGAAACAAAGTCCACCAACTACCATCATGTGCCTGAACAAGATCCGCATGTCCCACTCCTTGTATGATATTACTTTGTGCATTCTTGTTACGATGTGTCAATATTGGATTATCAGGATTGTTTTCAAATGGTCCCCATGGATTATTGCTTCGTGCAATAACAACCTGGTGTCCGTATTCAGTACCACCCTCTGAAATCATCAGGTAGTACACGTTACTTATTTTATAAAGATGTGGCCCTTCAGGATAGCGACCCCCTGTTCCTGACCAGATAATTTTCGGCTCAGTTAAAAAAGTTCCGCTGCCAATATCAATTTCACGTTGCAAAATTCCATCCGGATGTGTACAGGTAAAATAAACTTTGCCATCTTCATCAAACATCAGCGAAGGATCAATCCCCTCCTGACTAACCCATACAGGATTGCTCCAGGGACCGGCAGGATTTTTTGCCGTAACATAAAAGTTCTCGCCGTTGCGCCGGTTGGTGGTAACCATGTAAAATACACCGTTATTATACCGTATTACCGGTGCATAAATACCTGAACCTTTCTCCAGATTTAACTGCGATTTCATATGCAGACTGTACCCAATCAATTCCCAATGAACCAGGTCTTTGCTATGATAAACAGGAACACCCGGAAACCATTGAAACGTACTGGTAACTGCATAATAATCTTCACCAACCCTGCAAACACTTGGATCGGGATTCATGCCTGCAATAACAGGATTTATATACCCGAAATTTTTTGTTTGAGCAAACAGATTGTTTGATATAAGTGTAATAAAGAATAGATATTTCAAACACATACGCATAAATGTTAAGTTATTTTTACTTTACTCCGTTTAGGAATGTGAATAACGCTGTATTAAACCTTTCTGCATTTTCCAGGTTACTAACATGACCAGCTTTGGGAATAATCATTTGTTTTGCAGCCGGCACCAATTCAATTACTTTCTTTTTACGCAGCGAATCCTCATCACCTGTTAATACCAAAACAGGAACAGTAATTTCTGTTTGCTTCAATTTTTCAATGACAGATGTACCCAGCAAAAATCTTGGCTCAATATGGGTTGGTTGCCAGGCATCCCATTTATAAATCATATTCCAGATAGGTTGCCTTAATTGTTCAATAGGTTTGCCATTACGTATGGTTAATGCATTGAACCAGTCTTTCTTTATGTTGTGAATTCCCTTTTGATATAGTGACTGGATATAATCTCTTCGTTTTGTAATCTCTCCGGCAGTCCACGGTGAAGATGGCCCGGGGGAGCCATTCCACACATCGCCATTGGCAAGTGTAACAGATAATAATCTGTTTTGGTGCAGCACTAAAAAATCCAATCCAATAAACCCTCCCATGCTTAAACCTACAACATGAGCTTTTTTAATATTTAAAGAATCCATTAATATAGCTAAATCATCAGCATGCATATAAGTTGCAAATTCCTGCGGCATAGTGCTGCGTCCATAGCCTCTTACATCATACCTGATTACTCTGTACTTTTTAGCAAAGGCATAAAACTGCGGCTCCCATTCGTAATGATCAAAAGAATGACCGTGAATAAAAATGAGTGGTTCTCCTTTTCCTAATTCCTCATAAAATAATTTACCGTTATCAACATTTACAAAACCTCTTTTTACTTCCGGATGTGTAGCGTCAAGAATGGCATCTCTTACATATAATGGAATAACAGGGCTTGATAAAAAAGAATTAAATCCATTTCTCGATTTTGAAACATGTGTTAAGAAAAATCCGTACACATTATTTTTCTTATCAATCCACGGATAAGCACCGGCCCATGATGGACTGCTGATTAATGTTGCCTCACCTTTGGCATTTACTTCCTCTATCCATTCGCCTAAACCATAGATATCTTTTCGTAAACTGCCTCTTACATTTTCTACAAATTCTCCGGCATTTACTTTTGCATCTATCACATGATTTGCCTGCATTAATTTAATTGCATTTACAGATAGAATCCTCTTTCCATTAAACATTCCATCATTACTAATCATGGAAAGAAAATTAGCATAGTCCTGTAAAGTTGTTTTTGCACCACCACCTAACATTGGCGCATGGCCGCCGGATGAATCAACAGGAGTAAAATGAGTTGATCGTATTTGTAATGGAATAGCAATCTTTTCCTGGAACAAAGTTTCCCAATCTTTTCCGGTAGCCAGTTCTGCAATTCTTCCGGCAATCTGCATGGCTAATCCTCCGTATTTAAATTTTGTACCCGGCAATGTATCAGCAGGCAAATTAACAATTTGAGCAACGGATTCTTTTAATGTTTGATAAATGTCAAGAGGTTGCTCTTTCGGTTGATAATCGGGATAACCTGAAGTATGGGATAAGAGTTGTGTTAATGTTGCTTCTCCTTTTACACCTGTAAATTCAGGCAACCATTTTTTCACTTTATCAGTCCAGTTGAGTTTGTTTTCATCAACTACAGCAGCTATTGTTGCTGCTGCCAGCCATTTACCGGCACTTGCAATAAATACAACAGTTTCCGGATTATAGGTGCCGAAATATTTTTTATAAACAACTTTATTATCTTTTGCAATAATGATGGAGGCGCCATTGTAATAGCCACTGTCAACCCAGGATTGAATTTTATTTTGTAATGGTAAAAAATTGTATGCATAATCCAACTTGCTTTTGTTTTGGGCCTGGCTAACTGATGCCAGTAATATCAATGGCATCAACATCGCAAGAAAATAATGAACAGAAATCTTCATTAAGCATTTTTATTTTAAATGATAATTGCATGCTGACTTTGAAAATGCAACTTAGCCCTGGTCAACTATTTTCTAAATTCAACTCCCTCTACATGTTCGCCAATAAAGATGTTTGCCATATCTGCCGTTTTATACCATTTGGGTTTACCGGGCATATCATCAGTTATCTGAACTCCATTGATTGTAAGATTTTCGAAAATCACATTTTTAATTTTCCGGTGTTCATCATATCCTGAAATAATGGACAGTTCTGCATTCTTACCGGTATAACTAATATTTCTGAATAACACATTTTCAATTCCTCTTCCCGGTGCTGTACAATATTTTTTATTGAACCCAATACGAAGATTAAATAATTGTCCTTGCCGAAAATCTTCTATACGAATGTTTTCAAAACGCACATTACGCACCAGGTTTTCATCACCAACATTAATGCCGATACATCCCTGGTAATCAAGCTGAGCTTCTTTGTGATCAAGGATATCAATATTAATATACCTAAGGTTTTCAATTGTATCCGGATGAGCAGGGTTACCATGTAATCCTATCTCTATTGCATGGGCTACATCTGCCCATAGTGTTGAATTTTGCATGGTGATGTTAGTACAGCCGCCAACAAAACCTTTTCGGGTTGCATACACTGTTGTGCAGTCGTCCGAATTGCGGCAAAAAACTCCATCGAATAACACATTATTACTCGCAAAAACATTCATGCCGTCTCCCCAGCCGTAATAACTTATACTTTTTACATTCCTGATAGTTACACTGTCTGACCCACCTGTAGCACATTGGGTACAAAAAATACCTTCTACTATTATATTTTTTGAGTTAGCAATGTGCACCCCCATCTTTATAGAAGGGTCTATCATTCCACGGCCCATCAGTTTTACATCCCGAACGCCCTCAATCAGTATCTGTCCCATGAGTACTGCTCCACCAGCCAGGTAAACTGTTTTTCCGGATGGCACTTTCAATTTACCGCTATTTATCTTATGAATTCCGGCTCCAAAATATATGAGATTTGTATCTTTTCTGTTTGGAATTAAGTCGTCTACAGGATTGGCAAACAGGTGAAGATTATGAAAAATATCCCCATTAACCTCAACCGAAAGATTACGGGCTTTCGTTAGCCTGAAGCTGAGTGTATTTCCGTTTATCAAAGGCTTAATAGCACAAGATAGCGGACGGATACGTGCCTGCTTAATTTTGTCTTTATTGCTTGTAACCGAAATCTCCACTTCCCCTGAAAAATCGAAACTGCACATGGATGCATTTTCCACCTGATGGTTGGTACCTTTTACCTCATCCACTTTTACATTATACTCATACAACTCCTGCCACTTACCTCCGGGCTTTCTCACCCTTACTGTAAAATCATCATTGTGCAAGGTATTAGGTGCCGAAGTGGGAGCAGGATAAGTTATTAATTGCTGGGCAAATAGTTCAGCAGAACAAAACCACATTAATAAAAAAAAGAATAGTTGCACTTTCGGCTTAAAGAACGATACCATAAAAACCGTAAACGATATTCTCATACTGTTAATGTTTTACTTTGTACAATTTGTAACCGAATAAGAATATAATAAAGTAACAAATGATCGGTAAATAGTAAGCATGTGCTACGTCTGTATTTGCAATCATACCCATCAATGGAGGGAACACGGCACCACCTACAACCCCCATTACTATAAATGAAGAAGCCTGTTGTGTATGAGCTCCCAGGTTTTTTAAACCCAGGCTAAATATGGTAGGGAACATAATACTAAAAAAGAAGTTGAGCATGATCAATGCAATAAAAGAGGGCCAGCCAAAACTTTGTGCAATAATTAAACACATTGCAATGCTGCCCAACGCAAATACCGCTAACAATTTATTAGGTGCAATAAACTTCATTAAGTAAGTTCCTATAAACCTACCAGCCATCATCATTACCATGCTTAAAGAAAAATAATACGCAGAGGTGTCTTCTTTCAATCCCATTTTTTCTACCCCGTAATTAATAAAGAAAGCCCAGGTACCGCCTTGTGCTGCCACATTAAAAAACTGTGCAATGGCTGCCCATACAAAATGCCTATGCTGGTATAATTTTTTTGCAGGTGCCAGATCTACATTCACTGCATCCGTGTCAACTTCTTGCTGAGTTACATGCGGATCTATCAACGCCGGTACTTTTACAAATGAAAAAGCTACTGCAATTACAGTAATCACTACTCCAATAACTATGTATAATGTTTTTACAGAAGTTAAATCTGTTGATTGACCTGTGCCTTTTAAAATAAAAAATCCGCCAATCAGGGGGCCGATTACAGCGCCAAGCCCATTAAATGATTGCGCAAAATTGATACGCTGATCGCTGGTGCGCTGATCACCTAATGAGGCAACAAAAGGATGCGCCACTGTTTCCAATGTCGCCAATCCACAGGCTAGTATAAATAATGCAAAGCGAAAAAAGGCAAAGGATTCTGCATTGGATGCAGGCACAAATAAAAATGCACCAATAGCATATAAAGACAATCCCAGCAATACTCCATTTTTATAACCAAATTTTTTCATAAACAAACCTGCAGGAATACCCATGATAAAATAAGCACCAAAAATTGAAAACTGCACCAAACCTGATTGTGCTTTTGTTACACCCAATACGTTTTGAAAATGACGGTTAAGCACATCCCCCATTGTAATGGCAATACCCCACAATAAAAATAGAGAGGTGACAAAAATCATTGTTACAATGAATTTATTCTCGGTAAAGTTTGCTTTAGTACTCATGCTGGTTTTATTTATAATTTATAGTGTAACAAATGAAGTCTTATTTTGAAAGGAAACAAATTTGCAGGCCCCTCCAATTAATGCTGCATTTTCGCCCAGGGTTGCACGGCATATTTTTGGCAACGGAACATTAGTTAAGGAAAGATTCCTTAACAAATCATCCATAAACAATTTGCAGGAATTTGAAATATTGCCGCCTATTACCAGTACCTCCGGCGATTCCTGTTTAATAAATTTTTGCAGGAACCACGACAAATGATGAGCAAATATTTTAAATGTTTCTTTTGCATCAGCATCGGTATTATATAACTCTGCAATGGCCAGGGCATCTTCTACCGTTTTACCGGTTAATTCTTTATAAATCCTGATCAGCCCTCTTGTAGAAACCCATTCTTCAATTTTTTCTCCCTGGTAACTGAGTACACTTAATTCTGCATCTTTTGTATGTCCATCATGACTAACAGCAGACCCCAACCCTGTGCCCAAAGTAATACAAATGGCGTGATTAAAACCTGTAGCTGCTCCACAAAATAATTCACCTTCCAAAAAAGCTTCTGCATCATTTCTAAAAAGAATATCAAAGGGCTGAAGGCTTAAACGTCTTGCTAATGCTGCGCGGATATTCAATCCATATAATGATTCGTATTTATCAAAACCCTTTATTAAGCAAATACCATTTTCATAGTCAAACGGGCCGGGCATAGCAAAACCAATTTGTATAAAACTATTTACATATTTTAATTGCTGTGTTTTAATTGCATTGCACCATTCGGTTAGTATCTCGTCGGCTGTACCATTTCTGTTTACCCTGTGGCGAATAATAGATTCATTAATTACCATCCTGTCATCCAAATTTACGAGGCCCGCAGTAATATGTGAGCCTCCAATATCAATGCCCAATGTTACATTTTTCCGCTTATCCATAATGGTTGTTTTTAAAACAAATTGTCCCCAGCACTTCAGCCTTTCTTTTACTTTTTGTATAATACAACAGTAGATTGCGGCACCAGTTTTATTGAGCTAATATTTATATTTTGTTTCGATACTAAGTTAATAGCATTTTTAAACTCATCAGGAACAACTAATTCAAACGTTTTATCTTTTGAAGCATTCATAGCAATAATATAATTACCATACTGTATTTTGTAATAATCTGCTTTGCCAGCATAAGGACTTTCGTCACCTGATTTAAATACTATGCCTGCCGGTATTTTCGCAATGGGTAATTTTTCTCCTGCATGGGCGGAGTGAGTTGTGTCTGGATATTTTGGCCCTCCTTTTGCAAAACCAAAATTGGTATAATCCGGCCGGGTAAACCACATGCCGCTACTATCAAATTGTTGCTCCGCAAATACTGTAGCCACATAATCAACTTTGGGTGTTACAAAATGCAATTTCGCTAAATTGTTCACTGCATTTCTTGCTCGCCAGTATGATGAAGCATATAAATAGTCGTCGCCATTTTTTATTGCTACCACGCCATCTTCTTCATCTGCAAAAACAAAATTTGGACTACTTTTGCTCATAGGCATTTTTATATTTTGATTGGGTTGATCTTTTATCAATTCGTACTGATCAGGTATGATTAATAGACCAGCCGTTACTCTAAAGCCTTTATCTTTCATTCTTTCTTCAACACTTGCAAAAAACTGGTTATCGGCAAACATTTGTTGTGCATAGCCAATTAGTTGCGGGTGCATTGTTGCGGCTACAATTTGCAATGGGCTGCCATCCCAACTACTGCGCTGTACATAAGTTACATCACCGGGATAATGTGTATCTCTCCATCCCACCTGTGTTTCCATCCGCATGGCAGTAAATCCATCTGCATCAGTTCCAGCGTATCTAAATGGCATCCTGGCCAATGCAATTTTTTCTATTTGTTTTTTTATCAGTTCATCCCCAGGCTCGTTGTGGTTGGGTTTTGTGGCCAGGTATAATTCAGCTACCCAGTCCAGCACTTCTCCGTAATTACCCACATATCCTAACTCCTTAGTTAAACCTGTGTTAGTCAAAAGCCAGTAATCATTTCCGGCATGATAGGTTGAGCCGGTATCGCTATCATGTCCCCGCCATTTTTCTAAACCAATACTTTCGTATAAATAACGACGGATATCTTTTTCGGTTCTGTATTTATCCGGTGCTGTGTAATACAATCCTTTATTGGCATAATAAATTCCATACAAGTCATTGATCATACTTTGATTGGTGTACATACGCCGGTGCCTTGTATGCCAATCTCTGCAATAAACTAAAAAAGAAGCCAATGCAGCTTTACGCTTCAATGTGCCAATATTTGGATAATTTACTACCTCCTCCAGTTTTTGTTGTAATGGTTCGTTCAGCAAATAAATAATTTCTCCCACTATACCTAAACCAAACCAATCGGCATTCCATGTTGCAGGATCAGCTTCTGCCAGTTTAGGATTTTTTTTGTAAGCGATAAATATACTATCTAAGCCTTTTGTAATTCTTTCGATAGTTTTTTCACTTTTATAAGCATTACTCCATTTAACGCTGTATGCTTTTGCTAAAAACTGCATCTGCACCTGGCTTAAATTTTTGTTACCTTTTATCAATCCATCCAGTTCTTTATTCACTCTTTCTTTTAATAACCCTAATACATCTTTACCCGGGGTTTTTCGGTCAATAACCTTTGGCACATTGCCTTGCTTTTCATCTGCCGGCGCACTAAAACTATTATGTGTATGAGTGTACAGTGCGTAAATACCTCTTGTGGCATCAGTCATATTTTTTTGATACTGTGCAAAGTTGTTGCCATAGCCCCAAATAGCACCACTGCTGCGAATTGCTAATTGCACCTCCGCTTTACCTTTGGTTAACTGCAATGGCAACGGTGATGTTTTATAATGATATCTTCCGTTATACAATGGAAAATCTGCACCGACATCTAATACTTCAATATCTCCTAAATGGCGATATCCAATTTGTTTACCATCAATAATTAATAACAACTGATTATGACTCACATCATCTCCCCAAAATTTTACTGTGATATAATTTTGTTTTGCTCCATCTACTTTCAAAACAAAACTCATGCTATTGCCCTGCCATGATGCGGTATCCGGTGGCATTAATTTTCTGCATTGATCACCTATATTATTTTCATCCACCAAACTATTGGCAGAAAAAAAATGGTGTGCTGTTTCAGATGCTGTATTACCAAAAATAAGTTTATCAGTAAATGCCTGTTTATTATTTTGCGCTAATAACACACTACAGTTAAGTGCTAAAAAAAATACAGATAAAAAAAATACTTTCATAGTTCAGTTATAATGTCTCTTTAAAAAACGAATTCATTAATTCTATTTTACTGCCACCTGGCCACGTATTTCGCCACCTGTATTTGCAGATGTAGTAATGGTATAATACACTTTACCGGCTTTTAAATCAGCAAGCTCCTGTTGGGTAAGTGAATTAACCGTCCATATAACGCCAGTAATACTATCGGTAACGGGTCTTGCTGTTGTAGTTGTAAACATATTACGTGCCTGCAAACCATTTTGTACCTGGCTTGATGGAAAAAAGAAGTCCGCTTTAGTTACCCCTGTTGACATCCCCGTCCATTTTAAACTGTAGTTTAAAATTTGCAGGCTGTTATCATATGTACCGGAGAAAACAGCTGTACCGATGGATGGAGTTACAGGTACCGGAGTCATTTGTGCATACGAACCATCTCCTTTAAAATACACAAATCCTTTTTCAATATAACCGGGGCCTAAATCAGTTTTCGCACAACTGGAAATTATAATTGCAGCAAGCGCAATTATTGTAGTACATTTTATTGAATATTTTTTCATCTTTATTATTTAATATTTTATTGTACTGTTATTGTTATTTGCCTTACCACTTCAGCAACTGTATCGCTATCTGCATTTTTGGCCACAAAGGTTATCATATAAGTTCCTGCTGTACGGAAACGATAACTATATCCGCTAACTGATGCAGATTGATTTTTTATTTGCGTTCCTAAATCAGATGGATAAAGATTAGGTTCAAATCCACGTGATACAGACCAGTCTTCATCTGGTAAATTACCAGCAGCTCCTGCATTAAAAGTAATGTTGGCATTTGCATACACCCAGTTACTGGCCGGGTTCAAAATACTTTTTTGATTAAAGCCGCCAGTCATAAAAGGATTAGAAGTTCCTGCTGCTCCGCCCGCTAAAGCAAATGCAGTATCCTTATAATGATTTTTATAACTAAAACTTGCTACCTGCCATTTACGGGGCAATGCGGTTGCTTTAGCAGTATCACCTACATATTTGTATGCAATATAAACAGGCAATTTGCCGTTCCTTAAATCTTCTAAATGCACCCTGCCAGATGCTACATTAGTGGTAGTTGTTGCCCATGTGGCACGGCTGCTGATATCCGTCCAGGTAGCTGCTTTAATACTCGCAGAGTCATACTTACCCGAAAAATTTGTGGAAGCAAACAACTTTAAATTATTTACCGTAACGGCCTGACTGGTGGCCGTTATTGCAGTAGTGTTTGTTGTAAAATTCACAATGATGGAATCGGCATCCATTTCTTTTACTTTACTTAACTCATATTTTTTATGAACTTCTCCCGAAAAGAAAGTAATGTATCCGGGGTTACCGGTAAAATTAAATTTTACAGTATCAGTTGTTAAATAAGTTGTTTTATTGGTGGTTACTGTAAAATCATCCGGCATTACAATATCTACTTTGGTACATGCTGCCAGTGAGGCTACAAGTAAAACAGCTATTAATATCTTCTTCATAATTATTCTTTATTTATTTAATTAATACCCTGGGTTTTGGGTTAATTTTTTATTGAGGTTTAAATCCCACTGCGGTATTGGATAAAATATATCTTTTGAAGAAATGTTATTTACCGGTGCCAATGGAGCTGCATCATTACCAACGCCCAATTCGGAAACTGCAGATGGAATTTTTGGATACAATAAATTTGCTCCTGAAATATCTGCACCTAAACCCTGTATGGTTGGCAGCAATATTCCCCAACGTTTTAGATCACCAAGGCGCACTGCCTCAAAACATAATTCTCTCGATCTTTCATCCATTATGGCCTGCTTAAATGTAATGCCTTTTGATGCCAGCACACTGGCATTATAATCAACCAACGGTACTGCACTTAAATAGGTTGTTACCAAACAAGCAAAACCTGCATAAGTAAAACCTGCACCTGTTGTTGCTGCCGAAGATGCACCTGATGTGTTTGTTGGTGCAGAAGCAGTAGATGTACCCGCCGTAGTTACCGTGTACAACCTGCCGTTAGTTGCTGCTACCTGTGTGTTAAGCGTATATTGTACTCCGGCTTTCCACTGGCGGCCAATGGTAACTGTTGGTGCAGTGGCAAAACCACTGCCCTGCCCGGTTAACAGCACCAGTACCGTTTTTGTGGCAGTACCGTTATATAAAACACTTATAGAAAATCCTGAACCACCACCATGGTTAATGGTAACAGAATCGGGTGCATAATTATATCCGGTACCCTGTACATAAGCAACGCTGTCTACAACAGGAGTTGTTGAAATTGACCTTCTTCTTACCTGGTTCAATGCATCGTAAGCAATAGCCGTTGCACCGTTTACTTCATTCTCTGCTTCTGCCAACATTAGTAATACATCAGCATAACGAATAACTGCAAAATTGGTATTGGAAGTCATTTGCGTACTGCGACTTATTTGGGGCTCATACTCCCTGCGCCATTTAGCAGGCTGGCGACTCCAGTAACGGCTGTTTGCCAATGGAATTTTAGATCCTACTCCGCTGGCGCCATAAGTTAACGACGTTGATACAGCAGAAGTTGTAATGGCTGTTGAGGTAGTACCGGTTGTATAATTCGCAATATTCCAGTCTCTCCGCCTGTCACCAGGTTCGTATTTAAAAAATAAACGGGGATGCAATTTTAAATAGCTGTACACCCAACCGCTGTCGTAAGCCACAGCCCCGGTTGGTGTAGTACCATTAGTTGTTCCCATTGACGGGCCAACATATACCCCAATACCTCCGCTTGCCGATATCAAACCGTCTGCCTTTCTGTTAAATCCAATTTCGAAAATATTTTCCCTGTTATAAATATTCTTTGCCTCGTCGATAAATATTTGCGGGTAAGAACTTGCCAGTGAATGCTGCCCCGATGCCACTACTTTATTACACCATACCAACGCATCTTCATAACGCCTGGTATCATTTACCGGTGCGCCTGCTGCATACATACAAACCCTTGCCAGCATAGCTTGCACACCAGTACGGGTAATTCTATCGCTATACCCCTGCGAACTAAAAGTTTGATCATACATTAATGAATCGGCTTGTGTCATGTCATCAATAATTTGATTATACACATCTTTAACAGGAGTACGGACTATCTGACTTTGAGTAGGATCGGTGGTGGCGTGAATAGACATGGGCACATCCCCATAAAATTGCGCTAAAATAAAAAAATGAAATCCCCTAAGGAACATTACTTCACCTTTTGCCCGGCGTACTATATTCACATCTACTTTACCTGCAGACGATGCGTCAATATTATCCAGCATAGTATTGCAGTAATTGATAGTCTGGTAACAGCCTCTCCACAAATTACTGTTTGGATTACCGGTAATATTATCGGTGGCTGTTGCAGCAAAACAGGCAAAGCCATTGCTTGCATTGTAATGATACGACTCGTCGGTTGAGGCTGTATAATAAGCGGTATAAAATTGAGCGTATCCAACTACATATTTTAAGTTGGTGTACATACCCGATATAGCCGCATTGATCTGCGCTGCCGAAGCATAAGCATTCTCCGGTACCAGGCTTCCATCAGGAACGGTATCCAAAAATTTTTTGCAACCAGACAACACAAATGCTGCAAAAGCGATGATGATTAAAATACGTTTCATGTTTAAATTATTTTAATAAATTAGAGTGTAATGTTTGTGCCAATTGTTATTACTCTTGTACGCGGATAGGGCGAATAATCGAAACCAGGAGTTAGGTTACTTCCACTAAAGGTAGACACCTCCGGGTCGGGGCCGGTATACTTGGTAAAGGTTAACAAATTTTGACCTGCTATATAAAATCTTGCCGAAGTGAGCTTTGCTTTTTTTATAACTTTCACCGGCAAATTATAAGCTAACTGTACTGTTTTAACACGCAGGTAAGATCCATCTTCAACAATTCTTGTAGAGTATTGTCTTGTGCCCCCTGCATGTGCATTGGCTCTTGGATATAAGTTACTTGGATTTTCCGGAGTCCACCTGTTAGCATAGGTGGCAAACATATTAAAGTTGATACCGCCGCCAGTTAATCCCAAAGCCGCCGGCTGTACTGCACCATTGGTGCCACCTTCAAATTTTAATCGATTGGCATTTAAAATTTCGTTACCATAACTCCATTGCAGAAACACACTTAACTCAAAGTTTTTGTAAGAAAAATTATTGTTTAACCCACCATAGTGTTTTGGATAAGGGTTGCCGATAGTGGTATTATCATTTTGATCGATAATACCATCATCATTTAAATCTTTAAACTTAGGATCGCCGGGCTGTACTGGAAACTGCGGATTGGTATTTACACTGTTTAATGTACTTTGAGTACCATACCAGGGAATATTGGGTTTAAGCAAATACACAAAACCTGTTGTACCATTGGGTATCTTATAAAAATCTTCTAACTGATACATTCCGTCTGCAATAAGGCCATAAAACTGAGCAACGGGCTGCCCAACTTTTGCGATATAATTTACGTTGGAACCTACGCTTGCATCAAATGCCCTGGTAGTAAGCAAGGCATCTTCTCCATTATTTAAAGAAACCAGTTTGTTTCTGTTAAAGGATATGTTGAAATCACTTGTCCAGGTAAAATTACCTTTCCTCACATTGGTGGTTCTTAAAGTAAATTCCAATCCATCGTTTTTAACTTTGCCAATATTCGTAAATGCACTGGCGAAGCCGGTTGCCCATGGCATACTGGCATTCAATAATAAATCTTTGGTAACCCTGTTATAATAATCTACCTCTACATTTATTCTTTTATTAAATAATGTAAAGTCTAACCCAACATCGGACTGTATTCCTTTTTCCCATTTCAGGTTTTTGTTACTCATGGTACTAACTACAATGTTGTAAATGATCTGATCGTTCCAAGAATAATAACTACCGCTGAAGCCGGAGGTATTGGCCGATAATAAAGAGAGATAAGCAAAATCAGAAACACGGTTATTACCCGTAGCACCATAACTAAAGCGAATTTTAGCATCGCCGATAAAGTCTGCCTTTTGCATGAATTTTTCGCTGCCCAACTTCCAGGCAAATGCACCTGAAGGAAAGTATCCCCAACGATTATCGGGATGGAATTTTGAAGAACCATCTGCCCTTACAGAAGCTGTAAACAAATAATTTTTATTGAAAGTATAATTCACCCTTCCTAAATAAGACTGCATATTACTTAAAGAAGAAAGTGATGAAACCTGGAACGGTGTTCCCTGTCCAAGTCCTTTTACACCTAAAGATTCATTGGGTAAGTTAGATGCCGAAAAGCCATAACTCTCGTTGCTGTTTTTTTGAAAAGTAGCACCTATTACTGCATCTATTAAATGTTTTCTGCTAAATTCTTTACGAAATGAAAGCGTATTTTCATTTAAGAAACTTTTACTTTTACCACGGTTAGTACTTCCATTCACCCCATAAGTATTACCATAACTTGTTAAAGGGCTTCCGCCATTTGTTTTGCTGTTATTAAAACGAAATGATTCGTCAGTTAATAAATTAATACCTGCTGTAGATCTGAAAGTAAAAAATTTTCCAATCTTATATTGCAAATACGCATTAGCATTAATGGTAGTGTTAAACCTGTCATTAATTTCATTTAAAGTTTGAACGTAAGGATTTACTCTTCCAGAGCCGGGTACACCACCTTCATCTACATTGTTATCTATTAAATCTTCATATACAAAACTTAAATCTCCGGAACGGCTGCCTAATACAGGACGAAAAGACCAGAGATTAGTCATAAAATTCCAGTTAGCATTATTAACCACCTGGCCCGGTGGTGTACTTTGACTGGCCGGTATTTGGCCATAGCCTTTAAAATTGGCATAGTTGGCATTAATACCAATTTTCAATCTGTCGGTAACATCCTGATCTAATGAAAACCTGGTTTGATAACGTTTAAACCCACTTTTTAAAACCAGTCCCTGCTGTTCGCCATAAGAACCTGAAATGGAGTAAGCCGTTTTATTTATTTTGGCTGATAAAGAAAGATTATGCAAATGAAAACCCGGATTATCTTCAAACAATAAATCCTGCCAGTCTATTCCTTCTGCATTTCTGTAATCCTCTTGTGTTTTGCCATTAGTAAAATATACATAGTTAGCAAAAGTTGGATTCATATCATTTTGCAGCCGTACAAATTCGTAAGGATTCATCAGCTCCATAAATTTTAGTGGGCTTTGAATACCAAAACTACCGGTGTATGATAATTGGGGTTTGGCAGATTTTCCTCTTTTAGTAGCAATCATTATTACGCCGTTACTGCCTCTTGCTCCATAAATTGCTGTTGCAGATGCATCTTTCAGTACTTCAATAGATTCTATATCTGCAGGATTAAGTGCATTAAAATTTGCTGACTCTTGGGGGAAGCCATCTATAACATACAACGGGGCCGATGACTGTGTGATAGAACCAACACCCCTTACTATTATTTCACTTGCACCGTCTGGAGTACCATCACCAGATACCACCCTAACACCTGCAATACGTCCTGCTAAAGCTTCGTCTATTGATTTTACAGGAGCCTTCTGTAAGTCAGTGACATTCACTTTAGAAACAGAGCCGGTAGCATCTTTCTTTTTTACTTCGCCATAACCAATTATCACAACCTCATCCATTAATTTATCTGTTAACTCTAATGTAATATCAATAGTAGTATTACCAGCAGCAGAAATTTCTCTGGTTACATATCCAACAGAAGTAAAAACTAATACAGGTTTGTTAATTGCTGCAGGAACTTTTATAACAAAAGTGCCTGTTTTAAGAGTTGCAATTGCTGTAGTGGAGCCTTTCAGCTTTACAGTAACATTTTCTAATGGATCGCCTTTAGCATCCGTTACGGTACCCTTCACTTCTTTTGTTTGTGCAACGGACTGGGTAATTCCTAATCCAAACAGCAGCAACAAAAGAAAATATGCCTGCCTTATTAAGACTTGCAACCTTACTTTTTTCATTAGCATATATTTACTTTTTTGTTTTGGTTCAATACAATAAATGGTATCATTCAGATAACCACTTAAAATATTTTCTTCATTTTTTTGCATGATCAATGATTTATTTTATCGTATCAGTATTATTAATTTCTTAACCAAATAGCTGCGCCGCCTGCTGCTTTTAATTTTAATTGCAAAACAGTTTTATTAGTTACTATTTTCTTTTCAACTCGTACTTTAGTTTTTGTTTTACAACTATCATCATCACTGTAAATGGTTGCAGTGTATTTTTTCCCTTCAGGAATAAAATCAAATTTTACCTCCATTATTCTTTCTGTATTGTTAGTAATTGTTCCCACAAACCATTCATTACCTTTTCTTCTGGCTGTGGTAATAAATTCTCCCGGCATGCCCTGCAATACTTTCGTTTCATCCCAGGTGGTGGGTATCTTATCCCAAAACTCTAACTCAGGTTCGTTCTCACTTAACGCAGGTTTATCATACCAATACAATGTTTGTATTGGGCTGTAATAAATTGCGGCTAATGCTAATTGATGGGCATGGGTGGTTTTTATCCTTTTATCGTAATAGCAAATAGTATAATCAGCAGCGCCGGCAATATATCTTGTAAAAGGCAACACGGTGTTGTGTGTTGCATCGGGCATTTCTTCGTTTCCCCTTATACCTTCGGCAGTCATTAAATTAGGCCAGGTTCTTTGTTCGCCGGTTTGCCGCCAGTCGTCATGCACATTTACCATTATTTGGTTTTCTGCTGCTTTCTTAAACATTTCTTCAATCCATGTTGTCCAGCGGTGAGAACCTGCTTGTACAAAACCGAATTTCACACCTTTTATTCCCCATTTTTTGTAAACGCTGAACAAGGAATCGGATTGGGAATACAAACCCTGCAGGTTGCAATACAACCAAACACCTACGCCCTTTTCTTTACCATACTTGATTATTGCAGGTAAATCAAAATTGGGTATGGCAACTTTTGTGGCATCAGACGTAAAACTAAAAGCGGGGCCATACCATTTCCAGTCGAATAAAATGTATTGCAGGTTGTGCTTTACGGCAAAGTCAATATTTTCATAAGCATCCCTGGTGGTCTGCGTCATAACCCTCATAATTTTCCCCGGTTTTATCCAGCTTAAATTGTTGATTTTTGAAGGCGCATTAAGGTTGAGCAAAATATCGTTGTTGGTAATAAGATCACCCGGTTTTTCTCCCACCATAATTACCCGCCATGGTGTGCCAAACGGAGAAATTAGGTCTGCCGGGGTGTACATCGATGTAACAATGGTATTTGGTTTTTCTTTGTGTAAATTAAATTTGGTTCTTGCATAATCCACCATTTGTGCTTCTGCAATACATGCATACCAACCATTAGATAATTGTAAAGTCAATGGCCTTTCACTTTCATCTGGCCAGTTGTTTAAAGGCAACAATTTATACAATGCCTGAGCCCATGATGCATGCCAGGCTTTGGTTCCTTCTGGTAAACTGAATTCTGTATTTTCACTTACGATCCTGTAATAAGTTCCTTTTTCATTTTCCGGAAAGAAATAACGGAGTGCTGCACCTTCATTATAAACCCTTATCTCCACATTAATTTTATAAATCGGATTGTCGTCTTTTACTAAATCAATAGTAACTGCATTGTACTTTTCTGCTATCACATTGCGTTCGCCATAAACAGGAATCCACGAACTGTCTCTTGAGAAATAACTGATAACGGTTACTTTTAAATTCTCACACCATTTTATATGTTTATCTACCTTTAAAGCCATTGCTCTTTCAGAGAGGTTATTATCTAACTGAATATCCAAAACTGATTCTTTAATTACCGGCTGATTTTTATAATCTATTTTATAAAACATGGTTCTTGTACCGTCGGTATTAAATTTCTGATAGAACTGCACATTATAATTCTTATCCGGCGATTGCAGGCTTACCTTTGAAGAATCAATAACTGACTGGCTGAAGGCATTTGTGAGCACGAGCGAACAGAACAATATGCTGATTATTTTTTTCAAGAGCTTATTTTATATGGTTTAATAAATATTTTTCCCTTCCTGCATTTTTTTTAAACGTAACAATGCTTCCAGGTAATAATAATCAGCATAAATAATGGACGCATCCACTTCTCCGCCATTGGGTTTGTGACCGGTGCTGTGTAATAAAAAAGCATTATTGATATTACCACTTTGATATTTCTCTGACGAAAGTATTGCCAGCATTTTCTCCGCTTTAATTCTGTATTCATCCGCCTTAGTTTTATCAGTAACAAACGTTGATAGTTCTAATAGTGCCGATGCAACCACACATGCGGCAGATGCGTCTTTGGGTTCATTGGGAATATTGGGTGCATTAAAATCCCAGTAAGGAATTAAATCTTTAGGAAGGTTTTGTAAATACACATCCGTAACTTTTTGTGCAAAGCTTAAAAACTGTTTATCCTTTGTTTCCCTGTAAACCATGGTATAGCCATAGATGGCCCAGCTTTGCCCCCTCGCCCACATGGAAGAATCTGAAAACCCCTGGTGGGTAATGCCTTTTATTTTTTTACCTGTGGTGGTATCATAAATTACGGCGTGATAAGAAGTGAAATCCGGACGAAAGTGATTTTGCATGGTGGTTACTGAATGCTTTACAGCAATGTCATAAAAAATTTTGCTGCCACCATTTTTAGCAGCCCAGAATAATAACTCCAGGTTGATCATATTGTCCATGATGGTGTTGTGCCGTAAAGGCCAGTCAACACCCGGCACTTCTCTCGGCCAGGATAATATCGTTCCAGCTTTGGGGTTAAATAATTTTGACAATGTATCTGCAGCCCGCAACAGAATGGATTTGTAAGCAGTATCTTTTGTAAGCCTGTAACCATTACCAATACTGCAATACACCTGGAAACCCAAATCATGATCTATGGCAGCAGAGTCAACCAAAGGAAATAATGCTCCTGAAAAACGTACCGCTTCATTTTTCCATTTTTCATCCTTACTGTATTCATAATTATACCACATAATGCCGGGCCAAAAACCACAGGTCCAGTCACGGTAGTTTACTTTACGCCATTCGGTTTTTCCGTTGGCAATACTGCGTGGAATTCGAGACGGATCTGGCAGCCCTGAATCAATAGTTTTAGTAGCTTGTGCGATACAATAATCAAGTTGTTCATTTACATCAAAAAAAGTTTCTGGCGCACAGCCTGCAAACAAGATCAAAGCACTAAACCATATAATAAATTTCAATCTCATTTAAATTCAATTTTTGAATACAGAAGGGCCGGCAACTCAAAAGCAATTACAGTTTTGCCCTTCAGCATTATTTTTTTTCCTGTATAAATTTTGTTAATTAATGCAATTTTGTATATCGCTTTGCCTTTGAAGAGTTCCACAGGAAAGCTGATGCTAACCGGAACAGAACTGGTAAAAAACCACTCATTATTTTCTAATTCCAATGCGGCAGACGCGCTGGTAACTTTTGCAGTAATACTGTAGCCTGCTTTTGCAATTTTGTTGCCGTTGCCGAGAAATAAATAATTCAAGCCATTATTTATTTCACTAATAACGGCGTATGTTCCCAGGAATAATTTGTCACCCTTTACGATTTCATTTTTATTTTCTGATGCGGAAAAAACAAACTGCCTGGCGCCTGCTTTTTCTTCAATTTCTAATCCAACAAAATCGGGCGTTGCATTAACTGCCTTAAATGATTGAATGGATATAACTGATTTTGGCTGGGTAGTTGTTGATGGCTCAAATACCACCGCAAATGGATTTGTCCATGCCTCACCTGTTTGCCTGGCTATAATTGTCGGCATAGGTAATTCTGCAATTTCTTTAGGTAGGCCTATCCTGTCTATCGCAGTTGATTTAGGAGATTTTACAGCAAAGATTTCCCGGCCTTTTTCCCCTTTCATCCACATATTCATTTGTATTTCATCTTTACCCGGAATGGCTAGTTTGAAAACTGTATTTATATCTTTATCGGTGGTGATTGATTTTTTATCGTACAAATAATCGTAAGCAAACAGGTGTCCGCCACCGAATGATAATTTTTCTGTTGATTGCATGGGCAACGCTTTGCCGGCACTATCATTTACCAATAATTGCTGCCCCATGTTGTGGTAGAAATAATCATGCATCTTATCCTTGCCATCTTTTCTTCTAGACCGGAAGATATCAACGTAGTATGCTGTTGAATCGCTTGTGCGGATAATGCTGGTAAGCCTTGTTTGATCTGAATTTGTTTCGGGCTCCAGGAAATATAAATTACCAAAACTTATAGCAGAAAAATAACCTTTTGTAATTCCTGATGCAGGATAAGAGCTTATTACTTCAAACCCATGATTGCTTTTCATTACCGGGTAAGCCGATATACCATCTATTGCAACAGTATTGTGTGCAGGAAACTGCGAATAGTATTCTGCGTAGTCGGGTTGGAAATAACTGGTGCCGATGCCAGCTTCAGGAGCAAGTACATATCCCTTTCCATACATCTCCATGGATATGCCTCCGGCGTGCATGTGGTTACCTTTGGAGCCAGACATTGCAACCATTAATCCGTTTTGTTTATCAAAAGCATTACGCAAGGCAAAATAACTTACGTTGGGCGAAGACAATACAGGGGTTACGAATTCACTGATATTTCCTTCGTCCGTTTTTTCATCTAGGGCAATATTGCTTTCGCTATATAATAATGCGTTAATCCCTTTTATGCCTGCTTCACTTCTTTCCGCAGCACCGCTACCTGTTTGTTCATAAAAATTTTGCATAGTTTTTATGTAACGGGTAAATAATTTTTCCTGTCCCGGCTTTTTGTTCTTTTGGGCGTTGGCTACTAACTGATATGCCGCATTAAGATTTAATTTTCCATAATGAGAGTCACCGAATGATGCATGGTAACCATTAGGGAAAAGGTATTGCGCCATCGCCAACACAGATTTTTTAAGCACTGGTATTTGTTCCAGCAGATCGTAGTTATAATAGCGGTCGAAAAAACTTACATAGCCTGTAAAATCGTTCAGCACCCCATTTGAGTACCCCGGGCACTCATACCACATTCCTGTTGCCGCATCGTATCCTTCATTCACAATTTTTTGCAGCGACCACTGCCTTTCCGCATTGCTGTTTAAAATAAAATTAGTGAAATACTGATTGCCTTTTTTATCCGCATATTTATTGTCATCATCTAGCATTAGCGCTATATTGAGCGTATTCTTTGCTTCCATTAAATTCCAGTTGTTAAAGGCCACGCCGTGGTTGATTTGGAGGTCGGCCCATTTTTTAAAAACATTGCTGTAAACATTCATTTTCTCTGCCCCCTTTTTATCCAAATAATAATACAGGTAATCATAAATGCCGGTAAGGCTATTCAGTATAGCCACTTCCTGAATTACTTCAAAGGTAGAAAGGCCGGCCAGGGTTTGATGATGGCCATGAGTTAAATCAAATGGTTCTTTGCGATAATTCATCCCGTTCATATAGGTATCAAAAAGGCCATAAGCAAATGTTGCATATTTGTCTTCTCCGGTAATCCAATGCAATACAGCGGCATTATAAGCAATACCCAATATTTGCGTGTTGATGCTTTCAATGATGCGTCCTGTTTTAGAAATGTCTGTCCACTCCAAAGGCAAGCCCGGTTTGGTTTTATTAATAAGATAAACGCCCCTTGGGTCATCCATGTATGGCGGGATATCTTCTAGTTTTGGAGCAGTGTAGGCAGATACATTATCCCTTGTACCCGGAAATTTTACCGTGGGTACCGGAGCCTCCCCTTCGGCATGATCGTAAATACCGCCTTTGATAAATATGTCAGTTGATTTTGTTCTCCAGTACATCTGCAAACGGCTCAGCATCCAGGCAGTATCTGTTTGGCAATAGCTGACATATACATCAACCGATTTTTTTACCTGTTCGAAAATATTTTTCGCAGCGGTTTCATTTTGAATCCTGGAGAGAACTGCAGCTTTGGTTGTACCTGCGGCTAATAACCGGGGATGATTATTTTGTACAGGCAACCCTACTTTTATTTGAGAAAAAATGATAGTATTAAAAAGTATAAGCACTATCACAGCCAACGGTTGTTTTATCATTCCAAAAAATTGATTTTAAATAATTATACCCGACAAGGGGAAACCAGGGATTTTTTAAAAAAAATGAGTGTAAATTTTGTGATTAACAATTTGCCAATCAGTTCATGTGCCCAGGCGCTAATTACTTCAATAGTTATCCTCTTCCTTTATTCCAATAATACGCTGCTGTTTACCTGTAACACAATTAAAGATTCACCTGGTAATGCCGTATAAGTTCCGATTCATGTGTACCATCGGGATGCCGAAGCCGGCACTGCAAGTCGCGGGCAGCAAACAAAATCCCACACGGGAGCGATATGACACAATCTCGTCTTAGGATGAGACCCATGGCTGCTGCTTTGTTCAGACAACAAAACTGCAACTCCCTTCTTTAAGCCTCAGGCACTGCAACAAATAAAAAAAAGAACAAAAAATACGAACAGGCGCAGAACCACCTGCTTTGTTTATCGCTATCATAAAAAAAGTCTGCCCGTGTTTATTTTTTATCAGTTTACCAACCTGGATTGTTAGGAGCCAGGTTAGGATTCAATTGTATCTGCTGTGTTGGAGCTGGCAACAAATAATTTTTTTGCGCCCACACCCTGCTGCCTTCAAAAATTAAATTACCATTTGCATCAACCGGATAAGGTGAATTGCCACTTACCACCCAACGGGTTTGCCAGCGGGTGCCAGTCCATTTTATGCCAAGTATATTCATGGGCATTTCTGTTTCTGCAGTCTTCCATCTTTTTAAATCATCCACTCTAAACCCTTCAAGAAATAATTCAATATTTCTTTCTCTCCGTATCTCTGTACGCATATTAAGGCCATTAGCGGTTACCAGGGCATTACTTAGTTTAGGCATTGTTTTGTTAACCCTGTTGCGAACAAGATTTAATGATTTATCTAAATCCGCATCGCTGATGATGCCATTTCTTTCAAACACCGCTTCGGCATAATTCAACTGAACTTCTGCCAGGCGTATCACCGGCCAGTCGTAGCCTTCTTCATTATCCTGCAGCCTTCTCTCGCTTCCCCACTTTTGTGTTTGATAGCCGGTTCCTGTTGCGGCATTATGCCTTCCCCTCGAGCCGGCAATATCCGCAGCATCGCTTGCCCAGGTTATCCTGGAGCCGGGGAGTTCATTATCCCAGTAATAACTTGAATCTATCATCATGGTATAACGCATGCGGTTATCCCTGTTTATATACTCTGACCGTGTTTGCGCATAGCCCTGGAATAAAGGCGACTTTTCTACAGGCAATCCATCCTGGCAAAGGAACATGTCGGCGAATTTTTTTGTAGTACCGGCACCCAACCAGGTATGGGTAACATTATTACGTACCTGCCTTTGTGTAAAAGAATAACGGTTAGCCAGAATGTATTCTTTGTTGGCAGATTTATTTATACCTGCAGGATTGGATTTTTCATCTTCCAGGATGAAGAGATATTTCTGCGCAGAATCGCCCAGCACAGCAGGGGCAAACAACTGGTAGAGGTTTCCGGTAAGCACTGCATCGCTGTTTGCAACAGATTTATCAAGCAAGGCATTGGCCCTTGTGTTGCCGGCCCTGAATTTTTGCCAGGTACCTTCATACAAAGCCACCCTTCCTAAAAATGCCTGTGCGGCACCTTTACTTATGCGGCCTTTATCGGGGGCGAGAATTGCATTTTCAGGCGGCAATACGGCAATAGCCTCTTCAAGATTTTTTACAATAAAATCCACTACCTCATCCCTTGTATTTCTTGGCGCCATTAATTCAGGAGAATTTATAGACAGTACTTTATCAACAATGGGTACCTGGCCGTACAACTGTAATAAATCGAAATACAGATAGGCCCTAAAGAATTTGGCTTCAGCAACATACCGGGCAATATCCGCGGGAGCAGGATAAGAGGCAGCCCTGTCCAGTAGATAATTTACTGCCCTGACCCTGCTAAAATTCCAGTTGCCATCTGTTGAGGACAATGCGTTGGTACCATTGCTGAACGGGCTGCGATAGGTAGTTAAATCGCCGCGGATATCTGAATGCGGGCCATCATACAGTACATTACCAAAACTAACAAGGTAACTGTAAAACTCATTTGCTGCCAGCTTAAACTGATCGGGGCTTTTCCAAAAACTGGCGTCGGATAGTTCGTTGACGGGCTGAAGATCTACAGACTTGGTGCAGCCAACGTGCAGCAGGGTAAATGCAATTGCAACCAGTAGTATATATTTTTGAATACGTTGTTTCATTTGATTTTTTTTTGTGAATTAGAAAGTAAGGTTTACACCAAAGGTTAAATAACGGTAGAAGGGATAACGCTGGCTGAAAGTAGTTATGTTGTTATTCTCGGCGTCGCCGGTGTTGCCAACAGACCTGGTGGTTTCAGGGTCCCATCCGTCTTTGATCTTTGATGATTCCCATAAATCGTTGCCAGAAAAATAAATGCGCAACCTGTCAATCTTTGCCCTTTGAGTAATGCTGCGTGGCAATGTATAACCAACCACCAGGTTTTTCAACCTGAGGTAGGCGCCGTTTTCAGCTATCCAGTCTGATTGAAAATAATTGTAATTATTAATTGTTCCTGTGGTGGAGATCCTGGGCAAGGCGGCATCTGTTCTTGTTGCTGTCCACCATTTGTCAACGAAAGCCTGGTTTTGAGCCTGGAAGATTACCGCAGCAGGGATCCTCCAGTTACCATCCCTTATGATCGTTCTTTCGCCTATGCCCTGAAATATAAAGCCCAGGTCAAAACCTTTCCACTCCACACCGCCGTTTAATGAATAGGTGAACCTTGGGTCATCCCTTCCCAAATCAACCGCATCTTCGGGGAAGGTGAGCTTGCCGTCGCCGTTTACATCTTTAAACATATTATCGCCTAAGGCAAGCCGGTTGTTGGCCTGGGCGGTTGCGGTACCCGACGGGATGCCTATATTATTATTTGGCACCAGTAATTTGTAGTCGTCCAGTTCTTTCTGCGATTGTATCCTGCCTGCATAAACCAATCCAAAATAAGTTCCGATAGCATAACCCTGCACGGCTGTATTATATCCCCTGTTGCCGCTGCCAATAATTGTTTGCCCGCCAAAATCAATGAGTTTATTTTGGTTATCAGAAATATTACCGCCAATGTGGTATGTTAACTGACCGATTTTATCGCTCCAGTTCAATCCCAGGTCCCATCCCCAAGTTTTTAATTTACCATTGTTACCCTGCGGTGCACTGGCGCCCAATACTGCGGGAAAGGTTCTGTTCAGCAGCATGTTATTATTCCTTTTTACAAAATAGTCAAAACTGCCTGCAAGGCGGTGTTTAAGCACAGTAAAGTCAAGGCCTATGTTCGAGGTTTCTAATTTTTCCCATGTCCTGTCGAGGGCAACCAGCGTACCTGTTGGCGAAACCCTTACTACCGGTGCCGTGCCCAATATTGGAAACCCGCTACTGCCCTGCCCCGTTGTTGAAGTAACATTTAAGAATTGTATGTAATCGTAATTACCAATACCGCTTTGGTTTCCTGAAGCTCCCCAGGAAGCCCGGAGTTTAAGGTCACTTATAAAGTTTACATCCTTCATAAAGTTTTCTTCACTTATACGCCAGCCCGCTAAAAATCCGTAGAAAAATTTCCAGCGGCTATCCTGTATAAATTTTGACGAACCATCATATCGGGCATTCGCTTCAAAAAGATATTTGCTTTTATAGCTATAGTTAAACCTGCCAAAGTAACCGGCCAATGCAGTGTGAAACTGGGCCTCTGCAACAGTTTTAGAAGTTGCATCGCCTGTACCAAGGCTTAAAGAAGGTGGCACCCCTGTGATTACATCCAGTGTTTTACCAATAAACCGATTGTATTCAAACCTTTCGTACTGGCCGCCTGCCATCGCTTTCAAATCATGATCCTGGCCAATTTTTTTTGAGTATTCCGCATAGCCATTTAAAGAATAATTATCTTCCTTTTTATTGCCACGTTGATAAGAGCTCCGGGCCGGAAGATTGGAAACATTAGTGGTTCCTGCATAATCGTACCAGGGAATAATATTTTCCTGCGAACGGTAATCTGTATTTAACAGGTAGTACCCGGCAGCGCCTACCAGTTTAAGGTCGTTAGAAATTTTATAAGTAAGATTGAAACTGGTGTTTAACCTTGTGTTCAGTTCTTTATTATCACCACCAAAATCTGCTATTGCATTTACACTTGCATTGCCAATTCCTGATCCCCAGATATATGGTAGTCCTGTTAAACCCAATCCGCTTAAAGGCTTGCCAGGCTGGTTTCCGTTATTCAGTATATCGCCTAACCTGTATGGCTGCGTAATATTATTTTTCTCTAATGAAATATTGCTTTCCAGCTTTAACCTCGGTGAAAAATTATAGTCGTGTGTTAACCTGATATTATAACGCTTGTTAGAATTATTCCCGGGCTGCAGCAGGCTGCCATCTTTCAGGTATCCAAATGACAAACGGTATCCCGCATTATCACCTCTTGAAGAGATACTTAACTGATGTTCAGACGACGTTGCATCACCCCACAATACGCTTTGCTCTGTGCCGCCAAAAAAAGGAAAGTCTTTTACATCGGTAAAAAAACCAGCAGGGTCAAGCCCTAAAGTTGTAAGCGCTGCCTGTGCCTGGGCTAAAGTCATTATCTCTATATTGTTAGCGGTGGCATACTTAAAAAGCCTTGAATATTTTACCCATATATCCGTGGGCAAAAAACCATCGCCTGTTCTCGCCTCATCTATCATAGGCCCCCAGCCTTTGGCATCGGTAAGAGTTGGCAGCAACCCTACCTTTTTTTGAGAA
The DNA here is from genome assembly GCA_014379905.1 of Ferruginibacter sp. Lineage (GTDB taxonomy): Bacteria > Bacteroidota > Bacteroidia > Chitinophagales > Chitinophagaceae > Ferruginibacter. Next base: position 12,590 of record JACMKX010000038.1, on the reverse strand, counting down.
ACCGAACCATTATATTCAATTACAGCTTTTCCCTTTTTAGCTCTTTTTGTTGTTACCAATACTACCCCGCCGGCAGCTCTTGAGCCGTAAATAGCTGCTGCAGCATCTTTTAAAAAACTTACGGTTTCAATATCCAAAGGGTTAAATGAATTTAAAGCACTTAAACCGGGAACAGGGATACCATCTACTATTACCAACGGTTCTGTATTGTTTATGGATGATGCTCCCCTTATTTGAAAATTCCATCCCTCTCTGCCTGGCTGAGATGAACTTCTTGTAACAGTAACTCCTGGCACTTGTCCCTGTAATGCCGCCAATGGGCTTGCTACAGGGCCCCTGTCCTGGAATGTTTTCGCATTTACTGTTGCAACAGAACCTGTAAGTGTCGCTTTCTTTTGTGTCCCATATCCTACCACAACAACTTCCCCTAAATCCGTATTTGCCACAGTAAATGAAACATCCACTACACTATTGCTCCCCACCACCCGTTCTACCGCCTGCAAGCCAACATAAGTAATTACCAGCACGGCATTATCTGAAGGAACGCTGATCTTGTAGTTTCCATTTTCATCCGTTTTGGTTGCGGTACCAGAATTTTTAACTTTAACGGTAGCCCCGGCTAACACCTGTCCGGCCTCGTTCTTTACAACTCCGGAAACTGTTTTTGTTTGAGCCGTTGCTGAATTAAATGCCGTCAGGAAAATGAAAGACGTACAAAAAATAACAAGCGCCTTTTTATAAAGAATTACCTGTTCTTTAAGCACCTGAAATATGCACATTGTACTTTTTGCAGCAGTAGTTTGTTTCATACATTTTTTTTAAATCGTTAATAATTGTTAGGTGTTTCGGTTATGTTAGGGAGGATAAAAAAGTGTCAAACGTTTTGTTGTCCGAACCAGGAAGCAGCCATGGTGATCATCGTTGTGTCACTCCCTTGTACCGCATACCTGTGTGGATCTTTAATTGTGTTTTGTGAAGAATAAAACGTGATTGATTTCCCTGGTTTTCGTATCAGCAAATTATCTTCTCATCACAACTTTTCCCGACCAGGGGCCTGGGTTAGCTAATTATTTTAATGTGTTTAGCCTGCCGTCCTTAAGTTCTTAACAGAAGAAAAATTTATTGCTGATTTTCTCACTATTAGTTTTGTTTTTAAAATGATGGTTTCTTTTTGTTGGGCTGACTGGTCTTCAACAGCCAGGCTTTTCATCAATTGTTTGATTACCTCTTCGGACATTTCCTGAACCGGCTGTGCCACAGCGGTAACTGAAGGAGATAACAACTGAAAGATCAGATCGTCGTCAAAGGCAATAATAGCAAGGTTTTCGGGAACTTTTAAATTCAGTTGGTTAATAGCGTCAACACCGCCCAGCGCTAAATAGTTTGTAGCAAACAAAACCGCATCAAGCTGTTTGTTTTTTTGTAAAAACTCTTTTATTTTTTCACTTATTTCGGTATGAAGCAGGTTGTAGGAAAGTTTTAAAATTTTAGAAACAGTGCCTGCCTGTTTAATTGCTTTTTGATAGCCATCTAATCTTGCCTGCATTTGAGACTGAGTAGAATCAAGGGTAACGAAGGCGATTTTTTTGAAGCCATTCTCAAATAAGTGATTGGTCGCACTAAATGCGCCATCAAAGTTGTCTATTAATACATTGGTTGTTGTAATGGTTGGTAGATGCCTGTCGAAGAGAATAACCGGGCAATTATCTTCCAGTAAGGCCGTAATTTCTTTTTCAATGCCGGGAGGCGGAGCAATAATAAATCCATCTACCTGCCTGTCCCTAAATAACCTGATCAGTTGTTTTGCTTTTTCTGTTTCGTTCTCTGTGCTTGCGAAAAACACTTTGTACCCAAGCTTGTAAGCCGTTACTTCTATCACTTTGGCAATGCTGGCAAAAAAGGAATCATCGATACTTTCTACCAGCATTGCAATGATCTTGCTTTTGCCGGTGCGTAAACTTTGGGCAACCAGGTTAGGCTTGTAGCCAACCTTTTGTATATACTCAAGTATTTTTGTTTCTACTTCGCTGCTGATGCGTTTTTCAGTTGCTTTGCCATTTAATACAAAAGAGATGGTAGTTGCTGAAATTTTCAACTCCCTGGCAAGATCGTGTATCGATATTTTCTTTTTCAAACAATTATTTTTTTTGATCAGGAATAAAATAGATAAAAAATAAATGATATAAAAAAGAAGCGAATCGGCTAAAACTATAATACCTGCATGAGGTATCAAAGCATCGAGGCTTTAAAATAGCAAGGTTCGTTTCTATTATAATCTGTTTTCTCCTTAAATCGTTTGGCTGAACTGCTAAATCGATTTATTTCTTTCATAAAGAAAATCAAATAAATCGATTCAGCAAATGATTCCGGTGATTTTATTTGTGCAAACGTTTTCACAAATTATTATGATCTTAGCAATAACTACCCGTAATAACCGCTTAGTGAATAATTATTCAGATTAATTAATTATATGTCAGCTACCAAACTAAAAGATATCGCATCAGCATTAGGCCTCTCCTACTCCACTGTATCCCGGGCTTTAAAAGATAACTACCGGATAAGCGAAGAAACCAGGAATAGAGTTAAAGCGTATGCTGACAAGATAAAATACAAGCCCAATTTAGCAGCTCAAAGTTTACGTAACAACCGCACCAGGAGCATTGGTGTTTTAGTTTCAAATATTTCAAATAGTTTTTTTTCAGAGGTACTTGATGGCATAGAATCAATTGGGTATGAAAAAAATTACCAGGTTATGATTACGCAAAGTTTGGAATCACCGGAAAATGAATTAAAACAAATGGAGAATCTGATTTCCAGGTCGGTTGATGGTTTATTAGTATCACTATGCTCTACATCAAACAGTGTTGAACTTTTGAAAGAAACACATCTGTCCGGAACGCCAGTTGTTTTTTTTGACAGGATATCAGCATTATTTGAAACACATAAGGTAGTTGCTGATAATTGTGGAGGCTCCTACAACCTTACTAAGCATTTACTTGAAAACGGGTACAAAAAAATTGCACATATAACCAGCTCGCCTGAACTTTCGATTGCAATTGAAAGACTGGAAGGGTATAAAAAAGCACTGGCAGAATATAACGTTCCCTTTGACGAAGAATTGGTAAAACATTGTTTACATGGTGGAATGCTGATAGAAGAAACTGAAAAAGCTGTGGATGAATTATTGAAATTAGAAAAATCACCAGATGCAATAATGACTGCTTCAGACAGAATAACTATTAACACAATAACCATCCTGCATAATAAAAATATTGCCATCCCCGAAAAAATTGCTGTTGCAGGTTTTAGTAATTTCAGTGCCCCGCAAATTATCGCACCACCTTTAACTACGATTCGGCAACCAGCATTTGAAATGGGAAAAATGGCAGCAGAACTTTTAATCAGGCTTATCGAAAGTAAAAAGCCGGTGGATGCATTTGAGAAAATTATTTTAGAAACAGAATTGGTAGTGAGGAAATCAACAATTAGAAAAAGATAATAGTTGATAAAGCTTAATAGCTGATTTTGCATCCACATTGTCTTAGTGATGGGGTGCATCCCAAATTGTCGCCCCTGTTTAATGCGGTGGCCTGTGCGGACACTGACCGAGGCTGGGCCGTGGTTTGTGTCCGCACAAAACACTGGCTACTGCGAGTATCATCTTTTTTTGTCTTTGAAAAAACATACTTTTGCTTACTGTGCATTAGGTTGTATGCGTCTTTCGTTTTTTGACTTTCATTTCCGTCAGGGTGAAAGTTTCCCCATTTGTCATAGCTTATTCTTCCATAAAAGATAATGTCTTTATCACTCAAAATTTCGGTATGGATGTCGCCAAAATCGGTTTCTTCATCCCTGACAAGCCAATCCATTTCAGCGTTTGGTTTTTCAATGAAACCGTCCAGTGTAATTGCTAGTTTTAAGCTTATTTTTCGCATAATTTTTATTATTTATTGCCAGTTACATTAACTGGATTTTTTTATAATTCTAAATCCAAAAGGTTTATAAAACGCTTTAATTGAAAAAATCGCAATTACTAAACATATAACTACTGCCGAAGCCGGATAAAAACGCTCTTCAATTGTCCACGATTTTCCTGCATAAAGTGATAACAGATTTGCCAGTAAAAACGAAACATAAATACCAGTAGGCGTTTGTGAGGGTTTCTTGTAAGTACTTGCCATTTGCGGAACACTGGCTATTATTGTTGCTAAACTGGATGAAACAATGGCTGCCTTTTCACCAGCAAAAAACCAGATCACTAAACAAATTATCACCAATAAAGCAGTTAAAGTTTCTATCCACTTCCATGCAATTTTCTTTTTGACAATAAGTAAAATTGCAATTGCTGTTTCACCCAACACATTGCCCAGCGAAAGCCAGTAATTGCCTTCCTCAATAGAAACAGTGATGGTGGTTATAATACTTAAAATTGCCCATAGTAAAAATGCTGCAAAATTTTGTTCGGCTTTACTTTTTAAGATTTTAAAACAAAGAAAACAGTAGGTAATAAATCCAATAATTCCTGCAATGATTTGTAAAAGATTTTGCATAAAACAGTAGAACAGTTAACATTTATTGTAATTATAATTTTATTTCAGCTTCATCAAAAATCTTATTGGCTTGCGTACTCATAACGAAGTACAATTCCAGATTTCTATGAATACTATATAAGTGCAAGAAATATATTCCCTAATTCCTTTGGCTTAGTAACAATCGCATCGTGGCCGCCTGATAATAACTGATAATAACTGATAATAACCAAAACCTTTGCCCTTCGCTCTTTCACTGGCTTCTATAAATTGTGTCAATGCTTAAAGTTGTATATATGTTTTCTTAAACTGTTTTACAGAATTTGCTTTGAATTGCAGAGATTGTGTAAATATTTTATACGACTGGTCGCCAATACGGGTGGACATCCATTTTATATCGTCTGGTTTTAGTAACGCCAAAATCTTCCAGACTGCAACACACGGGCATCCGATTTGTACTTTGCACTTCGGCAGATGAGGCTTTAGCTTTGTTATAATCATTTACGCTTATACCATTTTCGCGCACGTATGCGTCAAGATAAACAAGTTGGCTGATACGCATAGCTGAAAGTATAACACCGCTGCCTTGTTTTATCATTGCCATCGCTTCCGCTGTTGCTGTGATGAATTGCGTCTGCATAGCTGTACTCCCCGGTCGTATAATATCTGGCAGCACCATATCCACCAAATTGATGCCTTGTTTGTCTTCTAAGCCAATCGCATTAAAAGAAATATCTACGCTGCCAGCCTCTTGCAGCACTTTGTCTATGTGAGCCTGTACTTCGTTTTCATCCATTGCATTCAAAATGGCTGCCGTAGCACAACCGCAAACAATAACTATTTCATCAACTAATTTGTCCAAAGCATTACCACTTCTTCCTGTAACAAAAACATTTGCCCCTTCACGGGCAAAGGCACGAGCAACTGCACCACCTATAGATGGACCGGCTCCGTAGATAATGGCATTTTTGTTTTTGAGCAGCATGATATTTTTTTACACATTTAATTTTTAGTTGCTTCATAATGAAGCATCATATTTCCACCATCGAAAGATTTAGTGTTTAACAATTTCAGCTTCAATTTTGCTTCTTCACTTTTAAATATTGTTTTTCCGATGCCCAAAAAAACGGGAACAATCCAAAAAATGTATTCATCAATCAATTTCAATTTTGTTAACTGCGATACAATACTACCACTGCCAAAAATTACCATGTCTTTGCCGGACTCCTGTTTCATTTTACTTATTTCTTCAGGAATAATATCCTTTAATATCGCAGTATTATTCCATTGAGCGTTTTGTAAACGCTTTGAAAAAACTACCTTACGTGAGTTATTCATAAAGTCAGTAAGCGCTTGAGGATTCTTATCGGATGGATTTGGTTTTGGCCAATAGGCAGCAAACATTTCATAAGTTACCTGCCCTGATAAAATAGTATCAAAAGCCTCAAACATTTTTAGTAAATAGTTTTGTGCTTCTTCACCTGAAATGAGCCAATCTGTACCATTATTAGCATCTGAAAAATAACCATCAAGCGATAGCCATTCTACTGCGATTATTTTTTTCATTTATTTTCATTTTAATTAAATTTTTTATTTCTGTTGTCCAGCAACATTCACCATCCATTTAATTCCAAACTTATCTGTAAAACTTCCAAAATAATCCCCCCATGAAGCCTCTTCTATTTTCATATCTATCTCTCCGTCTTCGGAAAGTCCGTTAAATAACTTGTCAGCTTCCTCTTTCGTTTCCGGGCTGAGCATAATATGTGTTTGGTTTCCGAACTGCATTTTATGCCCGGCAGATGGAACAGTATCCGAAGCCATCAGCAACGTGCCTTCACCAATTGGCAAAGCAATGTGCATGGTGCGGTTTTGCTCTTCTGCTGGCAAGTGTTTGCCTCCTGGCATTTCATTCATTTTCATATTTGCCAAAAACTCCCCGCCAAAAACGGATTTATAAAATAGGAATGCTTCTTCGGCTTTGCCGTCAAAGTTTAAATAAGGATGTACTTTCATAATTGTTGTTTTTTAATTGTTTTTTTCATCTACGTTAATTTTAGCTAATAATCTGTGGTGCTTTTGCCTCCAAAATACCTGATTGGTATTGCTTTTCCAGACCGTTGTAAACGGCATTTGAATCTTCATATACTTCTAACTCTGTCAACTTCCCCCATTTAATTGTTATAAAGTGTACACCCTTATTTAGGTATGGGTCACCGTTTTCCAATGTTGCGGTACCTACCCACCTGGCAATTGCTAACGTATTATGCGGCCATCCTTTTACAACGATGTTGACAATTTCAATTTGCAGTTTGGGCATTATCCTACCCAATCTGTCCAGCCAGGCTTTGAAGGCAGCAAGATCATGCCTTACACCACCCAAAGCATGGTCGCCGGCAAAACTGTGCTTAACATCTAATGCCAAAGGCTTTGTGAGCTGGGCGAAGTCACGTTCGTTTAACAATTTGAATGATTTTTTTACGAGTTTCTTTACAATATAGTGATACATAACTTTCGTTTTTTTTAAAGATATTCTGATGACAGATTCTATGAATTGTTTTTAATTTCCAAAAACACTTTCTAAAAATCCTTCTGGTTGGGGTTCAGCTTGCAGATTGGTTACAAATTTTCTGATGTCTTCTGCCAATAATTCAGGTTGTTCCATAGCTGCAAAGTGTCCACCTTCGGGCATTTCTGTCCACTGCTGAACATTAAAAAATCTGTTTGCTAAATCTTTCGGTGGTGTTGAAATATCTTTTGGAAAGATGGCAAAAGCAGCAGGAACTTCCGATTTATCCCCCGTTTTATCAAATGGATTAAGTTTTACTAATGGGTTATACATCGCATTCATCATTGCTTTCATAGCTTCATTATAAATACGCATTGCCCCATTGATGGTTTCTGTTGCCCAATAAATTGTAAGGTTAGTGAGCAATTCATCTTTTGTAAAATAAGTTTCTATATCGCCATCATTGTCGCTCCATGATTTAAATTTTTCTATGATCCAGGCAGCCAAACCAACAGGCGAATCATTTAATCCGTAAGCCAAAGTTTGAGGTTTGGTACTTTGTATCATAGCGTATGCACCTTCTGTCATTTGCCATTTTTTTATGGCTTCAAAATATTTTTTTTCTGAACTGCTTGCATCTTTAGGCTCAATCATCCCATGCTCAAATGGAATATCTGTGAGATGAATGCCTAATAATGATTCAGCATTGTATAATGCTATTTGTTCAGCAATGCCTGCCCCCCAATCTCCGCCATGCGCTACAAATTTGCCGTAGCCCAAATCTTCCGTTATTAATTTTGTAAACAGTGCTGCAATCCGTTTTTTATTCATTCCTGGTTCCGTGGGAATATCAGAAAATCCAAAACCCGGGATAGAGGGAATTATTACATCAAACGAAAGGTCATTTTTATCCGCCTTTGTCAGCAGTGGAATAATTTTTAAAAACCGTACAAATGAATCCGGATAACCATGTGTCAGGAGCAATGGTATTGACTTTGTTCCCTCACCTTTCAGGTGGATATAATGCAAGCTGATACCATCAACTGTTGTTTTAAAATGGGCAAATGAATTAAGATAATCTTCCTGTTTCTTCCAATCAAATGTGTTTTGCCAGTACTCGCACAATTCTTTCAAATAGGTTTTGTTGGTACCATATTCCCATTTTGAATTTTCAATTTCATCAGGCCAGCGGGTGTTTGCAATTCTCGTTTTTAAATTGTCAAGAATTGATTGTTTGATGTTAATTTTAAAAGACTTTTTCATTTTATTTTTTTTTAGATTGTTTTCTTACCCTTGTGGCTTTTCAGATACGCCCTGTTTTTTAGTGGTTTCAGTTCTCCACTTTATTAATACTTAATTCATACTTCAACGCCTCATACCCCAACAACCTGCGCCACAAAGCAATTTGCCCAATGCAATTTTGCTTCACTGTAGATACAAAAAGTAACCGTATTAAAAAAAGACATTTTCATTCCACCCATTGCTATTTGGCTGTCTAATTTTTCATCAGTTACTTCGGTTAATGCCTTTCGGGGTAACAGGGCTGATGGATTCCCAATCTTTATTAAATGCTTCCAGTGATGGATAAGTATTATCATTCTGAATACCTTTATCCTCTTTAAATAGTTCGTGTGCGGTTTACTGCATATCAATACCAGTATCCCTGGCCATGCCGGGCCGTATTTCCACAAGGCTTCCGGTAAGCCATGCTACTTGGTTTGCTTTTGTGTATAAGAGGTGGTGTGCATGGTGGTGTGCATGTCATACCGCATAACCAATGACTGCATTCTGCTGCTCTGTGTTTTTGTTTCCATTAATTTTATTTTTTGGTATTGACAAATTTTTTAGTACAGCTAAATCTCATTTACATGGTGGTCAGTATCACATAATTGTAAAGAAGAGTTGCATGATTTCCACACTTTTCTACAGGAAGAGCGGCCAAAACCATGCTATGTAATTGTAGCGGCTAAAATGGTCTTTATATATAAAATATACTTTTGGATGGGCAATACTTTGCCCGTGAAGGGAAGGTTACAAGCTAATTGTCTCCGGTCAAAATAATAGATAAAGGAGAAATGTGTCAGAAATCCGACTTTTGACGGATTCACTTCGAACTCCCGGTAATCAATGAAACTGTTCAACTAATATACAGTAAGGACGAGGGTTTGAGCGAAAATAAAAACAGGACAAGTGGAAATAATTCCAGCTTGTCCTGTGAAGTCGGGATGACAAGATGATGTAAAAAGTTGTTTACCAATTATTTAAAAATATACACAAATGCGTGTAACCGAATTGGTAGCAGCTTTCGATTTGATCGGTTAAAGTTAGTAAAAAATCGATAAAATCCTATTGACATTTTGAACGCATTGGCTTTATAGCGATAAAGCTAATCGCGCAATTAGCTGAAGATTACTAATAAGGAATCTCTATAAAACTAATCTATTGTCTATTTCAATTTCTGTTACCGAGATTATTTTTACCAAATCATAATACCGGGGGAAAAGAGGATTCAAAAGATAGTTATATTCAAAAACGTTAATTGCTGATTTAACTTTTATACCCAGGTATTTTTTTTCAATCATCCATTTATCACCCAATTCCTGGTTCCGCAACAGGCCAGGTTTCATCCATCCAACGGGATAGGCTCCCGACGGTAGTGTATATATAGGTGAAGTTTCATCTACCTCAAGTTGCATAATAAACAATTGAGGTGGCATAAGTGTTTTATCAAAATGGATGAGTGATTCCAGATAAGCCAATGAACTATTCTCGCTGGTGTATAACATATAAGTACCCTTACTGTTCCATCGTCCACCGATGCGAAAAGCCCCTGTTCCGCTGATATCAGCCGCTCTTTTTTTGTCCTGAACTATCCTGTACAGCTTCATGGATCCCTGTTATGAATAAACGCCTTCTTCTATCCTACCTAAAATATCATTGACCATATTTAAACCAGTAAGGGTATCAAAGAGTTGTACGGGCTTCAAATTATTAAGCGCCTTATTTTCCCTGTTTACCCAGAGCTTTACCCTATCCTTGTCACGGAGAACTTCATAGGCATGTTGAACAACTCTCGCAATTTCCAAAGCATGGGAAGAGGTTTTTTTATCAAGCTTTGTATTGACATCCTTTCGTTCCAACGTTTTAACCGAAACATTAAAAATATCTTCGGCGAGGCTTTTTCTTGATATCCCTAAATGGGAAGCGAGGCTATCAACAGAGCCTTTGGTTATTCCATGATGAGCCACCTTAATGAAATCAAAATCGGAAAAATTTGCTTTAACACGCGGAGTTTTCAAATCAAGCCAATACAACATATTTAAAACATCTCCCTGAAATTCTTTTGTATGGGAACGTTCAACAATATCCGGTTCTTTTCCCGGATACAAGTGGGAATTTTCTTTTTTTGATGAAGACGATGGTTTTATCGTTTTTTTTATCGTTTTTATCATAGCGACAATTTTGTCAAAAATAAGGAATAAATGTCGCGCCATGAAATAAAAGAAATAATCAATACATGACAAATGAACTGTTCCGGGAGGTGTACGTCTAATTAATTTGCAACAAAAAATAAATTTGAGACAACCCAAAGGCTGTCGGAATTGATTTATATTAATGTGATAAAATAATTCTTCCAGGCAATAATTTTCGCTCATCTCTTTCCAGTTTTCTTTTTAGCATCCTCCCTTTTATGGTATCCACAGCAAGATAAGTAACCAGAACTATAATCAATGTCAGTAGCATAGACTGGTCAACCCCCCGATTAATACCCAAGCCAGGCCGTTTTTCCATTCTGCCCCCGCAACTTTCGCTATTGCAATTAAAATCATGGCAATGACCATCGCAAGGGTCGTCATCAATATTGGACGGAAACGAGCCATGATATAAAATTGAAGGCCATGCTGCAAAGCATGGCTGTGTCATTTTTTTGCCACCATGTTACATTTTTCCTTAAGTTCACGGCTATGGTGGGGATACAAACCGCCAAGCCGGAAAAGCAATTTTATTCAGCCTGTTTGGTTCAGGATCTTCCATAGTAACATCAATAAAAAGCATTGAAAAACTTAAACGCAAAATAGTATTGAGAATATCGTATGCAAGACGTTGCTTAAAGTTGTGCGAAGCAACTTTCATTACCGGGTTTATTCAATTGCTGGCCGAGCAGCATAGTCGGGCAAGCTGTCTAAGCAGCGATGGAAGCAATTAAAAAATAATTTGAGATTTTCATTGAAATTTTTTGATGATGACCTGTTTGGCTTATTGGTGAGATTTCGGATCTATTTTTTTGTTATCAAATAAGTCCCTTTTCCGGCATTGAAATAAAGCAGGTTTTTGCTGCTTTTTACTTTTCCAATGGATTGTTTTTTATTGTTGATGCATTGTATATCCCAATCACCTATCGCCAGATCTGTAATGAGCACTTTGGTTAACCCATTGCCGGTAATCTGAAGCTTGATGGGCGTGTTTTCTACTTCGCTATTTTTGCTGAAAAGCACCATTCGGTTGCTAATTTTAGTTCCAACAAACTGCTCCGTTTCAATTTTTTCTACTTTAAGGGTGTTGTTCTTATCGCCGCTGTAATCCATTACCTGCATTACGTTTAAAAAAATATCGGTATTGGCAGCATTCTTTGGCGAAACTTCAATCCGCCATAGCGCACCGTCCCAGGTATTATTTTCTGATGGGAAAGACTGAGGAAAATTCTTACCGAAAACACTGAACTCATTTCCTTTACCTCCTACTTTATTGATAGTTAAGTTGGTAGCAAGTGGCAACAACGTTGTGTTTATCATCTGACCGTTGTAGCCTTTTTCAATCCGCTTTACAAGCGTGGTATTGCTGTTAATTACCGGTTCTTCAACTGTATGCAGCAGCCATGTTTTTTTGAAATTTTTGTTGGTAGAATTTACACGGTCAAATACTACTAACGCGGCCGGAACTTTATCATTCATTAAATTCAAGAAAACGAAAGAGCGTTTGAAACTTTCCAGCTTATGCTTGCTGTAAGATGGCGCCAATTCTCCTTTCAGGTAAGTATATTCCGGCTTCATAGTATCGGGGCCAAAATCATGTGCCAGCACTTCAGTTACTTTACTCTTGGCTAAGGTTTCCTCCAATGTCATTACCTCATAGCCCTTATTGGGAAATATCTGTCCGCCATCGTTTATCACATCTTGTTCCCTCCACATCATTTTTTCTGCAGGGTCGTATATCAGCATAGAATTATGAGCAATGGTACGTTGGTAGTAATTTAAAAAATGGGAAGAGCTAAAACCACCCTGTGTGCCAATATAAATACCGGAAGCAGGTGCCAATGGGCCTTTGTAATAAATCTGGAAGTTTCCGGCATCTAAATGTTGGTGGCTGGTTAGGTTGTACACCCCCACTTTCATCTGCGCCACTACGGCGTTTGAATTGATGCCAGTGTCCCAACTGGTACGGGCTATCATTTGTCCGTTTGGATCTGGAGAATACCTGGTAAGCGGCAGTCCCGATAAATCTGTGCTGGCAGGCGTATTAGGGTTTACAAATAAGAATTCAAATATATTTTT
>JACMKX010000037.1 GCA_014379905.1 Ferruginibacter sp. | reverse complement strand
GTACACGTTACCGGCACCGGCCAGGTGCAGGAACAATTTATTAAATACCTGGCAGACACCCCCCAGTTTAAAAACAGTAAAACAGCAGAATCTACTTCTAACCAGATGAGCGATGAAAAACTGGTGGAGTTTATGGAAGGGAAATTTTAGATCAGCTAAAGTTTCTTTTTGCGACACAGGAACCAGGTAGCAGGGATTTTTCAGACTAACCCTGTTAATACCGGGGTTTAGTAAAAAATTGCAGCCAGGTATAAAAATCCTATAGCGAAAACCCGCCGATACATCAATCCGGTGCGGGGCCGCCTTAAAGATCTCTTGCAAATGCCAGGCAGGTTTTAAACACTGCCTGGCATTTAACATTCCCGCAATAGCCTGCTGTGTAAACCGGCACTATTTTGGCATCGATTCACATGAGCCGCTACTGCCCGCCTCCGCAAACGGGTCGCTTACATAGCATTCAGCTTGCAAACCACCTACCTATGAACAATAATACTGATATCAATGATGATGACGATGAAACCATTTATCCCGATGCCTTGTCTACAGCCGGAATAGTTTTATTTGTTTTGGGTATTACTTTGTGTTCCTGGCTTATTGCTCAGTCCGTATAAATTAGAAATAAAAAAATACCAGGTAAGGAATAAGGATGTTGCGGTGTCCGGTACTAATGACTAAATGCTAATAACCATAGTTAAAAACAGCCCATGTTTCGTAATTTGGGTAACCTGTACCTAAGCATTTTTTTTATAAAAAAAACCTTCAAAGTGAAGGTTTTCAGAGATTGTGCGGACGGTTCAAAAATATGAACCTGGTTTCATAGAATTAGGATTGGTTTACGGGATATTGGATCTCTAATTAGTAAAATCCTGAAGCAAATATCGTGTACTGTGAAATGACATCGTGTAATATAAGGACTTTTTGTTGACTGGACGAAATTCTACAAGGGGCAGGTTTTTTTCTAAGGAATAAGAAAAGGGAACAAAAAATAAGGAATCAAAAATATAAAATAAGTAAGTTGAGATCGTTCTGTTTACCCGTAAATGGTTGCAACTAAATCTCAACGGCTTTTAACCGGGCATTCGTGCTTCAGCATTCATCTAACAAAAAAAATAATTAATGAGAAACTGGCAATATATATTAATACAAATAGTATGATCCCAACTTCCTTATTCCTTATCGGGTGTTTCTAATTTCTTATTTACAACAGCCTTATGATCTTTTAATTCAGTTACCGGTTTATCCCCTGTTTCTATTTCTACTTCTCTTGTGGTTACCGCATAATGATTGGGGCGTATCTCCCTGCCATATTTTACCGCGTAAGCCCGTGTAAATTCTGCTCCAACATATAAAATGATTGATGAATAATATATCCATACCAGCAGTACGGCAAGTGAACCTGCGGCACCATAGGTACTGCCGATCTTTGTCTGGGAGATATAAAGCGAAATACCAAATTTGCCCAGCATAAAAAGTATAGCAGTGATAAGAGCGCCCGTCATCACATCTCTCCAGCGGATCTGTGCATCGGGCAATACTTTAAATATAACGGCAAAAATTAGCATGCTCACCGTAAGGGTAATTAAAATGTTAATGACATAAAAAGTGATGACGGCCACATCCGGAAAGCGTTGTTGCAAGCCGCTCATGAGGGTTTCGATAATACCCGTTACCAGTAAGGAAGTCAGCAACAAAAATCCCAGGCTGATGATGACAGAGAAAGAAAGGAACCGGTTTTGAAGAAATTTTAACCAGCCACGCTTCGGCTTTGGTTTGAGCCCCCAAATAGAATTAATGGAATCCTGGATTTCTGCAAAAACGGTAGTGGCCCCAATAAGCAGGGTAACAATACCTACCACTGCTGCAATGCCGCTGTTATCAACGGCTGCATTTTTAACCAGTTCCTGTAACTGCACGGCAGTATCCTGCCCTACAAAGCCCTGCAGCACTCCATATATCTTTCCTTCCACCGCTTCCCTCTCCAGGAAAAAACCACAGAGCGAAATAATTACTACGAGCAGGGGCGCCATGGAAAACACGGTGTAATAAGCCAGCGAACCACTGATCTTAGTGATCTTGTGATCAGAAAAACCTTTGAAGGTTTCCCGGAGCAATCCCCATATGTTTTTAAATAATGTTTTAATGTTCATTAAACCTTCGGCTTTATTTGCCTGAAGGGTTTGAAACATTAATCGGGCCATAGTTATGGGCATATTTATTTCACGCAGATCGCTGATTAAATAGCCCAGATTTTAGCCGGTTTAATTGAAGGAAATTTTTAGTGTATTTCAGCGGGCAAAGCTACGCTGTGTTTAATCTGCGAAGATCTGCGGGAAATAAAATTTATCAATCTCCCGGTTTATAACTTCGTTTCACCTGTTTCATCACCTCTTCTTTGTAAAACAACACTTCTTTAAATTGCCCCTTGCTATACATGGCTCCCTGGTCGAAAAAATGCGGGGAGGTGGGATCACCGCTGTTGCCGCCTGCCAACAAAGACCTGGCTTTTATTTTTTTTCCAAATTCTACAACGCAAATAAAACTATTGCCATTGTAACCGTAACGGTTTTTAGTGCCCGGGTAAGTGCGACTGACATACGAAGGCAACTGCCCCCAGATTGCACTTGCAAAACCGACTGGAATGCTGGGCTTGCTGTCGTCGAAAATATCATCCATTGCTGGCGATATTCTTTGAAAACGGTTGATTTGTCCCCAGGGAATTTGCCAGCTGCCATATTTTTTTTGCAGGCTGCTGATGGCTGCCTTTAGTGATTGCAGTAATTGTGCAGGCGTAGCATACTTTGCAAAATAGTTAGTAAGATTTACCTGGTCGGCTGCAACAGTTTTTGGCAGGGGGGTGCTGTATATATCAGCCTGAAGTTGTTGCCCCCACTCTATTGCGAGTGTTGTTGCTACTGATGTATCGCTGCTGCGGTAATCCCATTTTGCGAGTAGCAAAACAGCATCCCTCAATTTGTATAAAGAATCTGTTGGGCTTATTTGAGTGAGTGCTATTACCAAAGCAGGCACCAATGCTTCAAATGCTGCCAGCCTCCTGTCGTAACCTGCTGCAATTACTTTATCAATATTGTAATGATTGTTCTCACTCAATGTTCTTGCTGCATTAATGCCCCTGAAATTTTCGCCGTCGGGTGCCATATAGGAGGGGTAAGCTTGTTTTTTGGGACTATGCATACCTGCAACAGTAAACGGGGTGGAATTGCAGTTTTGCAGCCAGCCGTTTACAGGGTTTATGCTGTGCACCGTTTCATTGATAGCATGATAGCCTTTCCATTCAGTGGCCTTCGTAGTACCATCCACAGCCTGGCTCCAGTCGTAGGCGGTATCTCTTATTGGTACGCGGTTGCCATGCCAGTAGGCAATATTGCCCTGTGCATCTGCATACACGGTGTTGTTGGAAATATTGCCTTTAAGATCCAGTGTTTTTTTAAACTCATCCAGGCCTTTTGCTTTGGTGCGTTGCCAGCATTGTATCAGGCCATTCATAAGGCGGTTATCGGCCCTGAGGCTCAGCCACTGGTTGCCGCGCCTGCCCATAACCGGGCCATGCGGGGTGAAGAATGTTTTAAAGGTTTTTGATGTAATGCTGTTTAATTGTTTGTATTGCAGCACTATATTTTTTTCAATAAGCGGTTGTTGTTTTCCTTCATATTCATAAAAAAACCGATCATTTTTCTTAGTGATCTTTTCCAGGTAAGTGTCGGCTGCATCAACACCGCTGCTGGTATGCATCCATCCGCAGTACTCATTAAAACCCTGGTATATGAAAAATTGTCCCCAGGTAACAGCTCCGTATGCATTCAATCCTTCTTCACTTACCATGTGCACTTCGGGCCGGAAATAAAAAGTAACATGCGGGTTGATGTATAAAATAGCATGGCCACTTTCTGTAATCTTTGGTGCAAATGCAAAGCCGTTGGAACCGGTTGCTATTTCTTCTTCTGCGGCTTTTTTTGCAGCAAGTGCCACAGGTGATTCAACGGAGTAAAACTTTTTTAATTTATCAAGGCTGATGTCTGCAGTGCTGATAGCGCCGATACTACCATCCGTCCATAGCAGCGGGTACCATGGCTCAAAGCGGGTGAGCAGCGCTGGTGTTGTTTGCGGATGTTTGTACAAATAAAAATTGATACCATCAGCAAAGGCAATACAGAGTTTTTTTAACCAGGCGGGCGCTTTTGCAAAATCCTGCTGCGCCTGTTGCTGGTCTATTACCAGGCGGATAAGGAGGTCGT
>JACMKX010000005.1 GCA_014379905.1 Ferruginibacter sp. | reverse complement strand
TTCTTTCAGTGTAACCGATATTTCCATCTGCAATAATTTATTGCCCTACAACTGGAACGGCGTTGATTACACAACCAGTGGATCTTATACCATTGTTTTGCCTGCGGCGAATGTGAATGATTGTGATTCTACTGCAACCTTGAATTTAACTATCAAGGATACTTCTTTCAGTGTAACCAATATTTCCATCTGCAATAATTTATTGCCCTACAACTGGAACGGGGTTGATTACACAACAAGCGGATCTTACACCATTGTTTTGCCTGCGGCGAATGTGAATGATTGTGATTCTACCGCAACGTTGAACCTTACGGTTAAAGACAGTTCCTTTAGCATCACTAATATCACTATATGTAATAATGAACTTCCCTACAACTGGAACGGCACAGACTACACTCAGCCAGGAACTTATACCATTGTTTTAACAGGAATAAATGAAAACAGCTGCGATTCTACCGTCACCCTCAATCTTGCAGTAACAAAAATAAATGTAGAGATAATAAAAACATACCTGTCATGCATTGGCGAATCCAACGGGGCTTTTAATATAGCGGCCACAAATGGTTCCGGCATATATGAGTATAGTATTAATGGCGGAACCAATTATCAGCCAACAGGTTTATTCGAAAATATCGTCCAGGGAACATACACTATCAGGGTTAGGGATTCCAACGGATGCTACCAGGATACAACGGTGGAAATGGGCATTGACAAAGCAATATGGACAGGTGCCTCCAACAGCGATTGGCATACGGCGGCTAACTGGAGTACCTTTTCTGTACCCACCGCTGTCACGCATGTAATTATTCCCGCCGGCACCCCAGATTGTATTATAAGTATTGAAAATGCGGAAGCGGCCAGTGTGCAGGTATTAAACGGGGGAAATATAAAACTTGAAAATGTGGTGGAAATCATGATAAGCGGCCAGTGTGCCATCCTACCTTCCAACTGATTTATTCTTTGACTTAACCAACTTACCCCGGCTTTTCCTGCCGGGTTTTTTTTATGCCAGCCGGGTAAGGCAGCATCTTGCGATGGCTCACCCGGCTAACATAAACTTCTTAACTTTGTGCTATGGAAAATCATCTGATTGAGTTATTCAACAACCAAAAGTATAATAAAAATAATTTTTTTTTAATTGCCGGGCCATGCGTGGTAGAAAGTGAAGATCTTGTAATGGAAGTGGCGGAGAAAGTGTATGCTATTTGCAAAAGACTGGAGATCCCTTACATTTTTAAATCATCCTACCGCAAAGCCAACCGCACCAGCGGCGCTTCTTTTACAGGGATTGGTGATGAAGCCGGGTTACAACTGATAAAAAAAGTTGGAGAAAAATTTTTCATTCCCACTACAACCGATATTCATGCGCATGAAGAAGCTGCCATGGCGGCGAAGTATGTGGATGTATTACAGATACCGGCCTTTCTTTGCAGGCAAACAGACCTCCTGGTAGCCGCTGCCAAAACAGGTAAAATTGTAAATGTAAAAAAAGGCCAATTTCTCAGTGGCCCATCCATGAAATTTGCTGTTGAAAAAATACGCCAGGCCGGCAATGATAAAATTGGTTTGATAGAAAGAGGTAATACTTTTGGTTACCAGGACCTCGTTGTTGACTACCGCAATATTCCCTGGATGAAAGAAACGGGTGTGCCTGTCATAATGGATTGTACCCACTCTTTACAACAGCCCAACCAGGCGGGCGGCATTACCGGTGGAAACCCGGCCCTCATTGAAACCATTGCCAAAGCAGCCATTGCAACCGGTGCAGATGGTTTGTTTATTGAAACACATCCCAACCCTGCGGTAGCAAAAAGTGATGGGGCAAATATGTTGCGGCTGGATCTGTTAGAACCTTTGCTGGAGAAATTGGTTAGGTTAAGAGCTGCTGTTATATAATTATTGCATAGCAGAGAAAAAGGAGAACGGAAAGATCATGCTGAGTTTTCTCTGCGAATCTCACTTCCTTTTTTCGCTGCGCTAGTTTTATTACCGCTTTCGTAAAATATAAAGCTACATACTGTGCTAACTTCGCTAAATGATAGCAACTCAATTAAACGAACTCATCCGTAACCGCCGTTCCGTTTTTCCCAAACAATTTGTACCAGGTAAACGAGTTGGTAAAGAAATTATAGACCAAATTCTTATCAATGCCACATGGGCGCCCAATCATGGGCAAACAGAACCCTGGCAGTTTACCGTATTCAGCGGCGAAGGATTGAAAAAATTTGCCAGCTTTCAAAGTGAATCGTACAAACAAACAAGTGGCGAAAATTTTGTGCAGGATACTTATGATAAATTCCGTAATACGCCCCTGCTTGCTTCGCATATTATTGCCATATGCATGAAACGCACTACTACCAAACGTATTCCGGAAATAGAAGATATTGAAGCGGTAGCCTGTGCAGTGCAAAATATTTATTTGTCTGTGAGTGCTTATGGCCTCGGCGGCTATTGGACCAGCGGCGGCGTAACATACAAACCGGAAGCAAAAGAATTTTTTGGATTGGGGGAAGAAGATAAATTGTTAGGTTTCTTTTATATTGGTCATGTAGCGGTACCATCGCCTTCGGCAAAGAGAAGTGCGCTGGAGGATAAAGTGACCTGGATTAACGGATGAGTGGATTAATGGATAATTTATTAGACGCAAAGTCTCTGACAAATGCAAAGACACAGAAACGGGAGATTTATTATTTAGCGTTTTTGCGCCTTAGCGGTAGATCAAGATCACAAAGCTTACAGATAACGAACCGGGTTGCGCCTTGCATTTAAAATGTAGCGCTTTACATTTACCCAAAAAGCTACAAACAGGTAAATGATTACCGGGGAACCCATGGTAATAAAAGAAATATAAATAAAATATTTACGAATGGTGGTAGTTGCTATGCCCATTTTTTCTCCTATAGCAGTACACACACCAAATACATGCCATTCGATAAAATGCTTAAACCGGTTCATACAATAAAAGTAGGTTAGATTTTAATCAAAAACAAGTGTATAGTGACTGAGTTTCAGTAAATTTGCCCACAATCAATTAGCTAATACGATAATTAGCTAATCTGCTAATGCAATACCTGTTTCAGCATACTACACTAATCATTAGCACGTTAGTCATTATCAAATTAGCATATTAGCAAATTAGCAAATTATTCTCTATGGCTTTCGACATTGACATGATCAAAGAGGTTTATGCAAATTTTCCTTCCCGCATAGCCGCAGCCCGCCAGGCAGTTGGCAAACCTCTTACCCTTACCGAAAAAATATTGTATGCCCACCTTTGGCAGGAAGAAGCTACGGTAGCTTATGAAAGAGGAAAGTCGTACGTGGATTTTGCCCCGGATCGTGTTGCCATGCAGGATGCAACGGCTCAAATGGCCCTTTTGCAGTTCATGCAAAGCGGTAGAACAAAAGTGGCGGTGCCAAGTACTGTGCATTGCGATCACCTGATTGAAGCAAAAGATGACAGCAAAACGGATCTTGCCCGTGCAGTAAGTGAGAGCAGCGAGGTATATGATTTTCTTTCTTCTGTTTCAAATAAATATGGGATTGGTTTCTGGAAACCGGGTGCGGGTATCATTCACCAGGTGGTATTGGAAAATTATGCATTCCCTGGTGGGATGATGATTGGTACCGATAGCCATACCGTAAATGCGGGCGGCCTTGGCATGATCGCCATTGGTGTGGGTGGTGCAGATGCCTGTGATGTAATGGCAGGACTTGCCTGGGAGTTAAAAATGCCCAAACTGATTGGTGTAAAACTAACCGGTAAATTAAATGGCTGGACAGCTCCGAAAGATGTAATTCTTAAAGTAGCCGGTATCCTTACGGTTAAAGGGGGTACAGGTGCGGTAGTGGAATATTTTGGCGAAGGCGCTACCAGCATGAGTTGTACAGGAAAAGGAACCATTTGTAACATGGGTGCCGAAATTGGTGCTACCACTTCTACCTTTGGTTACGATGAAAGCATGAGCCGCTACCTGGGCGCAACCGGCCGGGCAGAAATTGCTGCTATTGCAGATACTATCAAAGAACATTTAACGGGTGATTCAGAAGTATATGCCAACCCTGAATTATATTTTGACCAGGTGATTGAAATCGATCTGAGCGAACTGGAGCCACATTTAAATGGCCCTTTCACCCCAGATCTTGCAACGCCTATTTCTAAAATGAAAGAAGCAGCTGAGGCCAATGGATGGCCGCTGAAAATTGAAGTAGGCCTTATCGGCAGCTGTACCAACTCTTCTTATGAAGATATCAGCCGTGCGGTGAGCCTGGCAAAACAGGTAAGTGAAAAAGGATTGAAATTAAACGCTGAATTTACCATTACACCAGGCAGCGAGCTCGTTCGCTACACCATTGAAAGAGACGGCTTCATGGAAACCTTTGATAAAATTGGTGCCACCTTATTTGCCAATGCCTGCGGCCCTTGTATTGGTATGTGGGCACGTGTGGGTGCAGAAAAACAAGAAAAAAATACCATCGTTCACAGTTTCAACAGGAATTTTGCCAAACGTGCAGATGGCAATCCTAACACATATGCTTTTGTAGGCTCTCCTGAAATTGTAACAGCAATGGCCATCGCCGGTAATCTTGGTTTTAATCCCTTAACAGATACATTAACCAATGATAAGGGCGAACAGGTAAAATTGGATGCGCCGAGTGGTTATGAATTACCGGTAAGAGGATTTGCAGTGGAAGATGCAGGCTACCAGGAACCAGCAGCAGATGGCAGCGGCGTTCAGGTATTGGTTTCACCCGACAGCAAGCGTTTGCAAATTTTGGAACCGTTTACAGAATGGGAAGGCAATGATCTGAAAGGGTTGAAATTGCTGATAAAAGCTAAAGGAAAATGTACAACGGATCATATTTCTATGGCGGGGCCATGGTTAAAATTCCGTGGGCATTTGGATAATATCAGTAATAATATGTTGATTGGTGCAGTGAATTATTTTAATGAAAAAACCGACTCCGTAAAAAATCAGCTGACGGAAGAATATGGTCCTGTTCCTGCAACACAAAGGGCTTACAAGGCTGCCGGCATCGGCACCATTGTAGTAGGCGACGAAAACTATGGCGAAGGTTCTTCAAGGGAACATGCGGCTATGGAACCCCGTCACCTGGGTGTGAGAGCGGTGCTGGTAAAATCATTTGCACGTATCCACGAAACAAACCTTAAAAAACAAGGTTTGCTTGGACTGACATTCAATGATAAAAACGACTACGATAAATTCCAGGAAGATGATACCATCGATATCGGCGGCCTGACACAGTTTGCACCGGGCAAGCCATTGGTGTTAACCCTGCACCATAAAGACGATTCAACAGATGTAGTGGTGGCCAATCACACTTATAACGAACAACAAATAGAATGGTTTAAAGCCGGTGCAGCATTAAATATCATTCGCAGGGAATTTGCAGAAAAGAATAAATAGGGTCGGGACCGGAGGTCAGACCCGTATATAAAAAGAGTTGCAGCGTAAGTTGCAACTTTTTTTGGGTAACGGGCTGTGGTATTTCAATTAAGCATTGTTGCGTCGCAATCTTGTGATGCATATCATTGGGCAACATTATAGACCCATATTCTTGCACACTCTGAGATTAATAATTAAATATAATCAGCATCATTTCATTTCACAAATGAAATCTGTAAACATTGTTTTTTCCCCTTCATCATCATTTAGAGAAAAAATAAAATTAGAAATGCGTCCATGCATTCTCTTTACAGGCTCATCTAATAAAAAAAATCCTTTGGATTTTGGAAGTATGTTTACATAATGATTTGTGTGTTCACTTCTGTCAATATCATATGTTTGTAGCCATCTGTTACATACTGTGGCATATATTTTAGTTTTGAAAATCATTTATCATAATGAAACTTGCCAATAGCAGCATCCAGTTGTTTGCGGTTGGCTTTTGTATTGCTTAGGTACAGGGTTTCTTTCATGCTGTTGTATTCATCCAGACTTATAACTACCACATTTTTCCCTTTCCTCCCGGAAACAATCACTACGTCGCCATCATCGTTTACTACATTCAGGTTTTCAGCAAGGTTGTTCCTGAATTCTGTATAATTGACTACTTTCAATTAAGTACTTATTTAGGTACTAGATTAAGAAATTGTACGTATATATAAAATTAAAAATTTTCTTAGTATCGTCATGCCTTTGCGGTAGAAAAAGAAATTCGTGTAATTCGTGCCATTCGCATAATTCGTGAAATAAAATTAACCGGTCTGACCTCCGGTCCCGACCCTACTCCACTTCAAACATCGCTGCCAGCATCTTATACAACTCCGGGTGTTTTTCTTCCAGCAATTCAGGTCTTTCAAAAAAATATTCTGAAACGACTGCAAAAAATTCTGCCTTATTGGTAAACGCATAGGAATCTATATCAGATTTTCCTTTAGCAATCTGCTGCATGTTTTCATGGATCATTTCAATCCAGGGAAGTACGTACCTTTTATCTAACAACAGGTCAGGAATACCATCTGTATCACCATCCGATTTATCAACCAGGTGAACAAACTCATGTATAGCTGTATTATGTTTATCTGTCTTATTGTGAAACCCCTGGCGCAGTGATGATCTTGATAAAAACATCATATTATTATAAACACCTTCACCTACCATACCCAAAATATTCCTATGGGCATGTCCTTTACTTTCAAATTTATGATTAATAGAATCGGAGTATACCAGTACTTCACGGAGATTATAGTACCGCCATTTCTTAAAATGAAAAATAGGAATAACGGCTGCTGATGCAATCAGCAGCCGGTCTAATTCCTCAATATTAGTATCTACCCCGGTAATAAGGGTATGGGAAAGAAAAAATCTTATATCATCTTCAAATTGCCTTTTCCCTTCGGCATCCAGATTTTGATAAAACCAAACATGCTGTTCGAGTAAAATGACATTTACATTATTATGCTGATCCGTATGACCAGTTTTATTTCGCTTGTAAAAGAAGTTAACAGCATAAGCAGCTATCAATAGCAAAAGTATAAAAGCTATAATACTAATTGACATTTATAAAAGCTTGTTTAATCTTCCGGCACAATAAATCTTACACCTAAAGTTATGTAAGGATGACTGTCGAAGATATTTTTTATTTTATAAGTACCGCCATAATCCTCATCCTGGGAAATTAAAGTCTGGTAATTATAACCGCCGGTTGCTTTTATTCCAAACTTACTGTTAAGGGTATATATAGCCCCAATCCCGGCATTGCCACCGAGACTGAAACCAGATCCTGCCAGTAAATCTTTGGGGTTGGCACTTTCAGGTGAGACTGTATAGGTTTTTGCCGTACCGCCCAGCAGTAATACATTAATACCTGCAGTGGCAAAAGGTTTGATTTTTGATTCTGATTCAGGACTTAAAAAATATACACCGAGATTGTATCGCCATGCAAGTCCAACTTTTGATTTTCCTTCTACATGAACCGGAATACTATTGTCATTTATATCTACGGAATTAAAAGAGAATGTAGCTGGCAAAAGCAATTCAAGATCATACCAATGAAAAAGTCTTTTCCCTTTATCGCGGCCATAACTATAAATTATTCCCGGCACGGTACTTTTTACATCGGATATAAATCTCATGGAACCTCCAAGATCATACGTTCTGCCGGTTTTATTTAAAAAGCTTGCTTTTTTGTACTGCGCATTTGCTGATACAACTGCCAATATTAAAATGCCGGCACTCATTAAAATTCTTCTCATGTTAGTTTTTGGGTTTTAATAAAATATATTTGAAAGAGCTGTTATAGGCAGTATCCACCACTTGCAAAAGGTCGGCCCAATCGCTTTTTGGCATCCACATTTTTTTATAAGCTTTTTTTATATTGAGGATAATTTTTCCTTCTTTTTCTTCTGCAACACAACTAAACAAAGCCGTTTCATTTTCTTTGGTTACATTCAACTCCTGCAATCCTTCGGCGGTATAACCTTCAGGAATTTTAAAATTTATAACCCATTTTATCACTCTTGGTAATGATACATTGATGTCATATTTCCTTTGATCTCTTTCTTCCTTTTTAATGCTTAGCTGGCTCCCTATGAGTCCTGGTATATTCACCAATATTTTTTTTCCGGCTTTCCTTACCATATCATGCACAATGAATTCTTCGGTAAAGTTTAATTCATTTTCTTTTGAAGAACGGCCATCTGTATTAATAGTGAAATTCTTATACTCCACTTTTTTCCCAAATTCACTTTCCAGCTGGCCTTTTACAAAATCAGGTTTGGCGGCTTTAAAATTATCTTTCAACGCTTTTACGGCATTGTAATATTCCTCCTCCTGTGCTGGTTTCATTTTCTCTGTTGGCCCTTCACCACCATAATACTTGTAGTCATTCAGCATGTAGGGTATGTATTTTAAAGCTGTAGGTATTTCCCGGGTTTTGGCCAATCCTTTATAGGCCGATATCCTGCTGACCGTAACAAGGCTTTTTTCGATGTTTAATGAGGCATTGGCAGTAAGCACAGAAACATTGTCATCCATTGCTGTGGAGGGTAGTTTTATTTCTTCTATAGCCTGTATACCCCCTTTACCGGGTTCGCGTATAATGTAAGCTGTGCTACCTAATAAAGACTCTACAAGATCTTCCGGATTGCTAAAGTCAGTACAATTAAAAAAATATTTGTCTCCCACTTTGCATAAGTATCTTACTTCACTATCGAAAAGAATATCATTGATGTTACCAATAGAATTGGATATACTTATAATCAATTCAGACTTTATATCTTTCTGGTACAATAAGGATCCGAATAGGTAAGCGACCATTTTATCATCCCAATATGAATTTTGATTTACGATAAAATTCCTGATGCGGTAATAAACCTTATTTATGTATTCCTTTTCTGACCACTCTTTCGCCCCCTGCTTTTTAAGCCCCGCCCACATTTCATTTACTAAGTTTTGTACAGTTGAATAACTGTTGTAGTAGGTATCGCCTACTTTAACGTAATCTTCCCAGGCTTTTTTAGAAAGCTCCTGCTTTGTAAAGCCGGCTTTAATTTCTCCTTTTTCACCCATCAAACTTCCTTTTACATTATCCCTGTTGGAAAATATTACCTGGAATTTTACGAAAGGATAAACCTGGTAGGGAGATATAAAATTTACATCTTTTTCAACGCCTCTCTCCCTGTCAGTAAATACAAATCTGTACAAACCTGATTCCGAAGTATTTTCTTTAATAAAATCCGGGGCACCATTTTTAGACAATGATTTAAACGACGAGTTGTTATCCGTTTCAATCGAAATCTGGTTATAAAGTATTGGATAATTTTTTGTACAAACTTCATACTGGGGAGAGAATTCAATATAACCTTGCCTGCTCACATCAATTTTACTCCTGGTGTTGGCAACATACTCCAGTATATCCCCGGGTTCCAGATCATTGATGGCCACCTTGTAATACCAATTTTGTCTGTCCCTTTGCTGATCAAAAAAGCTTTTAAAAAATTCGGGCATATTGCTTGTACTTTCCACTTCTACCGCTTCATTCAAAGAAACATTCTGAATCGTTCCATCTGCCTTTATCACTTTGGCACTAAACCCGTCTTGTTTATCTCCGTACCTGAAATAAATAGTAGAATAAGTGCCTACCGAATTATTATCATTCAACTTAATCCTGAACCTGACATTTTCAACAAAATAAAGACTTCTTTCTCCTTTTGAAAGAAAACCCATCCTCGATTTTTTATCAATGGAAACATTTCTTTTAAATCCCAGTATTACTGCAGATTCGCTGTTGTACTTTTCGGGAGTTTTTATTACAGCAAAAGCGGGAGGGGCGTCACTCCACAAACCAGCTGCGTTGCTCTCAATATTATCCAGGAAATCTTCGTTAATAATATCCTGCGTCATACCTGCAAATCCCAAAAAAACAAGCAGGCATAAAGCAATCGTATGTTTTATATAAAATTTCATGAGGGGTAATTAACTTTTTTTAGTAACGCTGATGAGGTATTTATTAAACTCTTTGATAGACTCGATGAATTTGGTCCAGTTAGTAAAATCACTTTTTTTAATGATACTGTTTTTAATGACCAATGTTTTTTTGAGTAGCATTTTATTACCCTCCTGGATATACTCGCCCTTAAACTGGTAACCCTCAAAATTCAACTCCAGGCTTTCCGGCTTATCAATGTATTTTTTATCTGCCGGAACGGTAAGACTTATTTTATCTTCAAACTGAATAATGTCGTCAAAATCATACCCTTCAATTCTTTTCTCATCCGGAATGAAATTATCAAGCGATTTAGGAAAGAAGTCTATACCAACATATTTATCGCTGCTTATCGTGTTTACTGTGTTTGAAAGATCGACATTACCTTCAATACTTACCAGCAATTCCCTGTTTTTAAGATCACTGGTTTTTACATTAGTAGCAATCATATTCTCGTTTCCAAACTCCATAAAGTCATTCAGGTAATCTTTTTGTGATCCCAGCGGAAGATCCTGGTAAGTTTGATGAAAATCGGTTCTTTGATTACCCGAAATCAATACTTTTACCTTACCAGTGAGTACTTCTCCGTTCAAAGTAAAATCTGCTTCTGTAGAAATTTTATTGGTTTCGGGCGTTGTTAACGGAACTGTTGTTATCTCAAATTTTTCTTTGTTGGATACCATCACTTCCTTACCCTGGATTCTAAAAGCATTCTCGGTAAAAGGCCCGTATTTTTCTGTTCCGTCAAGGAAATATGTTTTGTTAGCATGATACAATGTTACAATGGCGTGATTGTTCACACACAATGCAGCTAAACTTTGTGAATAAGGAAGTTGCCTGGTTCCTATCCAGCTAAATCTTGAATCGAAACCTGACAATTGAAGAAATTCATTCAAAAGGTTGGCCATTCCTTTGCAATCACCATATTTTTTCGCCAATACATCCTGGGCAGTGCTTGGTATGTAGCCTGAATATCCATCTTCATAAGCAATGTATCTTATGTTGTCTTGCACCCAATAGTATATAGATTTTATTTTATCAACCTCACTGGTTTTTCCTGCAGTTATTTTAGCAAGCTGATCTTTCAGTTTGCCCCGATCATTTTCTGCCATTGTATACAACCTGTTGTTCCACGCATACACATCATCAACTTTATCAAAGCCTTTCAAAGAAATGCCTTTGGATTCGAATGATTTTATTTGAATAATTATATGCGGATCAGTGTAAGCTCTTCCAATCCTCCTGTATTCGTTCTTAAAAGCCGGCACTTCTTTTTTTATAAATACATAGTGCGTGTACCCTCCTTTTTTGGTTTCTTTAACTTCAATTTTTTGCCCCTCAAAGTTCATTTGCTTAAATTCTACAGTTAACCATTCAGGAACTTTAAATTCAAATACCTGCTCTTTTATAGGATAAGAAGAATGAAAGAACACCCTTGTAAGGTATTTGCCATCGGTATATGCTTTTTTAACTGTGATACGTGACATTGCTCCTTTTTGTGTAAAACGCAAAGGATAAAATTGTACCCTGCTATCATCAAAAAATATCCCGTCGTCTGTTACGGAGCGATCAATACCGGCCCTGCTAAGCGCTATATACTTAGAACCATATTTTACGGAATGCTTGAATGTTTTTAGCTGAATGAATTTATTGTAAAATTCCGCATACGACATGCTCGAATATTTTTTTAGAGACATGAATTCATATTCACCGTCTTCCTGCACAGTTACCACTTTATCTTTGAGGGCATTCTCCCCCTTATCAAACGTAAAGTATTTGTAGGATGAAAGACAAATGATATCATCATCTTTAAACCTTTTGGAGTACATTTCTGCTGTACTGATATCATCGTCGGATTGCGCCTTTACCGGGAAAAGGCTGGCTAAAAATAAAATAGCCAACATGGCAACTTTGCCAACGGGCCTGAACACGTTACTCATAAATTTTGCACAGTTTAGTTTACAGGAAAAAGGTAAAGGATTGGCACAGATTGATTATTTTGTAAAGCCAATACCAATAACGCAGCGTCTTGTAGTTTTATTATGGTGAGCGAAAGTACTTTTTTACAATAGGATCACAAAATAATTGTAAAGGCAATGACATATATAATATTATTTGATAAATAACCTATTTAACATCAAACCATAATTTTTTTTCATCATTCCAGTCACCATTGTAATTAATAGTGATTTCCTCGCCTGCTTTAATAGGTCTTACCGTTTTTATGATCATCATACTCTCATCAAAGTCCATATAATAATCGCTGTTGCTGGCATAACTATGATTGTACATTGGTATTAAACCCAGCGCCATACAACATTGCGTCTTATCAGGTCCCCACTCAAATATATAATCGTGTAGTAATGTTTTGTCAAGATGTATGCGGTCTTCGCCGCTCATTACTAACACTGGTGCTATTTCAATAACCGTATTGGCTTCAATAGCCTCGCTTGTAACCACACCTCTACCCTTACTCTCCGTTAACGCTACACTTAAATATTCTTTCAACATGATCATGGGATGAATTTTATCAATTAAATTGCGAAACCGGCAACGAAAATAACGAATCAAAAACAGCTATTGACAGAATCAGATGAAATATCGCTGCAGCAAAGGTTTGAAGAAGTAATAGCTTCCGAAAACAAACTGGTTATACAGGAATTCCTGAATAACCAAAATATCAGCGACGTAGCCGAACTCATTTACGACAACGAAGCATACGAAACCCAGATTATTTCTCACCTTTCCATTCACCGGGCTGCCAGTGTATTTAAAATTCTGGACCTGGCAGAGCAGAAGACAATCATTAAAGACCTGCCCCCCTTCAAATCTGCCGAACTTTTAAATGAATTGCCTGCCGATGACAGGGTAGCATTTTTAGAAGAATTGCCCACAGGCACGGTAAGGGAACTGATAAAAACCCTGGATCCTGAAGAAAGAAAGATTACGCTGGAATTGTTAGGCTACCCCGAAAATAGTGTAGGCAGGCTTATGACACCGGAATATGTATACGTGTACGAATACAACACAGTGGTAGAAGTGGTAGAAACCATCCGCAGGTTTGGTACCAATTCTGAAACCGTGGATGTGATCTATGTAATAAATTATAAAGGAGAATTACTGGATGATCTCAGGATAAGAGATATCATACTGGCGCCGCCGGAAGCAAAAGTAAGCGAGCTGATGGATGGACGCTTTATTGCGTTAAAAGCCAACGACGACCAGGAAAAAGCCAACGAAGTTTTTAAAATGAATAATCGTGTAGCCCTTGCCGTTACTGATGATAAAAATATTTTGCTGGGCATCGTTACTATTGATGATGTACTATGGATAGCAACGGAAGAATTTACAGAAGATATCCAAAAATTTGGTGGTACAGAGGCATTGGAAGCACCCTATCTTGATATTAGTATTCCAAAACTGATAAAGAAAAGAGTAGGCTGGCTCATCATTCTTTTATTTGGAGAAATGCTCACTGCTTCCGCCATGCAATATTTCCAGGTTGAATTAGAATCTGCCACCGTATTGGCGCTTTTTATCCCGTTGATCGTTAGCAGCGGTGGTAATAGTGGTTCACAGGCCTCTACTTTAATTATACAGGCGATGGCATTGGGAGAACTGAGCATTAATGACTGGTGGCGGGTAATGCGGCGCGAATTAATATCCGGCTTACTGCTGGGCTTAATACTTGGCAGTATCGGTTTTATGCGGGTATACCTCTGGCAGCAGTTGCATATTTATAACTATGGTGAATACTGGCACCTTATCGCAAGCACTGTATCCATTTCCATAATGGGAATAGTGTTGTGGGGAAGTCTTGTGGGTTCTATGCTTCCACTGCTGCTCAAAAAATTGAAACTGGATCCTGCTGCTTCATCGGCACCATTTGTAGCAACGCTGGTGGATGTTACCGGTATTGTGCTTTATTTCTCCGTTGCCTACTTCTTTCTGAAGGGGATCTTATTGTAATGCGTATGCACGAATATTTTCATCGCAAAAAGGAGGCCCCAAATTATTTTTTGAGCTTTATTGTCTTAGCTTGCTGGCTTACCGTACTTCAATTGCTTGAGTTTAGCCTTCCCTTTTTTTATAGTAACTATAAACAGGTTATCAAATGCTGTCTCAGGTAATTCCTTTATGGTATAAGAGGCTACTCCCAACTTCCTGATGATTGCCGGTAATGTATTACTATGACCAACGATCAGTATATTGTTAGCATTGCCTGTTCTTTGTTGAACGGCCTCGAGCAACTTATCGCCGGTAGCATCTGCCGCATATTGTATGCTGTCAATGTTGTTGTAAATACGCAGCGAATCTGCTGTCATGCCCGTGCGGCGATATTGCGTAACCATAACAAGCCCGATCTTTTTATTTTTTAAAACCCTGTACAGGTCACCGGCCCTTTCTTTTCCAATAGCGGATATTACCGGGTTATTACCGGTATCCTTTTCCGCATGTCGTACAATATAAAAAGTTCTTTTCCCTTTAAAGTTCTGTTGGCAAACAACTTTTGCGGAATAAAAAAGCCCGCAAAAGCATAAAAAGATCATTAAAAATGATTTCCTCATATAACATTATTTAAAAAATCAAAGGTACCCGCAAAAAAACGCAATCAGCCATTATTTTCAATAATATTGCACATTGAATTTATTAAGAAAAACAGTTATTGTATGTGCGGAATTGTAGGATACACAGGCCCTAAACAGGCCTACCCGATTATACTGAAAGGATTAAAAAGATTAGAATACCGTGGTTACGACAGCAGTGGCGTGGCATTATTAAAAGATGGTAAGTTATCCGTTTATAAAAAGAAGGGAAAAGTTTCAGAACTGGAGGAAGCAATGACGGATAAAGATGCCACCGCCAATATTGGTATCGGGCATACCCGCTGGGCCACACACGGCGAGCCGAGCGACAGGAATGCGCATCCTCACCGCTCCTCCAATGGCAGGTTTGCCATGATCCATAATGGTATCATTGAAAACTACACACAGCTAAAAAATGAGTTGCTTAGCAAGGGCTACACTTTTACCAGTGATACAGATACAGAAGTGCTGCTCAACTTTATTGAATACATTCAAAAGAACAATGACTGCGATCTGGAAGAAGCGCTTCGCATCGCATTGAAAAGGGTTACAGGTGCCTATTGTATTTTATTGATCGATGAAAATGACCCTGAAACAATTATTGCAGCCCGCAAAGGCAGTCCGCTTGTTATAGGTGTTGGCAAGGGAGAACATTTTTTAGCGAGTGATGCATCCCCTATTATTGAATACACCAAAGAAGTAGTATATGTGAATGATTATGAACTGGCAATCGTAAAGCCAAATGAACTTATTCTTAAAAATCTCGGCAACGAAAAGATCACACCATACATTACTACACTGGATATGGAACTGGCAGCAATTGAAAAAGGCGGCTATGACCATTTTATGCTTAAAGAAATTTTTGAGCAACCTAGTACCATTTATGATTGCCTGCGTGGACGCTTAGACGCTGAAGCCGGTACTATCACCATGGCTGGTATTGAGAATAATATGGAGCAACTGATGAATGCCAACCGCATCATGATCGTTGCCTGTGGTACCAGCTGGCATGCAGGTTTGGTGGCAGAATACATCATCGAAGAAATATGCCGTATACCGGTTGAAGTGGAATATGCATCCGAATTCCGTTATCGCAATCCAATTGTAAATAAAGGAGACGTTATTATTGCCATCTCCCAAAGCGGTGAAACGGCAGACACCCTGGTTGCATTGGAAAAAGCAAAAGAAAACGGCGCTTTTATTTTCGGTGTGGTTAATGTTGTAGGCTCTTCTATTGCGCGCATTTCGCATGCCGGAGCATACACGCATGCCGGGCATGAAATTGGAGTGGCCTCTACCAAAGCATTTACCGGCCAGTTGGCGGTATTAATGATGATGGCACTCAAAATCGCGATAAGAAAAGGCACTATTTCCAGCGAAAGATACAGGGCATTGCTAAACGAATTGCAGGATGTTCCGGAAAAAGTAGATGCTATTTTAAAAAATGCGGAAGAGTTAAGAACAATTGCGCATCAATACAAAGATGCTACAGACTTTTTATTTCTTGGAAGGGGCTACAACTTCCCCATCGCTTTAGAAGGTGCTTTAAAATTAAAAGAGATTTCCTACATACACGCAGAAGGCTATCCTGCTGCCGAAATGAAACACGGTCCTATTGCCCTCGTGGATGAAAAATTACCTGTAGTGTTTATTGCTACCAAAGATTCATACCACGAAAAGATAATCAGCAATATGCAGGAAATTAAAGCAAGGAAAGGTAAAATCATTTCCATCATTACGGAAGGTGACGCCATTAGTCCTACACTTAGTGATCATGTATTTTCTATTCCACCAGCAGATGAATTAATTGCCCCCATCATCAGTGTAATTCCTTTACAATTACTCTCCTATTATACCGGTATCGCCAAAGGGGTTGATGTTGATAAACCAAGGAATCTTGCTAAAAGTGTTACGGTGGAATAATTTACGAGGCTG
Organism: Ferruginibacter sp.; assembly: GCA_014379905.1. Lineage (GTDB taxonomy): Bacteria > Bacteroidota > Bacteroidia > Chitinophagales > Chitinophagaceae > Ferruginibacter. The sequence goes on along the minus strand of JACMKX010000005.1, from coordinate 73,709 downwards.
GATTCCTGACAGTAATTAGTAAGATTAAATTGTTGTATCTTTTACTGCGCTATTAATGGGTCTGCCAGGGGTAACGCAGTATTATTTTTGACCACCTACTATTATCAATTGCTTAAATGAATATTATTAAGTCAAGTCCCATTTCTTCACTGGGATACCAGTTTATACCGGCCCAATATATACCTAAAGGAAAAGATGAATATTATCTAAGGGACCAGCAAAACAGGTCTGGAATAGTTTACAAGCCGCTCAGCACTGCGCAGATAGATACGCTGGTACACAACCGTAATACTTCTGACGACTGGAATAAAATATTGGTAGCAGAAAGTTTTAATGCCAACCTGGTAAGAAATTGCAAGTTTTATGGTTTGATAAGAATTGGTGCACTGGAAAGCATTTACAAAGAATTTCATGATTTTAAAATGCCTGTTGGTATTTACAACAGCACCATTATTAGTTGTGATTTTGGAAACAACGTTTGTATTGACAATGTGAAATATTTAAGTCATTATATTATCGCAGACGATGTAATGATCGTTAATGTAGGTGAACTGGCCACTACCAATCATTCAAAATTTGGCAATGGAATTATTAAGGAAGGGGAAGATGAAAGTGTGCGTACCTGGATAGAAGTGTGTAATGAAAATGGAGGCAGAAGTATTTTACCCTTTGATGGTATGCTACCCGGTGATGCATACCTGTGGAGCAGGAACAGGGCTGATGATTTGTTATTACAAAAATTTACCTCTTTTACCCAAAAAACATTGGACAATAAAAGAGGTTATTATGGTAAAATAGGTTTACGCACGGTAATAAAAAACTGCAACATCATAAAAGATGTATGGATTGGCGAAGATGCTTACCTGAAAGGTGCCAATAAAATAAAAAATGTAACCATCAACAGCGATGCAGATCGTAAATCCCAGGTAGGTGAAGGATGTGAAATTGTAAATGGTATTGTTGGTTACGGCTGCAGGATATTTTACGGAGTAAAAGCTGTTCGGTTTGTAATGGCCTCCCATTCCCAATTGAAATATGGAGCAAGACTGATTAACTCATATTTGGGAAACAATTCAACCATTTCCTGTTGCGAAGTGCTGAACACATTAATTTTCCCTTCGCATGAACAGCACCACAATAATTCTTTTTTATGTGCTTCCCTTATTATGGGACAAAGCAATATTGCTGCAGGGGCTACAATAGGAAGTAATCATAACAGCCGCAGTGCAGATGGCGAGATCATTGCCGGCCGTGGCTTCTGGCCGGGCCTTTGCGTAAGTTTGAAACACAATTCTGTATTTGCATCCTATACTATTATTGCCAAAGGTGATTATGCCAACGAATTAAACATTCCTATTCCCTTTAGCCTGGTGAGTAATGATGTAGCTAATAACAGGTTGATTGTTATGCCTGGTTATTGGTTTATGTATAATATGTATGCTATGGAGCGCAATGCCTGGAAATACAAAGACCGGGACAGGCGTACCGAGAAAATACAAACAATAGAGTACGATTACCTGGCACCAGATACGGTTAATGAAATGTTTGATGCACTGGCGATTTTAGAAAAACTAACAATAGATAAGGACGGCACTGCCATTACTTCAGGTTGGGAAAACAGTGACCGGGAGATACAGGTATTAAAAATTGCCAAAGCAATTGAAGTATTTAAAGAACTGATCGCTTATTATGGTACGATGCAATTGTTGGAATATTTTAAGGAACATAAATTCACCGGGTTTGATGATTTTAAAAAATCGCTGATAACAAAAATAACCCGTTCGGAATGGATGAATATTGGCAGCCAGTTAATAAAAAAATCTGCTGTTCAAAAACTGAAAGATGGAATAAAGGCAGGTAAAACAAATAGCTGGAGCGAGGTACATCATTTTTACAGGGTACAGGGATCTTCCTACTCTTTGGATAAGTTACAACACGCTTATACAAGTTTATTGGAGATAAAAAATATTACGGCCAAACAATTCACAGCAGAACTTTTTAAAAGTTTACTAAGCGAAGCTATTGCTACCCGCAGTTGGATCTGTAAGGGTATATACGATTCCCGGGCAAAAGATTACAGCAACCCTTTTCGGAAAATGGTATACGAAACCAATGACGAAATGAACAGGGTAGTGGGTAAACTGGAAGAAAATAGTTTTATCCAAAACCAGCTGGAAGAATTGGAAGGGGTAAAAAAAGAAATCAGGAAAATTATAAAAAAGATATAGTAGCTTATTTTATCCAGTTAAATTCATATTCCAGCGGTGCTTTAATGCTGTTACGCCCTGCTATCTTTCTAAAACGTTCGGGTAAAGACATCAGGTAATCCCTGGCTTTTTCGCCGTATTCATTTAAGCCGGTTATATTGCTAATATTCCATTCTTTGATTAATGATTCCAGGATATTACTATAATCCCAACTTGTATATACACCCAGGCGTTGCGCGGCATCACTAAAATGAGAAAATGTTGCACCGATGGTTTCTCCCGCCTGCCGTAAGAAATGAGCTGGCATTATTATTTTCTTTCTCATCATGTCTTCGAAAGCAATCATCATTTCGCTGGGATCCAGTTCAAATATTTTGGTTACAAAACTTTTATACGCTTTGGCATGTCTTGCTTCGTCGGATGCAATAACACCACAAATTTTTGAGAGTTGGTTGCTTCCGTATTGTTTAGCCATGGAGGCTGTTCGCCTGTGAGAAATATTAGTAGCCAATTCCTGGAAGGAAGTGTAAACAAAATTTTTATATGGGTCGGTGCTGGTTCCAATTTCAAAACCGTCGGCAATAAGGTATTGGGTACTTATTTCCATCTGTCGCATATTGATGCGCCCTGATAAATAAAGATATTTGTTGAGCAGGTCGCCATGCCTGTTTTCTTCTGCAGTCCACATTCGCACCCATTTACTCCAGCCTTGTGGCTCCTCCTGGCTAATGCCATCTACAGACATTAACCAGCTTTCATAGGTAGGTAAAGCTTCTTCTGTAATTACATCTCCCACCAGCACAGCCAGGTAATCGTAAGGAAGTTCTTTACATTGTTGCTGCAGGTCTTTTAAGTCCGACGTAAAATTCTCGGAACTGCTGTCTGGCAAAAAATCAGAGGGTTGCCAGTTGGTATCTATATTCTTTAAAAATTCTCCAATGATACTGTCAATTTTTTTTGCTAAAAACTGCATTACCTCTATTCTTGTTTGCTGATGCGCTGGCTTCATAATTATAGGGGCATTATGTCCCTTGGTGTATTACGGGCAACATTTGTGCCCGAATGGTGATGGCAGATGACTAACGAGGTAAGATTTTAATGGATGCCTGGATGAAAATTGTATCAGGATAAATACCTGTCATTATTTTTTTGAAAAAAAATACGCAGTAGCAATATCATAGCCTTGCAGGCCTAACCCACTAATAACACCAACGGCTTTACCGCTCACATGCGACAATTTCCTGAACTCTTCTCTTCCGAAAATATTGGAGATATGTATTTCAACAAGGGGAGTTTTAATGGCAGCAATGGCATCGCCAATCGCCACGGAAGTATGGGTGTAACCTGCGGGATTTAAAATAATACCATCAAAAGAAAATCCTACTCTTTGTATTTCGTTAATGAGTTCTCCTTCTATATTACTCTGAAAATAACTGAATTCCACTGATGGAAATTTAACTTTAAGTTTTTCATAGTAAGTATCAAAAGATTCATTCCCATATATATCGGTTTCCCTTTTGCCGAGGAGATTTAAATTTGGTCCGTTAATAATTGCGATTCTCATATCACGAATGTAGGAAACGAATGGCACGAATTACACGGATTAAGGCAAAGAAATTCGTGTAATTTGTGCCATTCGTCATAATTAGCGTACCTGATTTTTTATCATCCCCACAAACTCATCAAATAAATACCTGCTGTCGTGCGGGCCGGGCGTAGCTTCCGGGTGATATTGTACAGAAAAGGCTTTCCTGTTTTTTACACGAATGCCTTCAATGCTGTTGTCATTCAGGTTCACATGAGTGATCTCAATATTTTTATCATTTTTTACTGCTTCCGGATCAACACCAAAACCATGATTCTGAGTGGTTATTTCAGCTTTGCCGGTAATAATATTTTTTACCGGGTGATTTAATCCCCTGTGTCCATGATGCATCTTAAAGGTAGGTATATCATTGGCAAGGGCCAGCAATTGGTGGCCAAGACAAATGCCGAATAACGGCTTGTCTTTAGCTAAAATGTCTTTCACCGTGCTGATGGCATAATCCATCGGTGCCGGATCGCCCGGGCCATTGCTGATAAAATATCCATGAGGGTTAAATTTTTCAAGTTCGGCAAAAGGCGTTTTTGCGTTGTATACTTTTACATAAGCACCTCTTTCTACCAGGCAATTAAGAATATTTCTTTTCACGCCAAAATCAAGTACCGCTATTCTTAAATCGTTATTCTCCGTTCCTAATGTATAAGATGCTGTGGTGCTTACTACTGAAGCCAATTCCAGTCCATCCATTGACGGCACTTCGGCCAGTTGTTTCTTTAGTATTTCCACATCTGCTTCTTCCGATGATATGATGCAGTTCATTGCGCCCTTAGTGCGTACATGTGCTACCAGTGCTCTTGTATCCACTTCATCAATGGCTACAATGTTCTGACTCTCTAAATATTGTTGCAAAGAATTATCAGATAAGAAACGGCTGTATTTCTCTTCCAGGTTGCGACCAATAACGGCTTTTACCTTTACACTGTTACTTTCCACATCTTCCGGCTTAACACCATAGTTGCCTACGTGAACGCTATTCATAATAATTACCTGTCCGTAGTAGCTCGGATCTGTAAACACTTCCTGGTAGCCGGTCATACCGGTGTTAAAACATATTTCCCCGGTGGCCGTGCCTGTTTTACCAAACGCTTTCCCGTGAACTACTGTACCGTCCTCTAAAATAAGTATTGCTTTGTTGCTCATGTAACTTAAAATATTTTGCAAAGTTATGTGTAAACCTATAAGGTTATTAAAACCTTATAGGTTTTTTCGCAGGCAAAAAAAAAGCAAACTAATTAAAGTTTGCTTTTATATAATTTAATAGATCAAATTATGCTTCTTCCCTTTCGTTACCTGCATCTTTTGCTTTAGCAGCCTTGGTCGCTCTTTTTTTAGGAGCTTCTGTTGCTACTTCTTCCACAACTTCTGCATCAGTAATCAACTCATCAGTTGTATCTGCTTTCTTTTTAGAAGCACCACTCCGACGTGTTTTTTTAGCTGGTTCAGCAGCAATTTCTACATTTTTGCCATAAACTTCATTGAAATCTACCAGTTCGATCATTGCTATCTCAGCATTATCACCCACACGGGCACCTAATTTGATGATGCGGGTATAACCGCCCGGGCGACCGGCAACTTTTGGAGCTACTACCGTAAATAGTTCTTTAACAGCAGCTTTATCATTTAAATAGCTAAATACTACCCGGTGATTGTGCATGATCGCCTCTTTACTTTCTGTAGCTTTTGTTTTAGTGATCAGTGGCTCAATATAAGTACGCAATGACTTAGCTTTTGCCAATGTGGTAGTGATCCTTTTATAAGTGATCAACTGGCAACCCAGGTTCATCAACAGGGCTTTCCTGTGAGAGGCTGTTCTGCTTAACTTGTTTTTTTTACTTCCGTGACGCATGACGTTTGTTGTTTAAATTCCCTCACACCGTGTCAGGATTTGTGAGGTACTTATTTCGTAAATGTGATAATTCGATAATTTGGTAATGTGATAATTCAATCAACCCGTGAGTGCTTTCATTATCACCTTGTCTAATTATCAAATTGGCTAAGTGATTATTCGTCGTCGAGTTTCAACTTACTCAGGTCCATTCCAAAGCTAAGGCCTCTTTCATGTAATACCTGGTCAATTTCGCTCAATGATTTTTGGCCGAAGTTTCTGAACTTCATCAGGTCTTCCTGCTCGTACTGTACCAGTTCGCTGAGGGAGTTGATTTTAGCAGCTTTTAAGCAATTGAAAGCTCTTACAGAAAGATCAAGATCTTCCAATGGAGTTTTCAGCATTTTACGAAGCTGTAAAGTTTGTTCGTCAACCAGGTCTTCTTTTTTATCTTCTTTGGTATCGAAAGTGATGTTTTCATCAGTGATGATCATCAAATGCTGGATCAAAATACGGCTGGCCTGTTTAACCGCTTCTTCAGGATGAATGGTACCATCGGTAACAACATCCATTACCAGTTTTTCAAAATCTGTACGTTGCTCCACCCTTGTATTTTCAATAGTGTATTTTACATTTTTGATTGGGGTATAAATAGCATCTACAGGAACATATCCAAAGTGTGAACTTTTTTCTTTATGCTCTTCTGCAGGAACATAACCACGGCCTTTACCGATGGTGATCTCAATATCCAGTTTAGCACTGTTATCCAGTGTGCAGATCAGCAATTCAGGATTCATCACTTCAAAAGCAGGAGAAGCTTCGCCAATCATGCCGGCAGTGAATTCTGTTTTGTTTTTTATAGAAAGCGTAACTTTTTCAGTGTTTACATCATGGTCAACCTTTGCTTTAAAACGAACCTGTTTTAGATTAAGGATGATCTCTGTTACATCTTCTGTAACACCTTTGATAGTTGCAAACTCATGGTCAGCACCAGCTATATTGATTCCGATAATAGCATACCCTTCCAGTGAATTAAGCAATACCCTGCGAAGGGCGTTACCAATTGTTACACCATATCCTGGTTCCAGGGGACGAAATTCAAATTGAGCTTCAAAGTCTGTTGCTTTCTGAAGAACAATTTTATCGGGTTTAACAAAATTAAAAATGGCCATTTTTATTTGTTGATTTTAATTTAAAATTTGTGATACTTCAATGTTACCTAATCAGCAGATATCTCAACCTTCATAAACTCCGGTGGTCCGTTGTCTGTAGCCGGTTGTCTGTCAACTCTTATTTAGAGTACAATTCCACTATCAGTTGCTCCTTAATATTTTCCGGAACACTTTCCCTTTCAGGATAGGTAATGAATGTACCTTTTAATTCACCTTCGCTCCAGTCAACCCAGCTAAACTTAGGGTTTTTACCACGAAGGTTACCAGTGATAGCAGTGTTGGCAGCACTTTTGTTTTTCAAACCAATTACATCACCTGGTTTGCAGCTATAAGAAGGTATGTTTAAAACCTCACCATTTACGGTAATATGCTTGTGGCTAACCAACTGGCGTGCACCCTGGCGACTAATAGAAATACCCATGCGGTAAACTGTATTGTCTAAACGTGCTTCCAGTAATTTGATCAGGTTTTCACCAGTTACACCTTTACGGCGGTTAGCCTCTTCAAATGTTTTACGGAATTGTTTTTCCAGCAAACCATAAGTGTATTTTGCTTTTTGTTTTTCTTTCAGCTGCAAAGCATATTCACCTAAAGTTTTACGCTTTTTTTTGTCGCCATGCATACCGGGAGGGTTACTGTTCTTAGTTAACCATTTACCGTTACCCATGATAGGTTCGCCGAACCTCCTGGAAATCTTTGTTTTGGGGCCTGTATAACGTGCCATAATTGTATTGTTGGTCTTTTAGTGACGGTGTACCATTATAAAGACCTTTTAAAATGAATGATACACCCGTTAAAAATTATTTATGATTTCGGATTTATGATTTTTGATTTTATTTGAATCGGTGGATCTTTCAAATTTTTAGTACAAGGTTTCGATTTGAAAGAAATCAGCAATCTTAAATCAACAATCATCAATCTTACTATACCCTTCTTTTCTTTGGAGGACGACAACCATTGTGTGGCAATGGCGTTACATCTTTAATAGAAGATATTTCGATACCATTCTGGCTTAAAGAACGAATAGCACCTTCACGGCCGCTACCTGGTCCTTTTACGAAAACATCTACTCTTTTTAAACCTGCGTCCAGTGCTACTTTAGCCGCATCTGCAGCAGCCATCTGTGCAGCATAAGGAGTGTTTTTCTTACTTCCTTTAAAGCCCATTTTACCAGCACTTGACCAGGAGATAACCTGGCCTGTTTTGTTGGTCAAACTGATAATGATGTTGTTGAAACTTGCAACAATGTGTGCATCTCCGTAGCTATCAACTTTTACTACTCTTTTTTTTGCGGAAGCTTTACCGCTTTTGCCTTGAGCCTTTGCCATAATGTGTAAAATAGGTGATCTTAAAAAATATATCCCGATTTCATCGGGAGTGAACCAACCCTCCTGCCGACTCCTGCTATCCGGCGCTGATTCATAAATATACGAGCCGATATAAATGACGAATTACGAATGATGAAAATTGAGCAGTATAAACTGTTCGCAACTCACAATTCGTAATCCGAAACTATCAATTATTTCTTGGCAACTTTCTTTTTGCCGGCAACGGTTTTACGTTTACCTTTTCTTGTACGGCTGTTGGTACGGGTACGCTGACCACGTAACGGTAAACCTTTACGATGACGTAAACCACGGTAACAAGCAATATCCAACAAACGTTTGATATTCATTTGTGTTTCACTACGCAATGCACCTTCCGTTTTAAACTCACTGTTAATGATATTACGGATGGCAGTTTGCTCATCATCATTCCACTGGTTTACTTTTTTGTTGGTATCAATACCTGCTTTTTCAAGAATGTAAACAGCAGTTGAACGACCAATACCATAAATGTAGGTAAGACCGATTTCGCCTCTTTTATTTTTTGGTAAATCTATACCGGCAATACGAGCCATATTTTTTATTTAAGATTTTTGATTTATGATTTATGATTTGCAGCCTCGATTTGTGAAAATCAGCAATCACAAATCAGCAATCAGAAATTATCCCTGTTTTTGCTTAAAACGAGGATTCTTTTTGTTAATAACGTACAGGCGACCTTTCCTTCTTACGATCTTACAGTCTGCGCTGCGTTTTTTAATTGAAGCTCTAACCTTCATCTTTTTAGTTTTTATTCTTTAGCGAATAGCCATTAGCAAATAAGCTAACAGCTGTTGTTGTTATTTATAACGGAAAATGATCCTGCCCCTGGTTAAATCGTAAGGGCTCATCTCTACGCCCACTTTATCGCCAGGTAAAATACGGATGTAATGCATCCTCATTTTTCCGGAAATTGTAGCGAGAATTTCGTGCCCGTTCTCCAATTTAACTTTGAACATAGCATTGCTCAACGCTTCAATTATTACTCCGTCTTGTTTAATTAGTGCCTGTTTAGCCATAAATTTGGGAGCGCAAAGATAGGAGTAAATATTTAATTTTTAAACAAAAAATACTATTATTACGAAATAAGACGCTTTTAACTACAAAATAGGCATTAAATTTGCCACCGAGGCTAACTTAAACCTTTAAAACTACGAATATTATGAAAAAGATCTTTTTTGGAGTTGTTCTGCTAAGTTCATTATTTGTTTCCTGCAGTAAAGATGGGGATGAAGGAGCAACAACACCCTCCGAAACTTACCTGCATACCACTGCGGGTAGTAGCTGGAACTACCGCACTGTAGACAACAACACACCCGGAACTCCGGAAGATTATACCCGGACCTCAACCAATAAAGACACTACTATTAATGGAAAAACCTATCATGTTTACTCAAATAGCAATTCGGGCGAGAGTGAGTACAACGGAAAAGTAGGCAATGATTATTTCATTTTCCAGGCATTGCCGGATGAATTAGGAGGTTCAACTGAAGAGAATTTATACCTGAAAGCAGGTGCTGCTGTCAATGCCAGCTGGACCCAGCCGTATTCTTTAGATGCAGGCGGGTTTCCTGTAACTGCTAATGTTATTAACAAGATCATCGAAAAAGGGATGACTAAAACGGTAAACGGCGTTAACTACACGAACGTAATACGTGTGAAAACTGACATTAGCATTGCCGGCCTTCCTCCCGGGATCGTGACTTTTACAACTGATATAAACCAATATTATGCACCAAAAGTTGGTTTGATAGAAGCAAGTACAAAAATTACTTTTGATGTAATGGGAACACGTGACTCAACAAATGAAACAACTACATTACAATCGGCCACTTTACTTTAACCGCTTGGAATATTAAAATAAAAGGGCTGAGGAAAACCTCAGCCCTTTTATTTTGCAGTTTAATAAAATCATTATCAATATCTTATATATAATCAGAATTTGAAAACTGCCGGAAAAAAGTAGGATAAGTTTCCATTAAATGAATGTGTGTACTTTTTTGAATTCTTTAAAAAAAAGTACACACATTTTGGCTGAGTGTAAATAAAAGAGTTGTCCGCGGATTGTTCGAGCCTCTTTCTTATTTTCTTCGGGATTTGTTCGGTAGCTGTCGAACAAGGCACGAGAAAGTATAGGGAAAACAAGGCGATTTTACCAGGAAACGGATACTTAAGATAGAAATGGGGTGTTGACAGCATAAAAAAGGCTGCCTTACTTAAAAGACAGCCTTATGATGTAGAATTTTATTTCTAGTCCAATATCTTCACTTCTGTCCTCCTGTTCTGGGCCCTTCCCTCTTCCGTTTTATTGCTTTCAATAGGCATAGATAATCCATAGCCCTTGGCTTCCAGCCTGGTTGGGCTAATTCCTTTAGAAATAAGATATTGCATTACTGTTACGGCTCTTTCCATAGAAAGTTTCTGGTTATTAACAGCAGTTCCCACATTATCTGTATGACCGCCTATTTCAATGCGTTGGTCATCTTTCCTGTTTAAATAAGCTACCAGTTCATCCAGTACCGGGAAAGATTCTTCATCAAGCAGTGCTTTACCGGTTTCGTAATTAACATTTTCCAGTATGAATGTTTTGGAAGGCTGAAATTGTATGTCAACTTTAAAAGGATCTTTATAGTAGGCATTACCTTGTGTTGCAGGTATTTCAAAGAAATTATAACTGGTAGAATCCTTAAATCCCAGGATAAATATCTCGTAAGTATCCCCTGCCGGCAGGCGGGTAGCAAATTTTCCATCTGCGCCGGAAATACCCTGGTATTCCCTTCCGTTTAACCTGCTGCGGAAAACGATGATCTCCTGGGATAAAAAATTGTTCTTGAAATCCATTACAGATACATTAATAGGCGCATCCTTAGGAATGGCGGCATTTTGCACAGTGCTGGTTTGAGCACAAATGTTTAGCTGGGCCATAATACCCGTCAATAAAATAATTACGATCTTTTTCATATTACGTAAGTGGTTGGTCAGTTTGATAAAGATAAGCCACAATTTAAAACAATTTAGCGCCTCATATATTGTACGATCTGTATTTTTCCCTATAATTTTTGTTGCAATCTTATTACCATTTCCGCTTTCCAGCTACTGAAATCACCCTGCTGAATATGTTTACGTGCTGCCTTAACCAGCCATAAGTAAAAGGCCAGGTTATGAATACTGGCAATAGTAAGCCCCAGGTATTCTTTGCTTTTCATAAGGTGGCGGAGATATGATTTACTGTAATAATGGCTTATTTCGCAATCAATGCCCTCATCTAATGGGGAAAAATCTTTCTCCCATTTTTTATTATCAATATTAATAATACCATTGCTGGTAAACAACATGGCATTGCGGCCATTGCGGGTAGGCATTACGCAATCAAACATATCGATCCCCATCCCAATGCATTCTAAAATATTCCACGGCGTACCTACGCCCATTAAATAACGCGGCTTGTTGGCAGGCAGATGATCGCAGCACAGGTGGCAGATCTCGTACATTTTTTCAATGGGTTCCCCCACACTCAACCCGCCGATAGCATTGCCCGTTGCATTTTTGGCGCTCATGTATTCGCAGGAAGCCTTTCTAAGGTCATAATGTACACCGCCCTGCACAATAGGAAATAAATTCTGCGTGTAGTCATACTTATCCGGCGTATGGGTAAATTGATGGAAACACCTGTCCAGCCAGCGATGCGTGAGTTCCATCGATGTTTTGGCATAGCCATATTCGCTGCCACCAGGGGGGCATTCGTCAAAAGCCATAATGATATCGCCACCAATGATGCGTTGTATGTCCATTACCCTTTCGGGGCTGAACAAATGCCGGCTGCCATCAATGTGCGATTGAAAAATTACCCCTTCTTCTTTTATTTTTCTCTGCCCTGCCAACGAAAAAACCTGGAAACCACCGCTGTCGGTCAAAATAGGTTTTTGCCAGCCATTGAATTTATGAAGGCCACCTGCTTCTTCCAACACTTCCAGTCCCGGTCGCAGGTAAAGATGATAGGTGTTTCCTAAAATAATTTCTGCCCTCACATCTGCCACTAATTGCTGCTGGCTAACCGCTTTTACACTACCCACTGTACCTACCGGCATAAAAATGGGTGTTTCTATCTGACCATGATCGGTAGTTATCAACCCTGTCCTGGCTTTGGAATTTGTATCTGTTGTTTCTAAAATAAAATCGAGTGCTGCCATGGTTTAAATAAGTGGGCAAAGGTAAACGGAATTTACTGTTTCCACAGTTTGGCACCTCCATCAATTCCCTGCAGGTTGGTAACGATTACCATGTTTTCTTCCAGTTCAAATTTTAGATACCGGCTGTTTCCACCGCCAATGTATAATTTATCGTAGTTAAATACGGTTTTCAAAACATCGAAACAAAATCTTACTCTCGTGCTCCATTTTTCTTTTCCTTTATCCTGCAGGGCAGCATCTCCAATATACTGATCGTAGGTAAGTTCCCTTTTAATGGGATGATGCGCAATTTCGAGGTGGGGCAATAATTTTCCCTCAAGAAATAAAGCGGTACCAAAACCGGTACCCAGTGTAACCATTAATTCCAGCCCTTTACCAGCTACAACCCCCAGCCCCAGCATATCTGCATCATTAATTACCCTGGCAGGTTTTTGAAAAATATCCGTCAATTGTTGAGCAAGGTTAATACCCGCCCACTCTTTTGTACCCAGATTAGGTGCAGTATGAACAATGCCATCCCTTACATAACCCGGAAAGCCGGATGCAATTTTATCGAAGGTAAAATTGTTTGCCAGTTCCTGCATTGTTTTTATTACATTTTCAGGATTGGCAGGGGCCGGCGTAGGCAATTTCATATAATCCTGCAGCATTTCTCCTTCTGTACTTAAAACGCTCCCCTTTATTTTTGAACCACCGATATCGATGCTTAATATTCTTTCTGACATGTTTTTGATTTTAGTACTGCAATATTATATTGTTTCATTTCTTTCCAATTAATTATTTTCATAGTCTGAAATATGAAACAAATAAGTGGAGCAGAACAAAGACGACTGATTGAAAACCGTACACATGATAATCCCCTGGAAAAATGGGGATGTTATTTAAGTGAGCGGCAATGGGGAACTGTTAGGGAAGATTACAGTGAAGATGGAAATGCCTGGCAGTATTTTCCCTTTGAACATGCCAAAAGCAGGACCTACCTGTGGGGCGAAGATGGCATTGCGGGCTTCTGCGATTATTTTCAAAACATTTGTTTTGCCCCGGCCATGTGGAATGGAAAAGATCCTATTATAAAAGAACGGTTATTTGGACTTGCCAACGGGCAGGGCAACCATGGAGAAGATGTGAAGGAACTGTATTATTATCTCGATAATATACCTACACATTATTACATGAAATACCTGTATAAATATCCCCAGCAGGAATTTCCTTATGCAGCATTGCTTGAAAAAAATAAAGAAAGAACCCTGCAGGAACCGGAATATGAATTGCTGGATACCGGTGTATTTGACAACAGTGAATATTTTGATGTTTTTATAGAATACGCAAAACTTAACAGTGAAGATGTATACATCTGTATAGAAGTGGTGAACAGGGCTGCTACCGAAGCGCCATTTGTTTTGATGCCCACCATCTGGATCTACAACAGGTGGCAAAACGGAACATTAAAAGAAAGACCATTGCTTCAAATGGTGCGTGAGGGTATGCTGAATATTGCTCATGAAAGAATGGGGAATTATTTCTTTTATTTTGAATCCACGGGCGAGCAATACTTTGCGGAAAATGAAACAAATACTGAGTTGTTATTGAGTAAGCCGAATAAATATGCTTTTCCGAAAGATGCTATCAACGATGTAATTGTATCCGGCAAAAACAAGGCTAAACTTAAAGCGAATAAAACTGGTACAAAATTCTCTCCTGTTTACAGGGTTAACATTAAAGGAGGTGAATCACAGAAATTTTATTTCAGGCTTTCCAACACACAGGTGGATGAACCTTTTGCTCCGGGCTTTGAAGAAATTTTTTCTACCAGGAAAAAAGAGGCGGATGAATTTTATACATCGCTTATTCATGCGCCGGAAGTTGATATTGCCAATATTGAACGCCAGGCTTATGCAGGTTTGTTATGGACAAAACAATACTATCATTACGATGTAGAATCATGGTTAAAAAACGCTGATGGCATTACGGTAGCATCTGATGTAAGAAAAGCAGGCCGCAACAGCAGCTGGCAGTATTTAAAAAACCAGGATATTATTTCTATGCCCGACAAATGGGAGTATCCCTGGTATGCCGCATGGGACCTGGCTTTTCATACTATTTCGCTGGCGCTGGTTGACGCCACCTATGCCAAACATCAACTGATATTATTGATGAGGGAATGGTATATGAACCAGGATGGCCAGTTACCCGCTTACGAATGGGATTTTAGTTCTGTAAATCCCCCCGTGCACGCTTTTGCGGCAATGGAAGTGTACAGGATAGATCAGCGGATAAATGGCAAGGCTGATATTAAATTTCTTAAAAGAATTTTTCAAAAGCTCATCATCAATTTTACCTGGTGGGTAAACCGGAAAGATGCGAATGGTAATAGTATATTTGAAGGAGGATTTTTGGGCATGGATAATATCGGCATCTTCAACCGAAATGAAACCCTGGCCGAAGGGCTGCGGCTGGAGCAAACAGACGGCACCAGCTGGATGGGAATCTATGCTTTGAACATGATGGAAATGGCTTTTGAAATTGCCCAACAGGATGCCTCTTTTGAAGATGCGGTTACAAAGTTTTACGAGCATTTTGTGATCATTGCTGAAGCGCTCAATCAATTGGATCTTTGGGATAGTGAAGATGGCTTTTTCTACGATGTATTGAGTGCTGACAAAAAAGAAAAAATTCCTCTAAAAGTAAGAAGCATTGTAGGCCTGATACCACTCTGCGCCGTTTCTCTTTTTGAAAACAGTGCTATTGATAAAATGACCGATTTTAGCAAACGCATGACCTGGTTTGAAAATTACAGGATGAGCAACGATAAATATTTGCCCAACGAAGAAGGTAATAATAATCAAACGTTACTGTTAAGCCTGGTTAATAAAGATCGGTTACAGGTCATTATTCAACGCTTTTTAGACAGCGATGAATTTTTATCAGAGTATGGTATCCGCTCTCTCAGCAAATACTACCAGGAAAATCCTTATTCTGTTTCCATTCATGGGGAAGAATATACAATTGAATACGACCCGGCGGATAGCACCAGCACCATGTTTGGCGGTAACAGCAACTGGCGTGGCCCTATTTGGATGCCGATCAATTATATTTTTATAAAATCACTGCATCGTTATGGGGAATTTTATGGAGATACCGTGCTGGTTGAATTTCCATCAAGATCGGGCAATAAAATTACGCTCCGGCAACTGGCACGTGAGCTAACCATACGTTTGTTAAAAGTTTTTATGCGAAATGAGGAGGGCAACAGGCCGGTGTATGCCAGCTACAATGAGTTTTACAAGAGAGAAGAGAACAAACACCTTGTACAGTTTTTTGAATATTTTGACGGGGATAACGGCCGTGGCCTGGGCGCCAGCCATCAAACGGGGTGGACAGCACTGCTGCTGAACCTGATAGCTGATTTTAAAGATACAATGGAATAACTGCCGGGAACGTTGCGCTAACCGCACTTGTTGAAAACATTCGATATCATTCCTTCGTTATCAATGATACAGCATGTATTTTTGCAGTTATGGATTTACCCAAACTAGCTGTAGAGCAGTGGCCCTTACTGCTCTTTATATTACTGTGCGTTGTTGCCTTTATTCAGATCTTTTATTACGGGTTCTTTTTTGGAAGGTTAGCTTTTTATAAATCAACTCCAAAAACCACATCACAAACACATGCGGTGAGCGTGGTGGTGTGTGCAAGAGACGAAGCTGCCAACCTGGTGAAAAATCTTCCCGGTGTATTGCTGCAAAAATATCCTACAACGCATGAAGTGGTGGTGGTAAACGATAATTCTTTTGATGAAACCAGGTATGTACTGGAAGAACTTAAAAAAGAGTTTAAGCAAATGCAGGTGGTGGAATTAACGCAGGAAGCTAAAATGATACCCGGGAAAAAATTTCCTTTAAGTATCGGCATTAAAACTGCCAAACACGAAATTTTATTATTAACCGATGCAGATTGTGTGCCTGCCAGTGAAGACTGGATAACAAGTATGCAAAATGCTTACAGGGATGATACAGAGATCGTACTTGGTTACGGTGCGTATCATAAAAAGAAAGGATTTTTAAATAAACTTATCCGTTGGGAAACTTTTCACACTGCCATTCAATACATGAGTTATGCCCTGGCGGGTATTCCTTACATGGGTGTGGGTAGAAATCTGTCTTATAAAAAAGCTGTATTCTTCCGGCAAAAAGGTTTTTCTGCACACAATCATATCCCCGGTGGTGATGATGATCTTTTTATAAATGCAGCAGGTACTAAAAAAAATACCCGCATCAACATTGATAAAGGCAGCTTTACTTTAAGTGCGCCTGCCGCCAGCTGGCAGCAATGGAAAACACAGAAGAAAAGACATTATACCACCTCCAAATATTATAAATCCATCCATAAATTTTTATTGGCAACTTATGCGTTTGTCCATTTTCTTTTTTACCCATTGCTAATAACGAGCGCTCTATTTTATAACTGGCAGCCGGCCATCATTATATTGGGAATTAAACTGATGGTTCAGGGATTTATTTTTTATAAGAGCATGGATAAATTGGGAGAAAAAGACCTGTTCCCGCTGTTTATTTTCTTTGACCTGTGGATGTTTTTTTATTATTTGATGTTTGCCCCTGCACTGTTGCGAAAACCGAAGCAGACATGGAAATAGTTTTTTATCGCGGAGAACCAAAGATCCTGAGGATAGCTGAGGTAGATAAATAATGCTGCGAAACTCTTGTACTCTTTATCGCTGCGCTTAAATTTCTTAATTTCACACATGGAAATCATTCAACAATATTTTGCTGATTTTACGCCTAAGCAAACAGAACAACTTTTTGCGCTGAAAGATTTATACAGCAGCTGGAACGAAAAAATAAATGTCATCAGCCGAAAGGATATGGATAATTTTTACCTGCACCATGTTTTGCATTCTTTAACCATTGCCACACAATTTGAATTTAAGAAAGATTCGCAGGTGATGGACCTTGGTTGTGGCGGAGGATTTCCGGGCGTACCTCTGGCAATATTTTTCCCGGATACCAATTTCCACATGGTGGACAGCATCAATAAAAAACTCACTGTTATAAAAGAAGTAGCCACTACCATTGGGCTTGCCAACATCACTGTTCAGCATAGCCGCGCAGAAGATATTAAGAACCGCCAGTTTGATACGATCGTTTCAAGGGCGGTGGCACCATTAAAAGACCTTTGGCGATGGAGTAAACCATTAATTAAAAAAAATAAGCATATTGCGGAACAGGAACCCAATGGATTAATGTGTCTTAAGGGTGGTGACCTTAACCAGGAAATTTTTGAGAGCGGTTGCAAACCTTATGTGTGGGACATTTATAAACTTTTCCCCGAAGAATATTTTAAGGAAAAATTTATGCTTTACCAGCCAATGAAATAAAAACTACCTGTTTGAGGTATAGGTTGGCAACGTTTTTTGTTGAAATTTTGCCTGGATGGATATCAGTATTGCAATAGTAGAAGACAATCACGATATACGACAGGCATTAGAACAAATCATTAATATGTCTGGCGGATTTGACCTCGTGTGTTCCTGTGAAAATGGCGAAGATGCATTGATAAAACTACCTATTTATCTCCCCAAGATCGTTTTAATGGATATAAACCTCGGCGGTATGACGGGTATTGAAGTTGTAAAAGGCCTAAAACCTGCGCACCCTGAAATGCTATTTATGATGTGCACCATTTATGAGGAAGATGAAAAAATATTTGAAGCCCTGAAGGCTGGTGCCAGCGGATATATCATTAAAAAAACAACTCCTTCCAAATTACTGGAAGCTATTAAAGAGCTGGACCAGGGCGGTGCTCCTATGAGCAGCCAGATTGCAAGAAAAGTAGTTACCACTTTTCAAAGCAAGCCTACGGTAGCTGCTGAAGGATTGGTAGAACTTCTCACAAAAAGAGAATTGGAAATTTTAGAAATGCTGGCAAGCGGGCTGGTTTACAAAGAGATCTCAGAAAAATTATACATCAGTTCCGAAACGGTTCGAAAACATGTTTACAATGTTTACAATAAACTACACGTATCCAACCGTGTGGAGGCTGTAAATAAATTTTATGGAAGATAATTTCCCCCTGGTCCTTACACTATAAGAAAAAGCCCCACAGAAATGATAGGTTTTTTTAATAATTTTTCAGGTCGACCACCTCTGTCGAAAGGTGGTCGACCTGAAAATCACCAATTCAGTTCCAGAACATTATTATTACGATTTACATCTGCCATTCTTTTACTCGGATCAATCTCCGCCTTTTTAAGGTCGGTTAATTTTCCTGTTATTTCTACAATGTATGTAGGATGTGTCCATCTCCAGGGTTCGTATATTTTTCTTTTTTCGTTGGCATCTTCTGTTTCCTTACCTGCGTACATCAGGTTTAGTGGTATATAACACATTTCGGTATGGCCATCTTTAAAAGTGAGTTGCAGGTCAATGGGCATTGGCATCATGCCTGTTCTTTTCATCCGGATCTTTGAAACACCATTATCTTCCCACAAACTATCGATACCGTAATCAATTGTTTTTGTAGTGTTCACAAAATACATTTCGTACCAGTCTAATTGTATGCCACTCACATCTTCTGCAATCTTTACAAAATCATCTGCATCCGGGTGTTTAAATTTCCACTTATTATAATATTCCAGTAACACTTTATCCCTGGTTTTAGCGCCAACGATATAACCCAACTGTTCCATAAACACTTCACCCTTGGAGTAAGCTGCTGCGCTGTAGGCAGTGTTGGTATTAAAATGATCTGAGTGGGTTCTTAAGGGTTCTTCCAAACCACTTTTTGCCAGGCTGAAATAACTGTTATAAGCACCCGCATGATTCCTGGGCAATATTTTTTCTACCAGGTCTTTCAGTTCTTTATTGTCGGGCCTTTTCCTGAGGTTACTTTCATATACTTCCCTTGACGGGTAACCATTATTAAAAGCACTTACCAGGTCTTCGGCATAGCTGGCAAATCCTTCATCCATCCAGGCATACATACTTTCATCGGTTCCCATCATCATCTGGTACCAGTTGTGCATCCATTCGTGTATAGCAGTGCCCGTAGAGGGCGATGACATTAAAGTAGCCATTGGGTATTCCATACCACCGTCACCTCCATGAATAAAGGAATATTGCGGATAAGGATATTTGCCGAAATTTTTATCAATGAAGGGTAAAACTTTTACTGCAACATCTGCAATAGCGGTCCAAAGGCTATCGTCTTTTTTATCATCCGGCTTATCGTTGTAAATAACATGAATGGTTGGTCCGCCGTTTATTTTTCTCACCACATGAGCATACTCAGGATCGGCAGCCCAAACAAAATCATGAATATTGTTGCCAATAAAATGCCAGTTGCGTTTAGCATTTGCTGTTGGCTTTAGCGGTGAACCCACCACGTCGTACCCCCAGCCAATCTCCGCGGCATTGGTCAACACACCGGTTCCTCCTAACTTATAATCTTTGTCAATATTTATGGTAACGTCAAAATCGCCCCATACACCATAAAATTCTCTTGCAATATATTGGTTAGGATGCCAGCCATCCCTGTCGTATTCACATAATTTGGGGTACCACTGACTCATGCTGTAACGCACATTGGTAGAAGGATTGTCTCTGCCGCTTCTTCTTACCTGCAAAGGCACCTGGGCTTCAAATTCCATATCCAGTACCACTTTTGTTTTTGGCAAAATGGGTTTCACGAGGTTAACTTCTAAAATTGTTTCGTGGTATTTAAAGGGTTGGGAAACACCATTTATCCTGATCGATTTTATTTTTTGGTAACCGATCTCATCTTCTTTTAATTTCGAAATTCTATCTCTTACCCTTTGATCCCATTCGGGCCTGCCATTCGTTAATATCTTGCCCAACACCTGGCTGCGCACATCCATGCTGCTGTTGGGTTGAAATGCGTTGAAATAAAGATGGTAAAACAGTTTATCTAATTTATCAGGAGAATTATTGGTGTATTCTAATTTTTGTTTGCCGGTGAACTGATTTTTGGTAACATCCATGTCGATATTCATGGTATATTTTACCTTTTGTTGCCAGCGATCGGGCTGGGCAAAAGAAAGAAAACCTGCAAGGAGGGCAACAAAAAGAAAAATGATTTTTCTATAACTCATATTGAAAAGTGTTTGCGTAAATTTCGGAAAAAAAAGCGGATGAGAAATATAAATGGATGAGTGGCGGACCAGCTACCTGACGCTGGATACCAGCTACCCGGTAACGATGCTATAACCCGGTATCTAATCCTTCTTTCCTGCAACAACGATCACGATCTCACCCTTTACCTGCTTTGCATTAAAATGATCGTGTACTTCCTGTAAGCTGCCTCTTTTATTTTCTTCAAATTTTTTAGTGAGTTCGCGGCTTACGCAGCATTGTCTTTCTGTACCAAAATAATCAATAAAATCATGGAGGGTTTTAACGAGGCGCATCGGACTTTCATAAAAAACCATGGTACGCTCTTCTTCTGCCATTTTTTTTAAAAAGGTCTGGCGACCTTTTTTTAGCGGAAGAAATCCTTCAAAGCAAAAATGGGTAATAGGTAAACCACTATTCACCAGGGCAGGTACAAACGCAGTGGCCCCTGGTAAACACTCCACTTTAATATCCTGCTTCACGCATTCTCTTACCAATAAAAAAGCGGGATCACTTATGCCCGGTGTGCCTGCATCTGTTAACAATGCGATCGTTTTACCTGCTGCTAACTGATCTGCCAAATGCGAAACGATCTTATGTTCATTGTGCTGGTGATAAGGGGAAACAGGCTTTTGAATATGATAGTGATTGAGCAATACAGCAGATGTTCGGGTATCTTCCGCCAGTATAAGATCCACTGCTTTAAGTATTTCCACTGCTCTGAAAGTAATGTCAGCCAGGTTGCCAATGGGGGAAGGAACGATGTAAAGCATGGGGCAATGTGATAATGTGATAATATGCTAATGTGATAATGAAAGCAAGCTTCAAATAAATTGCAGTTACTGCAAACAGGTGGAATTAGCACATTAGCTAATTAGCATATTGGCTAATTAATTGAAATTTCAAACATCTCCATCACCGGGTTTGCCAATAATTTTTTAGCAGCTTCGGAAGCAATAGCAGTGGCTTCTTCTTTGGTAGCAGCTTCAATTTGCAGGTCGATATGTTTACCGATCCTTACATCACTTACAGATTGAATATGGAGGTTCTGCAAACCGCTTAACACGGCTTTGCCCTGTGGATCCAACAATTCTTTTAACGGCATTACCTTAACCTGTGCTGTAAATAACATGATTATTCGTTTTTGAAAAGCAAAGATAAAATAATGTAGCCGATAAAAATAACCGGAACTGCCAGCCATTGTAATAAAAGAATGGCTACAATGGAAAAAACAATCAAAATGATCTTTGACAGGTTATCTTTTACAGAAAGGTTTTTAAATTTCATTGCCATCAGGGGCAGTTTGCTGATCATGAGCCAGGAAACGACCGCAATTACCGTGTACAGGAACCATTTATTAAACAAAAGGGCAGTAATTGTTTCATTGGCAGAATGCCAGTAGATGAGCGGGAAAGAAGCGATGAGCAATCCCGCTGCCGGTATAGGCACTCCTTTAAAACCGTACTGCTGGTTTGTATCAATATTAAATCTTGCCAGCCTGTAAGCCCCGGCAGCCGCGATAATAAAAGCAGGAGCCAGCCATAAGTAAGACACTTCAATTCCACTTTCTTCTCTTGCAAAACTCATCCGTAAAAACTGGTAAATGATCATGGAAGGAGCAACTCCAAAACTAACCACATCTGCGAGTGAATCCAGTTGTTTGCCCATTTCGGAAGTGGCGCTAAAAAGTCTTGCAACAAAGCCATCTAAAAAATCAACTACAGCCGCCAATCCCATGAACAGCGATGCCAGTGCAATTTTTTCAGGAATGTCTATAAACTGTGCCCCTTCAGCATTGTACTGAATCGTAATGCCATTTTGCAAAATGCATACGATGGCCATGCAGCCGAGGATAAGATTAAGGAGAGTGAAGATATTTGGTATTTGCTTCATTATAATGTTGAGGTGATAAACTAATTTTTTTGAACCACAAGACGCCAAGACACAAAGTTTTACAAAGTAAAACTGCAACTTTGCGGTTAAACTTTTTTCATTAAAGACTCAATCTCTTCCACCGTTATCGGAATATTCTTCATCAGATCCTTATTCCCATTTTTCGTTATCCAGAAATTATTTTCAATCCTGATCCCCATTTGTTCTTCTTCAATATAAATACCCGGCTCAACCGTAAATACCATACCTGCCTTTATAGGTGCTGTTCTGGTTCCCAGGTCATGCACATCTATTCCTAAATGGTGAGAAATACCATGGTATAAATATTTGCGATAGGCCCTGTTCTCCGGGTCTTCATTTTTAATATCTGATTTTTTTAGCAATCCTATTTTTTGAAAAATTACCGTTGCTTCTTCCCCAACTTTTTCTGTATAATCAATAATGCTGATACCGGGTTTTAGAATACCTGATGCATATTGATGAAGATGTAAACAGGCATTATAAACTGTTTTTTGCCTGCGGCTAAATTTGCCGCTAACGGGAACTGTACGGGTAAGATCAGCACAATAATTACCATACTCCGCACCAAAATCCATTAATATCAATTCGCCTTCCTGACATTCCTGGTTGTTCTCCACATAATGCAAAACCCTTGCATTGTCGCCGCTTGCTATGATGGAGCCATAGGCAGGCCCGGTTGCCCTTTGAGAATAGAAAGAATGATATATTTCCGCTTCAATTTCGTATTCGGTAACGCCCGGCTTTATAAAACCCAACAAACGACGGAAGGTATTACCTGTGATATCCATGGCTTTTTGCATCACCTCAATTTCTAAAGGACTCTTGATAGCACGTAACTCTTTTAAAATTCTCGCACTACGTTGGTAGGTGTGCAGGGGATATCGCTGCTTCATCATTTCTGCATAACGATAATCTCTTACCGGAACCAGGTTAGCTTTGCGGTCATTTTCATTGCTGTTTAAATAAATAGTGTCAGCAAGGTGAATCCAGGGTTGCAGCATACCATCTATAACATCCAGCCATACTATAGTTTGAATACCTGAAATGGCCTGGGCCTCAGCCGCCCGTAAACGATGCCCGTCCCATTTTTCTTTTAATTCATCAGGCCTCACCAACACCAGCACTTCCCGGTATTTAGGATCCGGATTATCAGGAAATAATACCAGCATAGACTCTTCCTGTACTATACCGGTGAGCCAAACCAGGTCGGCACTTTGTTTGAATTTATAAATGGCATCGCCATTGCTTGCAATTTCTTCATTACTGTTGAATATGGCAATGGAATTGCTGTCCATTTTATCGGTAAACCTCTTACGGTTTTGTATAAAAATCTCCGGATTGAGTGGCAAATATTTCATTGAAAAACTATTTTGAGTGAATAACCGGCCGTAAAGCCCAAATAAGGTTTGCAATATACGTTTTAATCAATTTTATTTTCATCACTTAAATAATAAAATGAGCAAGCGGGGTAAACCGGTTTCAACAAAAAACCCAATAGCTGAATGATTGTTTTATAAATTTCCGAATGTATTAGATTTCATCAAATAAATCATTTTTCAGGGCTTTATCCAATGTGTACATTTTACCCTTTGTATTTTTTATCACGAAGCTAACGCCTACCTTTGTTGCCTCAACAAAAACGCTTGCTATGTCAGTTTCAACAATGCTTGAAGCGCCGTTTGGTGCTTTGGCAGAAATGGGGTTGCGCACTACCCAACCCATCCATTACCAACTCTCTCCTACAGAACTTACTGAACAAACTGTAAAAAGAGGAGAAGGTGTTTTAAATGATACCGGTGCACTGGTAATTAAAACAGGGAAATTCACCGGCAGAAGTCCGAAAGACAAATTCACGGTGAAAGATGAAGTATCTGCAGACAAAGTAGACTGGAATGATTTTAACATTGCGATTGAAGAAAAATATTTCTTCAGGTTAAAAGAAAAAATGCTGCAATACCTGAATAGTAAAGAAATATGGGTAAGAGATTGTTTTGCCTGTGCGGACGAAAAGTTCAAACTGCAGCTTCGGGTTATCAATGAAAGCCCGGCCAATAACTTATTTTGCTACAATATGTTTATCAGGCCCGATGACAAACAATTAGAAAACTTTATACCGAACTGGCACATCATCCAGGCGCCGGGCTTTAAAGCTAACCCTGCTGTAGACGGAACCCGTGCAGAGAATTTTGCCGTGCTAAGTTTCAAACATAAAACGATTTTAATTGGCGGTACAGGTTATACCGGTGAAATGAAGAAAGGAATTTTCACCATGCTTAATTTTGTATTACCGGTTCGTGCCGATATATTGAGTATGCATTGCAGTGCCAACATGGGTAAAGATGGAGATACAGCGATCTTTTTTGGATTAAGCGGTACTGGAAAAACAACATTGAGTGCCGACCCCAACCGTTTGCTGATAGGCGATGACGAACACGGCTGGACCGGCGACTCTGTATTTAATTTTGAGGGAGGCTGTTATGCAAAAACAATTGACCTGAGCCCGGAAAAAGAGCCGGAAATTTTTAATGCCATTAAACCCGGTGCACTTGTAGAGAATACTACTTTTATAGAAGGCACCAATAAAATAGATTTCAGCAGCAAAGCCATAACTGAAAATACCAGGGTGAGTTATCCGTTGAGTTTTATCAGTAATGCCCTGGAGCCTTCTATTGGTAAAACACCTAAAAATATTTTCTTTCTTACTGCTGATGCCTATGGCATTTTACCCCCGGTAAGTAAATTAACACCAGGCCAGGCCATGTACCAGTTTATTAGTGGTTACACTGCAAAAGTGGCCGGTACAGAAGCCGGGGTAACAGAACCCAAAGCGACCTTCAGCGCTTGTTTTGGTGCACCATTCCTGCCATTACATCCCGGGCAATATGCCGAAATGCTGGGCAAAAAAATGAGGGAGCACAACGTGAATATCTGGCTTATAAATACAGGCTGGAGTGGTGGCGCCTATGGTGTTGGTCAACGCATGAAATTGTCTTACACAAGAGCTATGATAACGGCTGCACTGGAAGGCAAGTTGAATGAGGTTGAATTTGTAGCACATGAAACTTTTGGTATGATGATGCCGAAAGCCTGTCCTGGCGTTCCGGCAGAATTATTGAACCCAAGGTTTGCCTGGGCCAGTGAAAAAGAGTATGATACAAAAGCAAAAGAACTGGCTGCTATGTTCATCAAAAATTTTGAAAAATATGCGGGTGGCGTAAATGAAGAAATATTAGCGGCAGCTCCAAAAGTTTAGAACACACGATTTAGATAGTAAAAGAAAAGGCTCCTTAAACGGGAGCCTCTTCTTTTGTAAATTTATTTAAAATCAAAAACTCATTTCCGGAATATTTCCTTCCACAATCAGTTTACCCGCTGTTTTTTCTTTTATTTCTTCAACAGAAACTCCGGGCGCCCGTTCCAATAATTTAAAACCATCCTTCGTTACTTCCAATACTGCAAGATCACTCACAATTTTTTTAACGCATTGTACACCCGTTAGTGGCAATGAACATTGTGATAGTAATTTACTTTCTCCTTTAGGGTTGGTATGCATCATAGCAACGATGATATTTTTTGCACTGGCCAC
The DNA here is from genome assembly GCA_014379905.1 of Ferruginibacter sp. Lineage (GTDB taxonomy): Bacteria > Bacteroidota > Bacteroidia > Chitinophagales > Chitinophagaceae > Ferruginibacter. The sequence continues at coordinate 47,701 of JACMKX010000005.1, read as the reverse complement.
CAGGTCCATAGCACCGCCCATACCTTTTACCATTTTGCCTGGAATTTTCCAATTGGCGATATCACCTTTATCGCTCACTTCCATTGCACCCAAAACCGTAAGATCTACTTTGCCGGAACGGATCATACCAAAACTCATGGCACTGTCAAAAAAAGAAGAACCAGGTAAAGTGGTGATGGTTTGTTTGCCCGCATTGATAAGGTCTGCATCTTCTTTCCCTTCTTCCGGAAAAGGGCCCATACCCAGCAAGCCATTTTCACTTTGCAAAACAACATTGATACCGGGTGGTATATAATTTGCTACCAGCGTTGGTATACCAATGCCCAGGTTTACATAGTAACCATCCTGTAATTCTTTTGCGATGCGTTGTGCTATCTGGAATTTATCTAAAGCCATAGATCAATGTGATAATTTGATAATTAGCTAATGTGCTGATTTTATAAATTAGTTAGTGTTTTCATTAATTAAATACTCTTTTATATTGAAGGAATTAGCACATTATTTAGTTAGCATGTTAGCTAATTGTCTTCACCGTTCGCTGTTCAATCCTCTTTTCATAATTTTTGCCCTGGAAAATACGCTGCACATAAATTCCGGGTGTATGAATGTGATTGGGATCCAGGGTTCCGGCCGGAACCAACTCTTCTACTTCTGCAATGGTTATTTTACCAGCCATTGCCATTAACGGATTAAAATTGCGTGCCGTGTCTTTATAAATAAGATTACCCTGTTCATCCCCTTTCCAGGCTTTTACAATGGCAAAGTCGGCATCAAATGCATGCTCCAATAAATAATCTTTTCCATTAAAATTCCGTACTTCTTTTCCTTCTGCTACTTCTGTACCTACACCAGCGGGTGTAAAAATTGCCGGCATACCATATCCAGCGGCCAAACAGCGTGTAGCCAGTGTTCCCTGTGGCACCAGTTCTACTTCCAGCTCTCCGCTTAACAACTGGCGTTCGAATTCTGCATTTTCTCCCACATAAGAGGCAATCATTTTTTTTACCTGTTTTTGTTGCAACATAAGCCCAATGCCAAAATCATCTACACCGGCATTATTGGATATACAGGTGAGCTCCTTTATATTCTTTTTTACCAATGCAGTTATACTATTTTCGGGAATACCACATAGACCAAATCCTCCCAGCATTATTACCTGCCCATCGCTAATATCTTTAACGGCCTCATCTGCGTTATCAAATACTTTTTTCATTCCGCTGTTTTTATAGAATCTAATTTTCGAAAAGAATGTAGCAACCTGGATCTTGTGCTATCTTTTTTAGGTTTACTGCTATCAGTTTTAACTGCAGTTAACTGCTTTTGCCTTACCAGCATGGTATCCAGCATATCCTTCATCATTCCCCTGTGCTCCAGGTAATATTCATAACTCCTGTAAAATTCTTCCCTGGTAATTTTATGAAGTTTGAAGACCTGGAGTTGTAGTCTGGCATTTTCCAGTTCTGTATTTTTTGACGAATCTCTCCTTATGAATTCATTGGCATATACATCTGCCCGGAGATAATCCCAGTAAACAGCCTGCATTTTTTCAGGCCCCATAATCCCTTTAGGAATTTTAGACTTTGAACATGCCGCCAGGCAAACTGTAATTAAGAACAACAGGCGAAGCATCATTTCAATTGTTCTTTATAAGTTAAGGCGTTCGTGAGATCAAGCTTTGACAAAATTTCTCTTGCCTGCACTTTTTCCTGCGGTTTGGCTTTTGAAAATATTTTGATCAGCTCAGTAGATTTTCCCTGGAAAAAAAACTGGTTGATCATGGTGTTAGGATTTTCATTATTAAAATTAACCAGCAGGTTCAGTACATTCAGCATTTCTGTACGGGCCATATTTTCATCTTCGTACATTTTATCCAAAGCTTTTCTATAATAACTATAGTATACATCATGCATGATGTTGTAGCGGCTGTTTGTCATATTTTCTACCAGCCAATACCTGTTTCGTATACCATCAAATGGCTTCCAGCCGCCGATACCTCTGCCATCGGGGGCATTGTTAACAATATTCAATGCTTTCTGAAAATGTAAGTCGCCCCCATGTGGGGCAAAAGATGCGTTGTCAAAAGCTAAAATAAGATGCGCATAATAAGCGAGTACAGCTGTAAGATTGGAAACCAATGCATCGGATCCACCTACCCTGTTATCATTGAATTCCAATATTTGAAATTCTACATACTTAAAAATTAAGTTATCATCTTTATAATTGATAATAGGAGAAAGATAAGAAGAATTAAATGCGGGCCTTGCTGCCTGTACGGTTAAAGAAGCAGAATATACATTCGTCTCGGATGTTTGCTCAAGATTCAACAGGAAATTGCAATCTATTTTTTCGTTGGCAGCGTATGGCTCCGAAGACCATTTCCTGTTATTTAAAAAATTGTTCAGGGCTGTCTGGAGGGTGTTAAAAGTATTCCTGTTAACAGTGTTACCTACCCGGGTAGCCACAACGGTAACTTTTGCATTCAACTCCTGCGCACGGGAGGATAGAAATGCAAAACAAAAAAAGCTGAAAACAATAATTTTATTCATGGCAATAACTGATAATAGTATTTACAATATCTGCGGCAACTGCAGGTTTGGGTTTGGTATCAAAATGATGTTCGCCTCCCTTCTTATCAAAAATAGTGATTTTGTTGCTGTCGTAACCAAAGCCTGCTCCTGCATCATTCAGTGAGTTTAAAACGATGAGATCTGCATTTTTTGAATCCAGCTTTTTTAATGCATATTCTTTTTCATTATTGGTTTCCAGCGCAAAGCCAACCAGGCACTGGTGGTCTTTTTTCATGGTACCCAACTGTTTTAAAATATCTTCGGTTTTTACCAGGTCCAGTTGAAGTGTATCTGTATTCTTCTTTATTTTCTGCCCGGCTGCAACTGCAGGCCTGTAATCTGCAACGGCTGCACTCATAATAGCCCAGTCTGTTTGTTGAAATATTTTTATACACGCATCATACATTTCTTTGGCAGATCGTACATTAACAACATCTATCCCTGCGGGTATTTTTTGAGAAGAGGGCCCTAACACAAGCGTTACACCTGCACCCCTGTGATGTAATTCTGCAGCCAGCGCAATTCCCATTTTTCCTGACGAAGCATTTCCGATGAATCGTACAGGATCAATGGCTTCATAAGTAGGGCCTGCTGTAATAAGTACTTTTTTTCCTGCTAAGGTTTTATGCTTAAGAAAAAAATCATTCAACCATTGTAGCAGCTGTTCCGGTTCAGCCATACGGCCATCGCCCGATAAACCACTGGCCAGTTCGCCATTGTTTACAGGTATCACATGGTTGCCGTAAGCTTGTACAGCGGCAATATTTTTTTGAGTAGACGGATGATGCCACATATCTTCATCCATTGCCGGCGCTACCACTATGGGGCATGTTGCAGACAGGTATACTGCCATCAGTAAATTATCGCATGCACCTGTTGCCATTTTGCTTAGCGTATTGCAGCTTAATGGAGCGATGAGCATTACATCGGCCCAGCGGCCCAGCATTACATGATTGGCCCAGGAGCTGTTGTCGGCCAGTTGCTGCAGTACATCATTTTTTGATAAAGTACTTAAGGTAAGTGGAGAAATGAAATTTCCGGCAGAAGGCGTCATGATCACTTTCACTTCTGCCCCGGCTTTTATGAGCAACCGCACCGTTGTGGCCATTTTATAGGCGGCAATACTGCCAGTAACGCCCACCAATATTTTTTTACCTTTCAGCATAATGAAAAACGGCGGTTGTAACCGCCGTTAAAAATAAAACTTCTTATTTAAATCAATCTGTAAATATCAATTTATTAACTAAACAGATCTTCTTCATTTTTACGGTAGTAAATTTTGTCTTCCAAAAACTCAGTAGTAGCCAATAAAGCAGGATTTGGCATACGCTCGTATGCACGGGAGATTTCGATCTGCTCCTTGTTTTCATGAATCTCTTCCAGGCTATCTGTATGGCTTGCAAATTCTTCCAGTTTATTATGCAATTCTTCTTTAATAGAAATATTGATCTGGTTGGCACGCCTGGCAATAATATTGATTGACTCGTACAAATTACCGGTTTTGTCTTTTAAATCAGACAATTTTTTAGGCTCAACAACACTGCTGGTATTAGCGCTTAGCTGACGACGTAATTTGCTCATTTTTTATTTCTTTTATTTGATTTTTACTTAAGTTAACGAATTCTTCTGCATCCTTCAGTAATTTACTTTCAGGATACCTGTCTGCAAAATCCTGGTACTCTGTTATCACTTTTTCATAACGCTCCAATTGTTTATCTACAATGCTCATTTTAGCAAACTTGTAATAGGATTTTACCACCATTAGTTTATATTCTTCTCCCGATGCAGATTCCGGGTATTTATTCAGCAAGGCGTCAAAAGCTAAGGCTGAGGCCCTGAATTTCTCTAAATCGTAGTACAAATGTGCCGACCTGAATTCTTTTTGTTCCAGCTTTTGCCGGCTTTTATCTATGATCTCGGTGGCTTCTATATTCCTGGCCGAACCCGGATGCGTATTGATAAAGGTCTGCATCATGTTCATAGCTTTCACCGTATTTACCTGCTCCAATTCCAGTTTTGGGCTTTGCTTATAAAATGAATACGCCCTCATATAATCTACTTCTTCTGCCTTGGAACTATTGGGAAATACTTCTAAATACCCTTTAAACATATTTTCCGCATCTTTATACAATCCCTGGAAATAAAATGTATAAGCGTATTTATAATAAAGTTCTTCAAACTTTGGTGTTCCTTTCATAGCCGGAAACAACCCTTCGTATAACTGTTGTGCAAAACGGTATTTTTTCTTGGCAAAATACTCATCTGCCCTGGCAAGTTTGTAATTATCATCTTTGCTTTTCTCCACTTTGGAATACTTACCACAAGCACTCACAGAAAAACATATAATAAAAATATACAATAAAATTTTCGCTGACTTCATAAAGGATGGCAAAATTAACTGATTTTGGCCAAAAATGAACGTATTTATTTTAATAGCCAAAAATGAATCGTTAATGATTTTATAAAGGGTTGGATGGAATCCATTTTTTACAGAGCCGTTATAAAATGCGTGTCGAACATCTGCCCATTTTTTCAGCCCAATTTAATGGGAGGAATACGAAATCATTCACATAAAGTAGAAGAAAAATTTACAATAACAGAGAATATCTTGTGAAACAAAAAAGTTATATCATAACTGATATGACTTTTGCGAAGCGGACGTGACTCGAACACCGTCCCCTCAGGAATGAGGGGATTTCAGCCAGCATTTAATACACCATAATTTTTTGAATAAATAAAAAGCCTCACCAAAATAATGATGAGGCTATGCGGAGCGGACGGGACTCGAACCCGCGACCTCTGCCGTGACAGGGCAGCATTCTAACCAACTGAACTACCGCTCCTTCCAAAATGGACCGCTAATTTACATTAACTTTCTTATTTTTTCGGACGGCAAAGATAAGGGAAAAATTTTCTGCCAAACAAAACTTTTTAAAAAAAATTGTAACCGCTATTTTTACAAATTATCTTACAGCATTATTTTATAATTAATTCTAAAGTAATATATGCCACAGTTACAAAACAGGCAGTTCCTCGATTTTGAAAAGCCAATAAAAGACCTATACGACCAGATAGAACAACTGAAGGCTGGCCAGGAAAAATCCAAAGTAGACTACAGCACTCCTATTAAAGGATTGGAAGACAAAATAATTGAAACCAAAAGAAACCTCACCGAAAACCTCACCCCCTGGCAAAGGGTACAATTAAGCCGCCACCCCGACAGACCTTATACTTTAAAATACATTGAAAAAATGTGCAGTAATTTTATCGAACTGCACGGCGACAGGAATGTGAAAGATGATAAAGCCATGGTAGGCGGCTTTGCACAATTAGGAGAAGAAACTGTAATGGTAATTGGCCAGCAAAAAGGAAACAACACCAAAACCAGGCAGCTGCGAAATTTTGGTATGGCCAACCCCGAAGGTTACCGCAAGGCACTACGCCTGATGAAGCTGGCAGAAAAATTCAACAAGCCTGTTATTACTTTAATAGATACACCGGGAGCCTACCCCGGCCTGGAAGCGGAAGAGCGTGGACAGGGAGAAGCCATTGCCCGTAATATTTATGAGATGATCAGTTTAAAAGTACCTGTTATCTGCGTTATCATTGGCGAAGGGGCAAGCGGTGGTGCGTTGGGCATAGGCGTAGGTGATAAAGTGGTGATGATGGAAAACACCTGGTACACGGTTATCTCGCCGGAAAGCTGCAGCAGTATTTTGTGGCGTAGCTGGGATAAAAAAGAAACTGCTGCAGAACAACTGCGTTTAACCGGTACCGATATGTTGAACTTTGGACTGGTGGATGACGTTATTCCAGAACCACTTGGCGGTGCTCATTGGGACTATGATGAAGCTGCGGAAATGCTAAAAAATTACCTGCTGCCAGCCCTGCAGGCCCTCAAACAAATTCCTGCCGACGAAAGAATAGCACAACGCATCGCAAAGTTTGGCAAAATGGGATTTTGGGAAGAAGCTTAGCATTGCAAAATATGTTGTAAGGATACTGCCAATGAATGCATCTTTTACAACCCCAATGAAATTCAAGGAAAATCCCTATATAATTGTGTAGTTATCACCGGAAGACTGGCGATTATAAATATTTGACAGGCAGCAAATAATTGCCAGGCCCCTGGAAACTCCTGAGACACCCATGTCACCGGCTTTTCATTTAATCAAAAACTAAAATGTCAGTAGCTGTTGTAATTCCTGTATTTAACGAGGCAAAAACTATTGGCGTATTGATCAACGACCTGCATAGGCTTATGAGCAGTGAAAATATCTCCTGCCATTTTATTATTGTGAATGACGGTTCTACAGATGAAAGTTTATCTATAGTGGAATCTCTAGCTAAATCAACCGCCGGAATAGAAATAATTTCACATAAAAATGTGGGGCATGGGCCTTCCCTATTAAAAGGGTATCAACATGCTTTACAATATGAATGGGTACTTCAGCTTGATTCAGATTACCAATATGACCTGTCTGCCATTCCAATACTCTGGAATAAAAGGCAGCAATACCAATTATTGGTAGCAGAAAGAAAGCAAAGAAATGCAAGTGGCGGAAGAGATATAGTTACGCTCGTTTCCCGCAGCCTCATTACCCTCCTCTATGGCAAAGGCCTCAGAGATATTAACAGCCCTTACCGGCTGATGAAAACCAGTAAATTAGGTTTAGCTTTACAATACATCCATCCCGGTAGTTTTGCGCCCAATATTTTAATTGCTGCCTGGTTTTTAAAAAACAAACTGCCCATTTTTACTACACCCGCCCATGCAAAAACCGGTGCTTTTGAAAGAAAAAGCCAGATGAGCTGGTATATTTTTAAAGGTTGTATAAAAGCCGTTAGTGATATCTTTTTCTTCAGATTTAAAATATGAACCGCAAATACTATCCATTCATTATTGTAGCTGTATTTTCCTTTATACTGAGTTGTATATATTGCCCGTTTTTTGACCTGTATTTTGATGACAAGGAAATTTTTAAATACACAGGTTTTCTAATACGCAGGGGTGAAGTTCCTTACCGTGATTTTTTTGATCACAAGCCACCTCTGATCTATTTCCTGAATTACCTGGGTGCCTTATCCGGGAGTTGGGGATTTTGGTTGATTGACAGCCTCCTTGTTTTATATACTTCCCTGCGGTTTCTACAACTTAACATACAATATAAAATAATTTTTCCATTCGCCTTACCTGTCTTGTTCAACCTTGTACTCAGGAACAGTCATATTTCAAATGGCATAGGAATGACGAGGGAATATACGGCCATATTGCTGCTGTTGTTTTTCTGTACTTTATTCAGTAATAAAAAGTACCGGTTTTATATTGTCGGATTACTGGCAGCGCTTGTATTTTTTATGCAGCAAGACCAGTTAATTATCCTGGCTCCTTTTACTATCTATATACTTATTGCAGGAAATATCAGTTTTGTAAAAAAATTGTCACAAATGACGGCGGGCTTTCTTTGTGTGCTCCTTCCCCTGCTGTTTTATTTTACTTATAATAACTCGCTATACCATTTCTGGGAGGATGCATTTTTATTTAATGTAAAATGGTACACCGCCCCGGATACAAAACCTGGTTTACTGACTGAAATACTGGCACTAAAAAATATTTTGTATACATTGAAATTTGATACTTTATTTTTTACCACTGCTTTAATTGTTTTAATTGCGTTTATAAAAGGATCAAAAACAAAATGGCTGCTTATAGCTGCTGCGTTGACAGTTCCTTTATCGTTTATTTCAGAATTTTTATCTGGTAAACTGGCAATTGGGGACGCCTTTTGCAACTATTACCTGTTAGCCCTGGCAGCTACTTTGCCTATAGCAATTTTTGTTGCTTTCGCTTTTACTAAAAGAAAAATATTTAAGAATAAAATACAGCAGGCAATTATTATTTCCCTGCTCCTGTTTAATCCCATAATAAGCATTGCTGAACATGTGGCTAACTACCATCGCTATCCCCAGGACTATATAAACAGTTCTGCTGAAATAAAATATTTAGACAATGATCCGCCGGCTGATTACCAGTTATATGTATTTAATAACTCTAATTACATATATGCCTATAATAAGTATAAAATTAAGGCTCCATCTAAATGGATCTATCATTATTTCTGGACATGGTACCAGAACTGGGATAGAGATACCCAGGTAATTCATTCCATTGTACAAGAACTTCAGCAACATCGTACCAGGTACATTATCAGTTTTCATAAGGAGAATGATTTTAAGAATGAGGAAACCCTAAACATATGGGAAAATTTTTTAGCTGCTTCCTATACACAAATAAAACCACTTCACCTGTGGAAGTTGAACGAATAAAGTAACTGTTATCAATTTTTAAAGAAATATATCTTTTATCTTTAGTAAAATATTAAGCTATGCTAAAAGTTGGGGTGATTGGAGTAGGGCATTTGGGAAAATTTCATTTGAATAACTGGAAAGAAATTGAAGACGTTTCACTGACAGGATTTTTTGATACAGATGATAAAAATGCGCAACAGGTGGAGGAGAAATACCAGTTAAAAAGATATGAAACCGCAGCCTTGTTGGCAGATGAGTGTGACGCAGTGGATATTGTAGCGCCAACGCCATATCATTTCGAATTTTGTGAAATGGCCTTAAAAAAAGGTAAACACGTATTTGTAGAAAAGCCTTTGGCTAATACGATGGATGAAGCCAGGGCGCTTGTAAAGCTGGCAAAGGAGTCTAATCTTAAATTCCAGGTGGGACATGTTGAACGTTTTAATCCTGCCTTTCTCGCATTGCAGGAAACTGATCTTAACCCGATGTTTATCGAAGTGCATCGTTTGGCACAGTTCAATCCAAGGGGAACTGATGTGAGTGTTATTCTCGATCTTATGATCCATGATATCGATATTATCCTTCATATTGTAAAAAGCAATGTGAGTTATATTTCTGCCAATGGTGTTGCGGTAATGAGCGATACCCCGGATATAGCCAACGTTCGCATTGAGTTTGATAACGGATGTGTAGCCAACCTAACCAGCAGCCGCATTTCCATGAAAAAAATGCGTAAGATCAGGCTCTTCCAGAAAGATGCTTATATCGGTATTGATTTTCTTGACAAAAAAGCAGAGGTAATTAAAATTGATTCTCCCGGCGGCAAAAGCGTATTTACTTTTGACATTGAAACCAACCATGGTAAAAAAACAATTGCCGTAGCAAACCCGGTTGTAGCCGATGGCAATGCTATATTAATGGAACTGCAGGCATTTAAAAATGCCATTGTAAACAATGAAGAAACTCCCGTAACGGTCATTGATGGATTCAGGGCAATGGAAGTAGCCCACCAGATACTGGAAAAAATAAACAGCCGTCAACGTTAAACAAAAAAGTTATTTCGCTACTCAATGTTGAAACAACCCCGTATACATAACAGTTTGTTTGTGATAGCCGATATAATTGTAGCAATTATTACGTGGCTGTGTTTTTATTATATGCGTACGGTTATTTACAAATATGATTTTGTGATTCCCCCTGGTTTTTATATCGGGCTTTTTCTTTACACAATCGGCTGGCTCACGCTTCATTTTATGAGTGGTGCTTACAGTGATATTTATCACAAGTCAGGTTTTACAGAACTGGCCCGAACAATGGCCGTTAGCATTATAGGCTGCCTTGGCTTGCTCTTCTTTTTTATTTTGAAGAATCCCAAGTCAAACAACATGATCTATTACGAGGAATTTTTCAGTTTACTCGTACCGGTTTTTATTTGTACACTTTTTAGCAGGCTCCTTTTTTTAAGGTTCATCAGACGCCAGCTAAAACAGAAACAAGTTGCATTCAATGTATTACTTGTCGGTTCGGGAAATAAAGCAACAGAACTGCTGGAAAATTTCAATAGCGTAAATGCGGTGAAAGGATATGTCATCACTGCTTTTATAAATATCAATGATAATATTGCCCGCCATCTTCCCAAGGGCATACAATCTTATCACGGCATCGATGACCTCGCCTCCATTATTGAAAAGGAAAAAATTGAGGAAGTGATCATCGCGGTAGAAAAAAGTGAAAGAGACCTTATTACTACCATCCTCAGAAACCTTAGCGATAAAGAAGTCAATATAAAGATAACACCAGATACGGTAGACATAATCAGTGGGTCAATACAAACCAATAATGTATTGGGTACGCCGCTAATTGATCTCCATTCCGGTTTGCTCCCATCCTGGCAACAAAATTTTAAACGCTTTATAGATATTTTTATTTCGGTGATCGCTATCATACTCCTGGTACCGCTATTTTTATATAGTATCATCAGGTTATTGATTTCATCACGCGGGCCTGTATTTTTTAAGCAGGAAAGAATTGGATACAAGGGCAAGCCATTTACCATGTACAAACTCAGGTCCATGATTGTAGATGCAGAAGCTAATGGTCCACAGTTAAGCAGTGAAGACGATAGCCGTATCACCAGTTGGGGGAAAGTAATGCGAAAATGGCGGCTGGATGAACTTCCGCAATTGTGGAATATTTTAAAAGGAGAAATGAGCCTCGTTGGCCCCCGGCCCGAAAGAAGGTTTTACGTGGATCTGCTGGTAGCACATAACCCCGAGTATAAATATTTATTTAAAGTAAAGCCCGGTCTTACAAGCTGGGGCATGGTAAAATTTGGCTATGCTTCTTCTGTAGAAGAAATGATCAGGCGCATGCCCTACGACCTGTTGTACGTGGAGAATGTAAGCCTTGCCCTCGATTTTAAAATTATGGTACATACGCTGCAGATCATTTTAGATGGCAAAGGCAAATGATGCTGCGCTTTTCAAACAGTTTAATCGTTATTTTTGGATAAACCGGATGTATTGAAAAAACTACTGTACTGCATTTTATCTGCTTTATTACCTGGTGCAACATTTGCACAGCAAACTCCTTACTGGCAACAAAAAGTAGATGTCAACATCAATGCAACATTAAATGATAAAACTCATTCACTGGATGCGGCCATCAGCATGGATTATTACAATAATTCGCCTGATACATTGCATTATATCTGGATGCATCTTTGGCCAAATGCTTATAAAAATGACCGAACGGCATTCAGTGATCAATTATTGGAGAACGGAAGGACCGATTTTTATTTTAGTAAGGAAGAAGACAAGGGGTATATCAACCGGTTGAATTTCCAGGTAGATGCTGAAGTAGCAGATATAGAAGATCATCCGCAACACCAGGATATTATTAAAATAATATTACCAAAACCGCTGGCACCTGGTAATAAAATAAAAATAGAAACACCTTTTAATGTGAAACTGCCTTTCAATTTTTCGAGGGGTGGACACGTAAACCAGTCGTATCAAATAACACAATGGTATCCAAAGCCTGCGGTGTATGACAGCAAGGGTTGGCACCCTATACCTTACCTTGACCAGGGAGAATTTTACAGTGAATTTGGTAATTACCAGGTTACCCTGACACTCCCTGCAAATTATACAGTGGCTGCTACCGGCAAATTATTGTCACAAAATAAAGAAGAAGAAAATATTGATTCTTTGAAAAAGCAGGTGCTGGTTTACGGGCAGGAAAATATTCATGACTTTGCCTGGTTTGCCAGTAAAGATTTTAAAGTATTGCACGACACCCTGCAGTTGCAATCAAAAGTAATTGACGTAAATGTATATTACGATCCGGCTAATGCAAAGTTCTGGGAAAACAGCATTCAATACATTAAAGCCGCCATCAAAACTAAAAGTGAATGGCTGGGCGAATATCCTTACCCGGTGGTAACTGTGGTGGAAAGAGCGGGTAGCGATGATATGGGTGGAATGGAATATCCAACCATAACCCTTATATCGAAAACCGACAATGAAAAAATGCTGGACTACCTCATCAACCATGAAGTGGGCCACAACTGGTTCTATGGTATCCTTGCCAGTAATGAAAGAGAACATCCCTGGATGGATGAGGGAATGAACAGCTATTATGATAAACGTTATTTGCTGCAGCAGTATGGCAATCCAGGTATCGGTATATTTGACAGTAAAGCGCCCTTCCTCATCAAACGGGCACCGGCAGAAATACAGCAACCCGTATTAGCTACTATTATTGCTCTAAAAAGAGATCAGCCAATAGAAACGCCTGCTGAAACATTTTCTTCTTTTAATTACGGCATGGTTCCTTATGAGAAAACCGCTCAATGGATGCAACTGCTGGAAAAAAAATTGGGTACAATTGTATTTGATTCCGTGATGAAAAACTATTACAGGCAATGGCAATTCAAACATCCCTATCCCAGGGATTTTAAAAAAGTTGCTGAAGAAGTAAGTGGGAAAAATCTTGATGCTGTTTTCTCACTGCTTCAAAAAAAGGGCGCCATTTTCCCCGAACAAAAGAAAAAGATAAAATTCGTTTCGCTCTTTAGTTTAAAGGACACCGATAAGAATCATTATATCGGTGTATTACCAGTGGTTGGCTATAATTTTTATGACAAATTCATGGCAGGGGCATTGGTTCATAACTTTAATTTACCGCCGTCTGCATTCCAGTTTTATGCTGCTCCCATGTATGCCACCGGTTCCAGGCAATTGAACGGCCTGGGCAGGATGGCCTATAATTTTTTCCCTGGTAATAATGGCCAAAGGTTAACTCTTGCCGTAGCCGGCGCCCGTTTTACAGGCGATCATTTTATTGATTCAACCGGTAAAAAGAATTTTCAACCTTTTAGCAAAATTGTTCCTTCCGCAAAATTTGTTTTTGCCAATAAAAATCCGAGGAGCACGCTTACAAAATACATTCAATGGAAAACATTTTTTATACAGGAAACGGGCTTATTGTTTAAAAGAGACACTTCATTCCCCATACCTGCAGATGTAATTACGTATCCAAAAGAAAGCAGGTACGTAAACCAGCTGGAGTTGGTAGCAGAAGATAGCAGGGTTTTATATCCCTACAAAGCAGTACTACAGGCAGCCCAGGGGAGAGGTTTTGTACGCACAGATTTTACACTGAATTACTTTTTTAATTATGCAAGTGAAGGAGGAATGAACGTACGCTTTTTTGCAGGTAAATTCTTTTACACCGGTAATAAAACGTTTTTAACCCAGTTTGAAACAGAAAGGTATCATTTCAATATGACGGGGCCCAAGGGAGATGAAGACTATAACTACAGTAATTATTTTTATGGCCGTAATGAATTTGAAGGACTTGCTACTCAACAAATAATGATAAGGGATGGTGCATTTAAAGTAAGAACAGACCTGTTAAGTAATAAAATAGGTAAGACAGATGACTGGCTTACCGCAATGAATTTTACCACAAGCATACCTAAAAAAATAAACCCACTCGAGTTGCTTCCTTTTAAAATTCCGGTAAAAATATTTGCTGATATTGGTTCCTATTCCGAAGCCTGGAAAAAGAATTCCGGTACACCAAGGATATTATACGACGCCGGACTACAGTTGTCTATTCTTAAAAATGCCATAAACATTTATGTGCCTTTGTTGTACAGTAAAGTATATGATGACTATTTTAAAAGTACTATAACCGAAAAAAGATTTTTAAAAAATATCTCCTTCAGTATTGATGTGCAAAATCGTTCTTTAAAAAAACTTATTCCTCAATTGGCTTTATAATGAATGTGATTCAATATATAGAACATAAAGATATTGATAAAGGCAAATGGGATAGGTGCATACAAAACAGCTACAATGGTCTTGTATACAGCAGTTCTACATACCTCTACCATATGGCGGGCAAGTGGGATGCTGTTATTCTAAATGATTATGAAGCCGTTTTGCCATTGCCCTGGCGAAAAAAATGGGGGATTTATTACGTTTATCCCCCGGCATTTACACAGCAGATGGGAATAACTGGTAACCATAAAATTACCGAAGAACTGTTTGCTTTATTCATTGATGTTATTCCTAAAAAATTCAGGTATATAGAAATAAACCTGAATAGCACCCACCATATAAACAACCCTTCTTTATTTGCCAGGAAAAATTATTTACTGAACCTTGCTGATGACTATATAATTTTGAAAAAAAGTTACAGCAGGTCTGCGTCACGAAATATAAATAATGCTGCCGCCAACGGAATAAGCATCATTGAAAATGTAACCTGTGCTGATATTGTTCAGTTGCACCGCCAACGTTTTAAGGATGAAATTGGTTTTCACCAACAGGACTATGATAATTTTCTTAGCTTATTAAATGAGCTGGTAAGGATTGGTGCCTGTTACTGTATTGGCGCCGTAAATACCGGGGCGGTATTAATTGCAGGAAGTATTTATATCATTTATAAAAACAGGCTTTATTTTGTTATAAACGGGAATACCGATGAAAGTTTAAAAGTTGGCGCAACGCACATGTTAATGGATTATACCATTCAGAAATTCAGCGGGCAAAATTTCACACTCGATTTCGAAGGCAGCGATCATCCCTCTTTCGCAAGATTTTATGACCAATATGGTGCAACACCAGAAACCTATTACTTTTTTTCATTAAACAGGCTACCCTGGCCTGTTAGTTTATTTAAAACGGGAATTAACAGCCCGGTGTCCAAACGCTAATTTTTTAAGACCTGCTGTCTAAAATATATTCAGCATAAATAATATCCGGGGGCAACGTAATTTTGATATTATTCTCATTTCCTTCCACCAGTTTCATTTTCATTCCAAAAGCTTCTGCAACCGTGGCTTCATCGGTAAATTTATCTTTGTAATCAATGTTATAAGCCGGTATAAGAACGGTGCTTAAAAAGGCCTGCGGTGTTTGAATAAGCCTCACATTTCTTCGTTCAACGGCTTCATTCCCTTCTTCTGTTACCAGTCTCACACTGTCTTTACTTGCTATGGCCGGGATAGCTGCACCAAACTCCAATGCTGCTTCATAACAACGGTATATAAGATCTACATCCACCAGGCATCTCACGGCATCGTGCACCAATACTATGCTCTCTTCGTCTACTAATTTCAATCCATTTTGTACCGAATGAAAACGGGTGCGCCCGCCAATGGTTATGCGTATCCTGTCATAATCAAAATAGGCGTCTATGATCTCCTGTCCTATCGCTATATGTTCTTCCGGTAATACCAAAATGATTTTCATATCGGCATAAGATTGTAAAAAAGCCTGGAGGGTATAATACAATACAGGCTTATTCTTTAGCAATAAAAATTGTTTGGGAACACTGCTGTTCATTCGGATTCCGCTGCCTCCGGCAACTATTACGGCATATTTATTCATTGAGTAGTGCGTAGTTCAATTGTAAAATTACAAAATGGAATCTATTTGATCATGTCTTTATAAATTCCCAAAGCATATTCTCCTGTGCTCTTTTTCATTCCCCTGTACATCCCTGCGCTGTTAAAAAGCATCGCTATATTGTTTTGTGCGTCTACTCCTATCATTCCGCCTTCGCCTTCCAGTGCAATTAATTTTTTATGAACTACCTCATACATGGCTTGTTCTATCGACAGGCCTTTGTATTCTACCAGGCAGCTTACATCATAGGCGGCCACTGCTTTTATAAATGGTTCGCCATGACCGGTGCAACTCACAGCAACCGTTTTATTATTTGCATAGGTGCCTGCTCCAATAACCGGACTGTCACCAATGCGGCCAAATTTTTTATTGGTCATGCCGCCGGTACTTGTGGCGGCTGCAATATTTCCAAAACTGTCGCTGGCCACTGCACCTACGGTACCAAATTTTTTATCTTTCATTAAATTATCTACGCCCTGTTGGGTGTGATCCAGGGCATAGGTATCACTATCACGCATAGCTTTCCATTGATCATATCGGAATTGCGAAAAAAAGTATTCATCAGGTTCAATTTTAACCCCCTGTTTAATAGCAAATTCCCTTGCTCCATCCCCGCTTAAAAAAACATGGCGGCTATTGATCATTACTTCTTTAGCTAAAAGAACAGGATTGCGCACATTTTTAACGCCAGCAATAGCCCCTGCACTCATCATCTTTCCTTCCATGATGGCTGCATCCATTTCATGTTCCCCTTTTTTTGTGATAACAGAACCTTTACCGGCATTAAAGAGACTATTGTCTTCCAGCGAAATTGTTGCGGCCACCACAGCATCGGCAGCAGTACCATTTTTTTCGAGTATGGCATATCCTGCATCCAGGGCTTGCTGAAGGGCTTTTAAATAAGCGGCCTCCAGTTCAGCAGTCATATCTTCTTTAACTATAGTGCCTGCCCCGCCGTGTATGGCAATAGAAAATGGATTCATATATAAAGAATTGAACGCAAAATTATTTAAATTACTGTCTTAAAACCTTCAGTCAGCAAAATGATCAGGCGCAAGTTAACGATCTCTCAAATTAGTTTGATTGCAATAAACCTGGTACCCATATTTGCTGTATGGTTCCTGGGCTGAGAAGCCGCCAGGATGTTGCTTTTTTATTGCCTGGAAACCATTCTTATAGGGATCTTCCATGTTGTTAAAACGATCGCGACTATGTTATTACCGCAGCCAAGGGAATCTATACAGGATAACCAAAAAGGCAAAGTATTTTTTGTTGCACTTTTCACCGTTTGTTTTTTTATAATGCATTATGGCATTTTTGTTTTTGTACAAACCAGTATGTTCTTTGCTGTAAGTAGTATTTACCGGGGTGATCTTTTTAACCTTAGTATTCCGGCTTTAAAATAATTACCGGGAGAGGAAGGAATAACTATGATCGCAATATTTACTGCTTTTTACATAGCAGATACTGTAAAGCAATTAACAAATTACAGAATTGAACAGGCTTCAGATATTGTTAAACTGATGTTTCAGCCCTATGTACGCATATTTATCCAGCAGTTTGTATTAATATCCGGAAGCATGTTCTTGGTTTTCGGCCTGGGAAAAATATTCATTGTTATTTTTGTACTTGCAAGGTTTTATATGGAGCTATTTATGAACATAGATAACCGTATCAACAAGGCGCTTGAAGCACATAAATTTAAAACAGGCAATACTACAATTTGAAACGCAGCTAAAATCAAACGCCCGGAAATTTCCGGGCGTTTGTTGTATTTTTCTATATTGCCATCTAATTCTTTTTATTGGCCAATGCAATGTAGTAAATAGGAATACCGGCCAGTACAATACCCAGACCCCAACCTGCATAGGTGGGCTTATACCATATTAACAACACGCAGAAGGTAATCGCCATCAAAATATAAATGGCCGGCAAAACCGGGTAACCAAAAGCTTTGTAAGGCCGTTCTGCATCAGGTCTTTTTTTCCTGAGAATAAAAATACCCAGGATGGTGAGTGCATAGAAAAGTACCACTACAAAAGAAACCATATCCAACAAGTCACCATATTTTCCGCTCAGGCACAGCAGGCAGGCCACCAGGCATTGTATCCATAAAGCAAATGCAGGAACATTATTTTTATTTAACTCAGCAGTTTTTTTGAAGAACAGGCCATCTTTTGCCATTGTATAATAAACCCGGGCACCTGCCAGTATAAGCCCGTTGTTGCAGCCAAAAGTAGAGATCATAATTAAGATAGAAATAATAGCTGCCCCGGCGCTTCCCATAATAAGGGTACTCGCTGAAACGGCCACTCTTTCCTGTGGTGCGCTGGCAATGGCCTCCATAGGTAGCACACTTATATACATAAGATTGGCACATACATAAATAAGGGTTACTATTAGAGTACCGAAGAACAAAGCAAGGCCTATATTCTTTTGGGGATTCTTTACTTCACCGGCAATGAAAGTAACATTGTTCCAGGCATCGCTGCTAAAGATAGATCCTACCATTGATGCGGCTATGGCACCTAAAACAGCGCTTCCCGCCACACCTCCTATAATAGCTCCATTGCTATCCATTCTTTTCATATCCCATGCATTTGTCCAGTTGGCATCCCATACTTCTGCCCTGGCTGCAAATAAAAATCCGAAAATGATCAATCCAAATAATGCGAGCAGTTTTACCACCGTAAAAGTAGTTTGTATAGCTTTCCCCGTTTCAATTCCTTTTGTGTTGATGTAGGTTAATAATATGATTAAACCTATTGAAACAAATTGGGCCGGGTATATTTCAAATATCCATATTTGCGTTATCATATTCTCGGGCTTCATATCCAGGACAGGAATAAAAGTGCCGAGATATTTTGAGAAGGCCACGCCAACAGCTGCAATGGTGGCGGTTTGGATCACTGCAAAAAAACTCCAGCCATATAAGAAACCGGCAAGAGGATTAAATGCCTCTTTTAAATAAACATACTGCCCTCCTGCCCTTGGATACATGGCACTTAATTCTCCATAACTCATAGCTGCAGTGATGGTCATAAATCCTGTAATAAGCCATACGAAGATCAGCCACCCCGCGCTGCCAACCTGTTGCGTAATGCCGGCACTTACAATAAAAATACCTGATCCTATCATAGAACCCGCAACGATCATAGTGGCATCCATAAGGCCCAGCGAGGGTTTGAAACCCTGGGTTGTTTCAGACATGTTCAGTAGTTTGGTAATGATTTAAAATAAAAATCCCGGCCAGTGAACTGACCGGGATTCAAGATAATTAAATCTTTTAGTATTCTTAGTTTACTTTTTTCAATTTGGCATTCATCCCTTCAATTACATCAGCTGTAATATTAAGAGAGGAATCTTTGTAGATCATGTATTCAAGTCCTGTACCGGAAGTAAGAATGTACAGGTATTTTTTATCCTTGTTGTAATCAGCTAAAAATTCCTTCAGTTGCTTTTGGATATTGTCCATAGCCTTGTAACTTTTCTCCGTTAGCTTTTGTGTCTGGTTCTGTTTTTTTTCTTCTATATTTTGTTGTTGCTGGTAAAATTTTGCCTGGAATTCTTCGGCCATTTGTTGGGTGATGGCGTTGCCCTTTTTTACAAATTCATTTTTTTGCGCTTCCAGCCCACGCATTGCCGATTGCCATTCTGTTTCAATAGCCCTTTGTTCGCCTTCCAGTTCTTTTCTTCTTTCTTTAATAAATACAATTTTTTCATTTAAAGAATCCAGCTCTACATAAGCAATGGGTGCATTTCCTGCCTGCGACACCGAATTTGAACCTACCAGTGTTTTAACCACCGGCGTAGCAGATTTTTTTCCGGCAAAAACATAATAATAGAGAAACCCTACAGCAGCCAATAAAACCACATTTAAAATTGTAGAAAAATGCTTCATGTCCATTTTTTTGATGGCTGGCAAGATAAGCTCTTTGTTTTAACCTGCAAAAGGCTGTATTAATTTTTAGAAAGGGTTAACGAGTAACCAGCATCCGGAATCAAGTTTGCAGCATCCGGTATCCGTTAATTTCATTAATTTGTAGAACAAAAACTCACTATATGAATCTTGACAAAGTATTTGCCAATAACGAAAAATGGATCACTTCAAAACTGGAAAAAGACCCTTGCTACTTTGAAAATTTAAGCAAGGGCCAAAGCCCGGACATACTTTACATTGGCTGTTCCGACAGTCGTGTTACCTCGGAAGAATTAATGGGTGTGGAGCCGGGTGAAGCATTTATTCACCGCAATATTGCCAATATGGTGGTGAGTATTGACCTGAATATGATGTCGGTACTCAACTATGCAGTACGGCATTTAAAAGTGAATCACGTGGTAGTATGTGGCCACTATTTTTGCGGCGGTGTAAAAGCTGCCATGCAACCCCAGGACCTGGGTATACCAAATCCATGGCTAAGGAATATAAGGGATGTTTACCGCCTGCATAAAACAGAACTCAATGCCATTGCAGAAGAAAATGACCGCTATAACCGCCTCATAGAACTGAATGTGCAGGAACAATGTATCAACCTGTTAAAAACTGCAGCAGTACAGGATGCAATAAAGCACAGGGGCTTGCAGGTGCATGGGTGGGTATTTGACATTAGAACAGGAAGGCTGATTGACCTACACCTTGATGTTGACCATTTGTTAAAAGACATTATGGAAATATATGACCTCGGAGAATAACGCTAAAGAAAAATTGAACATGTTAAAGTCGTCCGCACAATTATCCTTACGCATCCCGTAACAACTTAATCTGGCACTATTTTTTAGGGTATAAGGGTTCATGTTAACCTAAAATATACAGATATGAAATCAATACGTTTTTCGCTCACCGTTTTGTTGGCCTTTCTATTCCAGTTTAGTTACAGCCAGGTAACAGGTGTTCCCCAATCTGCCAAAGATAATTTTGCAAAACAATACCCTGCTGCGCAGGATGTTGACTGGGATAATGATGTGGTTAATGTAAATGTAAGATTTACATTAAATAGTGAAAAAATGAATGCAGAGTACAGCAACAAGGGTACCTGGAAAAATACCTATCAAAATACTTCTTTTGAAAAATTGCCTGCTGAAGTACAGGATGGATTTAAGAAAAGCAAGTATGCCGACAGGGAAATTACAGATACTAAGATTATATACCTGCCTGCCGATGTAACACAATACCGTATCAGAGCAGAGAAAAATGATGTAGAAAAAAAATATTTATATTTTGATACAACAGGGAAGTTGCTGAGAGATGCAATAACACTTTAATAAAATAAAGGAGCAATGATGAATTGCTCCTTTATATTAAAACGCTTCGCCGGTGTAAATATAAAAAGCCGGCCCCTCTTTGGTAAAGCCAACATCAAACCGGAGGAAAATATCTTTTTTAGGAAATACAAGGTAACGCAGGCCAATCCCTGCTGAAGGAAGGATATTTTTAGCGGAAAAATCTCTTATTGCGGGCGCTACCGAACCTGCGGATACAAAGGCCGCCGCTCCAATTCTTTTACTAAATGGAAATGGGAGAAAACGATATTCTGCCTGGGCAGCTATATAATTTTTATCACGGTAGCGGCCATAATAATAACCCCGCATCAAGCCTTCACTGCCCAGCAATGCCAATTGATTAAAAGGAATATCGCCCGAAACAAACTGGCCAAAAACCTGCGCTGCAAAAACCTGGTTCTTTTTTACAGTCCTGTACAAGCGCCCATCAACGTTCAGGGAATTGAATTTGTAATCACTCCCCAGATCGGGCGAATAATTCATAAAAGCAATTTCTCCAAAATGGCCTTTACGCACATTGAGTGCATTGTGCCTGTCATCGTACACCAGCCCGGTACCCAATCCAAAATTTTGGGTACCATCACTACCCTTTGGATCGGGTAAGGGACTGTTCCCCTTATCAAGGTTTATATTGTATATTTTTTGAAAATCTATTTCAATTCCTGTAAAAAGATTTGGTGCTATCTTCCGCAACACCCTTTCTCTTATGAGGATGTAATCTGAGTTCACCGTTATTTTATCTTCCTTTAAAGAGTTGGGTCCTATGCCAAAATACGATAATGGGAAACGCTGCAAACGCATTCTACCCAGGAAGAACCATTTTTCTTTATTGGTATAAATAAAATGATCGAGCCATACACCATATTGTTGTTGTAAAGTGTAAAAAGTAAAAGATTGAACTTCGCTCAGCCGGTTTAAGGTATCCCGGTTTGCATAAAAAAGATAGAGGGCCGAAGCACCGATTTCCCAACTTGTTTCCGGCGAATAGGCAATGGTTGGATAAATTAAAAACTTAGGTTTTTCAGGATCGGCAGTATCATTAAAATAATTGTTGAACGTTTTGCTGACCAGTCTTTTTACAAAACTTTTCTTTGGAGGTATGGTATCTGCCTTTAGCGCAACAGAGTCCGCCTGTGCCTGCAAAGCCCTGCTGCAAAAACAAACAGCTATTATTAAAATTATTTTTTTGTACATGATGTTACAGATGCACTACAAAATTAGGTCCAGTTATTTTACATTCATTCATAACTGAAAATAAAAAGGAGCAAGATTTTCATTTTGCTCCTTTTATTTAAATTCGTGCAATTAGTGTAATTCGAAAAATTCGTATTTACTCTTCTTCATCAAAGCTCATCGCTTCCTTAGTCGTCATCAGCAATTCATATTCTTCCTTGCTACCAACGATCATGTTGTCGAACTCACGCAAACCGGTACCTGCAGGGATATGATGACCTGTGATCACATTTTCTTTCAGGCCAAGCATTGGATCTGTTTTACCCTGTATGGCGGCAGAACTCAATACCTTGGTTGTTTCCTGGAACGATGCAGCACTGATCCAGCTTTGTGTACCCAATGATGCTTTTGTAATACCCAGCAATAACGGTGAAGATGTTGCAGGACTTGCGTCACGGAATTCTACCAGTTTTTTATCTGTACGACGCAGGATAGAGTTTTCTTCTCTCACTTCACGCAATGTAACGATCTGACCTGTGCGAAGTTTAGAACTTTCTCCATGTTCTGTAACAACTTTCTTATCATAGATAAAATCGTTCTCCAGGTTAAAGTCCATCCTGTCTTCAGTATCTCCTTCAAGGAATTTGGTATCACCTGCATCCTCAATGGTTACTTTACGCATCATCTGGCGAACAATTACTTCAATGTGTTTATCATTGATACGCACACCCTGTAAGCGATACACTTCCTGGATCTCATTTACTACGTACTCCTGTACTGCAAACGGACCTTTAATTGAAAGAATATCTGCAGGAGCTGTTTGCCCATCACTTAACGCTGCACCGGCTTTCACAAAATCACCATCCTGAACCAGGATCTGGCGGCTCAAAGGAACCAGGTATTTGCGTACAACTCCGTCTTTAGCTTCTACAATGATCTCCCTGTTACCACGCTTAATAACTCCAAAAGCAACCACACCATCAATTTCACAAACAACCGCAGGGTTACTTGGGTTACGTGCCTCAAACAATTCTGTTACACGAGGCAGACCACCCGTAATATCCTTCAGTTTGCTTAATACCCTTGGAATTTTAACCAACACCTGGCCACTTCTTACATCATCCCCTTCTTCAACAACAATGTGTGAACCTACCGGTAAGTTATAAGCTTTTTTCTCCTTGCCTTCTACCATAATAGCAGGCAATTTGTTTTTATCTTTTGTTTCGATAACCACTTTTTCACGGTGACCAGTTTGCTCATCCGCTTCATCACGATAAGTGATACCTTCCAACACACTTTCAAAATGGATCTTACCGTTTTGTTCTGCTACGATAACGTTGTTGAACGGATCCCATGTACAGATCACATCACCTTTGCTTACTTTCTGGCCATCTTTTACATTCAGCACAGAACCATAAGGAATGTGTGCACTGTTTAGTAAACGATCAGATTTAACATCGATGTTCCTGATCTCACCGGTACGACCGATAACTACATTTATCTTTTTACCTACAGCATCTTCTGTATGCACGGTACGTAAACCATCAAATTGTAAAGTACCATCAAACTTGGCGTACAAACTTGATTCAACAGTAGAAGAACCAGCCACACCACCCACGTGGAAAGTACGTAACGTTAACTGTGTACCAGGCTCACCGATTGATTGTGCTGCAATAATACCAACCGCATCACCACGCTGTGCAAGGATACCAGATGCCAGGTTTTTACCATAACACCTAACACACACACCACGTTTGCTTTCGCAGGTTAATACAGAACGGATCTCCACAGTTTCAATACCACTTTCATCTATCAGTTTAGCGTCTTCAGAACTGATCTCTTTACCTGCGGTAATGATCAACTCTTCGGTTACCGGATGAAATACATCGTGCAGTGAAGTACGGCCTTCAATCCTGTCGCTCAATGGTTCAATAATATCTTCATTGTCTTTTAATGCTGAAGTTGCAATACCACGTAGGGTTCCGCAATCTTCATCATTGATAACAACATCCTGTGCCACATCCACCAGCCTACGTGTTAAGTAACCGGCATCTGCAGTTTTCAGGGCCGTATCCGCCAAACCTTTACGGGCACCATGCGTAGAGATAAAGTACTCCAATACACTTAAGCCGTCTTTAAAGTTTGCCAGGATCGGGTTTTCAATTATCTCAGATCCTGATGACCCACTCTTACGGGGTTTAGCCATCAAGCCTCTCATACCACCCAACTGTTTAATCTGTTGTTTACTACCACGGGCACCGGAATCAAGCATCATGTAAACAGAGTTGAACCCTTGTTTATCTGCTGCCAGGTCACGGATCAATGTTTCTGTAACCTTGGTATCTACCCGGCTCCATATATCAATGATCTGGTTGTAACGCTCGTTATTGGTAATTAAACCCATGTTATAACTATCCATCACTTCCGAAACCTCGCCTTGTGCATCCGCAACCAGTTCATCCTTAATGGCAGGAATGATCAGGTCATTAATGTTGAACGACAAACCACCACGGAATGCCATGCGGTATCCAAGGGTTTTAATATCATCCAAAAATCTTGCAGTGATAGGAACGCTTGTCCATTTAATAATATCACCGATAATTTCACGCAGGTTCTTTTTAGTCAGCAATGCGTTGATAAAACCTACTTCTTTTGGAACGTGCTGGTTGAACAATACACGACCAACTGTAGTATCAATTAATTTATAGGTAAGCGAGCCGTCGTTGTTACGCCAGTTAGCTCTTACTTTAATATTGGCATGAAGATCAATGATCTTTTCATTGTAGGCAATGATCACTTCTTCTGCGGAATAAAATGATTTGCCTTCGCCTTTTACTTTTTCTTCCGGAGTTGATTTTTTACCCTTGGTAATGTAATATAAACCAAGCACCATGTCCTGGGAAGGAAGGGTGATAGGCGTACCATTCTGAGGGTTCAAAATGTTGTGAGAAGAAAGCATCAATAACTGGGCTTCCAAAACAGCAGCGTTGCTCAAAGGAACGTGAACAGCCATCTGATCACCATCGAAATCGGCGTTGAAGGCCGTAGTTACCAACGGATGCAACTGGATCGCTTTACCCTCGATCAATTTTGGCTGGAAGGCCTGTATTGACAACCTGTGAAGGGTTGGGGCCCTGTTCAACATAACCGGGTGACCTTTCAAAATATTCTCTAAGATATCCCAGATGATCGCTTCTTTTTTATCTACCAGTTTACGGGCAGACTTCACCGTTTTAACGATACCTCTTTCAATCAGTTTGCGGATAATAAATGGTTTGAACAGTTCTGCCGCCATATCTTTTGGCAAACCGCACTCATGCATTTTTAATTCAGGACCTACCACGATAACCGAACGACCCGAATAATCGACACGTTTACCAAGCAAGTTCTGACGGAAACGACCTTGTTTACCTTTCAGTACATCGCTCAAAGATTTCAATGCACGTCCACCTTCTGCTTTTACAGCATTGGATTTACGGCTGTTATCAAACAGTGAATCAATGGCTTCCTGCAGCATCCTTTTTTCATTACGAAGGATCACTTCAGGTGCTTTAATTTCCAATAATCTTTTCAGACGGTTATTACGGATAATCACCCGACGATACAAATCATTCAGATCAGAAGAAGCGAAACGACCACCATCCAATGGAACCAACGGACGCAGCTCTGGTGGAATTACAGGAATGTATTGCATCACCATCCATTCAGGACGGTTGTTGATACGTGTATTTGCATCACGGAAACTTTCTACAACGCTCAAACGCTTTAAGGCGTCTGCTTTACGTTGCTGAGATGTTTCGTTGGCTGCTGCATGACGAAGATCAAAACTCAATTGGTCAAGGTCAAGTTTACCCAACATAGCATGAACAGCTTCTGCACCCATTTTAGCCACAAATTTTTCCGGATCTTCATCAGGAAGCATTTGGTTCTCTTTTGGTAAAGTGTCCAGTATATCCAGGTATTCTTCTTCTGTTAAAAGATCACCGTAGTTCTGACCTTTATCTGCACGGATACCGGAGTTGATCACCACGAAACGTTCGTAGTAAACGATGGTCTCTAATTTTTTAGAGCTCATCCCCAACAGGTAACCAATTTTATTTGGCAATGATTTAAAGTACCAGATATGAACAACGGGTACTACCAGTTTAATGTGGCCCATGCGCTCCCGACGTACTTTCTTTTCTGTAACTTCTACACCGCAACGATCGCAAACGATACCCTTGTAACGGATACGTTTGTATTTTCCACAGGCGCACTCATAATCTTTTACCGGGCCAAAAATCCTTTCGCAAAACAAACCATCTCTTTCAGGTTTGTAAGTACGGTAGTTAATTGTTTCCGGCTTTAATACTTCACCATAACTCCTTTCCAGGATATTATCAGGCGAAGCCAAACCAATGGTGATTTGTGAAAAAGACGACCTTGGACGATTTTCTTTTTTGAATGCCATATTTATATTTTATTATTAAGGCCTCCTAAATCCCCTCCAGGGAGGGGACTTTGGAGTCCGTGTTATTTATAGTTTGTTCAAATTTGCAGAGCCTTCTCAAAGTCCCCTTGGGGGATTTAAAGGCTTAATCAAATTTTAAGTCAAGACCCAAACCTCTCAGTTCATGCACCAGTACATTGAATGATTCCGGTATACCGGCTCTTGGTATGTTGTCACCTTTAACGATGGCTTCATATGTTTTAGCCCTACCAATGATATCATCCGACTTAAGGGTAAGCAATTCCTGCAGGATGTTGGATGCACCATATGCTTCCAGTGCCCAAACCTCCATCTCACCAAAACGCTGACCACCAAACTGGGCTTTACCACCCAGCGGTTGCTGTGTAATGAGAGAGTATGGCCCGATAGAACGTGCGTGCATTTTATCATCCACCATGTGATGCAGTTTGATCATGTAAATGATACCCACTGTTGCTCTCTGATCGAAGCGATCACCGGTTTCACCATCATATAAATAGGTATGGCCAAACTTAGGCAAGCCTGCATTGTTGATGTTCTCGTCGATTTCCGCAACAGAAGCACCATCAAAGATTGGCGTAGCGAATTTCACCCCCAGTTTTTCACCGGCCCATCCAAGAACAGTTTCATATATCTGTCCAAGGTTCATACGACTAGGTACACCCAATGGATTCAATACAATATCAACCGGTGTTCCATCTTCCAGGAACGGCATATCTTCCTGGCGAACGATTTTGGCAACAATACCTTTGTTACCATGACGACCCGCCATTTTATCACCCACTTTCAGTTTACGCTTAACAGCCATGTACACTTTAGCCAGTTTCAACACACCTGCAGGTAATTCATCACCAATGCTGATGTTGAATTTTTCCCTTTTGTAGCGGCCCAACTCCTCATTGTATTTAATGTTGTAGTTGTGCAACAAAGTATTGATCAAATCATCAATTTTTGCATCACCACTCCAGCCTAAAGGATTTACGTTTACGTAATCAATGTTGGCCAGGTTTTTCGGGTTGAACTTAGCTCCTTTGCCGATCATTACTTCACCAAAGTTGTTGGATACACCCTGGCTGGTTCTGTCTTTCAGCAGGGTTTGCAGTTTAACCTGCAATTGTTCCATCAAAATGATCTCGTTCTGTTCGTGTGTTTTTTCAATTTTTTCCAGCAATGCTTTCTCTCTCACTTTAGCATTCTTATCTTTCTTAGCTCTCTGGAATAATTTTTTATCAATGATCACCCCTTCTGTTCCACTTGGCGCTTTTAAAGAAGCATCTTTTGCATCACCTGCTTTATCACCAAAGATGGCACGCAACAACTTCTCTTCAGGAGTTGGATCGCTTTCGCCTTTTGGAGTGATTTTACCGATAATGATATCGCCTTCTTTAATGGTTGCTCCAATACGGATGATACCATTTTGATCCAGGTCTTTCGTTGCTTCCTCACTTACGTTCGGAATATCAGGCGTCAATTCTTCTTCGCCCAATTTGGTATCGCGAACTTCTGTTTCAAATTCACTGATATGAATAGAAGTGAACCAATCATCTTTTACAACTTTTTCAGAAATTACGATGGCATCCTCAAAGTTGTACCCTTTCCATGGCATGAAGGCCACTTTAAGGTTACGGCCCAGTGCCAGTTCTCCACCTTTGGTTGCATAGCCTTCGGTTAAGAAATCGCCTTCGCCTACTTTTTGTCCTTTAATAACTGCGGGACGTAAGTTGATGGTTGTTTCCTGGTTCGTACGAACGAACTTGGTTAATTTATAAATCGTCAGATCGTCTTCGAAGCTTACCAGTTGCTGGTTTTCGCTTCTTTTGTAACGAACATGAATTTCATTTGCATCTACGTATTCAACCACACCGTCACCATCTGCGTGAATCTGAATCCGTGCATCGCGGGCAGCTTTACCTTCCAGTCCGGTACCGACGATCGGTGTTTCCGGGCGCAATAATGGTACAGCCTGGCGTTGCATGTTTGATCCCATCAAAGCACGGTTGGCATCATCATGCTCCAGGAACGGAATAAGGGAAGCACTCAAACCAACGATCTGGTTGGGCGCCACATCCATGTATTCCACTTCTCTTTTATCAAGGATAGGGAAATCACCTGTCTGACGTGACTTGATCATGTCTTCCACAAAGTTTCCTTTATCATCGATATCGATATTTGCCTGCGCAATTTTTGCGGTATCTTCTTCTTCAGCACTCAGGAAAGTGATCTTTTTCATATCCACTCTACCGTCTGTTACTTTACGGTAAGGTGTTTCGATAAAGCCCATTTCATTGATCTTGGCATGTACGCAAAGCGTAGAGATCAAACCAATGTTTGGTCCTTCCGGTGTCTCAATAGTACACAAACGACCGTAGTGAGAATAATGCACATCACGAACTTCAAAACCAGCTCTCTCACGACTTAGACCACCGGGCCCGAGCGCTGAGATACGACGTTTGTGCGTGATCTCAGACAATGGATTGGTTTGATCCAAAAACTGCGATAACTGCGACGTACCAAAGAAGGAGTTGATAACAGAAGACAATGTACGGGCATTGATAAGATCTACCGGGGTAAATACCTCGTTGTCTCTTACGTTCATTCTTTCACGAATGGTACGGGCCATACGGGCCAAACCAACACCAAACTGTGCGTACAACTGTTCGCCCACGGTACGTACACGACGGTTGCTTAAGTGATCAATATCATCTACTTCACTTTTACCATTGGTTAACTGAACCAGGGTTTTAATGATGGCGATGATATCATCTTTGGTTAATACTTTCTTCTCAATAGGGAAGTTTAAACCAAGGCGGCGGTTGATTTTGTAACGGCCAACTTCACCAAGGTCATATCTCTTGTCAGAGAAAAATAATTTATCAATGATACCACGTGCAGTTTCATCATCCGGGGCATCTGCACCACGCAGTTGCTTGTAGATGTGCTGAACCGCTTCCAGTTCACTGTTAGAAGTATCTTTATTTAATGTATTGTAGATAATGGCATAATCACCACTTACTTCTTCTTTTTGAATGAAAACAGATTTAACTTCCATTTCCAGGATCATGGTAATGTTGCTATCATCCAAAACGGTATCCCTTTCGAGGATCACTTCGTTTCTTTCGATAGATACTACTTCACCGGTATCTTCATCCACAAAATCTTCTACCCATGTACGCAGTACACGTGCAGCCAGGCGTTTGCCGATGTGTTTTTCTAAAGTTTTGCGATCTGCTTTTGCTTCATCAGCCATACCAAACAGTTCCAGTATGTCTTTATCTGTTTCGAAGCCGATTGAACGCAACAAAGTAGTTACAGGAAACTTTTTCTTACGATCGATGTAAGCAAACATCACGTTATTGATATCTGTTGCAAACTCCATCCAGGCACCTTTGAAAGGGATAACCCTTGCGGAGTAAATTTTGGTTCCGTTCGGGTGAACAGACTGACCAAAGAATACACCGGGTGAACGGTGAAGCTGGCTAACTACCACCCTTTCAGCACCATTGATAACAAAAGTACCACGTGGTGTCATGTAAGGGATATTTCCTAAGAATACGTCCTGAACGATTGTCTGGAAATCCACATGTTCCTCATCGTTACAGCTAAGGCGCAGCTTGGCTTTCAGGGGAACAGCGTAAGTTAGTCCTCTTTCAATACACTCATCCAGAGAGTAGCGTGGAGGATCAACGAAATAGTCTAAGAATTCCAGTACGAAAATGTTGCGTGTATCTGTAATAGGAAAGTTTTCCTTAAATACACGGAACAGCCCTTCATTGTTACGTTTGTCGGGTGTTGTTTCTAACTGGAAAAAATCTTTAAACGACTGGATCTGGATACCGAGTAAATCGGGTTGCTCTGCTATTAGTTCAACTTTACCGAAATTGATACGTTTTGCAGCGGTTGTTTTTGTTGCAGACATATAGTAATTAAAACGTTTTAATGTGCTGAGATCCTGATAATCCGGGAGGGTCAAACTCAACTAATGCCACTGACCCGAAATTAAAGGAGGGCAAAGGTAAGAAATATATTTTAGAAATTGCCCGGGTTTAATAGAATTCAATTGGTTTGGTAGGATTTTTGTTATTTTCGGAAATAATTTCCATTTTGGTTTTGAAATGTCATATTTTAGATAATTATCAATCTAAAATAAACGTTATGAAACATTCGAATGTAAGAATCTTTGTTCTTTCTCTAGTAACCGTTTGCATTTTAAGTTCTTTTAATATTAAAAATACTGATATTAAAGAAGATGTTCCTTTTTTAAGGAAGACTTCTTTTGAACATTATTATGCATATTCTTTACCTATACAATCTCAGATATTCTTTATAAATGGGTGTTTTTACAGAGTAAGGGCGGTCTTAACCTTCGAGTGGGATGGCATTCCTGGTCATGCACCTACAAGTGCCAGCATTACTAATGTTCAATTAATTCAGGAATGTACATCTACTCAGACTACGTTTTATACCCGCACTTCTGAATTTGTTTATAATAATGCTTCGCGGGAAACTTCTGTTTTAACTTTTGAGTCTCTGGAAAATTCCACCCTGGATGCTGCCCTATCGAACACAGATTTGATTAACGACTTAAAGGCTAATATAACTGATAGTATAAACTCTGTAACTGATAACTAAAATACTATTAGGTTATGAAAACAATTTTTTTAGCCTGCATCACATTATTGTCAGCAGTTTCTCTGATTTCATTTGCCCAAAAAGATGTCTCAGCATATGAAGTGATATATGAGTATACTGAAGCCTTAAACAATAACATCAAAATCGATGACAATATTGAGATGGTGATTATAGATAGTAATGGTGATACCGCGAAGTCTAATATTAAAAGAAAAGTGGATAAAAATCTATTTGACTTAACTTTTAAGATAGTCACACTTGGCACTGATAGTTCCGCAACAGTTAAGCTAGACTATTCAAATTCAGGCCAGAGAATACAAACGCATTTAAAGATGCCAGACAAGCTGGTATGGAAAAGTAGTAAATGGTATTCTTATTCGGGACCAAATGTTAAAATTATACCTGAAATTTTTTATACAATGATAAAAATTGACTCGTTTAAGACGATCTTAGGATATAGTTGTCAGCAATTTTCGATAATAGAAATGGAATCGAAAAACCGCTTTGATGTTTGGTTAACCAGGGAATTACCCAATACATTAATGCCTGGCGCTGGGTATAAACCTTTTCCTGGAGCTGTACTTGAAATGGATTTTCCTGACAGGAAGGCCCAATTTATTGCGCGGGAGATCAAACGTATTTAAGGATACCAGTTGTTTGCCGTGAACCAGAATCCCCTGCCAGTGGTAGGGGATTCTGGTTTTACATGGAACTTGTTCTATTTTAAATACTGCCTCTATTCTCCAGGATTCTTTTTATCAGCCCTTACCACTTCTGTTAAAAAATCTGCAGTACCCGCATCCTTGTAATCATTATCATTTTCATCAATAACTTCCTCTAGTGACCTGATCATTGTTTCATGATCGCCCAATAATTATTTCAGCATTTGAGTTACCCCCGGCATTTAGCCGGCTCCTGATACAGGCGTTGTTAGCAGCTTACCAAATTTTAGCCCTTTTCTCCGGGGGCAGGTACATTTTATTCGTTTCTTTCAAATTAAAAGCCGTATAGAACGGAGTAAAGTTCGATAGGGGGCCATTAACACGGTATTTGGCGGGTGAATGCGGATCCAGGTTCACATACATTTTTTGGGTTTCGGGTCTTATGATTTCCCTCCATGCCTGCGCAAATCCAAGAAAGAAGCGCTGGTCTGGTGTAAATCCATCAATTTTTTCATTTCCCATACCCTGTTTTGTCATTTTAAATGCATCATAAGCAATGGCAAGGCCCCCAATATCTGCGATGTTTTCTCCCTGGGTGAGTTCACCATTCAGGTGAATGCTATCCAGTACTTTATAACTCTTGTACTGATCAACCACCACGCGGGTTTTGTTTTTAAATTTAATGCTGTCTTCCCGTGACCACCAGTTTTTAAGGTTGCCCGCTTCGTCAAACTGGCTACCCTGGTCATCAAAGCCATGGGTCATTTCGTGTCCTATTACCATACCAATAGCGCCATAGTTTATGGCGTCATCCGCCCCCAAAGCAAAAAATGGCTGTTGCAAAATTCCGGCAGGAAAAACTATTTCATTTTTACTGGGGTTATAATAGGCATTTACAGTTGGTGTTGTCATCCCCCATTCTGACCTGTCAACAGGTTTACCGATTTTGGCGATCATTTCTTTTTGATCATGGGTCATGATGCTTTTTGCGCTGGCAAAAAAGTCGCCCGCATTTATAGTAA
The DNA here is from genome assembly GCA_014379905.1 of Ferruginibacter sp. Classification (GTDB taxonomy): domain Bacteria; phylum Bacteroidota; class Bacteroidia; order Chitinophagales; family Chitinophagaceae; genus Ferruginibacter. Next base: position 14,671 of record JACMKX010000005.1, on the reverse strand, counting down.
CGTCATCGTAGCTTTTCCATTTATCGGGGTTACCTATTTTTTTAAGGAAGGTACTTAGTTTTGCTTTTGACCTCAATTTTGTACTGTCGGTCATCCAATCCAGTGAATTTATCCTTAATTCAAATGCTTTTTGCAGGTTGTTCACTAACTCATCCATTCTTAGCTTTGCTGCAGCAGTAAAATATTCCTTTACATACAACTGGCCCAGCAATTCTCCCAAACCATTGTCAACCTGGTTGACGATTATTTTCCATCTATCGCTTTGTTTTTTAACTCCGCTTAATACTTTTGAGTATTCGAACCTGGCATCCCTGAAAGCCAGGGTAAGCAAGGCTGCGTGTGAAGAGATATAATCAAATTTTAATTTTGTTTTCCATAAAGCTATGGGTTTGGATGGCAGTAATGTGTTTAAGGCTACAAAATACTCCGGCTGATTAATGTTTACGCTGTCGGCTTTTACATTAAACTGCGCAAACAATTCCGACCACCCAATATTGGGCATTTGTTTATCCAGTTGTGCTATACTCATTTTATTGTAATTCTTTTGTGGATCTCTTAATTCAACAGGAGTTCGATGAAATCCTGCTATCTCTGTTTCCAAGACCAGGATATCCTTTGCATTTTTTTGCGCAGTAAAACTGTCAGTACCATTCAGCACGAATATCTTTTTTACATAGTTCAAAAATGCATTTCTTATATTAACAGAAGACTGATCCTGGCGGGTGTAGTAATTTTTTTCAGGGAGTGACAGCCCAGACTGTACAAAACCGGCAATATTGATTGCACTGTTTTTTTCGTCCGGTTCTACATACAATCCCAGCAGGTCTCCATCCTGGTGCAAATAGCCTTCCCGGATTACCGCCATCATTTCTTTATAGTTAGTAATGGCATCGATTTTAGCGAGGGTTGATTTTAATGGATCGGTGCCTGCTTTCTCAATTGCCACAGTATCCATTCCGGCTGCATAATAATCGCCTACTTTTTGTTCTAAACTCCCTTTCGCTCCGGCATTCTTCTTAGCATTCTCCAGAATAGTCTTTAATTTTTTTTGATTGTCTTCATCAATGATATAAAAATTACCCCAACCAGTCTGGTCTTCTGGAATTGTTACCACTTTTTGCCAGCCACCATTTGCATACGTATAAAAATCATCGCCTGCTGAAATGGATTTATCCATTCCTGCAGTGTCGAGGTAGGTAGTAGTTGAAGTTGCTGAATTGGTTTTGGTGGTCTCGCTGCAGGCGCCCAGGCTTAAGATGATGGCTACAAATGGAAGAAGCTTCATGATTTTATTTTTTGTAAATATGGCAAAAAAAAACTCAAAAAGGAGCATGTTGCAGTAGTAATATAAAACAGCACCGGCTATGGGGCGATAAAGAAAACAAGCTAATAACGGGTGAATTAGGTTTATCGCGTGGCAAAACCAATCTCTCTTTCACATCGTAACTGTTAAAGCTATTTTAACAAGTAGCCTTCCAGTTCTCATTCAAATAATCTCAAAATTACATTCATGAAAAAGATTTACCTGCTCCTGGTGCTCTGCGCTTCAATTACTATTTCGCAGGCCCAGGTAAAAATTTCGACTCCTGCCGAATTAATGTCTGCCCCATTGCCAGACAATAGTTCAATCCTTGAATTAAAAGCCAATAATAAAGGTATTTTAATCCCCCGCATGACGACCATCGAAAGAGATATCATTGCGCTACCAGCTATTGGCCTGTTAATTTTTAATACAACCGCAGACCAGTTTGAATACTATGCAGCTACGCCGGTTCCGGGATGGGTAGGCATATCAAGGAATAACATGAATGGAGGCTGGAGTTTGACCGGGAATAACGGTACCACAGCAGCCACTAATTTTCTGGGAACAATAGATGAAAAAAGTCTTGCTTTCCGAACTTTTAACCAAATCCGTATGTTGGTCGATTCGGCAGGTAAAGTGGGCATTGGTACTACGGTTCCTAATAGTTTACTCAATATTTATGGCAACAATACACCGGGTTTTGCTTTTGGCGCCAACCAGTTTTTTGTTGGAGGTTACAGCAGGCCTACCCGCTTAAATACAGCTGCCTCCAATATATCGTATGGCTTGTTATCGCATAGCAATGCAGATGCGCTGGGAACTTACAATGCAGTTGCAGGAAGAATTTTACGTACCAGTGATACTTCCCTGGCTAACCTAACGGGTGCCATCGGGCATGTAAACAATGGCGCTACTTTTGAAACTGCTTTGCTGGGTATTGTAAATAGCCGTGCAGATCAGCCAAATGATAACTTCCGGTATTCTGCAGCCTGGTTGCGTACACCAAATCCTTCTGCACTTTCCGCCGCCCAGCTGGCGAGCACTTATACCATCTTTGCGCCTGATACTACCAAGAGTTTCTTTGGCGGTAGTATCGGAATAGGAACCAGTACTCCCAACGCATCTTTAAATATATTGGGCAATGGTCTTTCGGCTACAGGCTTTCCATTTGGCGCCAGCCAGTTCTTTATTGGCGGTTATAGCAGGCCTACCAGGCTTAATGCTGCTGCCTCTGAAATTTCCTATGGTTTATTGTCTCATACCAATACAAACAGCACAGGTACTTACAATGCAATAGCCGGAAGGGTTTTGCGCAATGGCGCAGATACCAGCCTCGTTAATTTAACCGCAGCACTTGGGCATGTGAACAGGTCGGGAACCAATAATTTTCAAACAGCCGTTTTAGGTATTGTTAACAGCCGTGCCGACCAGTTTGATGATGCGCAGGTTTTTTCGGCCGGCCGTTTTTCAGATGCTGCAGGAATCATCAATGCTGCACAGGATTCAAATACCTATTCCATTTTTTCAAACAGTATCCGTAAAAGTTATTTTGCAGGAAGTGTGGGTGTTGGAACTCCCGTGCCTAATAGTATTGTAAATGTATTGGGAAATAATACCGCAGGATTTGCTTTTGGCGCCAATCAATTTTTTGTTGGAGTGTACAGCCGCCCAACAAGATTAAATACCGTTGCCTCCAATATTTCCTATGGTTTATTATCTCATACAAATGCAGACAACCTCGGAACTTACAATGCTGTTGCAGGACGTATTTTGCGCACAGGTGATACCAGCCTGGCTAATTTAACAGCAGCGCTTGCCCACGTAAACAATGGCGGCAACTTTCAAACGGCAGTACTGGGCATAACGAACAGCAGGGCGGATCAATCGACAGATGCCCAGAATTTTTCTGCTGCGAGATTTACTGATGCAACCGGTACACTGAACAGTACACAGGATTCGGCCACCTACACCATCTTTGCCAGCAGTACCCGTAAAAATTATTTTGAAGGAAATGTAGGTGTTGGAACCAGTTTTCCAAATAGCCGTGTAAATGTTGTAGGAAATAATACCACCGGATTTGCATTTGGAGCCAATCAATTTTTTGTGGGAGTTTACAGTCGCCCTACCCGTTTAAATACGGCTGCTTCCAATATTTCTTACGGTCTTTTATCACATTCAAGTGCTGACAACCTTGGAACATATAATGCCGTGGCAGGTCGTATTTTGCGCACAGGTGATACCAGTATGGCAAACTTAACAGCTGCGCTGGGACATGTGAACAATGGCGGTAATTTTCAAACAGCTGTATTAGGAACACTCAACAGCAGGCTAAATGAAGCAAGCGATGCGCAGGTATTTTCAGCAGGCCGTTTTACAGATGTAGCAGGTACATTAACAACTGCCCAGGAGGCCAATACGTACTCAATATTTTCTTCCAGCATTCGTAAAAGTTACTTTGCAGGTACGGTTGCAGTTGGTACTACCACCCCCAACGCTTCTTTAAATATTTTAGGGAATAGTACAACTGGTTTTGCATTTGGAGCCAACCAGTTTTTTATAGGTGGCTATAGCCGCCCTACAAGATTGAATGCAGCTGCATCAGAAATCTCCTACGGCTTTTTATCTCATACCAACACTACTGCGACAGGAACCTATAATGCGATAGCAGGCAGGGTACTTCGCAATGCAGACAGTAGCCAGGCAAATCTTACAGCAGCGCTGGGTCATGTAAACAATAGCGCTAATTTTCAAACCGCTTTATTAGGTACAGTCAATAGTCGTGCAGACCAGGCAAGTGATGCACAGAATTTTGCAGCAGCCCGTTTAACCGTTCCTGCGCTTGCTACCCTTACTGCAGGCAACCTGCCAAACACTTATACCATTTTTGCACCCGACAGTGTAAAGAGTTTTATAAAAGGTGCTATAGGCATTAATACAAATGCGCCTGCTACGAGTCTTGATATAGACGGAGGTTTAACTATCAGGGCTTCTGCCGTAATTGACCTGGCTACCAGTGCCACTGTTACTGTTGGCAACCGTTCTTACCTTAGAATAAGCAATGGCACTGCTACATCTATTATTTTAACAAACGGCTTACAGGTGGGCCAGGTTTTGATCATTGAAAACACAGATTTGTCTACTTCGCTTTTAGCAGATGCAGCCAATGTAAATGTTGCCGGTGCTTCTGTTGGTTTTGATTCAGCAGATGATACTGTTTCATTAATTTGGAATGGTACCAAATGGATCGAAACCGCCAGGGTAAATAATTAATGCTTCATCATTTTATAAAATTTTAAAAATTACGATGATGAAAAATTTCATAAAAATACTTTTTACAGGGCTGCTGTTACCTTATACAACCACCGCTCAACAGGCAGGCGTAACAGTTGTAGCAATGTCGGGCCAGAATATGACATTCGCAGGCAGTACACTCTACATGCCTGCAGGAGGATACCTGAACAATACCGGCAATATTTATGTTGCAGCCAATAATATAGTTGCGGGTACCGGGTCTACATTAACCGGTGCAACTGGAAGCAGGTTACATTTATTAGGTACAAACCAGATCGATGCAGGTGCCCCGGAGGCGGCTACTCTACTTGATCTGAATGAAGCATCGGTGGATATGAATGTGACCATTCATAACCCGATGAACATCGAACTTTCCGACCAGGCATTTGGAACAGTAACAAATAATGGCGCCGCAAATGCAACTGTGCTGGGGGAAGTTGCTTTTTCTGCCCAGCATCCATTTACACTGGCCCCGCTTACCAGTAATCATGTGATATTAAACAGTAACAGGTTTATTTTAGGAACCGCTGCTACACTTACAGGTTTTGACTCGGGTCGCTATTTTGTTACCAATAATAATGCGGGAGAACTTCGTAAGCTTGGTTTAACCAATGGAATGAATTTCTTTTATCCTATTGGAAGAGCAGAAACAGACTATACTCCTGCCAACCTGCAGGTGGCAACTGGCGGGCCGGTTGACTATTACATGAATGTGAGAAACTTTGCAGAGAGTGTACCGGATGAAAATATAGGAGGTTATGCCAATCTGCCAAATGTAAGCAGAACCTGGACGGTTTATGGAAGCAATTCCGGAACTATGGCGAATATTTCTTTGGTTCATCCCGGCACAGCCATGTATGAAGTAAACGGCTATAACAGGTCAAATAGTAATGTGATAAGGTTTGACGGAGCGGGATGGATACCTAATTTACCCACCGATGCAGAAAATGAAGGATTGTTTGGTACTGGTAGCAATTACTGGGCACAGCAAATAACATTTGCAGTACCTGGGAATATTGGCGCAAACAGTTTTTATGGAAAATCTAATTCTCTTACAGTTGTACCGGTTTTACTTAGCAGGTTTACAGCAACTAATAGTGGATGTGATGGATTGGTAAACTTTACCACCAGCATGGAGCAAAACAATAGTCACTTTAACTTAGAAAAAAGTTTCTCTCAAAATCAAAACGATTGGAAAGTTATATCAACTATTGCTGCAGCGGGCAACTCTAATACGGTAAGAGATTATTCCTACCGGGATATTAATGTGAACGCAGCAGCTGCGTACTATCGTTTGGCTATTGTTTCCACAGATGGTTCGGTAACTTATAGCCCCATAAGGCTGGTAAGATTTAACTGCGGCAACCAGGCAGACCTGGTTATATATCCCAATCCAATAACTGGGTTTGTAAATGTATTGTTACCGGGAGATAGCAAAGATTACGTTGTAAGGATAATGAATGCTGCAGGACAAACAGTATTGCCATTGGTTAAAAATGCGAATGGGCTGATTACAATAAAAACAGTTACCCTTTCCAAAGGCACTTACTTTATACAGGTGAGCAATAAAGATTTTAATAAAACAGTTAAGATCCTTAAAAAATAATTCAGTAGAATTACATTTAAAAAGGTGGCCGTTTATGGCCACCTTTTTTATTATCGCTGCTTCCGTGGTAAAATTTATTTAATGTACTGGCGTAATTTCCAGGCTTGTTTTTCATGAGCCCTTATCACATCCGTTAAAAAATCTGCAGTGCCCACATCCTTGTAGTTTTCGTCACATTTATCAATGGCTTCCCGCAACGACCTGATCATTGTTTCATGATCGCCCAACAATTCTTTCAGCATTTGAATTTCTCCCGGTACTTTACCAGCTGATTCTTTTAATTGTGATAGTTTGGCAAATTCCATTGTTGTTCCAATAGCTACCCCACCTAACTGGCTGATGCGTTCAGCAATTTCATCAATGGTTTCTGCAACCGCTTCGTATTGCTCTTCAAACAATTCGTGGTATTCAACAAAGTCGGGGCCTGTAATGTTCCAATGAAATTTTCGGAGTTTAATGTAAAAGATATTTGCATCTGCTAAAATGTTGTTGAGCTGCGAACATATCTTTTTCAGATTCGCGTCGGTGATACCGATATTAACTTTCATGATGTTGGTATTAAAAATTATCAATCAGCTAATTTACAATTTTATCATGGCTGTTAAACCATTTGATTCTCCTAATGTATAAGGAAGAATAGTAAGGTTCCTGTTTTCCCGGTTTTTATGGAAATGTGGTACCAAAATACCGGAGAGTATCCCAACCGGTATACCTACCATTACATCGGTAGGAAAATGTTGCCCGGCTTGTATCCTTAATAATCCGGTAGCCAATGATGCGCCTCCTGCTACGGTGTACAGTATCCATTTGTTTTTCATTTCGGGGTGGTAATCGGAATAAACTTTAGCCATAAAGAAAATAGAGGTTGCTACTACCGCAGGATGCCCGGCCGGGAAAGAATTTCTTCCTCCACCGCCTCTCCTGCGAGCCATTTCTACATTAGCATTATAAGTGTATGGCCTGAACCTGCGTGCAATCATGGAGGAAGAAGTGTAAATAGTGCCCGTGATGGCCATTGCTTCCAAATAAAGCAGGCCCACTTTGCCGGCATCTTTTCTTATTTTTTTATCAAACAATAAAAATAAAGGTGCAGACATAGAGCAATAAAAAAACTTATCGCTGGCGGCTTTTGCTTTTTCAGAATTGTTATTGGCTGTTGACCGGTCGATGGAATTTAGATCATCCGGGTTTAACGCAACTATTTCTGCTTCCGGTGTTTTATCGCCCCCGTAAATTTTTGTAAAACTGTACAATGTCCACGCAGTACCGGCCACAGCAATTGGAATATCAATGCCATATTTCATTTTGTAAACTTTCCTGTTTTTTATTGTTGACTGTTCAGCCGCTATGGTACTATCCAGTTGCTGGCCAAAGGATATAAAAGATATCAACAGAAGAACTGGAAACAGGTAAATGGTTTTCATACACTAAGTTTGAAAACATTATTCAATTATTATTCCAAGTAACTCAATACCTGTTTAAAAGACTGGATTATAAAAAAATGTAGAAATAAATCTGCCATCGGAAAATAAAAAATCCCCGGTAAACCGGGGACTTTTTAAACTATATCTGTTAAGAAAATTAAGCTATTTCAACTTCAGCACCTGCCTCCGTTAATTTAGTTTTAAGATCTTCAGCTGTTGCTTTATCAACACCTTCTTTAATTGGTTTTGGAGCGCCATCAACTAAGTCTTTAGCTTCTTTCAAACCTAAACCAGTTAAGTCTTTAACGATTTTTACGATCGCTAATTTGTTAGCGCCTGCTGCTTTTAAGATAACATTGAAAGATGTTTTCTCTTCCACTGCTGCCGGGCCATCGCCACCGCCGCTAACTACAACTGCTGCTGCAGCTGGTTCAATTCCGTATTCTGATTTTAAGAATTCAGCTAATTCCTGAACTTCTTTTACTGTTAAACCTACAAGGTTTTCTGCGAGTGCTTTTACGTCTGCCATTTTAGTTTAATTTTTTCCCCCTTCATTCCCGCTTTGCGGATCCGGAGGATGTTTTAAAAAAATTATTATGTTGTTGCCCATCAACCAGGGCATGGTTTAAAATTATTCTGCTTTTGGAGCTTCGTCAGTAGTAGTTTCTGCTGAAGGAGCTTCCGGTGTAGCCGGTGCTTCTGTTGCAGGCGTTTCTGCTGCCGGTGCTTCAGCCACTGGTGCAGCTTCTTCAGCAACAGCAGTTGGTTCGGCTGCAACAGAAGCAGCTTTCGCATTTTCCCTGTTTTGCAATGCACCAATAACACGTTGGATAGGTGATTGTAACAGGCCGATGATTTCACCGATCAATTCATTTTTAGTTTTGATCTGCGTAAGCGCTTTCAGTTGATTGTCGCCTACAAATACATCGCCGTTAATAAAAGCTGCTTTTAATACAGGTCTTTCGTTGTTGTTTGATTTACGGAAGCCGCTCAAAATAACAGCCGGATCTTTCGGATTTTCGCTGAACATTAAAGCTGTTACTTTTTGTAATGAATCAAAAACGCCGGAATATTTTTCTGAATCAATGCTTTCCAATGCTTTTTTGATCAAAGTGTTTTTAGCCACTTTCATTTCTACCTGCTTATCAAAGCAATGCCTGCGCAGGTTAGTCACCTGTGCTACAGAAAGGCTTTCTGTATCGGTGATATAGAAATTGTTGTATTGAGCAAATTTGCCTTTCAGCAACTCAATTACGTCGTTTTTCTCTTGTTTAGTCATAACAAATATTTTTAGAAAATTCAATTGTCCTTCGACAAGCTCAGGATGACATTGAATTTAGTTTTGAACAGATTTAGTGTCGATCATAATACCCGGGCTCATTGTGCTGGCCATGCTCACTCCTTTAAGGTAAGTTCCTTTAGAGGTGGATGGTTTTAATTTAATCAGCGCATTGATTAATTCCTGGCAGTTTTCAGCCAACTTTTCGGGTGCAAAACTCACACGACCGATAGAAGCGTGAATGATACCTACTTTATCAACTTTGAATGCAATTTTACCACCTTTCAGATCTTTAACCGCACCAGCTACATCATTGGTAACCGTACCGGTTTTAGGATTTGGCATCAGGTTACGTGGACCTAATACTTTACCTAGCCTGCCTAATTTAGGCATCACCGATGGAGTGGCAACAATAACATCGATATCTGTCCAACCACCTTCAATTTTTGTAATGAATTCATCCAGCCCTACAAAGTCAGCACCAGCTGCATTAGCTTCTGCTTCTTTATCAGGTGTACAAAGTACCAGTACTTTTTTAGTTTTACCTGTACCATGCGGCAGGGAAACTGTACCACGGATTGCCTGGTCAGCTTTTTTAGGATCCACGCCCAGTTTAACGTGAATATCAACAGAGCTGTCGAATTTGGTTGTATTAATGTCTTTAACTAATGTTGAAGCTTCCTTAAGCGTATAAGCTTTGTTGGCGTCAACCTTAGTATTGGCTACTTTTCTTTTTTTAGTAATCATTTTAAAAAAATATTTTGAGGTTGACGATTAGTTTTTTTCCCATGGAGCAGTTCCTTCAACGGTAAGTCCCATACTGCGTGCAGTACCGGCAACCATGCTCATGGCGCTATCCAGGGTAAAGGCATTAAGATCAGCCATTTTATCTTTAGCGATCTCTTCTACCTGGGCCCACGTTACTTTACCCACTTTTGCACGGTTTGGTTCTTTACTACCTTTTTGAATTTTGGCAGCTTCCATTAACTGTACCGGAGCAGGAGGCGTTTTAATAATAAATTCGAATGATTTGTCAGCATACACAGTAATCAATACTGGTAATACTTTCCCGGGTTTATCCTGTGTTCTTGCATTGAATTGTTTGCAGAACTCCATGATGTTGATACCCTTTGAACCCAGTGCCGGACCAATTGGCGGTGCAGGGTTGGCTTGTCCTCCTTTACATTGGAGTTTCACATAGCCGGTGATTTCTTTTGCCATTTTTTAAATGTTTTTGGTGATAACGTCTCTCGGCATTGTGCTCCGAAACTCCCAGTTGTTCTGCCTTTAAGCAAAACCTATATTCCTGTAAGAACTATTTGGGGCGGCAAAAGTAAGGATTTTTTTAATACGGGCAAACAAAAAAGACCATTATTTCACCAGCAGCAATTGCTTTGGAAAAATTATGGCAATTTTAAACGCCCGTATAAATTGCCACAAGAATTATTGAGGCAAATCTGTGGCAATTTTTTGAACACATATAAAATTGCCACAAAAACAACTGACACTCTAAAGCCATCTGCAATGTACATAAATTTATGATAATCAATAACTTAATAATTTTGTTTTACTTCCATCCCCCGTTCGGTTTATTTATCCAAATAATCCTGGAAACTTAATTGCTGAATGGCTTTCCCTTTCCTTATATCATTTTCAGACATATTACCTGCCTGCTCAATGGGTTTCTTTCCTACATTATCAAAAATGAAATAGTTACCGGCTTGCACAAATCCATACCCGTTATTAAAGCAAAAATAAGCCCACGGCAAACTGCTGCTGTCCAGTAAATTCCTGCTCCACACAAATGCGGTGGAAGGGGTATGGAGTTGTGATAATACCGTTGCGGCAATATCTACCTGGGAACCTATTCTTTCATTTACCATTCCTTTTTGAAGCAATGCTCCACCAAGTAATAGCAAGGGCATTTTAAAATCATCTATTTTTTTTCCTGTTGCCGGTTGCCTGTGCCCGTGATCTGCTGCGATCACTACCAATGTGTTGCTCCACCAGGGTTGTTGTTTACATTGCTGAATAAAATCATATACTACCGCATCTGTATAATGCAGGGAATTTAAGAACATTGAAGTTTCGTCGCTGGTTTTAAATGCAGCCGGAACTGGCACTTCAAAAGGTTCGTGGCTGCTGAGTGTAAGCCAGGTACAAAAAAAGGGTACCATTTCTTTGCTTAATTCCTCTGTTAGTTTTTTCATTACTACTCCATCATGTGCGCCCCATTTTGAATTGTGGTCCCTGGGATCAAAATCATTTTTTGAAATAAATTTTTTAAACCCGCCCCCCAGTAAATATGCTTTCATGTTGGCAAATTCGAGTTCGCCGCCGTAATAAAAGGAAGTGTTGTATCCCTGCCCTGCCAATACTTTGCTGATCATAGGCAACCTTGCGGCCTTAACCGGTGTTTTCACAACAGAAGTAACAGGTTGTGACGGATAGCCGCTCAATATGCCCACAATACCTTTATCGGTACGGTCGCCGGTTGCATATATATTTGAAAAATAAATGCCTTCCTTTTTTAGTTCATTGAAGCGGGGGGTAATTTCAACTCCTTCTCTTTGCAGGTGCGTGGCTTTTTCGGTAAAACTTTCCCATACAATAAAAATAATATTGGGTTTTGCATTCGCCGGCAGCTGTAAAATATTTTCATTGTGTTGCTTACCATTAAAAAGACTGTCTTTTATTGCGAGTGCTTCTTTTGCATCTACATAAATAAACGGATTGGTTCGGGCATCTGTGTTATGGCTAACAGAATGCATAAAATTCCAGGGCGCATTAATGGCCGCATGGTTGGCAAAATTATTATCAGAAAAATATACAGAGCTCTGGTTGAGCGGTGCCAATTGGAAACCTCCACGCAGTGGAATAATAAATAAACCCGCTAACAACATTACAGCAATAGTATTGATCCACTTTTTATCGGTTGATTGCAGTAAGGCTATTTTCCGGTTGATGAATTTATTTGAAAGGAACAGCAGCAGGCTATATACCACAACAAATAATAAAATAATGGAGAGCAGGGGCAAATGGGAAACCGAAGCCCAGGCTTCTGTTGGATTGGAAAGGTATTTTAAAAAAGTAGCATCGATCCTGAATCCCCATTCCCTATACAATCCTATATCTGCAAATATGAGTAACAAAACAGGGAGCAGCACAATGGCTGTATAAATTTTATAGAGCCTGGCAGAGCGGAATGGTTTAAAGAATACAGCCAGCAATACAAAAAGGCAAATTAGGAAACAGCTGTAAACACCCATTGACATATCCATTTTTAAACCATATAACATGGAGCCGGAAAAATTATTTATCCCGCTTGTTTTTGTGAGTGAAAAATTGGAGAATAAGAATGCCAGCCTGGCCAGTTGAAAAAAAATGACCCAGCCAATCCAGTAACGAAGAATAAACCATGCTTTTAAAAACATGCTGCTAATTTATCGAATTTATGAGGCAACACAGCGTATAAAAAAACCTCATCTTAAAGATGAGGTTTGCAATATTTTGTTGAACAGTTATATAATTTTTTCTACCTGCATGTAGCTTAATTCTACCGGTGTTGCTCTTCCGAAGATCTTTACCTGCACTTTCAGTTTCTTTTTTTCGTCACTTACTTCTTCAATAACACCGTTGAAATCGTTGAACGGTCCATCAATGATCTTGATAGTTTCTCCGATAATGAATGGTTCGCTCATGGTAACGCCACCTGCATCGCTCATTTCATCTACCTTACCCAACATTTTGTTCACTTCGGCTTTCCGGAGAGAAATAATATTTCCTTTGGAGCCTTTACCATCTGTTAAAAAGTGCATCACGTTGCTGATATTGCTTACGTGCTGAATAATATCATCACTTAATTTACCTTCAGCCACTTCCATCATAATGTAACCCGGGTAAAAGTTTCTTTCCCGCATTACTTTTTTACCATTCACTACTTTGTAAACTTTCTCTACCGGTAAAAATATTTGCTGAATGATCTTATCCCAGCCATTTCTAACAATATCCTTATCCAGGTACTCTTTTATCTTACGTTCTTTACCACTTACTACCCTAAGTACATACCACCTGGTATCCTTCTCTACTTTCGCTGTTTCGGTTGTTGTTTCTTCAGTCATGATATTAAGAGAATAAAGAGTAAATAAACTTCATAGAATTGTTGGCTACAAAATCCATCAAAGCCACAATACCGGTAATAACCAGTGTTGCACCCAAAACGATCATAGTAGATTGTTGCAGTTGCTCCCATTTAGGCCAGCTAACTTTTTCCGTCAATTCTTTGTAGGACTCTTTTACAAAAGTTGTGAACTTGTTCATAAATACATTAATTTGATAATTAGCCAATTTGCCAATGTGATAATTAATACAATGTTCTGCATTGGCAAATTATCGAATTATCACATTATCTCATTTAATAGCACGGGCACTAGGATTCGAACCCAGATCAAGGGTGTTGGAGACCCGTATGCTAGCCGTTGCACCATGCCCGCTTGAAAGCTAAGAGCTATTAGCGGTTAGCCAATAGCTCTTTAACTTATTATTTCAAAGATAGTTATTTTAGTTATCTTAAAGCCTTTCAGCTTAAATCTAATAGCTAAAAACTAAGCTTTATCTTATTTAAGAATCTCTGTAACCTGGCCTGCACCTACGGTACGACCACCTTCACGAATCGCAAATTTCAACCCTTTTTCCATTGCGATAGGCTGGATCAGTTTAACAGTTAAGTTGGTGTTATCACCAGGCATAACCATTTCCGTACCTGCATTCAAAGTAACTTCACCAGTTACATCCGTAGTACGGAAGTAAAACTGTGGACGGTATTTGTTAAAGAATGGAGTATGACGTCCGCCTTCTTCTTTGCTCAATACGTAAACTTCACCTTTAAATTCGGTATGCGGAGTGATAGAACCTGGTTTGCAAAGCACCATACCACGACGGATCTGAGTTTTCTCAATACCACGTAGTAAAAGACCTGCGTTATCACCAGCTTCCCCTTCGTCCAGTAATTTTTTAAACATCTCAACACCTGTACAGGTAGAAGTCAATGGTTTTTCCATTAAACCTACGATCTCAACACCTTCACCTACTTTGATACGGCCTCTTTCGATACGACCGGTAGCAACAGTACCACGACCAGTGATAGAGAATACATCCTCAACACTCATCAGGAAAGGAAGATCAACCAGGCGTGGAGGCAAAGGAATGTAGCTATCAACTGCGTCCATCAGGTCATTGATCTTTTGGATCCATTTTTCGTCACCAGACAAAGCGCCGGTGGCAGAACCCTGGATGATGGGTGTGTTATCACCATCGAAACCGTAAGAAGTTAATAATTCACGGATTTCCATTTCAACCAGTTCCAATAATTCCGGATCATCTACCAGATCTACTTTATTCATAAAAACAACGATCTGAGGTACACCAACCTGGCGGGCCAACAAAATGTGTTCTTTGGTTTGTGGCATTGGACCATCGGTAGCAGCCACCACAAGGATAGCGCCATCCATTTGAGCCGCACCAGTGATCATGTTCTTCACATAATCGGCGTGACCCGGACAGTCAACGTGTGCATAGTGACGGGTAGCCGTAGCATACTCTACGTGTGCAGTATTAATTGTGATACCCCTTTCTTTTTCTTCAGGAGCACCATCGATATCATCATAATTTTTTTTCTCCGCTAAACCTCTTTTTGACAAAACATCGGTTATAGCGGCTGTTAGTGTTGTTTTACCATGATCCACGTGACCGATAGTACCAACGTTTAA
>JACMKX010000036.1 GCA_014379905.1 Ferruginibacter sp. | reverse complement strand
AGAATATCCTATTCGTACTACACTTTGATGCGAAAAGGGAACCTGTAATTCAATATTGGCCATGCCATAATCCTTTTTGGCAATCACTTTTCCGTTTTGGATAACAGAAACCGAAACTCCTGGAGATTTTTTGTTGTTAAATGAAGAAAATATACTGTCAATCTTTTTATTAAGTATAGAATTATTATAAAATAATCCTGGCTTACTTTTTATGGACGGTTGTCCAAACGAAATGATAACCAGTATTGAGGAAACAAGATGTGCTAAAAATAATTTATATCTCATAGATGCTAATTTTCGAATGGAATGATAATGTACATTACGTACAACGAACAGATATTGGTGAAGGCTGGGAATTGTTGCTATTCCTGCCCGGGTTATCAAAGCCCAAATTAGAAATAAAAGTTGATGATGAATTACTAAAGTTCAAAGTTGCTGGTCAAACCCGAACTAAAGCCCAATAAAGTTAAAAATGATGCCACACGGTTTCCGTCAGCTCAGCTTTTATCAATACCATTGTTAGCGGCTGGCCTATCTTGTCAGGCATTTCGTAATTCGTTTAAGCCAGCACCAGATGGGGAAAAATCCCTGCATATTTTAATCTCCTAATTATTTTTGATAGTCTCATAAGTAACTTTCAAGTGATGATAGCTGGGTTTTATTAAGCCTAGCCTTGGATTATTCAAGTCGCTGATGACTGCCATGGTCAGCGTAATCATTACAAAATAAATAACCGGTACCAGGTAATGAATCTTTGATTTCATTCCATTCATAAACCCTACCAAAAAACCAATTAATAAGGAAACAATTACTAAAAGCAACATAATAAATGAAGGCGTTCTCTCATAGTAAGAATAAACAAGGAGCGAAACCGAAGTTTGAATCTGATCAAAGCATACGGATATTTTATCCAGTTGATTAGCGGTGGTCAAATCGCTTGCCTGTTCTTTGTATTTTATCAAATAAAACCAATAGGAATCACTTATTTTTTTAGCATTGTAAAAAAATTGCTCGTCATTTGACTGTTCGTAGTTAATTTGATTGCTCAGAAAAGTTACTAATGTATTTTGTGTAACCTTGTAAAAAGAATCCGGCATACCTTTACTGTACCGGTAAAGCATATCGATGTTATTGGCTTCTCTGTGAATGTTGGCAGATCTTTCACGGTGTGCATTGCCTGCCTGCAGAAAAGTAAAAGAGATGATTAGACCAAATATACCCACAACTGAATTTTCTATACCGGAACTTTCCCATTTTGATTTTTTCTTATATCGTGTGGCATATAAAATTCCACCGCCCATAGATAGGAATAATAATATAGCAAAGAGAAAGTTGAACCATGAGGAGTCAATAATAGTTTGCCACATATTTAATTTTTTTAAGGATGGTGCACAATTAACACTAAATCAACATCAAACAAAAAGTTTCTTCAAGTATTGCCATTCGTCTTGCTCATCGCCTTTGTAATAACAATAAATAATAGTGATAGTATGAAAAACCCAGTAAATAAACCATCACTGTTTAAAAGTATTGTCTTTAATCCAAGGGTATTTGCATCAACAAATGGATAGGGATAAAATCCAGATAATGTACCACGAAACAAAACGAAAACGGCGTAAACGAAAGGATACATCAGCCAGGGAAAAGCATTTTGCCAAACCAATCCGCCTTTAGGCGTAAAAAAATACCAATACAAAATAAACAGTAATGGAATAACTACATGAAGTACTTCATCTGCTAATCGCTGAAATCCTACTGTAGACCATATCTGTCGCAATATTAAATTGTATATTACTCCAACTACGGTAATATAAATTGTATTAACCGCTAGCACACTTGGTTGTGAAAAAAAAATGCCCGAACGGGAATTCGGTTTTACCAAAAGAACCGTAGAGCAAAATGCAACAAGAATATTGGTAAGAACAGTATAAAAACTAAAAAAATGAATGATGGTTTCTGGTACCGATTCTACCCTGTTAAGAATAATAATATATAATTGAAGTAGTAGGGCAAACCATGTTATTGCGGCACCAATCATTAAAAATGTTTGCTTTGCTTTTGTCGTTTTTCCTTCCATATTAGTTTTGAGTTGAGAAGAGGCGTCAAATGCTTGCTGCCATCATCCAGGCCTTGCTGCTGTGCTTTAAACTAGCCTGCCCGGCCGCTACAGCCGAATAGAAGTTTCTATTTATAAATATACCTATAAATATTATGAGATGACGATCTGCTCATAACTTTTGCTGATAACGAACAAAAGATGAGAATTTATTCGTCTCCCAGCGTGGAAGCAAACCCAGCGTAAGCAGCAGTTTAGTTTGCTATTCTGGACGAAAAGATTTCTTTTTCTAAATATTTTCTGTAGCTTAACTCTAATGCTAAAATTGAACTTTTAGAAATGCCGGGTGTTATCCAATAGCCTAGGAAAAGGAAAACAAGAAAAAATAAAAATTCTCTAATGTTTAGTGAATTTATAAAAGATACTAAAGTTATAAGGGAAGCTACAAGTGCAAGGAAAAGTAAAAAATAAATACCGAAACTATTTTTTGGTGTTAATTCTACCCTTGTCAAATTTTCTCCAACGCTTTCGACTTTTCCATGCATGGTCGCGCTGTATTTTGCCCCATAAGTTACGGCATGGCTTATTAAATCATATTTAAATTCATTGTCTGAAGTAAAAACTCCGGTAAAGTCAATCCCATTCATTATGGTCTCTTTTTGATCCAATGTTTTTCTTAGACTACGAATTACATCTTGGGTGGGTAATGAATAATTGAAGGATATCATCACAGGATTAAAAATTTCTCTAATTCTTTGAATCATTTTAATGGTTTGTGAATTGTTGATTACGGAAACGGCTTGGCGATATGGTGGAATTTGAAAATCGTGGGTCCGGAACAGTAGCACAATAAAAATACAAATGATGACGCTAACAAACAAAAGCCCAACAGAATTACGTCTCCCGAAAACTGCTACTGATAGCGAAAACACCCGAAGTTTGAACGTCAAGCCCAGCTTGCACAAAACCCGATTTTATATTCCGTTTTTCTGTCCACCGAATTGTTTTGGTTTTTGTTTTTTGTTTGCAAGTTCCACGATTTCAGTAATTCTTTTTTCTCTTGTTTCCTGTCTTTTAGCAAGAACAAGCCATTGTAAAATATTTCGCTTGTCCGACCTGCTTAAACTTGAAAAATATTCCTTTGCATTTGGTCTTTTCTTAAATTCGTTCTCTAAGTCAGTGGGAATGATTAGTGCTTCTGCCTTGTCTAAAATCGACCAGGAGCCATTTTGTTTTGCTGTTTCAATTATTTCATAACCTGCTTTTGTCATAAGACCTTCTTTTGTCAGGCGTTCAATTTTTTCTTTATTGACTTTTGACCAAACACTATTAGTTTTACGTTTGCTAAAAAATTGCATAAACTTATGTTCGTCTAATGGTTTTGATTTGCTGTCTATCCAACCAAAACAAAGTGCTTCATCCACTGCTTCACTGTAAATCACTGTCGGCATATTAGATTTCTTTTTGTAGTAGATAAGCCAGACGGATTGTTTTTTGTCGTGATAGTCTTGAAGCCAGTCACGCCATTCTTGTCGGCTTCCCGGGTAAAAAATTTCTATCTCTTTTTCCATTTTATCTTTTGGATTTTGTATTGTCCCAAAATTCCCGCTTAAGTCTAAAATACTCAATATTAGCAAAAATTGCATAAAAACCCAGATTACCCTGGGCGGAAAAAATGCCCACGCCAAATGATTTTCTTGGTGTAAAAGTAACAGAAAAATCCAACCTGCCGGCAAATCAAAAAAAAGCCACTTTATGTAAGAGTGGCTTTTGTTTATATAAATATTTTTAAGGAATAGGAAGATTACACACAAACATACTCCCCTCCCCTAATGTTGAATGAACCTTTATATGGCCCCCGTTTTTGATCAAAAAATCTTTACAGAGGATCAATCCCAAACCTGTTCCGGATTCGTTACCTGTACCTTTGGTTGTGTAAAAATCGTCTCCCAGTATTTTAGATATATTTTCCGCCGAAATACCCGTACCTGTATCTTTTACAAACAGCTCTACCGCTTCACCTGTTTGCAAGGCTCCAATATTAATTTCACCATTTTCGGGTGTAAATTTAATAGCATTGGACACCAGGTTTCTCAGTACAAGATTCATCATATCCTTATCAGCAAAAATGTAAATGGCTTCTTCTACCTTAGATTTTATGTATACCTTTTTTGACTCTGCCTGTAAACGCAACAAGTGTTTTACTTCGTCTACCAATTGCTGAACCTCTATTAATTCCATATTTACCCTGGCACCGGCCATCTGGCTTTTGGCCCATTGCAGCAGGTTCTCCATCAGGCTGGTAGTATAACTGAGGTCTTTTACAATATCGGGCACCAATAGCTTTATTTCTTCCCCCGGAAGATCATATTTTTCCATGTTGCTAAACAGGTTCCGTAAACTATAAATGGGTGTACGAAGATCATGTGCTATTATAGAAAATAATTTATCCTTTACTTCATTCAATTCTGTAAGTTCAACAGTTTGTTTTTGAAGTAAAGCCGCTTTATTGTTGATATCATTTTTTTGATTATTAATTTTAATGTAACTGTTTTGTAGTTTTTTATTTTTGCCTAAAATGCGTTTCTGGTAGCTGGAACTTTCCTTTTTTATCAAAATAAGTCCAACAAAAATAAAAACAATGGCCAGCAGGTGATTGGAAAAATAGAAGCCGAAGCTGATGTCGGCTAACTTATATGCATATTCTGTACGGAAGATATAAACAGCAAAGTAACAAATTGCTGAAAGTGTAAATGCCGCTGTGATATACTTAATATTTTTTAAGAAGAAAACGGATAATACGCTGTAGAGAATAAAAAATAATTCTATCCCTACATCTACATTGCCGGCATACACGAGTGCGGTAGTGAGCGGATAGCAGGTAAAATAGATCAACATGGAAATTTCATGCTTTCTGAAATAGTTAAAAATCAGTACCGATAAGCTTATTACAGCAGGAGAAAAAGCCACCACCCATGCCACAATGGGCAGGTAGCCATCCCCTAAAAAAGCGGCAATAGGCAAACAAACACCCATAACAAAACCCAGGAAATTGATCTGGTTAAATATGTACAGCTTACGAATGCTGTGTGCATCCATACTATTGTGTACCCCGATACGCATAATGTAACGGCGAAAATCCATTACTGGTTTCAGAATGCTCATACTTTGTTGTTTCAGCTGGTGTTTAATGATCTTCATATTTTCTGAAACAGTTGGGGCTATAACTTATTCAGCGGTACCGGATTGACGTATATGGCATTAACGGTTAAAACTCATAGACGGTTTTGCATAAACGCATGATACAAGTGGATTAGTATAAATACTGGCAAAAAAAAGCGTATTTATCCCGGTTAATAAAAAAACTACTTCATTAAGTGGCTTTTTCGGCGGATAGTTTTCATACTGGGGTACAATAGATCTCACCCGTCAATGAATGAATTGCTTTGTGCCGTTCCCGACTTGTCGCACAGGGAACATGACAACGCAGCGGAAATTACACAGCCGACACCGGCAAATTAGTACTGATAGCGATCCTGTTCCAGGCATTAATAGTTACGATCATCATTAATAACTGGGCGATATAAACTTTCCCGAACAGGCCTGTTAATTTACCGCAGGTGTTGGCTGTCAATCCACCGTTGCTGATCAGGGTCACTTCTTCTGTCATGGCAAGTACCAGCTTTTCTTCTTCTGTAAACAGGTCTGTTTCTCTCCAGGCATTCAACAAAAAAATCCGCCGGGAAGTTTCACCGCCTTTAATAGCGTCTTTCGTATGCATATCAATACAAAAGGGGCAGCCATTGATCTGCGAGGCTCTTATTTTGATAAGTTCCTTGTAGTTTTTTGGCAGATCTGTTGTGGTTAAATACTTTTCGAGTGCATACATTGCTTTGTAGGCTTCAGGCTGTAGTTCCTGGATGTTTAATCTTTTGTCCACGATTTTTTTGTTGCACAAAACTAAAATATGGGTGGGCGATTTAGCTTAAACTGGTTTAAGAAAAGAAGATGGGTACGCTGATAAAGCGAATTAAAAATATGAAAACGGATGTTAGAAGAATAACGGGAAGTTTTCTACTAAGACGGCTATTGTAAGCATGAAACAGTTTTTTTACTAAGGGAACAAAAAAGTATGGAGAAAAAGAGGATGTATTTTAAATTTATAAATCTTTGGCATTCAAGATAGTCTTATTTCTTTGTTCTCCTTTCTCTTTGTTCTATTAACTTATTTTTCTTTTCCTGATTTTTTACGTCGCAGTTCACTTAAGTACTCCAGCGTAAACCTAAATAAGAAGCCAGTAAATATTGCGGGATCCGCTGCACAAAGCCGGGGTTTTTGTTTACAAAATTATCATACATTTCTTAGCTGGCAAGGTCGTAAATATATTTAATGCGAAACTGGTGCGCAGCATAGACTTTTTGATAAATGATGCGAAAATACTTTTCTATTACAGGTGACTGTTTGAGCAACGCTTCCTGTTCAGGCTGGCCGGTTGATAAGACAGATGTAGCTTCTACGGCCAGTATATAAAAGTTGGATGGCTGCTGATTTTGAAAAGACATATGATCAGTCATCCACAAGTTTTCGAGGGCAAACTGGGTGGTATGTTCTATTCCTTTTCATTCACATAAAACATCCGCAAAATCCCTTTCTCTACAAAAAAATGTTGTTTGCATACCTGCCCTTCTTCCAGGAGGTTTTGCTTCTTTTGCGCATGGAAGGATTCAAAAAAAGATGAAACAATTTCCTGTTCACCTGTGGTAGGGGAGATATGTTTTTGAATATGATCTTTTAATGCAAGTGATGTCATGGTATTACACTTAAGGACCCGGGTTACCGTATTTTTCAAACATTACTTTGTAATAGGAGGATTGATGAAACAGTTTCTTTTCAGCTTCCAGCACTTCCATTACTTCTTTCTTTTTATCCCAGTTGTCAAAGCAACGGCTATGAAAACCCTGGTCAAAATATACATACAATTCATGCGTAACATCGGCAATAGCTGGTAGCCCGACAATATCTTTGCCTGCCAGTAGTTTTCCGCACAATCCGCAGGTCGTTTTTCCTTTAAATATCAGTGCCATAAAACAAAGATACACATCTCACATAAAGAGGCAGCACCCTGAAGGAGCGGCCTCTTTAAAAAATCATTTAATTATTTCACTGCTGCATGATCATCCCCTATCACAAATTTTTCCATCTCCGCTTTTATCCTTTTGTCGATATCGGCTTCTGCTACTTTTTTACTGTTGTATTCTTTATTTAATGCGTATAAATAATCGTGCAGTAATTTACCTTCAACTTTAAACTTTAGTTTAATAACATTGCTGGAAGCGATGTAGTTTTCCCAGGCCTGGCGCACTTTATCCCAGTAAACATGATTTTTTTCCCAGAATTTTAATGCCGGGCTGCACAATCTATTATCAATTCGTTTGTATGTATTCAACCCTTTTTCTTCTACTAATACCTCGTCTTTACCATTGCTGCGAAGGATCTTTACATTGTCCTGTTCGTGAACATAACCGCTGTCTGTAATGTTCATACGATTGGTTCTTTTTAATACATTGTAATCATTTCTTACAGCATACTCCCTTCTTGGTAAGGGAGCATCGGCAGTACTTTGCCAGATCAATTTATTATCCATGTTTACAAACTGGCTGAAACCCTGGTAGCGTGGTTCATCACTTACTTCCCAGATAGATTGGGTCCATTTACCTTTTACCTGTTCTGCTTTCAATAGTTGTTTCACCCATGTTCTGTCGCCGGTATATTTCCAGATCACCGGATTTTCATAGCTCCACTCTTCTCTCCAGTGTTTTACAATAACACTGTCGTTGATGACTAACAAATGCTGTATCACTACTCTTTTATCGGTTTGCTCGATAGGTAAAGAAAGTTCGGTACCTGCAGGCGTTTCATCTCTTTCATGATATTTGTATTCTCCGCTGGGTGCAAAGGTTTCTGCGTATTTAAAGTCTACATCAAAACACCCGCAAAAATTATCTATTACTTTCCTGTCTACAGGTGCCTGCGCTATTAGCAAGTTTGGAATAGCCAATGCTATTATTGGTACAAATATCTTCTTCATGTATAATTTTTATTTGCAGCAAAAAGAAGACATTTATATGACTTCGGCTTACGGATATGGAAAACCAATTTACGCAAAACGAAAAAAGCCGCCCCGGAAAAACCGAAGCGACTCTTATTTGTTCAAGCTATGAGAAATCTTATTAATTTAATTTTGCAAGATTACCTGCAAAGATGATTTACAGACCATAAATGGAATAGTTGCTTAAAACAGGCGTGGCCGTTACCGCAGGCATCGCATTTACCTGGGTTCTGATGGCGTATGTATCCAACAGGTAATCGCCAAAGAAGCTGTATCCTTTCATGGTTGTAGCATCCAACAGATAGGTAATACCATTAGGACTAGTATACTTTTTCAGGTTATTAAGTTGTATATTAAACCATTCCGGGAATCTTTCTCCTGTAGGATCCGGATCGTCCCAGCCCGCAAAATTTACCTGTAAATTTCCAAAAAACGGGTTTTGCGTTTGATAGAGTGCCATTTCAGCTGTAAGTTTAGCCATCACATCATCGGTACTTCTCATTGTGAAGTCGCCGCCATACAATGGATAATATTCGCCGCCAAATCTGCCACGGAAATCAATTCGATAACGGATCAGTGTTAAACTTTCACCATTTTCCTGCACCACCCCTCCCCATGAAAGATATACATATAGCTGTGGAACCAGGAAGCTATTGTATATAGGGGTGGTTTGATTAGGATCATTTTTGGCTTGCAACACACTCAGCAGGTATTGCCTGAAATTTGTTTCATGAATGAAATCTCCCAGGGGTCTTAAGTTTTGGAACGATATAGGGACATGGGTAGTCTGATCGTTCAAAGAACTTAACCAGCCGCCCAAGTCTACATTAGCAGTTTCTATTGATTTTGGTGTAGTGAAAGAACCAAAACCATAACCACCTCCATATGTTTTAACAGAAACATGGAACTGAGAGATGTTATTGCTTGTTGCCACCGTTTGAGCATTGGTGTTTCCTATCCCGAAATCCAGGGATCCACCTGTGCTGGTATTTAATGTAAATGATGCGTTGATGGATGCATCCGTTCCTGACTCTTTTGTTTCGGAAGAACTGGTTTGTGTATTGATACCGGTGTACAAAGCATTGGCACGACCTCCTGAATTAAATTTGGTTATGAGAAAATATCCAAAATTTTCTATCAGTTCAAAAGGAGTAGTGTTGTACAACTCGCCCAAAAAACTCGTCGCTAAATATTTGTCTTTGACCTGGTTGGCAACATTAGAAGACGCCAGCATTTCATAAGACGCATCTTTAACCGTTACATTCAGTTCACCAAAAATCCTGTTGGTCTGATTGACAGTATTGGATGAAAAAGCAGAGGCGAATTTACTTTTAGCACCGATTTTGAACAGCCCTAGATTTAATCCAAATCCACCTGTAGTAGTTTGTGTTTCTGCAGATTTCATTTCGTACCTTTCGAAATCTGAAAATGAAAAACTGGTGGCTTCTGTACTGTTGTGTTGTATATTCAGAAAATAATTGGGATTATCAGTGAACAGTTTTTCAACATCGATTACGGGAAAACGAATACCCTCAGGATTTCCTACCGATGTATTTTGTGTATCATAAGAACGTCCAAGGTAATCTTTGAGTTCACCATTCTCCGTTGTTTGTTGAATAGTCGCGGGCTTTTGAAACAAGACGAAAGGCGTGTTCGTTTTCCTTTCAATTAAAACAACCGGGTCCCCTTTTGTGTTTTCATGAACCGGCAAGGCTTCTTTTTTACAGGATGTAATTCCGATTACTGCAACCGAGAGGAGCAGTGTGAGTGTTTTCTTCATAGTTGGTTAATTTGTTTTTAAAAAGTGGAGGATTATATCATAGCGAGAACGAAATAAAAGGTTAGCGAGATAAAATGAACCCGATTGTAAACCGGGCTCATGTGTATCTGGTTTTTTAATTTTTTAAGCCTTTGGTCCTGCACTATTCTATCCTGCCTTAACCAATTTGTATTCAAACTGAGGCTTACCCCTTGTTCCACCGTCGCCGACTCCCATAGACAGGAATTTCAATTTGTAGTAATTGCCGACACCATCTTTAATTACATAAAAACGATCTGTTCTAACCCCGGTAGCCGGCTGGGTACTTCTCCATTTGTCTGAAATGGCATCATGTGTACTTAAGAATGTTGAAGTACTTATGTTTGCTTCTGCATAATCAGCATAGGTAACAGTACTCGTTAGTACCTGTGCAGCCTGAACACCTGCACGGCTGTTGATAGTGATCAGGTCAGAGAATGCATAAGGGATGAAAGCATTTACTGATGGGTCTCCGTAGAAAGTTTTATATAATTTGTATGACCAGTTAAAATCCCATTCAGCTTTTTTGGGTTCAACGACTGTTAAACCGGTATCAAAAGAAACATACTGAAAGTTGTAAGCAGCATCTTTGGTAATGTCCAATGTGGTGAAAGTAGTAGCAGCCAGTTTAGCATACTGCAATTTGTATCCTGAAGCACTACGCAGTATCCTTATTTTATAAATATCCCTGGCAGGAGTTGTTCCGCCAACGCCGCAATTGATAATAACTACTTTATTATTGGCATCAGTGGCAGAAACTTCTGGAATGACTGTTTTGGTTATGTTTGCGCTGCTATCATCAACCAGTGGCCATGATGTTCCGTTAAAACCGATTGACATGCCGTTGAATCCAATAGTGTCTGCAACCGTCACATCACTTAAATCATTTTTATTAATAATTTTTGCAGTAGCAGTGGTAGTGTTATTAATAATTACCCTGAAATCTGATCCGGAATAAAACCCAAGATCCCAGCTTTTGCGTGCCATACCTGTTGATATATTGGTACTTAAATCAATATACACAGATTTACCCGCACTTGAGCCGGCTTCACCAGCTAAAATTCCATCAAACTGTACAGAAGCACCACCTGATGGCGGAACTATTATAACAGGGTCAATATCTTTTTTACAGGAAGAAAAAACTAGGGTACCTAACACTACCGCCGGCATGATTTTTTTAAAATTCATCTTATTTTATTTTTTTTAATTATAAGTATTTTATTTATTCCATTGAAAATTAACGCCTAAAAAGTAGGAACGGCCATAACTCATTGGTACAGGGCCCCCATTGCTATGTGAGCCGGAGGCGCTGGTAGCTGTATTGGATAAACTGGTAACATCAAACAGGTTCTTGATTCCGCCACTTATTATGAAATATTTACACAATGGTTTCGTAATAGTAAGATCTGCCCAATGAAAACCTTCCAATGATGTTTCCTGAATTTCGGGTTCACCAGTTCCTGTATTGATTCCTAACTGGTAACCCGGGCGTTTACCGGTGAACTTATAAAACAAACCGAAAGTTGTTTTTATCTTGTTTACTGTATAGATAATATTTGAATTAATTTCAGTTGACCAGATAAATGTAGAAAGGCCATTGTCTTTAAATATTTCCTCATCTGCAAAATCATTGTATCGTCCTATGTTAGAAAACCCCAGGGTGGCACTTAATTGTTTCCAGTTGATTTTATTTTCCAGTGTTAACCCTGTTGTTTTGAATTTAGCTACGTTGAAAGTAGTTGTAGTATCTGCAGAAGTAGGTGATTGTGCATATCCTATGAGGTCAGTAAATACATTGTAAAACCCGCCAAGCGTAGAAGAGAATGCGATCTCCTTTTGTGTAGCCGGGTTCCAGCTTAAGGAGCCATTAAAGCTATTTGAATGTTCTGCTTTAAGATTTGGATTGCCAACAATAACGTGGTTGGCATCTATAAAATTGAAATACAACTCACGCAATGCGGGAGAGCGGAAGCCATAAGCATAAGCGACTCTCAGATCCAGCGTTTTATTTAAAACAAATTTGGTATTGATAGACGGAATAACCGGGGGTGCATCATATGCAGAATTTTTAATAAACCGAAGACCCGGCCGAACATTAATTTTTGCATTTGGTTTTATTTCTGAAGAAACCAAAAAAGCATAATCATTAATAACCGGGGAGCCTTTGATCCTGGCGCCATCTGCTTTTTCATGATTGATGTCAATGCCTGATTGTAAAGACAGTTTTGAAGAAAATTGGTAATTTACTGTATTGCGAAAAACAAAACTGTTGAACCCGGAAACATCCTGCTGACCCGGTTCTGTACCCGGCTCTGAAGTACCCGCCCTGAAATTCTTTTTCAGCGTTTTTGTTCTGCGGCTATAGTCCGTATGTGAAACAATGGTTGCTAACTGAAATTTATTGTTTATTCTCCATTGATTTTGCAACTGGTGGCCAAAACGTTTGCTTATATAATACTGATCCAGCGCCGTGTAGCTGTTTATATTCATCGGGCCTCTTACAGAAATTTCTTCATCTAATCCGTCAATTCTATAATATAGATTAATAGATTTATTGCTATATCCTATTCTTCCGTTTCCCAACCATTGCTCTTTCGGTCTCCATGTTTTTGCCCTGCCATATGTATCGCCGCCAAATCCATCCTGGTCATTGTGATTGCCGCCTAACATTAAGCTCCAGTTATTTTTTTGCCAGCATACGGCAAGACTTTGTGTGTGGACCCCCTGGTAACTAAAAGGGTAATATTCGCTCCCGGCAGTTTCTTCCTGTGCTTTTGCATTTATAGAGAAACTATTTTTACCAGGGGATTTTGTAATAATATTTATTACACCTGCCAGCGCATCGGAACCGTAAGATACAGACATAGGACCTTCCACTATTTCTATACGATCTATTGTATTAATATCAACCTGGCCAAGGCTTTCACGGGTATCACCCCTGTCAATCAATGGCACGCCGTCCAGTAAAATCTTTACATTTCTGCCGCTCATTCCCATTAACTGAACATCTGTAGTGCCTAACGTATTATCATTAGAAAAACGAAACCCCAATTGATTGGAAAGCACCTGCTGAATATTAGTTGCACCGCTCAGGCGGATACGTTCATTGTTTATTACACGAACCTGGTATACAGAATTTTTTAATGATTGTGGTTTGTACTGTCCTGTTACAATTACTTCAGACAAATCCTTTGCTACTTTGCCGGTATCAGTTTGAGAAAATAAACTGGTAAAAACAAAAGACAGTAAAAGAAGGATTGTATATTTTTTTCTCATCGCAGATTTATTGATAAACGTTTTACGTTCTTTATTAACGGAAGGTTGCTTTAATGAAATGCAGCATATTTTCAGGGCGCAAGTTCGTTATGAAATACTGTGTTGCATAAATTTCTGAAACTATTTTTGTCATGTGATTGCCATATTTATTTTGTCATAATCATGTCTTCTTTTTTAAAAGACCTTTCCGGAGAAACGGAACGCCTGAGTAAGAATAGTGCTATTAAAAAATAGGACTAAAAAAAATTTAATTATCCTGATTTCTTCCCTTCTGATTGTCCCCGTCCTATCCATTGCAGTTATTAAAAAGTTTGATCAATGACAGGGCCTAGTATTCGCTATCGGCTTCCTCCAGCATCTGCGAAAAAAGTGCCAGTTCATTTCTTGTAAGCATGATGAATGCTGACTTTGTATGCGTTGGTATCATTACGGGTTTACAGTTTTCTGTGAGGGCAAAATCCCCTTCTTTCATTTTCACCATTGTTTCCCTGTGCAGATCACTGAAAGCACTTTCGGATATAATAAACATGAAGCTCAAAAAAGCTACATGAAAATGACCACAGGTACTGCAGCGGGCTGTAAAGCCCTCATCAGAAAAAAATAATGTTTGAAAAGTACAAGGCATAAAAAAATGAACTGGGCAAAACTGCCACAATTCATTTATATAATTTTCCCGCATCGGGAATTTGAGTTACGCAAAAAGGAAACAGACATGCTCATGACAATGCTAATGCATTGCTTCGCTCAAATCGACCTTTTTATTTTTATTTGCTTTTACCAGCAATACAAATGGACACAAATTAAAAACATGAGCCCGATGTATAAAAATACAGCCATATACGATAATACCATGGCCTGTTTGGTTACGGAATATCCCATTAGTTTGTAAGTATCCAGTTGTGCATTATTAGAAGGAATACCTTTTGCCATAAGTCCATTGGTAACACCTGTTACATGATTTTGAACAGCCGGGTTGGTTATATCAAGGTGACTGGAAATATTAGCGGGATGTATAGCTGTTTGTTGTGCCCTGAAGGTGGGGATAGGGGCGATTCTGAATGATTCGCCGGGTTGTCGCATCATGCCGGTGAAAGCTGCGCCTTCTCCTATTTCCCTTCCTTTTAATGTATTCAACGATAGTGTGGTCACCGGGATAAATAACAAAGCCATTGCTGCCCCCTAAAAGTGAGCATCAAAAAAAACATCTTTACCGGTATCAGGCGTTAATATTTTATATCCCCAGAAACAGAAAATAAAAAACATGAACATGCCTATAGTAGCCATTACCTGTTGTTTGGCACCCGCCTGCAATAGTTTACCGATCATGGGAATCATTACTGTGGTTAATGCTACCGGAACCAGCAGCAGGCCCGATTGTGTTGCAGTCCATCCTAAAGTTGCCTGAGGCAGTTATCTTTGCCCCATAATTATTACTATGAAATCACTTTTATTTTTCTGTATTTTATTGACAACCGGCACCAACTCTATAGCCCAGCTAAACGTTGACAGCCTGGATGCAGCCAATGCCAAAGCAATAAGTAACTACCCGGAATTTATTCATAAAGCGGCTATTACCGGGCAGGATAGCAGTATCTGGTTAACCTCAGACATAAGAAAAGACCACCGTTTTTATGGATATGAAAAATCAAATACCAATTCAAACCGCCGTATCCTTTTTTCCATTTTTACAAATGATGTAGAAGGTAATCCCTATAAGTTGCGATATGGTGCCTATTATCAAACAGCCGGGCTGGATGGAAAAAAATTGAAATACACGGGCATAACAGGGAAGTTTATAAAAGCACAATTGTGGGACAACTCCGGGAAAATTTTGATCAGTGAACTTTTTTTTGAGCGCAAATGGTTTGTATTTGATTAGATATATTATTTATTTTTCTACATTTTATATTAAAAACGGATTGTTTTCGTTTATATTGAAAAAACTACTGTTTGAAGACTTACGGGTTAATATTCATCGCTTTATTGTATGTTCCGGCCATCTCTTCTGGCCAGCAAAAGCTCCATTCAATAAAAGAATATATACTGGATGAAAAAATTGGTGATCTTGACAAAGATGGTATGGAGGAAAAGGTTTTGGTGGTAACCATGGCTGACTCCCAGGGCACCGGTATGATACGCGAGTTGAGGATACTAAAAAGGAGAGGAAGAGATTGGGTAATTTGGAAAAGATCCGCAAAAGCAATTTTACCACCTGAAGAAGGCGGTTCATTCAATGACCCTTTTGAGTACATTGAAATAGAGGAAGGTATTTTGCTGGTAAGGCAATCCGGGGGCAAAGCATGGAAATGGGGGCAAACGGATAAGTATCGTTACCAGCATGGAACATTTGAATTAATAGGTTACACCTCTTTTTATGGAAAGGCATGCGAGTACTGGGCCGATTTTGACTATAATATTTCTGCAAGGAGAATCACCTACAAAAAAGAATATGAGAAATGCTCTTTAAACAAAGAGAAAAAAAATAAAAAACAAAAAGAGAATTTCAGGCACCGGTTAAAAAAAATGATAACGCTGGAAAATCGTTATGAAAGCTACACCACTATCATGTGTCCAAAACTAAAACAGGCAATTGTATTCTGACACAAATGGGTTTAAGATGCCATAAAATCAAAAGCTCCCTTTCGTAAATTAATTCCATATTCCAGGTAAGCTTTCATGTATGCCAGGAAATTGGCCCATCCTTCCGTATTTCTTCCCAACCACCTTATCCCGTCTTCATCTGCTTCTCTTTCTTTTTCTGTTACCACGATATGCGTAGCAATGCCTGCAGGTAATAAATTAATTTCCATCAGTATTTTTTTACCGTCTGCGTCATTCCAATAAAAAGAAATATATTCATTTTTCCGGAGTTTTCCTACCCTTACAGGGATTTTGATATCGAATTCAGGAAATTGCCATTCCAGGCTGGCATTGGATTCCATACGCCAGTTGCTTTGAGCAATAAAATAGTTGAACATTTTAGCCGGATCAATAATGGCTTCATACACTTCGGCCGGCAATTTGGAAATTTGTATCTGTGCCTTTATTATGAGTGCTTTGTTTTCCATTTCAGCGTTTTTATTAAGTTACGTCATCCCGATAAATTTTTCATTTCTTTGCTGCTAATAAATAAAGCTATGCTGCAACAGATTGCGTCTTATTTTGGTTACCTGGCTTCCCTGTGCCTGGTGATTTCACTGGTAGTAAACAACGATTTAAAATTCAGGTGGTTCAACAGTATCGGTTGCCTGGCTTTTATTGTTTATGCCGTTTTTCTTTCTGCGATCCCCGTACTTATTACCAATGCCATCCTGCTATGTATAAACATCTATTATCTTTTAAAAATTTATACAAAGAAAGAAAATTTTGAGCTGCTGGAATTTAAACGAGATGAAAAACTCGCTTCTAAATTCATTGACTTTTATTGGAAAGATATCAATGCTTACTTTCCTGGCTTCAAACCGGAACGACTACAGGGAAACCTCAATTTTGTTGTAATACGGGATGTAGTGATCGCTAATATTTTCAGTGCCGCATTAGCACCTAACGGAGATGCCATCGTTGCACTCAATTATACTTTACCCAAATACAGGGATTACAAAGTGGGTACCTTTATTTTTGAAAAAGAAAAAGATTATCTTATTTCAAAAGGAGTAAAAAGAATTGTTTACAGTGATGTAGTAAACAAAGGTCACATCGATTTTTTAAAAGTGAGTGGATTTGTCTTAAGAAATGTTGACGGAAATGAATGGTATGTAAAAGATATATGAATTTAACAGCAGGGAAGCCGTAGAAGTGCTCTCCAAAATTCTCCCACCTCTTTGAGGGCCAAGAATTTTACCCCGGTTCAATCCGCGGCCTTAACCGTTCTTTTGCTTTATTAAACACCATATTGCCTTTGTCAATTCCTTTGCGTAATTCTTTTTGTACTTCCCCGGGCAAATGAATTACCTCCTGGCAGGCAACACTACAGCAACCTTCAAACTTTTTTGAGCACGCTTCGCATTGTATAAACAAAAGATGACAGGCTTCGTTTACACAGTTCACATGATTATCTGCAGGCTTACCACATTGGTGACACTTCGCAATTATTTCATCTGTGATGCGTTCACCCAGCCTGTCATCGAATACAAAATTTTTACCCCTGAATTTATTATCCAATGCTTCTTCTTTCACGGTATTGGCATAGTTGATAATACCTCCTTCCAGGTGAAATACATTTTTAAAACCACGGTGAAGCATATAGGCACTGGCTTTTTCGCAACGAATGCCCCCTGTACAATACATGATAATAGTTTTGTCTTTTTTATCTTCCAGCATTTGCGCCGCCATGGGCAATTGTTCCCTGAAGGTATCGCTGGGTATCTCTATAGCATTATTGAAATGTCCTACTTCATATTCATAGTGATTGCGCATATCCACTACAATAGTATCTGCATCTTCCGTAAGCTTGTTGAATGCTGCGGCGTTTACGTAGCGGCCTTTGTTGGCCATATCAAAATCGGGATCAGCAATTCCATCCGCTACAATTTTATTACGCACTTTTATTTTTAATACCCAAAAAGATTTACCCCCGGTTGCCCTGCTATCGTTTTCTGACTGCTGCTCTACCGCAATATTTAAACGAATATTGTTAAGTGGGTCAAAACTGTATAAAAATGCCTTAAAGGCTTCATAATTATCTTCGGGAATACTCACCTGTGCATTGATGCCTTCCTGTGCAATGTAAATGCGGCCAAATACTTTTAAGGCTTCCAACCCCTTATACAATTCATCCCGGAACGCCACAGGATCTTCTATAAAAAAGTAATGATAAAACGAAACAGTATGCCTGTGGAATGTTTCCTCGTACAGGTATTTTTTGAGTTCCTCCTGGGAAACCCGGTTGTGTAAAGGAGCCATAGCTATTTAATTTGATCCTGCTGCTTACAACAGGAAATCAATAAATGATTGGATGCTTGCAGGGCAAACCAAATTTTATTTTAACTATGCAAAGATAAATTTTAAGAATTAATAACCAGCATTATGACATACAAATAACTCAGCCTGGAATTAGCCAGTTAACCAGTCAACTGGCCCACTAAAAACCCAATGCATCAGACCTATTGCCCCTGTTCATATTAATGCTACCTCCCAGAATTCCACCGGCACCGATCCTCACTTCCGTAACGGGCTTGCCGCCGTTTATATAGGCTGCAACAAAATCTACCCGAAATACCTTCAATATATTTTCAATTCCGGCAAAAGCTTCTATATGATTGCTGTTGCTGTTTATGTACAACACATTACTCCCCGTCACAAGCGTCCAGTTCAATCTTTTGAATAACGGAATTTTGTTGGTGAGTAATCCATTGAAATGATGCTCTATATGCCCGTAACTATAGAAGCTTGTTTTTGTACTGTTCTGGTAAGGTTCTGCTACCTGGAAAGTGCTGAGGTACTCTCCTGCTGCAATTGACATGTTACCCCGGAAGTGCTGGTAATCCTGTACATAAACTTTATTATCATTTAAAAATCCTCCCATGCCCAAATGATATTTGAAAGTACCCAGCAGTTTAAAATTCTTATCATCTCTCACACTAAACTTCCATTTGTCAAAATCAACATCACTACCTAAAATATTATCTATGCCTTTGGCATAACTTAAAGTAAAGGTTGGATATTTAGAACCGATGGCTGCTTTATATGTGGGGAACTCAATATATCTCTGACCAGGTTTGAAACTGATACTGGCAGTTACAATGGCAGCCTGGTGTTGAGTGAATTGTTGCGACATTTTCTCGGTTGGATAGTTGGCCGTAAATTTAACTGTATCGTCTTTTGACCAGGTATAATAAGTGGTATTGTTAAGCGGGAGCCTGTTTTCATACAGACCGTTAACAGTGAATCTTAAGCCACTTTCAAACCTGCGGCTGTAAGTAGCACTGCCAAAATAATTCTCGTAGATCTTCATCCTGTTTTCTCCAAAAAACAACACACCGATGGTATTGATCAATGGATATGTATTTTGATTTTTGTCGAATTCGGACACCCGTTTCCCGCCCGAAAAATTCCAGCTGTATTGTTTGATCCGTTTGTTGGCTACGGCATCTCTTGTTCGGAAGCTGAGGTTACCCCAGGCATTAAAATGACCGTTGTTGAAACCATACCTTAAATGAGGTTCAAAACTAACAGCAGATTTTAATTTTTTGTTATAAGCACTTATATACCCGTTTACCTTCATGGCCACTCCCTCTACTGTATTATATTCAAGATCCGGTATCAGTGGCTGAACACCCCAAGAGATTGTTTTATCTTTTCTATATATCCGGCGATCTACACCACCCCAGAAAAATTTATAGGGTTTTATTTTACCTTGTTTTTTCCTGAGCGAATCCAATGTAGCCTGCGAAAACGCTGAATCTTTCCGCAACTCATAAATACTGTCTTTTACTTTATAATCTTTGTATTCTTCCGGCTCCAGTGGAACAGGCCTTATGGTATCCCAATATTCTTTTGGTCTTTTATTTACAGCAGTATCATATTTGATGACCACATTGTCAAAATATTTTTTTGCAAACTTTGGGTCAATATTGTAATTGCTGTACACGTTCACAAAATTCCCGGTAGCGTCAATACCAAATTGTTTAAAGTTAAAATACAGCACCTGGTTCTTGGTACGCCATGTATTTTTTGTAACGGGCACATGTTGTTGTGTGATCTTTAAGGTATCCAGTATTTCCAGCTGCGCAGACTTTGTTACCATCAGGTCGAAGCTATGGATACGCCAGTCGTCGTCAGTGATATTGATAACACCGGTAAACAAAGGTTCATAAGTCCGCCGCGGAGTTACCCTGATGCTGTTGATGGCTTTTCCATCTTCATAAAAAGTACCCAACAATTTGTATTTATAAAAACTAATAGCACCGTCGGCAATAGGTGAAACAAATCCTCTCGGGTTAATTCTTTCTGTAAATAATTTTACATTATTGGTATACAAACTAATAAAGGCAGGAAACGTAAACCCAAACCCCCCACTCCCGCTGATGCGACTGCTGATTACATTCATTTTAAATTTGTCCGGCTGCTGTATGGCTACTTTTGCAACAGACTCAGATAAGTAGATGATGCCTTTACCCGTAGAATCCACGCCCATCTCTGCTACATCGGCATCAGGAATTTTTTTACCAAATATTTTCTTTGGCATTTTCCTGAGCTTTATCATATCCTTTGCGTACAGGTCTACCTCAAATGCTTTTACTTGCTTATCGTAATAAGATCGTTTTCTAATTGCCTGACGTATTATCTCGTAAGCGGGATCTTCACCCCCGGTTTTTACAATTACTTCTGTCATCTCCAGCTTCTGCTCTGCCATCACAAAACTTATCTCTGTATCATCATTCAATGTTAGTTTTTTTTCTATCGTGGTATAACCAATATGCTGGCAAACGACGGTATAAATCCCCTTGCCCAAGGCAAAAGAAAACTTCGCCTTGTCATTTGCACTGGCGCCAATACTGGTTCCTTTAACGGTGATAGAAGAATAAGGAAGCAGGTCTCCCTTATCTGTAAATACAGTTCCATATATTTTTTGGGCAGAGGCAGCATCAGCTAAAAGCAACAATAACAGCGACAGAACTAATCTCATAAAACAATTTGACTGAAGATAAATACATTATCGTTTGATGTAGAAAAAGCCGGAACAACTTTAACAAATTCATCGGGATTACTGTTCCTGCGATTATATTATTAGCGAGAACGTAGCCCTTTATAAAAGTTACAAACTGCTACAAAGAGATCAAACTTTAATTATATAGTACATCTTTTAAAACGATAAAGCTACGACTTCGGGACCTGTTTTTTGCGTAAAAACGAACCTGTTAAGGCGCCCATTCCTGCTACCAGCGCACCTATCAAAGCTGTTACCAACACCAGCATAACAACATTATCCATTTTAATGATTAGCATTGATATTTTATGCGCCAGTATATGTTCATTGGCGTTGCTGATCCAGGTGCTAAGACTGATCCATAAAATAAACAGCCCTGTAAACCCTGATAAAAAAGACGCAAGGGGTTTCTGCGGTATGAGTGCAGCCACTACAAACGCCACAATGGAAATGCTCCACCAGGGCAAGTAAAGGCAGGCAGCAAAACTTAATAAGCCAGTTAATATCAGGGAGACAATAAATTTCATGCTGTACATTTTCAATTTAATAAAACAAACGTATCTAACTTTTGCTAAAACTCATTTTCCATTTCACCTTTCTATCACCGGTTTCTTCATTTGTCATCATCCACAAAGTATAATATTTACCCGCAGCCCAATCATTTACAAAGTTGTTGTAAAAACGACTGCCGGGGTTACCACTTTGCCCGCCTGGATAAATTCCGTAGGCGGCTGTTTTCTGAGTAAGACTTACAATCATGCGCCAGCTGGGGCCATGGTTCTCTCTTGCCGCATTTATAATATTACTACCACCTCCTACCGGCAAATGCAGGCTGCTGAATTCTTTTATTTTAACAAGATGATCCACATGCGTGTCTTTGTATTTTGCCCACTCCAGTTTACCGGCGGCTTCAGCGATCATTATTTTTTTAGCCGCATTCTTAAATGCAAGCATACAAATGTCAGGCAGTGTTTCTTTTGCGGCTGTATTAATATTATCAATAAATTTCCAGGCGCTATCCCTTAAAAGAGATTCCAGCAATGTACTTTCAAATGGTGCCATCACCGGTTGCGGCGCTTTGGCAAATTCATCATCCAAAATAACAGGCCGCAGGTTTTCCCAGGCTAATACAAATACAGTTGCTCCTGTTGAAGCGGGATCACTCCGCAGATCCCAGTTCTTCATTAACCGGAAATATTTTTGTTCATTTTCAGACAACAGTGATTCATCTATATTTTTGAGGAATAAAGGCTTGGCCCATTCTGCAAAAATGTTGTAATTATCCGTCTGCATTTTCATCATGCGCTCCGGCGTAAATTTATTGCTGTCTGCCAGCATGCGGTTAACTAGCGCACCTCTCGGTGTGGGATATTCTCTTCCTAAATAATATGGATAAGTAGAATCAACAGGCCGTTGATTGGCACTGCTTACAAATCCACGTTCAGGATTATATTGAAATGGCGTCTCGATGTCTGGAATCATGCCCTGCCACATATAACTGCTGTCTGTGCCCGGCATTACAAAATCACCCTGGCCTTTCCATTTTGCAGGCCATTCTCCCTGTGTTCTTATGGCAATATCCCCGCTCTTGGAAGCAAAAATTACATTCTGCCCCGGCGTATGAAGGTTTACAACAGCTTCCTGGTAATCGGCATAATTTTTTGCATTGTTGAGTTTTGTAAAAATCAATAGCTCGTTGCTTTCATCATGGGCTTTCCAACGCACTGCATAATTGGTTTTGTTATCTGTTCTTTTTCCTGAATAACTTTTATCAAACATCACGGGGCCAAAAATGGTGTATGCAACCGTATCAATCATAGTTGGCTTGCCTGCAATTTTTATTGCTTCATACCGGAAATCAGTTTGCTTCCAGGCACTGTCAAACCAATATTCCTTTCTGCTTTCATCTTTAAACTTTATTTCATAATAATCTCTTACGTCCCTTCCGCCATTGGTAAATCCAAAAGCACAACTATCGTTGAACCCAATAATAATACTTGGCGCTCCCGGGAAACTGGCTCCATATGCGTTGAAGGCGGGCGTACTCAATTGCATTTCGTACCAGAGTGAAGGCAGGTTTAAACCCAAATGCGGATCATTGCACAAAATAGGTGCTCCACTCTCTGTTTTACTTCCGCTTACGGCCCAGTTATTACTACCGTTTCCCGGATCGGGGTTGTTAACTTTGTCAATATTTACAAGTGAGGTTAAATACAATGAATCTGCGGAAGCCGGAGGTTTTGTTACAACACCCGGCGTTGTAAACAGGGTTCCTTTGGGCACAATAGGATCCAGCGAGTCCTGAATAACGGGATACAGGAGGTCAAAATCTTCCTTACTAAAAAATTGCTTTGCATTGGTCATTTCGAAATCTGTTTCTCTTGCAGCAAGATCATAACTCATGTATTTGAGAAACAGGGCTGTTTTAAAATTACTCCATAATTCAGGTTCGTAACCAATGAGTTTGTATTCCAGGGGAAGTGTTGCAACAGTTAATGATTTAATGTATTCATTCACTCCCGCAGTATACGCATCGCAGGTTGCCTTTATTAAGGGGTCGGCTTCCATTTTCTTTAGAGATTTTTCTGCTCCATACACCATTCCCAGCCTGCGAAATTCCCTGTCATGATTGATCGCTATTTCACCGGCTATTTCACTTGCACGACCTGCAGCAGAGCGTACCTGCAGATCCATTTGCCAGAGCCGGAATTTTGCGTGCAGGTAACCCTGTATGAAATATGCATCTGTTTCATTTTCTGCAAAAACGTGCGGCACAAGACGATCATCAAAATATACTTCGGCTTTTCCTTTTAACTGGTCAAATTTGAGATCTGCCGAAAAATCCTGGGCGGCAGGTTCTGCATTTTGCCAGAGACCCTGCTGAGGTGCCAGTAATTTCCCCAATGCGGCGGGTAAAATTAATTTTGTATTGAAAAGAATAACAAGTGTAGCAGTTATAGTAGCACTAATTAACAGTGGGATCAATCTCATAAGCATTTATGTTACGTGTAAAATAATGTAAAAATGTTGACTTCAATAAATAATAATTTTTATCTTTTTTAATTTGAAAGTTGTCAGCCCTGCCTGCCCCGCAAAGCGTGGGAGCATGTAGAAGGCGAAGTTAAAAAGTGGGTGTACGCCGGTTTCGTCCCGATAGCTATCGGG
This sequence comes from Ferruginibacter sp., assembly GCA_014379905.1. Classification (GTDB taxonomy): domain Bacteria; phylum Bacteroidota; class Bacteroidia; order Chitinophagales; family Chitinophagaceae; genus Ferruginibacter. The sequence continues at coordinate 32,568 of JACMKX010000036.1, read as the reverse complement.
GCAAGCTGACAACTACCAGGGTAATATTCATTTCAATTAGAGATACTACTAATTTTGTACTATGAACAAAGAACTCAACCTTGATGTAAAAAATATATTGGGACTGAAACTACCCACCGATCCACGCTGGGTAAACCTGGCAGAAATACAACTGGAAGAGATCCTGACAGACCATGCGTATTGTGAACAAAAGGCTGCTACTACCTGTATCACGCTCATCACTAAAAATTCTGAAAAAGAATTAATGGTGGAGGAACTGAGCCCGATCGTTACGGAAGAATGGGGGCATTTTCGCCAGGTATTGGCCGAATTAAAAAAAAGAGGTTTGAAACTTGGGCGCCAGCGAAAAGATATTTATGTAAACAAACTCCTTCAATTTCAAAAAAAAGATGGTGGCCCTGATGATCGTTTTTTAGACCAGATGCTACTAATGGCACTGATAGAAGCCCGCAGTTGTGAACGCTTTAAAAGATTGAGCGAAGGGCTGGATGATGAATACATGCGCAACTTCTACCGCAAATTTATGGAGAGTGAAGCAGGACATTATACTTTATTTATTACGCTTGCAGAACATTATATTGATAAAACAACTGTGCGCAAACGCTGGCAACAATGGCTGGATCATGAAAAGATATTAATGAAAAGTGAGGAAGTGAGAGGCGACAGGATACATTGATGATATACTTAAGGTCGACCACCTTGTTTTCAGGTCGACCACCTTATGGGTAGGTGGTCGACCTGAAATCACAAAGCTGATGATAAATTCACCATGCAACCCACAAAGTATAAATACGTAGTCGTAAGAATTGAAGTAGCAAAAAGCCTGCGCTCACGATTGCTGTTGTATTTTTGATGTAGCAATTTTCTTGCATTCCCTTATCTGAAATGGCAACTTAGTAGTTCATTATTTAATTTCTAAACTTGCCATTTATGAAAAAAAATTCCCCCAGGGGAGGATGGATACTCCTCCTCCTCCTGCTTCACTTATCTGTTTTACAAACTCATGCGCAAACGGTTAAGGTAGGAAGCGGTAGTTACACCACTGCCTTCCCTGGTACAGATGCTGCCGGGCGCAACACATGCCCGCAGGGTTCTCCCCTCACCTCCGGTGATGCAGCCACCAGGCCTGTTCGCACATGGCAGGATAGTGTTGAAAGGTTTAACAAGTAAGCAGCCCATTTCAATTCAATCACTTTCAAATGGCATGTATAGGTTAGAGATCATAAAGAATAAGAGAACGATGAACAGGAGTTTTATAAAACAATAATCAGGAGGCCGGTTTAAGAATCGTGATGAATCCATGAAGAGTGGGTCACTGCAAGACAGTGGCTCACTCTTCATAACTCATCAAGATTCTTTTTTTATACATTAATTGGAGAAATAAATTTTCTCTTTTTCAAAATTGATATAGGAAAATTTTTCTTCCAGGTTCTTTACCCGTACAAGGTTGTTGTGTAAAAATTTTTTATGCGCTTCAGATGCCGGATTAAAAGCCTTGTGATTTTTAGCCGCATTAATGATGTTGATTTCTTTCATTAATGACTGAGCCGGTTCATCAATACAGGCAGCAACAAATTTTTCCCACACATAACTGGTAGCTGCATAATTGGGATGCACCATGTCTTCTGCAAAAAAACGATAGTCCCGCAGGTCATCAATGATCAGTTCATAAGCGGGGAAATAATACAGCCCGCCAAATTTATCTACCAGATGATGCACCGCATGAATGAGGGTTGATTTGCTCCGGTTATTTTCAACAAAACCATCCCGCAAATGCCGTACAGGACTTATGGTAAACATTATTTTAAGCCCGGGATTAAAATTTTTAAGACGATGGATCAACGTATCGAGTGTGGTGATCACTTCTTCCGGCGACAATAATCTTTTCCGGAATTTATCTGTAGGTACTTTATGGCAATTGGCTACTACCTGGTTGTTTTCCAGTTGGTATACAAAGGCTGAGCCCAATGTTAGTAAAAGCCAGTCTGCCTCTTTTAAAAATTCCTGTGCTGCTTTTTGAGAATTATTGATTAAATGGAGCGTCTCTTCTTTGCTTACGCCGGAGAAACGGGTATGGTGTTCCCAGCTCCCCCATAATTCATTGGAATAAAAAAGATCTGCTTCTGTGTAGAGTTTATTTTCTATATAAGAAACAACAGACTTAGCAATACTTACAGGATTAAATAAAATACCATTGGGATTGTCAATGATGCGAAATTTATGTGCCGCCAACTTGCTGCCAATCTGTTCTGTAAAACAGGAACCAGCCAGGAACAATTTGTGTTCATGTGCGATCTTTGTATCGAAAGGTTTGGGGGTAAATTCTAAATGAAAGTCCATATTTATCAATAATTAATCGAATTGCACGAAGTACCCGAATTTTTATTTTGCCTAATTATATGAATTATTTCATTGTGCAAAACTCATCGTAAAAATTAACAATTCAGAACGAAGAATATTTTAGATGCCAAATTATAATTCGGGTATTTTTTTTAAAATTCTTGTATATCTATACAAAGATTTCGGATGCCATCCTGCTACAGCTTTCCAGCGCTTCCTTATTCAACCCTTCCAGCAATCCTTTTTCTTCAAAATAAGGGATCATTAATTCTGTATCCATATTGCCTACCAACACATCGTCTGCCATAGGGCAGCCACCGATGCCTTTTAGCGCACCATCAAAACGTAAACATCCAGCTTCCAAAGCTGCATCAGTCTTGGCTTTCCAATTGAATGTAGTAGAATGCAAGTGAACGCCTATTTCCGTCCCGGGCAGGGCCGCTGTCAATGTTTTTGTTACAGATAAAACCTGTTCCGCTGTTGCAAGCCCTACAGTATCAGCCAGGGAAATAATACGGATGCCCATTGCCTCCAGTTTATTCACCCAGGTAAAAACAATTTCTTCGTTATACAGATCTCCGTAAGGATTACCAAATCCCATAGAAATATACACTACCAGTTCTTTCTTATTTTTTATGCAAAGATTTTGAATGGCTTCTACCCTTTCTAAAGATTCTTCAATGGATGAATTGGTATTTCTTTTTTGAAATGTTTCAGAAACAGAAAAAGGAAATCCCAGGTAAGAAATTTTATCGTACAACACGGCATCCTGCGCCCCTCTTTCATTGGCAATAATTGCCAGCAATTTCGTATGGCTGTTTCCTAATTCCAGGTTACCGATCACTTCTTTTGTATCAGCCATTTGAGGAATGGTTTTGGGAGAAACGAAACTTCCAAAATCCAACGTATCAAACCCTACTTTAAGCAATTCATTGATGTAACTGATCTTTTTTTCGGTTGGAATAAAATGCGCCCAGCCCTGCATAGCATCACGGGGACATTCTATCAATGATATTTTTTTTTCTTTGTTGCTCACTCATTTTTATTTAATGGCCTGTCTCTGCCTCACCGCTTCGTATAGTATTATACCGGTAGCTACAGACACATTCAACGATTCGAAATTGCCCGGCATTGGAATTTGAAAACTTTCATCACATATTTTTAAGAGCGTAGGATAAATACCATGCTCCTCTCCACCCATTACAATAGCACAGGGATCCGCAAAATTGCAATCATAGGATTTTGCCTTTGCCGTCATCTCGCTCGCAAAAACTTTTACCCCATTCAGGTGAAGATCATCCACTGCTTTCATTAAACTTTGTACCCTGCACACGGCTATCTGCTCCAGGGCACCGGCAGAAGTAAGGATAGCATCTTCATTTAAAGCACCTACACCCTTATCCGGAATAATAATAGCCTGAACCCCCATTGCATAGGCACTGCGGGCAATAGCGCCAATGTTTCGGATATCTGTAATGCCGTCCAAAATTATAAACAAGGGTATTTCACCATTTTCTACCACAAATGAAATCACTGATTGCAGGTCCTGGTATTGTATTTTGGAAATTTGTGCCACAACACCCTCGTGGTTGCTTACATTAAGGTTATTTAGCTTTTCAACCGGCACTTTATTGATGGGTACGAGGTTTATTGCAGCCAGTTTTTTTATTTCATCAATTACTTCCCCATGCACGGTTGTTTGCATATAAATGCGTTCAAGTTGTTTTCCTTCCTTTAAAGCCTGTATAATAGCAGCCCTGCCTACGACTAATGTATTCTTTTTTGGGCGGCTGTGCTGGTGCCTGAAATTTTTCATCGGGCAAAATTAGCTGATTTATCTAAGGATTCTGACTCATTTAATTGATGTCGGCACTGTGGAATTTGTTGCCTGAATACAGGTCTTTCTTTGCAACAAAGTACCAATAATACCTATTTAGAGAAATAACATTAAACAAAAAATTTTGTAATTATATAATTATAAATCAATTAATTACGACAATAATCCTCTTAAATCGAAACATCAAAATCTGCTTATTGGCATAATTTTCCTTTGTGTTTTGCAAACAAACTATCAATTATGAAATTTTTAAATTATTTCCCGGCCTTATTATCTACAGTATTGTTGGTAACATCATGCGATGATGCTAAAAAGGATGACAAAACACCGGATGCTGAAACTACAACAGTAGCAAAGACTGATGAAAATAAAGTAACTACGGTAAGGTATAGTGGTGATGGCAATAGAACTGTTGTCACAAAAACAGCTGTTCCGGCCCAGGTTGCAACTACTTTTGAGGAGAAATTTGTGAAAGCCGATAAAGTGGAGTGGGTTAAATATGATCCAATTGAAGAGGACAATTGGGATACGGATAAAGACTATTATTTTGCCAATTATGAAATGGACGGTATCCCTTATTCAACCTGGTATACACCCGAAGGAGACTGGATAAAAACGACTACTCCTTTTAAAGATATCAAGGGTTTACCACTGGCAGTAAGCAAAGCCATTGCAGATGGTTTCCCGGGTTTTGAAGTAGTAGAAATAGATAAAGAAAATGATAAGAATATGGATATGTATGAAGTGGAAATGAAAAAAGGCGAAGAGAAAGCCAAAGTGAAATTTTTGCCAAATGGCGATGTTTTTAAAGCAAAAGTAAAATCATAGGTTTAGCAGTGCCATGTCATATAAAATGTTTAAGAGGCTGTCTCAGGATTGAGACAGCCTCTTTTTATAGATTGCCAGGGGGATTGTTCAGGCTTCATTCATATCATCTGCGTACTTTAACGCAGATGGTACCCAGATAATTAAAGCAAGTCAACATCCAGGTAGTGCATAAAAAAGCCGCCTCAGTTGAAGCGGCTTCCTTTCATAGTATCGTAAAAAGCTCCATTATTTCACAATCCAAAAGCTTTCTTAACATCCTTTACTGCATCCAGTTTTTCCCATGTAAACAGTTCCACTTTTTTCTTAACCACTTTACCGTCAGGAGACGTAAATACTTTATCTACCACTTCACTTTTGCGGCCCATATGCCCGTATGCAGCAGTTTCGCTGTAAATAGGATTACGCAGTTTAAGGCGTTGTTCAATAAAGTAAGGACGCATATCAAAGCAAGGCATCTTCATGATCTTGTCTGCAATTTGTCCGTCGGTTAAAGAAACTTTAGCAGTACCATAAGTAACAACGTTGATACTGGTTGGTTTTGCTACGCCGATAGCGTAAGACACCTGTACCAATACTTCGTCGCATAAACCTGCTGCAACAAGGTTTTTAGCAATATGACGGGTTGCATAAGCTGCAGAACGATCTACTTTACTTGGATCTTTACCACTAAATGCACCACCACCATGAGCACCTTTACCACCGTAGGTATCCACAATGATCTTACGACCCGTAAGGCCTGTATCACCATGTGGTCCGCCGATTACAAACTTACCCGTAGGATTAATATGATACTGAATCTTATTATTGAAAAGGTGCGCATACTTAGCATATTTAGCTTTAACCCTTGGAATAACAATATTGATAATGTCTTTTTTGATCTTAGCCAACATCACTTCATCCTTTGCAAAATCATCATGCTGTGTAGAAACAACGATAGCATCAATCCTTGTAGGTTGGTTGTTATCATCATATTCTAAGGTAACCTGGCTTTTTGCATCGGGGCGAAGGTATTTAATTTGTTTGTTCTCCCTGCGCACTGCGGCCAGTTCAATCAATATATCATGAGACAAAGCCAAAGCCAGCGGCATGTGGTTATCTGTTTCGCTGGTAGCGTAACCAAACATCATTCCCTGGTCTCCTGCACCTTGTTCTTCTTTCTTTTTACGGTCCACACCCTGGTTGATATCGCCCGATTGTTCATGAATAGCCGATAAGATACCACATGAATTGGCTTCAAACATGTATTCACTTTTGGTGTATCCAATTTTACGGATCACACCTCTTGCAATTTCCTGCACATCTAAATATGCCTTGCTTTTCACTTCACCTGCCAACACTACCTGGCCGGTGGTTACCAATGTTTCGCAGGCAACTTTACTGCTTGGGTCAAAAGCTAAAAAGTTGTCGATTAATGCATCGCTGATCTGGTCAGCTACTTTGTCCGGGTGTCCCTCACTAACGGACTCTGATGTAAATAAATAAGGCATATGTTTTTTTTTGAATGTGCAAATATAAGGGCGTTATACAAACGAACAAAGTCCTTTTGAATCTTCAAAAGGACTTTGTGTATAATAATTAAATATTTGAGTATACAATGAACATGCGCATCTTTCGCTTATTATCGGGATACTTCCCGCTTTTTAAACGGACCCGTCCAAACCCAAGCGGGTTATTATATGGAATAGGAGTTGCGAGTGAAATCTGCGGATAGTAAATCTGGAAGGCAGGATATAATCGCATCGTATAGTTGTCTGTTCTTTTCGAGATTATCTGTTGTACATGACGGGTGGCATTTAAAGTATAATACACCACTTTTTCACCTAAGTAATTAAACCGGGTGCGTGGGAATCCGCCAAAGTACCCAAAGTCAACTCCTCCCGAACCAGGAAAATAAGGATAGCCTGCCCTTTTAAAATCAGGGTCGTAAGGTTCATTGGGACTAAGATCGTAGTAAATGGGTTTCCACTTGAGGGTGGTGATACCCGTATCCAAAAGGTCGAGGTACATATAAGGCGCAGAAAAGATACTGTCATATTCATGATTATCGGGCTCCTGTTCCATGTATATCTCCGCCCTGTGTATGATCCTGTTAGGCATGGTATTCAACCCGGAGATATATAAGTTGGCATAAGTACCTGGTCCGCCTACCATGTGTAAACTGGCTTTAGCAGGAGAAAGATCAGTTACCTGGGATGTATAGGCTCTTTCAACAAAATTTGATGATGACGAAGCTAGATTAGTACCCAGGGAAGTGGTGTTAATTATAAAAGAACTAACGCTGGTATCCAACACCCTTGTAACCGTATTAATTTTTTTAAAATGCACTTCCAACCTTGTTTTTGCGTTCGTAAGGCTGATATACATTATGGCATTTCCTGCAGTGGCCTTTACAGCAAACCCTTTACCAAATTGCCGGAAAAGAGAATCGTTTCTGAAGGAATTTGTAGGAGACGCAGGTGCAGTGTCCCTTTCAAAAAGTTCCTGGACAAAATTTCCTCCATCTAGTTTTATCCTGATCTGGTTTACAACCGAGTCTTTCCTAATTTTTATAGTATCCTTAAGTGTGCTTATATTAAGATCTTTTGAGCCTATTAATGTCGGGTCGATACCTGGCTTGTCTTTAATGGTTCTGAGGATATGCGGGGAATCTCCAAATTTTTGATCGTTGATCTTATACACTTCAAGGTGCTGAATGGCTGTACTGCTGCTATCACCCCAATGACCGGCGTAGGCAAGGCAAAGAACTACTGAGTCAATAACAGTCAGACTGTCGTTTGGATTACCAAAATAATAGGGAAAAAAAGTGGGCTTCAGCTGGAAAAACATTTCCGCATTGGTTTGTCCAAAAACCGGGTCGTTTGATATGCGGCCAAGGATATTATTTTCGGAACGTGATATTTTAAAACTGTCGTCAAATATGCCCTGTACGGTTTCTATATCCAGCGTATCTCCAAAGGTGTGTACATTATCTATGGCAGGAATAAGATCACTGCCGAGCTTGGTGGTATCCAGTTTGGTGCAGCTCCAGTTCACCAAAACAAGAAAAATGTATCCTATAAGAGCAATGGGTAAAAGTCTTTTAAACACAAATAAAATTTTAAGAAAAAGATTAGTTTTTATCTACTTGGCAAGGTCGGCATATAATTGTAAATAGTCTGTTAAATCAGATTCAGCATCGTATTTCAATACTTTTTTACCCTTTACTTTAGAGAATTCATCTGCCAGTTTTTTATCCACTTTTTCTGCGCCAAAAGTAATGGCATCGGCATAAGTGGCTCCGCCATGAAACATGGCAGTATTATTATTATCCTTGTAAACTTCCTGGTCTTTTGGCGTAACATTATCGTTAATAGCCATCAGCTTCATAAAATCAGCACCCAGTTTATCTTTAAAAGTATTTTCTCCAATGGTGAAAACAATTTTACTATGAGCAAAAACAGGTTCTTTTTTATAGGCTGTTTTAATATACATAGGTATAAGGCCGGTCATCCACCCACTGCAATGAATGATATCAGGAGGCCAGCCGAATTTTTTCACTGTTTCTAAAGCGCCTTTACAAAATAGTACAGTTCTTAAACCGTTGTCCTCGAACCATTTTTCCTTATCATCCGCAAAAATTGATTTACGTTTAAAGAAATCTTCATTATCTAAAAAGTAAACCTGCAGCCTTGCATTAGGAAGCGAAGCCACTTTTATAACCAATGGGTAATCATCATTATCAATGGAAACATTAATGCCGGATAACCTTACCACTTCATGCAATCGGTGCCTGCGTTCATTAATAACACCAAATTTTGGCATTATGCATCTTACTTCCATATTATTGTCGTTGGAAAGAACAGCCAGTTTATTTACAATTTCAGCAAATTCTGTAAGTTCGAGGTAAGGAGACATTTCATTGGCAATAAATAAAATTCTTTTCTTTGTAGACATATTTACTATGTTAGATGCGTAATCCCTTCTATTTTTTAGAAATGGAGTGCAAAAGTACTGAATTTTATCTAAATAGCGTCATTACAGGCCTTACAGGCCATAAACTGATACGAATGATCCTTGTAAAAACCATAGAGGAACTGGGCAAATTGTTGAAAAATTACCGTTCGGCCGGAGAAAGCATCGGTTTTGTTCCAACCATGGGAGCATTGCATCCAGGTCATATATCACTGGTAAGCGAAAGCAGGAAAAATGAAGGGGTTACAGTTTGCAGCATATTTGTAAATCCTACACAGTTCAATAACCCCGCTGATTTTGACAAATATCCTGTTACCATTGAAAAGGATATTAATGTGCTCGAACAAGCAGGTTGTACCGTTTTATTTGTGCCGGCCACAGCTGAAATGTATCCCGCCAACGACCCGGTGCTTCATTATGATCTTGGTTTTATTGAAACAATCCTCGAGGGCAAATACCGGCCCGGTCATTTCCAGGGAGTCTGCCGCATTGTGGATAAACTATTGAATGCCGTAAAACCGGATACGCTTTTCCTGGGCCGCAAAGATTACCAGCAATGTATGGTCATTCATAAAATGATCGGTTTGCAGGCGCACCAAACACAATTGCAGGTATGCGATACCGTTAGGGAAGCTGATGGCCTCGCTATGAGCAGCCGCAATATGCGTTTGAATAAAGAAGACAGGCAAACTGCCTTACATATTATTAAAATATTACGATCAATTCAATCAAATCTAAAACCAGGCGATCTTAGCCCACTCAAAAAAGTTGCTTTTCAACACCTGGAGGAAAATGGCTTTAAATCAGACTATGTTGAAATAGCCGATGCTGTAACTTTAGAGCCGGTAACTACCTGGGATGGCAAACAACCCCTGGTAGCATTGGCAGCTGCTTTCCTAAATGAAGTAAGACTGATTGATAATTTAGTGCTAACAACTGGCCAAAACGCATAACCAAGCATTTCTCTTTGTAAATTGTAATTAATATGCGCAAAAAAATCTTCTCCATTCTTCAATACGTTATTTTTTTAGGCGGCGGCATTTTTTTGGTGTGGTGGCAGTTGCGTTCCATGACGGCCGAAGAAAAATCAGAATTTAACAATGCCCTGTGGAGTGTTAATTATTGGTTGATGATACCCGTTGTACTCATGAGCCTGTTAAGTCACCTCAGCCGCTCTATGCGATGGAAATTATTGTTGGAGCCACTGGGTTATAAACCCAGGCTAAAAAATGTATTTGCCATTACAATGGTTGGTTACCTGGCCAATTCTGCTATCCCGCGCCTGGGCGAAGTACTAAAATGTACCCTGCTTGGCCGCTATGAAAAATTGAAATTTGATAAGCTATTCGGAACAATATTGGTTGAACGGGCTTTCGATTTTGTTTGCTACCTCATTTTCATAGGTATAACAATCCTGTTGCAAATAGACCTGATTGGCGGTTATGTAAATGAAAAGATACAAGCCATGGGAACTGCTTCGGGCCTGCCTTTCTGGGCTAAACTTATTTTAATATTGGCTGCTGTTGCAGCTTTATTTGTTGCAATAAAATGGATGGCCAACAGGTTCCCTCAAAATAAAATAATGGTAAAACTGGGCAGTTTTTTAAAGGGCATAGGTGCCGGGTTTGCCAGTATAAAAAATCTGAAACATAAAAAAATGTTCATTGTGCATACCATTGTAATATGGGCGCTGTATATGTTGCAGATCTATATAGGTTTCTCCGCAATGGAAGGTACCGGGCATTTGAGTATTAAAGCAGCTTTTTCCGTTTTATCGTTGGCCACCCTGGCCATGATAGCAACGCCGGGGGGTATTGGTTCCTTCCCTATTTTTGTGATGGAAACTTTGCTGATTTATTCCATAGCTTCCCCGCTGGGAAAAGCTTTTGGCTGGTTAATTTGGGGTGCCAACACTTCCATTATCATTGTTGCCGGGTTGATCTCATTGATTCTTCTACCTTATATGAACCGGAATAAAACCGTTGGGCCGGAAAATATTGATTAAAATTTAATATAAAAAAACGGTGTTGGTATTTTAGCTAATAAATTTGTACCGCATCATTAAACTCTTGTCTTGCAAAAAAGTAAAATTATCGCCAGGGATATTAGCTGGCTTTCTTTCAATAACCGGGTATTACAGGAGGCTGCAGATGATACTGTGCCCCTGAGAGAACGTATTCGCTTCCTGGGGATATTTTCCAATAACCTGGATGAATTTTTCAGGGTAAGGGTGGCTACCCTTCGTAAAATGATGGAACTGGGCAGCAAGGCAAAAATGCACCTCGAAAGTCAGCCACAAGTCATTTTAGAAGAAATACAGGAAAGGGTAAACCTTCAGCAGGTTGAGTTTGAACGTATCTGGAAAGAGATACAAAAAGAACTGGCCAAGCAACGGGTACACCTCATCAACGAAAAAAAACTAAATAGCCAGCAGCAAAAATTTGTGTTGGATTATTTTAATGAAGAAGTAAGAAGCTTTATCATTCCGCTCATGATAGAAAGTATTCAAAATTTTCCCGTGTTGAATGATAAGTCTATTTACCTCGCCTGTAAGCTTTCCAAAAAAGATAAATTTATTCCACAGCGCTTTGCATTGGTATCGGTACCCACCAGGTCATTATCAAGGTTTTTGATATTGCCTTCCAAAAACGAGGAACACCATATTATTTTATTGGAAGATATCATTCGTTTTTGTCTCCCGGTTATTTTTTCGTCCCTTGGCTACGACCAGTTTTCGGCGCATATCATTAAACTCACCCGTGATGCGGAAATAGACATTGACAACGATATTTCAACACCCCTTATTCAAAAAATTGAAAAGGGTTTAAGGAACAGGAAAAAAGGAAAACCGGTTCGTTTTGTTTTTGATAAGGAAATTGATATTTCCTTGCTGACTTACCTCGTAAAAAGATTAGGATTATCACTAAAGGAAAATCTTATACCAGGTGGTAGAATTCATAACTTCAAAGATTTTATCAATTTCCCCGACACCGTTTTTCCTCCCAAAGGCTTACGCAAAAAACCCTTTACCCATCCGCTGCTTAAAAATGCGGGAAGCGTTACCAAACTTGTATTTAGTAAAGATGTATTGCTTAATTTTCCTTACCACTCCTTTGATAGTGTGATCGATTTGCTAAGGGAAGCCGCTATTGATCCAAATGTAGTTAGTATAAAAATAACCTGCTACAGGCTTGCCTCACGTTCCAAAGTAGTGAACGCATTGAGCAATGCCGTTCGTAATGGTAAACAGGTTACGGCAGTATTGGAGTTGCGGGCCCGTTTTGATGAAGAAGCCAATTTGATGTGGAAGGAAGAGCTGGAAGAAGCAGGGGTAAAAGTATTGATAGGTGTTCCTAACCAGAAGATCCACGCCAAACTTTGCCTCATTAAAAAAAGGGAAAATAATATTACCACGCACTATGGTTTTGTAAGTACCGGCAACCTCAATGAAAAAACAGCTTTATTATACGGCGACCATTGCCTGCTCACTTCGGACAGGCAAATAATGGCTGATGTAAACCGTATTTTCAGCTACCTGGAAAGTCCTAAAACAAGACTGGAAGTTTTAAATGCCTGCAAAACCCTTATGGTAAGTCCGCTGGGTATGCGCAAACAAATTATTTCACTTATTAACAAAGAAATAAAAAATGCGAGGCAGAAAAAACACGCTGCCATCACGCTTAAATTAAATTCTTTGAGTGATGAGGATTTGATCATGAAGTTGGAAGATGCGGCAAGGGCCGGCGTTGAAGTAAAAATGATCATACGTGGCATTTGCTGTATGTACCCCGAAAATAAAAAATTTAAAAGGCAGGTACAGGCCATTAGTATTATTGATGAGTACCTGGAACATGCCCGTGTAATGATATTCCATAACGGTGGAAATACTAAAATGTATATTTCTTCTGCCGACTGGATGGTACGTAATATTGATCACCGGGTAGAAGCCGCCTGTCCTATACTGGAAAAAGGAATGCAAAAAGAGATCATCGACATTATAAATATCCAGCTCAGTGACAATGTAAAAGCAAGGATACTGGATAATGATCTCAGCAATGAATATGTAAATCCCCGAAACAAAACGAAGGTTCGCTCACAGGTAGAAACCTATAATTATCTTTTTCAAAAAAAGTAATGCACAATTTCCCCTGCATCTGTTGCAATTTTATTTTTTAAACCTTTGCTTTGATGTATTTTTAAGGATAATAAAAAAACGCGCTTGATATTAGCAGCCATTGATATAGGAAGTAATGCCGCCCGGCTTTTGATAACAGAAGTAATTCAAACCGGCGATCAAAAACCGGTGTTTAATAAATTGAATCTTTTTCGCATTCCGCTCCGGCTCGGCTTCGACGTGTTTGAAACAAAATACATTTCCCCCGATAAAACAAAAATGCTAATGGACACCATGCAGGGTTTTAAACACCTGATGGATGCCTACAAAGTGGAAGGCCTGAAAGCCTGTGCCACCAGTGCCATGAGAGATGCGGATAATTCGCAGGAAATACTGGAACAGGTTTTCCAGGCCACTGGCATACAAATTGAAATTATTTCCGGCGATACAGAAGCCAATCTCGTGTACGAAAATCATGTGGCGGAAAACATGGATACCGATCACAGTTACATGTATATTGATGTAGGGGGCGGCAGCACCGAGATCTCTTTCTTTACGAATGGCATCCTTATTTTTAAAAACTCTTTTAATATCGGCACTATCCGGTTATTAAAAAACCTGGTAACAGAAACCCATTGGGAGGAAATGAAAAATACCATCAAAGCTGTTAGCAAGGGCCAAAAAGAAGTGATCGCTATTGGCAGTGGCGGCAACATCAACAAGGTATTTTCTTTGAGTAAACGAAAAGATGGCAAGCCGTTACAGGTCGATTTGCTGAAAGATTACTACCAGGAGTTATCCGGCTTTCCCCTGGCAGAAAGGATGCAGCGTTATAATATGCGCAGAGACCGGGCCGATGTAATTGTGCCTGCCTTGTCTATTTATATCAATGCCATGCGCTGGGCCAATGCCAATGAAATTTATGTTCCTAAAATAGGTTTGGCCGATGGATTGGTACAGCATCTTTGGGAGGATATAAAAAAAATTGGTTCAACAGTTCCAAGGTATAACGGGTAAAGATTCAATCGCTAAGTGCAATTACGTTCGAACCGAGCTTTATTTGCTGATTTACTCATAATCTTACAGCATGTTTGTGAAAAAAATACTCAGTTGGCTACTTTTTGTGCTTTGTTATTGCCATGTTTATTCGCAATCATTTGTTACAAAGTTTGTTGAGAAAAAGAAAATTCAATGGGCTGGTTATATTGTTGATACTGCGCATTTCCCCGATCCCAATCTCAGCCTGCTGCTTAGAAACAGGCTAGAGCGGGACGAGATAAAAGTGCTTCTGCCGTACTTCTTTGGATTATATAATACCGGTATTGAAAAAACAGCCATAAATTATATCACAAAAGATTCCCTGTTCGATCATCCTACACATCGCAATGCTGATATACCTATTTACGATACTAATGGCAACCGTATGGAACCGTTGCAGGGGAAAAAAGAACAGATCTTTTTTCCCCTGCCAGATTTGATGCCCGGGCAAATGACATGATCGATTTTGAACAGGTCATTTATATTGAGTCGGGAAAACTTAAAAATTTCATTTACCTGGTATCTCCCAAATACAGTGTTGTAACGTCACAAGGCAATCGCCTCGGGTATTCCATTATATTTTCCACCGGATTGAATACTAAAAAAAGCCACCATAAAAAGATAAAAAAGAAAGCACTTCATTTAGGCCAAACCCGCACCAGGTACCTTTTAAAAGACTCCGGAATTATAATGCTGAAACAATTGCATGGCCAGCATTTGCTGGAGGTACTTTGGCCCCATTTTAGTAAAGCCACTTACGAAATCATCAGGTTAGACTCTTCAAAAAAAATCAGCTTCAAAGAATTAGATGCAACCATTTTGGGTTGCGAAAATGGTTATGTTCCTGTTTATGATGCCGAAGGAAATGTGAGTGAAGCCCTGCCATTTGGATCACCTGTTAATGCGTCAGTTTTCAGTTCGTTCATTCTCACACGGGAGTGGCTTTATAGTAAAGAAAAAAATATCCTTCTTTGTAATATTCCTTCGATCACATTGTATTATTTCAAGAAAGACAATGTTACAGCAATAGTAACAGAGACACCTGTTATTAAAATAAATATCAAATAATTTTTCTTCTTACATTTACAACTCAAGCGAATATCCAGGACTTGTTTTATTCTAATGCAGAGCCATCTCCCCTTCGCAATTATTTTTAACCAAAAAAATATTGCAATGTCTGTTAATAAAGAAATAAAAAAGATCACCACCAACACATTACAGAAAATGAAAGCTGCAGGAGAAAAAATCTCCATGATAACAGCCTATGATTTTTCTTTTGCGCAGATATTCGACGCTGCCGGCATTGATGTTATTTTGGTGGGCGATAGTGCCAGTAACGTGATGGCGGGTCATGAAACTACTTTGCCTATTACATTAGACCAGATGATCTATCATGCTTCTTCTGTTGTTCGTGGTGTTAATCGTTGCCTGGTGGTGGTTGATCTACCCTTTGGGTCTTACCAGGGCAATTCTAAAGAAGCGTTGAATTCTGCTATCCGCATTATGAAAGAAACAGGCGGGCATTCTATAAAACTGGAAGGTGGCTCGGAAGTAGCAGATTCAGTAAAACGCATTGTTGACACTGGTATTCCTGTCATGGGACACCTAGGGCTAACACCCCAAAGCATTTATAAATTTGGCACCTATACTGTAAGAGCCAAAGAAGAAGCCGAAGCAGATAAACTCCGCAAAGATGCTTTATTACTCCAGGAAGCCGGCTGTTATGCCATCGTTCTGGAAAAAATACCCGCTGCACTAGCAGCGGAAGTTTCTAAAAGCCTTTTGATACCTACTATCGGCATAGGTGCCGGTGGTGCCTGCGACGGGCAGGTATTGGTAATGCATGATATGCTTGGTATCAATACAGAATTTAAACCAAGATTTTTAAGGCAATACCTCAATGCCCACGAACAAGTAACGGGCGCTGTGCAACAATACATTAAAGATGTAAAAAGCAGTGACTTTCCCAACGAAAAAGAACAATATTAAGGCAGGAATAAGGAAGTTGGGCATTTCGGTTAGCGACAGCGTATCAGCCCTTCACTATGAAAGTTTGCGATGCTCCAGCCAAACGCTAACTTCATACGGCTAATAGCTTTTTCTCATTTCGTGTAATGGGTGACTGAAATTCGCGTTATAAAAAAAGGAACTTTCTATATGTACTGCTAAAGGCTAACATCCTGCAGGGTTCGTAAAAAATCTGTTCTGATCCAGGGCATCAGTATCATCAGTGTATCCATCTCCTCTTTGCCGAAGGCAACAGAATGCTTAACTTGCGCATTCAAATATTTTACTATGATTGCTTTCTTAAAAGAACTCGGCATATTGGCCAATAATGCCGGCGTTTCCACCGGCCAGGTTTGGATAAAATCAAAAGGAGAAACACTCACCTCCTTCTCCCCTGTAGATGGAAACGTAATTGCTAAGGTAAGTGGTGCTGATAAAAATGCATACGACACTGTTGTAGCCCAGGCACAGCAGGCTTTCGAAGAGTGGCGTACATGGCCTGCCCCAAAGCGTGGAGAGATCGTTCGCCAGGTGGGCGAAGAGTTGCGCAGGCAAAAAGATCCGCTGGGAAAACTCGTAAGTTATGAAATGGGCAAGAGCCTGCAGGAAGGTTTAGGTGAAGTGCAGGAAATGATCGACATCTGCGATTTTGCTGTTGGTTTGAGCCGCCAGTTGCACGGGCTTACCATGCACAGCGAAAGACCTGGCCACAGAATGTATGAACAATATCACCCGCTGGGATTGGTAGGGGTTATTTCTGCATTTAATTTTCCCGTGGCGGTATGGAGCTGGAACAGTATGCTGGCATGGGTTTGTGGCGATGTATGCATTTGGAAACCAAGTGAAAAAACACCGCTTTGTGCTATAGCCTGTCAAAAGATAATTCAGAAAGTTTTTAAGAAAAACAATGTTCCTGAAGGTGTAAGTGGTTTAATAATAGGTGGAAGAGAAACAGGCGAATGGATGAGTAATGATGCCCGCATTCCACTGGTATCGGCCACGGGAAGTACAAGGATGGGGAAAGCTGTGGGAGCTGCGGTAGGACAAAGATTGGGAAGAAGTTTGTTGGAATTAGGTGGCAACAATGCCATCATCATTTCGCAGGATGCCGACCTGGCTATTGCGATGGTAGCAGCTACATTTGGTGCAGTAGGAACTGCCGGTCAGCGTTGTACTACCACGAGAAGACTGATCATTCATGAAAAAGTATACAATAAATTCAAAGAGAAACTGGTGCACGCTTATAGCCAGTTAAAAATTGGCAACCCGTTAAACGAAAAAAATCATGTGGGGCCATTAATCGATAAGGATGCAGTGAACAGTTATTTATCCGCCATTGAAAAATGCATAGCGGAAGGCGGCAAATTTATTGTAGAAGGTGGCGTGGTAAAAGGCAAAGGTTATGAAAGCGGTTGCTATGTGAGGCCTTGTGTTGCGGAGGCAAAAAATAGCTTTGAAATTGTTCAGCACGAAACTTTTGCGCCCATACTTTACATCATGAAGTATAAAACGATGGAAGAAGCCATTGCCTTACAAAATGGCGTACCCCAGGGACTTTCTTCTTCCGTTATTACCAATAATTTAAGAGAGGCGGAGAAATTTCTTTCTTATGCCGGAAGTGACTGCGGCATTGCTAATGTAAATATCGGAACATCGGGTGCAGAGATAGGTGGTGCATTTGGTGGCGAAAAAGAAACAGGCGGTGGGCGTGAAAGTGGCAGCGATGCCTGGAAAGTTTATATGCGCAGGCAAACAAACACCATCAATTACAGCGATAAATTGCCGCTGGCCCAGGGTATTAAATTTGACTTATAAAATTTAGCCAAATTGTTACGGGCGGAAATAGCTGCTGGGGAAAAGGGGTTATTTTCGCATCAATCAATTCCTAAAAAAATATTATGATTAAATATGCTAAATTTTTGGCAGCGGCTGTAATAATGAGCGGTTCTGCCTTTGCCCAGGGAACAAGTGTTAAAAATGATGAAATTCCAAAAAACTGGCATTTGCTGGATAAAGGAACCACCGGTTTTCCCGGCGTAAGTATTGATAAGGCTTACGAATTTGTAAAAGCAAAAAATGTAAAAAGCAAAAAGATCATCGTTGCGGTGATTGACAGCGGTATCGACACTTTGCATGAAGACCTTAAACCAATACTTTGGAGAAATCCTAAAGAAATACCCGGCAATGGTGTGGATGATGATAAGAACGGCTATGTAGATGATATTTATGGCTGGAATTTTTTAGGAGGAAAAGATGGCCGTAACGTTGGTAAAGATAGTTATGAAGGTGCCCGCGTTTATCATTCATTAAAAGCTAAATGGGATGGTAAAGAAGTAGATGTGGCAAAATTATCTGGCGCAGATAAAGCACAATATGAAACTTTCCTGGTAGCGAAACAAAAAACGGTAGGCGATGTTGATCCGCAGGAAACGGCCTATTTGAAAAGCCTTTACCCAAAATTGCAAAAAGCAGATTCTGCTTTATCGAAAGAATTGGGTAAAACTGAATACAATGGTAATGATGTGAAAGATTTCACCACGCAAAGCCCGGAATCGAAAACGATGAAGGCTTTTTTACTGAATATTTCTAAAGCAAATAATAGCTATGATATTACCAACAAGCAATTACTGGATGAACTGGATGGTGAATTACGTAAAGGAGAAGCAGTTAACACTGCTCCCCAGGCTTATCGAAAGGATATTGTGAAGGATGATGAAACAGACATTAATGATCGCTATTATGGTAACCCGGATGTAATGGCCAATACGCCGTTTCATGGTACGCATTGCAGCGGTATTATTGCCGCAGTACGTAACAATGGTAAAGGAATGGACGGTGTGGCGGGTGATGTAAACATTATGATGTTGCGTGCTGTACCCGATGGAGATGAGCATGATAAAGATATTGCACTAGCCATCCGCTATGCGGTTGACAACGGCGCAAAGATCATCAGCATGAGTTTTGGGAAAGATTTTTCTCCTGAAAAAACATGGGTAGATGATGCATTCAAATATGCAGAAAGCAAAGGCGTGTTGCTGGTGGCAGCAGCAGGCAATGCACATAAAAATGTAGACGAGGAAGTAACTTTTCCTAATGCAAATTATCAAACAGGTGGCAAATCAGGTACAGCAATTTTTGTAGGTGCCAGCGGTAATGAGAAGAATGGTGGTTACACCGCTTCCTTCAGTAATTATGGCAAAGGCAACGTAGATGTGTTTGCCCCGGGTGTTGGAATTTATTCAACTATCCCTGGCGGAAATACTTATGGCAATGCAAGTGGCACCAGTATGGCTTGTCCATTGGTAGCAGGGGTGGCTGCGTTTATCTGGCAGCATTATCCTAATCTTACTGCCCAGCAGGTAAAACAGGCAATTGAAAAAACTACTACTGCTCCAGGTGAAAAAGTAAAAAAACCAGGCACAGATGAAAAGGTAGATATGAGCGAATTATCTAAAGCCGGTGGCATTATTAATGCTTTTGAAGCAGTAAAATATGCGAGCACAATGAATGCTGCTCCTAAAAAAACAACACTTCCTAAATCATCTTTAAAGAAAACCAGGAACGCTTAATAAGCATATAAACCTTTTCATGTAAATAAGCCTTTCGCCATAAACGGAAGGCTTATTTTTGTTCTAAATTTTAGTATTATGCCAAAACCAATTGAAGGAACATTTCCTCCCTACTTTGCCCGATACATTGATCTCGTAAAAGAAACAGATGTAATTGCAGGGATCGATGCGCAGGATGATTTGATACAGAATTATTTCGTCTCTTTAAAAGACAAAGGAGATTATGCTTATGCTCCCGGCAAATGGACATTGAAGGAAATGCTCCAGCACATGATCGATACAGAAAGAATTTTTAGTTTCAGGGCTTTATGTTTTGCAAGGAAGGAAATACAGAATATACCCGGATTTGAAGAAGATGATTATGCTGCCAACAGCCATGCAGTCGGCCGAAGCTGGGAAAGTTTATGTGATGAATTAAAAGCAGTCAGGCAGAGCACCCGCTTCTTATTTGAAAGTTTATCTGCAGAAGACTGGGATCATTCCGGTTCTGCCAATGGAAGACCAACTACCGTGGTAGCAGTAGGATTTATGACAGCGGGACATATTTACCATCATGTAAATGTTATAAAAGAGCGGTATATGTAGAACCATATTGGTATGTATACATAATACATTTTAAAAAATCGAAACCATTTTTTTACTACTTTGCACTCCTTATGAGAACACACTCAATTAAAAAATACCTGCCTATTCTATTGTTAATCCTGGTCACTTCCTGCAAAAAAGATAATGAAGTAAAAACCGTTTCCGGGTATTATAAAATTATATCCTTTAAAGCGGAAACCGGGGCAGACCTTAATAATGATGGTGTAAAAAGTGATGATATCTACGCTGAACTTTCTAAGCCCCACTTCGCGGTTTCAGGCCAGCAAATTTCCGGGTATAATTTTAATAATCACACGGGTTTCATGGAAATGAGGCCAACAGATCACCAAAGCAATCCGGCAAAGCTGGTTTCCTTTAATATTCCGCATCAGCATATTGATTCAGTCAACGGCACGCCTTTTCTCGCTTTCTATTTACCAGTGTTTACAACCTATTCTTATAAGGAAGGGAATAATAATACAATAGAACTTCTCAACAACAATGTGCCTTACAATGAAAAATTTGGTTCGTTGTACAGTTTCCAGATTTTAGAATCAGCGAATCTTCAACTACACTTAAGTAAAAAAATATTCTGTTTTGTAGAAAAAAACTGGATAAGACTTAATATGACTATCCAATACGAAAAAGTTCAATAGCATAGTAGCAGTGTTCATCTATATTCCTATTTTTTCATTTACTAACTTTAATATTTCTATTTCCAGTAAAATAGTCTTATCCTGTATATCGTTTCCTTTTGCAACTATATCTTTCACATAAGCTGCATCATCATATCCTGCAGCATTGATGCGCACATTCATGAATGCTCCCATTACTGCGGTTCTTGCACATAAAGCGCCCACGCCTGCATCAGAAACAGAATTTGGATTACCCGTCTCTGCCATGGCTTTTATTATTTCCATGCCTGCGAAGGATGCTTCCATTACTTTGAATGGAATTTCAATGGCAAATTTTGTGGCTTCCTGTATGGCTTGTTTGCGTGCAGCCTTTTCTGCATCTGTAGCTTTTGGCAAACCAAACGCATCCATTATTTTATTGAAGGCTGCAGTATCTGCATCTACCAGTCTTAATAATTCATCTTTTAAATGCTGGCCTTTTGCAGCCCATGTACCAAATTCTTCCCAACGATCATCCCAGCCTGTTTTATGCGAACTTAAATTGGCCACCATTGTTGCCAGCGAAATACCAAGGCTTCCTACATAGGCCGCGATAGAGCCTCCACCCGGCGCCGCACTTTCACTTGCAGTTTCATCTGCAAAAGCATCCAGGCGCATACCCATTAGTTTAGAGCTGGCGGTATCTTTCAGCATATATTCAATGATCCTTTCCTGCGGATCAAATGGTGTGAGCTCATCCAGGCCTAAAGATTTTACAGCTATCTTAATTAATTCTTTTTGACTTACGCCAACAGACCGTTGTTGTTTTTGCAGGAAATATTTTCCGGCGTCCAGCATTGCTTTTAAAGGGATAAGCCCAACCAGTTCACTGCCTGTTACCCTTAAACCCCTGGCATCTGCTTTTTTACACACCTCGTCAAAAGCAATATGCATAGGTGTTACATTGATATTGGTAAGGTTGATAGATATCTGCGCAATACCATATTCTTCTATAAACCAGCCAATGGCTTTTACTGCTTTGAGGCTGCCGGGAATAATTACCGGTTTGCCATTTTCATCCAGTACATTTTTGCCATTTTCTTTTTTTGTCCTTCCCGCTTCCCTTATATCAAAAGCCACCGCGTTTGCCCTTCGGGTAGAAGTAGTATTAAGATTTATATTATAGGCCACTAAAAAATCTCTTGCTCCAATTACTGTTCCGCCACGCTTTTCGTCAAATACTGCCGGGCCAAAGTCAGGTTTCCATTCCGGCAATTGAATCTTCTTAAAAAATCCTTCGTATTCACCGGCACGGATTACCGACAAATTATTTCGTGCGCTATTGGATTGTGCAGCTTCATACAAATAAACCGGTATGTTTAATTCGGTTCCTACCCTTTTTGCCAGTTGCTGTGCATAAGCAGCTGTTTCTTCCATGCTGATATTGGCAATGGGAATCAAAGGACAAACATCTGTTGCACCCATGCGGGGATGTTCCCCTTTATGTTTGCTCATATCTATCAGCTCGCCTGCTTTTTTTATTGCACGAAAAGCCGCTTCTATCACAGCCCTTGGTTCACCTACCATGGTTACTACGGTTCTGTTAGTGGCTTTCCCGGGATCAACATTCAACAGGCGCACACCTTCCACGCTTTCTATAGCTTCCGTTATCTGGTTGATGATCTGCAGGTCATTGCCTTCACTGAAATTGGGCACACATTCAATAAGTGGTAACATGATCGATTGAATTTATATTTAATAAGTTTTAATTTTATTGAGTAAGTAATACAACTATACCTGTGTTGTTTTTTCCCTCTTCTATGTTTTTGCATGCGCAGGAAAACTGGTAGCTATCTGAAGTTGCCGATGTAATGATCACTTTGTTGACAGCACCATTTTGTTTTCGTTGCTTTTTGCTATTGCTCCATACCTGCTTTAATTCATAGCTGCAGGCTCCGGTCCATTTGATCCTGAACTTTGTAATGATCCCTTTTTCCTTGTTTATTTCCTCCTGTCTCTTATTAGTCCTGTTTATATGGATCAGGCCCAAAGAGTCATTGCGGTAAGCGAAGGTGCCTGTATGAAATTTAAGGCAGGCCAATGAATCGGCCTGTGCGCAGGCTAAGGAACAAACGGATAAAAGGATGCCTATCGCAATTATTTTTTTCATATCAGTTTTTAAAATATTCCCCCGATCATTACTTTATCAATAAGGTTGCTGCCAAAAGCATACGGCAGGTAAGCAATAGATGGAATAGGTTTTGTAAAAATAAGATTGGCTTTTTTACCAACGCAGATACTACCCAATCCGTTTTGTAGTTCCATGGCATAAGCACCATTTAGGGTAGCCGCGTTGATGGCTTCTTCGGGTAACATTTTCATTTGAATGCAACTCAATGCTACCACCAGGTTCATATTAAAGCTCGGTGATGAACCCGGATTAAAATCTGAGGCCAAAGCGATAGCAGCACCGGCATCGATCAGTTTCCGTGCAGGCTGGTAATCCATACGAAGAAAGAATGCCGCAGTGGGTAACAAGGTGCCAATCGTTTGGGAAGCCGCGAGGTCATTGATATCACCTGCTGTCATTGTTTCAAGGTGATCCAGTGAAACAGCGCCCGATTTAATTCCCGCCTGTATCCCACCAATACTGTTTAATTGATTGACATGTAACTTTGGTTTTAAACCATGCGATGCACCAGCTTTGCAAATGGTTTCCATTTCTTCTACCGAAAAGAAGCCCTCTTCACAAAAAACATCTATGTAATCAGCTAATTTTTCGGCCGCAATCACCGGGAGCATTTGTTCCGTAATTAGCCTGATATAACCTTCGTGATTTTCTTTGTACTCGGGCGGGAACGCATGGGCGGCTAAAAAGCTCGCCTTTATGGTAAGATTGCTTTGCTGTTTTAATCGTTTTATGACCCGGAGCATTTTCAATTCTCCCTCTAACGTTAATCCATAGCCGCTTTTAATTTCTATTGCACCAGTTCCCAGTAAAGCCGCTTCTTTCAGCCGGCACATCGCCATCCTGAACAATTCATCCTCACTGGTTGCAGCTAATACCCGTGCAGAATTTAAAATGCCACCACCTTTTGCAGCTATTTCTGCATAAGTTTTTCCTTGTAATTTATCAACAAATTCCTCCTCCCTGCTTTTTGCAAAAACCAAATGAGTGTGACTGTCACACCAAGCTGGCAGTACACATTGATTGCCCGCATCTGTTACAACCGGTGGTAAATTTGGTATAAGCAACTCCAGCTCATTCATTGCACCATGAACTGCAATAATACCATCTTCTACTAACAGGAATGCATCTTTAACAGATGGAAGATCTGCCAATGCCTTGCCTCTTAGCAAAACATTTTGTTCTCTTACTCCGACCAGTTCTTTAATATTTATAAATAAAGTCGTCACGATAAAATTTTACAACTGCTCCCATATATTTTTACTGAAAGCCTCCAGGCCCGGATCTCTTGCTCCCATTAAAAGCAGTACTGCATTCTTTCCCAGGTGAGGCTTTACTGTTTCTAAAAAGCGGTTCCTGTCTTCTACAAAAAAAGCATTTTTTCCCAAAGCTTTAATATCATTGATAAGGTCATTGGCCGAAATATCCTTAACTGCCGTTCCACCTGCATAAAAAATTTCGCTCATCCAAATTTCATCCTCTGGCCTCAGCGCAGCTGCAATTTCTTTTACAAAATCATTTCGTAAAAACCTGGTAGGGCCATATCCATGCGGCTGAAACCACGCAACCACTTTATGGGCAATAGGCTGGCAGGCCATAATGGATGCTGCACATTTAGCTGGATTGTGCGCATAATCATCAATAACTGTTATACCATTTTTTACACCGAGCAACTGGTGGCGGCGATAAATACCCTGATAATCTTTTAATGCTGCTGCCGCAACGGTATAGTCTACACCTAGTCCGTGGGCTACTGCTACTGCTGCCAGTGCATTCTCCATATTGTGTTTGCCTACGGTGTTCAGGCTAAAAGAGTGATCGTTGATGGTAAACTGAATGGTCATTCCATACTGCTGAAAATTGGATGCAGTGTATCCTGCGCCGGAAGATGACTCAGAAGAAAAATCACATTTTATACCTGACGACAATTGTTTTGCCAGCGCATTGGATTGATTTACTATAAATAATTCCGTTGTATTTTTTTTGAATGTACCAAACAGTTGCATCAGTTCATCAATCTCCTGGTGATCCTTATCAACATTAAGCAGCAAACCAATTTCCGGGGTATATTGAACAATTGAGCCATCGCTTTCATCCGCTTCTATGATCAACCATTCTCCATCACCATTTTTAGCATTCCCTATCTTCCCTTCTTTAATAATGCTTACAAGGCCTGCGCCGCTTATTATTCCCGGAGACATACCTGCCTGTTCCATTATTTGAAAAAGCATGGCACTCGTTGTACTTTTGCCGGATGTGCCGCCTACAGCAATTGTTTTTTTACTTTTTGCGATCATAGCCAGCAATTCACTCCGTCTTACGATCGGAATATTAAGTTGCATGGCCTTCTGTACTTCCGCTACCGTATCTTCAATTGCTGTTGAAACCACTACCAGTTCTGTTTCATTAGTTATACCCTGCCCATCCTGTAAAAAACATTGTATGCCTGCTGCTTCCAGTTTTTCTTTTGTTTCATTTGTTTGGCCGGGTACAAAATAACGGTCACTACCATATACTATTTTGCCCTCGCCGGCCAGCCATTGAGCTATTGCGCTCATACCTACGCCGGCTACCCCAATAAAAAAAACGTTTTTAAACTGATCTATAGACTGTATCATTGCTTTTTTGATTCTATAATTTTAAACGGGTGTGCTTCTGTATTAAACACTTCCTTTTGCAAATTAAATGCAGTTTCTTCTGCAAATAATAAATAAGCATACTTCAACGTCTCCGCAAAGAAAAAGCTTTGCATTGAATTCGCTTTTTCTTTTGTAACCACATCTTTTAAGGAAGCATAAGCATCGCCTGTTTTGCAATATTGAATAATGTCGTCTACCATTCTTTTCCCCATCCATAAATATTTATCATCTTTGGTTTTACGGTAGAGATAAAAACAGCTTTCGATATTTTCCGGTCTCAATATATAAGAGGCAGAACGGATGCTGTCATTGGAAAAATCAAATTCTTCCGGTTCTAGTCCAAATTTTGTCCACATGTAATAATTCGCTTCCTGTATAGGCTTTGCAGTTTTTACATCCCCGGCAAATGCACACAGGCCGGCGTAAAATGCATCCAGCGCTCCATAAGTGGTGGCCAGTTGTTTGCCGGTATTCATATCCACTACCCGCATAAAAGTTCCGTTAGCTGTATTTACAGGCAAGTATTTTTTTAGCGAGCTGTTATGTACTTTAAATGCCTTTTTAAAATCTTTATCGCCAAAAAGTAACCAGCTTTTGTACAGGTATTCATAATAAGAATCAATATATCCACTGATATGAGAACGTGTGCTTGTCCACTTCCCCGTGACAACATTGATCCCTTCACCTGCCAGGCCGATCCGGCTTCTTTTATTATAAACTGCCATGATGGCTTTTTTAGCAGCAGCGTAATATTTATTGTTGCCTGTATGCCTGCTCAACTGGCCAAACTCCATCATTAATGTTCCTATCTCTGCAGGATTATTGATGCTATCTCTTATTCTACCGGTTCGCAAATTCACGTACCGGTAAGGCATACCTGTAGGTGTATTGAAGGCGGGCATCATCCTGTCGCCAAGGTCTTTTGCCAGTTTTAGAAAGATTGGATTGCCCTCTTTTTCATAAGCTGTTATCAATCCGGCCAATACACGAATGGTCACTTCAAACACCTGTACTTCATTATCAATATCATAATGTACTGCTGTAAATATAAGGTCTTTGGCCTGCTCTGCTTCTTCTGTAAGGCCCATCATCACAAAACTATCAAAGGCATCAACTGCTGTCATGAGCATTGAATGCTTATACCAGTTCTTTCCTTTTTTTGTCAGCGGTTCCAGGTCATCCATTTTCCAGGCATGGGCCATATAACCTGCCCAGGCATGGCTCGCAGCGCCTTTTACCTTAGTGATCATTTCGTCTTTCATTGCTAGAGTAAAGGCAGCTTGGGGCTGCGCCTGCCCATTTATGCAGCAGGTCATACATAAAAAAGAAAATAAAAATATCTTGTTCATATAACTATCTGTTTTCAATGATGGCATCTAGCTGGCGCAGGTAATCGTATTGCAAATCTTCGTGCATAGCTGCAACAGCTTTGCTGATCTTCTTGACGATGGAAAGATAGATATTTTCCAGCGCAGTATTTTTCTTCATATTTAAATTGAGGGCCAATATCTTTTCTGTAACAAACAATAAGATCTCGGCCTCAGTGGTAGGCTCTTTGCTGTAGCGAATAAATTTATTGGCAGTGCGAACGATCTTCCTCAATGTTTTTTTGGCAAAGTAGATATTGGTGCGGTTTACATCTTCAAAAAGCAGTGCCAGTGATTCTTTCACATTGCTGATATAACCGGCTTCATTTCCTTCCTCAAATAAAAGGTAGGTAAGCAATTCTTTGTTTTCCTTTTTAAACTTTACCAGCCGCAGGCAGGCTTCTACAAGCTCTTTTTGTGTGAGTTGTTCCAGGCCGGTTTTTATTTCTTTTACGGAAGCCGCATTCATTTCGGCAAAATAGTTCATTTATCGGTATTGGTAAAAAGGAAAAATAATTATTCAAACTAATATATCTTCAATCACAAATAGCCCTGATATGTCTAGAAAGAAAAAACTGATGTCGCCGCTCAGTATTTTAATGCTGGTAATTGTTTTAGCTGCCCTCGCTACCTGGCTTATTCCATCGGGCAGGTACGACAGGCTCAGTTATACAGGGGGCGCCAATTTTACTTACAATGGGCCTGCGGGAGATGCCGCCTTGCCTTTTACACAACAAACGCTGGACAGTCTTAAGATCAATATTCCACTGGCCAATTTTGAATCAGGGTCTATAAAAAAGCCAGTGTCCGTTCCGGGCAGCTATAAAAAAATGCCTTCTTCCAAACAGGGATTCATAAAAGTTTTGCAGGCACCCATTAAAGGTATCTATGACTCCATCGATATTATATTATTTATCCTGGTCATTGGTGGTTTTATGCAGGTATTTAATGAAAGCGGCGCTATGATAGAAGGGGTGAAAGCTTTGTCATCATCCATGAAAGGAAACGAATCATGGATTATCATCATCCTTACATTTTTATTTGCGCTCGGCGGAGCCTCTTATGGTATGGCAGAAGAAGGTTTTGTATTCTACCCTATCCTCATACCCATCTTCCTGGCGGCTGGTTACGATCTGCTGGTACCCGTTGCCGTTATATTCGGCGGCACGCAGATAGGAACCCTGGCTTCTTTCACCAATCCTTTTGCTACCATCATTGCCTCCAATGCGGCAGGGGTAAGCTGGGCAGATGGCTTAACAGAGCGGCTCATCATGTTTGTGCTAACCACAGGTATTTTTATATGGTATACCGTGCGGTATGCACAGAAAGTTAAAAAGGATCCTACAAAATCTTTCCTGTATGGCTTTAATGACGATGCCGTGATGAATGCGATACCTCTTCACAGCAATGATCATCATAAACTCAGCACCCGCAACAAATTATTACTCTTATTGTTCTTTGCCACTTTTGCAGTGATGATCTATGGGGTAGTAAAAGAAGAATGGTGGTTGCTGGAAATGTCTGCCCTGTTTTTAGGTGCTGCTATTTTACTCGCCATTATTACCCGGTTAAATGAATCACTCTTCATGGAACAATTTATAAAGGGTGCAGAAGGATTGCTTTCTGTAGCATTTATTATAGGTGTAGCCCGTGGTGTATCTATTGTATTGAATGATGGAAATATCAGTGATACCATTATTTACAACGCGGCCAACCTCACCAGCTCTATGCCGCCGGCCTTGTTTATTGTGATGATGCTGGTGATGTACCTGCTCTTTACTTTATTTATTTCTTCCTCATCCGGTATGGCGGTGCTTACCATGCCCATCATGGGTTCGCTGGCCATTATGGTAAATGTGCCCGGGCGTGAAATAGTAAATGCTTACTTATTTGGGATGGGCATCATGGGTTTTATTGCGCCTACAGGTTTAATATTGCCAGCCCTCGCCATAAGCCACGGAAATATCAAAGCCTGGTTGAAATTCATTTATCCACTCATCATCATTCTTTTTGCAGTATGTGCGGCCTGCCTGGTGATCGGTATCTATTTAAAATAGGCAAAACGTTTCATAATCATTCGGATTATAATTACCAGCATTTGTTTATTAACAGGTGGGGATTACTATTTAACGATTTCCACATAATAAAAAGGGGGCTTATCTGTTATCTTGCCATTGAAACCAAATCTAAAGCTGAAGCTATGCAAAAATTACTGACCATTGGGGCAGCGCTGTTTTTATTTACCGGCACAACCCGTGCCCAGTTCTACAAAAAAGTTTTGCCGGGCAATAACATTTCTGCGGCTGTTGCCAACATTACTGAAAATTTTCAAAACAATTATCACCAGATCCAGGGAGATGAACTGCCTGCTGATGAAGGAAGAGAAATTTACCGTTCAACAGTTACTGTTCCCGGGGCATCGCACGCAGTGATCTATCGTTTTCATTCAAAAGAAGATACTACAGCCAGCTTCCAGGCTATATTGTATGAGGGGGAAAGTTTTAAAGAAGCTGCCAAAATTTACAAACAAACTTTTCGCCAGGTAAAAGGCACAAAATTCAATGGCGGCTCCCAAAAAATTTCTTTTGATGGCAGTATGGAAGATCCTACAGAAGATTTAAGATTTACATCAAGTCGTTTAAGACCAGCTGTAACTGGAGGAGCCTACAAAAATTTCATTGCCGAAATAGAGATCATTAATTCTGTAGAAGGATGGACAGTACAATTGAACCTTCATAGCAGGAAGAATGATGAGGAGCGGTATTGATTGTATTACCCCCCTACCTGGTTTGAAACCCGGTAGGCTGAGTGAGCTGAGTGAGTCACCGCAAGACAGTGACTCACTCAGCTCAACCGGGTCGGAATAATGAAATCAATCAATCATTTTTTCCAACCCGGTCTTTAAACTACTGATCATTTTTTTGATGGATGATAATCCAGCCGCGGTGGAAACATCCAACACGTCGCTGATGATCTCCAGCTGTTCCACTTCTGATCTCTTCTTTGCATCTGATCCTAATCTCATCCATGTTTTCCTGTATTGCAACAGTAAATCATCCCAGTCAGCCTGCTTCGCCGTTTTGGAATCCAGCACCAGTTCACATAAGCGGATATTCACCAAGGCGATCTGTTCATCGTAAGATCTGACAGCGCGCCTGCGGCTAAAAAGTTTTTCTTTTGCTGCCTTTAATGCTGCCAGCGCTTCTTTTAAAGCCGGCAAACTATATTTTTCCTTGCCCGATTTTATTTCATCATTCCATTTCCTGTCGCCCAGCAATACCAGCAGGCTTTCAACAATATACCAGTTCGTAAGCGGGTATATTTTATTTTCGTCGCCGGCTTTTTCATAAGCAGCATGATAGTATCCTGCTGCAGTTGCCAGTATTTTCTTTTTGGCTGCAACACTGCCCGATAACAAAGACTTACGTTTGTGCGTACTACCTAATAAATTAAAACGTTCTGCAGTAGGGCTGATGTAAAGCAGGTTTTCCAATTCGCCGATCACCTTATTAATAGCTGTTACAGCAGCAGGAGCTTGTAATTTTTTACTTTTAAAATCCGCCACGGCTTTTTTTGCTTTGCAGTTGCAAAATACTTCCAGGGTGGATACATAAAAAGAAGCCTGTTCCATCACCAGCAGGCTGTCAAATTTTGCGATAGCTTCCTCATTCATGAACAGGTCAGCATAAATAAATGCTTCCCGCTCCGTTATAGCTGCGTTACGAATACCACACTCATCTATTTCCCTGCTGATGTTATACAATTTATCCAATACTTTTTTATCAGCTTCAACACCCATTTCCATACCGGTGCGCAGGTTGGCAAGGTCTATCTCTGCCTCTTCGGGCACTACGTACCTTTCTTTTGCTGCTGCACTGCTATTGCGCACATCAAACTGGTAAAAGGGATCACCGTAACATTGATAAGCACCCCAGGTATTATTTCCTTCTCCAAACTTATCATAGCAACTGCGCCTTGCTTTGCGCACAGCATCCCCAAAATTGTCGCCGCCAAACATCCGGCTGTAAAATATATTTGCAAATTCAAGTGCTGCTGAATCATCAATAGCCCAGCCTGCCACCACTACAGCTCTAACTCCATTTCTTATCAATTGCACACCGATACTGGCTGCAAGTTTATACCGCTGTTGGTATAAAGCTTCTGCCTGTGAATCTGTTTTACCGAGAAAACAACAGTTTACAAAAACAAATTCGGGCACAGCACTCATCTGTGCAATTTCTGCGGTTGTAAGGAATACATTTTTCCCTATTACCATCCCCGATGCATCCGGTTCATCTGCATTGAACAAACCATGCCCCGCCAGGTGAATGATCTTATAATCCTGTGAAAACATTTTTTTTATTATCTGGGAAGATTTTTCCTGAAGACTTACTGTTGTATCGAATTTTTCATTTTTAAACACACCCGCTACCATTTCCGCTTCAGCAAAGGCTCCTGGTAATTGTGTTATGAAACCCGCCAGGAAAGGATCGCCTACCACGAGTGCATTATTAACGGCAACGGTATTAATCCGGAAAGCACTTTCCTTTTCGCTCAACTGCCTTATCATGCCCGCATTCACACATAGTGGCCTTGCGTCTGAAACGCTGTCCTGCAGCAACTCCCAGGGATAGGCAGCCGTATCTTTATCCAGTATCCAGTTGGCGTTGCTTCTTCTTTTGAGGTGCTCTTTAAAATCATTGGGTATCAGCAATTCAAAAATTGTTTTGGCAAGATCCCTGCTCCAGTTGTTATTGGTAGAAATATCATCCAGTATGTCTTTTACCAGTGCAGGATTGATATAAATATTTCTTTCCAGGTCTCTTGCCGCACCGGTAGAAGCACTGAACACAAAGCAACTCCTGTTATCGTTTTGTATTATCTTATCAGCCTTTCTTACAGATATCCTGTTCCACCAGTTTTCACCGGAACGCATAATGATCCTTTTTCTTTTGCCTAAAACATTGTCAATCCTTTCAGGCACTTTTACTTTTAGTTGCTGATCTTCTTCCATGGCCACTTTGCGCAGGGAATAAAAACAATTGAGTGAGTTGTCTTCATACAATTCCACAAATTCCAAATGTTCGATAATGCGCTGAGGCCCTTCTTTTAATTTACTTACTTTGGCATTGGCATTTTGTACGCCCTGTATAACGGCACGAATGGCGTTTTCAATAGACAAACCGCCATAACCGCTTCCTACCAGTAAAGCAGACAATCCTGTTTTTTCGGGTGCATCATTTCCCTGCCGGGTTATATCCAACAGGTATTTACTCACTCCCTGCTGAACCGTTTGTGTTAATTCATATGCAGTAAATGAATGAAGGCTCCCCAAGCCCACTATTAAAGCGCCTTTGAATGAATCATCTTCACTTAAAAATATCTCGCTGCTCCCGATTTCACCGGGATAAATGCCCAACATATGCCTGTCTGATAAAGCAAAATCTAAATTTTTATTTACCTGCCATTCGGCACTGGTGATACCATCGTT
>JACMKX010000035.1 GCA_014379905.1 Ferruginibacter sp. | reverse complement strand
GTATCACCAAAATAGATCATTTCCTCCCGAGGAAGGATCTTATGAATGGCGCTAACAACTGTTAAACCACCAATTCCTGAATCGAAAATACCAATAGGTTGATTTGAGGTCATTCGTAAAAATTAAATATCGTCCAGAGTTGTGTACTTAAAACAAATTCTTTTTCAGACTCATTTGTCATCCTATCAACCGGCTTTTCATTAAACAAAAAAAGTGCAAAAAGTCTCCTCTCTGCACTTCCAATTTTTTTACAACTTCAATTATTTTTTTGGAGCCGCGGCAGAAGCTGTAATTCCCAGTTTTGCCTTTACAGCAACAATTAAGTCATCACCACCATCAAAATAAACTACTCCCGGTTGTGAGATATCAAATACATACGCGTATCCTTTTTCTTTGGCTACAACCTTCACTGCATCTTCTGCTTTTTTAAATACAGGCTGATAAAGTTCGGTACGTTTGGCAGTTAATTCTTCCTGAGATTTTTCCTGGGATTCGCCAATTCTTTTTTCCATTTCCTGGATATCCTTAGCTAATAATTCCAATTCTTTACCAACAACTTCTTTGTTTGATTCACTTATTGTTTTTGCTTTTTCCTGGTAAACCACAATCTTTTTCTGACGCTCGGCATCCATTTTCTCTAACGCGGTTTGTTTTGCTTTTGCAAAAGTCTGAAAACTTGCATCAGCTGTTTTCATTTCCGGCATAGCCTGTAAAAGGTCGCTCGAGTTAATGTGACCAAATTTTTGTTGAGCGTTTACTGCGTTACCTGCACATACTAATCCTACCGCAACTACTGCTACTTTAACTAAATTTCTCATTTGTATATTTTGATTTTTTTTGTTTACGATTATATAAAATTTTTCACTAAAATATTTTACTTTTTTTTATTAGCAATGAATCTTTCATGTGCTTTACTGCTTTGGCTATTTAGGTGCGTCCGAAGGACTCCTTCGGAGTTTCCAGAACCACATGTAGGCTTCTTATTTCACAAATACTCCCGGTTTATAACCCAGGCGAGTGATTACATCATTACTTTTATCTAAACGTGGATTAGCATACAATAGCGTAACCTCACTGTTTTTATCGAAAATCATATCCAGCTGCTGGGCATCGGCAATAAACTGTATGGCTTTTGCCACTTTTTCCTGAATAGGTTTAATTAACCGGCTTCGCTGCTGAAAAAGTTCGCCTTCAAAGCCAAATTTAACCCGTTGAAATTCCTTCGCCTGCTTTTCCTTTTCAATAATTTCGCTTTCGCGACGTTTACGCATATCATCAGTTAACAAAACCTGATCTGCCTGGTACGCTTTATAAAGCTTCTCAATATCCGCAAAATTAGCATCAACCTCTTTTTGCCATTGCGCCGAAACTGCATCCAATTGCTTTTGAGCCGACGTATATTCCGGAATATGTTTTAGAATATACTCACTGTCGACATATGCAAACCGTTGTGCAAAAGCGCCTGCTCCGGCAACCAGTACAAATACTAAGGTTAAAAGAATTTTCCTCATAAAGATTATAGATTAATTAAAGCCACCGCTTAAAGATTGCGCTATACTAAAGTGGAACTGCCCTTTATTTGCATCGGGTAAACCAGGAATTTTGTCGAAACCATATCCATAATCAATACCCAATAAACCAAATATCGGAAGGAATACACGAGCACCTACCCCAACTGACCTTCGCACATTAAAAGGCGCATACTCTTTAAAACTGTTCCAGGTATTACCACCTTCGGCAAATGCAAGTACGAAAACTGTAGCCTGTTGGTTTAAGGTAATTGGATGCCTAAGCTCCATTAC
>JACMKX010000004.1 GCA_014379905.1 Ferruginibacter sp. | reverse complement strand
TGTAGATAGGAAAAATATTAACTTTCTTATTCCTTATTCCCTCAGGGTCGGTACCGCAGGTCAGACCCGTTAAGTTATTCTTATAACACGAATTTTAAAAACTTCCCGGTAAGCCTTTCGCCAAATTGGAAGTGAACAGACTGTAGATAGGAAAAATATTAACTTTCTTATTCCTTATTCCCTCAGGGTCGGTACCGCAGGTCAGACCCGTTAAGTTATTCTTATAACACGAATTTTAAAAACTTCCCGGTAAGCCTTTCACCAAATTGGAAGTGAACAGACTGTAGACAGGAAAAATATTAACTTTCTTATTCCTTATTTTTTCTTTCTTATTCCTTATTCCCTCAGGGTTTGGCAAGGTATATGCAAAATAATAGACTAATTTACTATTAAAACGCACATATATGAAATATTTCACCCTCGTAATAGCCACTTTTTTTAGTCTTTATGCCAGTGCACAAACACAAGGTAATAGTATAGTAGGTAAGTGGATGAAAATGCCCAAAAAAGACCTCATTATTGAAGTATATGAATCCGGCGGGGGATACAATGGAAAAATACAGTGGAGCAGCGACAGCAGCAAACCAAAAGGTTATGTGATATTGAAAAACCTGCAGTTTGATAACGATAACAACAGCTGGGAAAATGGTAAGATATACGATCCCCGTTCGGGCAGCGAGTATAAAGCTACTGCAAAATTAAAACCAGATGGTACGCTGGAAGTATTAGGCTATAAGGGGCTGAAATTTATTGGTAGTAAAAAGTCGTTTAAGAGAGTGATGTAGAAGGAGAGACAACCGACCACCGACGACCGATAGTTTGTAGTTAGAGATGAGCGGGAGAGACGATCGATGCTTTTTAATATCGCTTAGTTAGAGATGAAAGTGAGACTACCAATGATCAACCACCGACTACCGATATGTTGAATGCCTGAATTTATTTTATCAATTTTTAAGATCCCTGAATTTTCAATCTAAAATTTTTTTCTATGAGCAAAGATAAATCCATCAACCCCGCAGCATTGCCCCAAAGCGAAGCCTTCAACAAAAAAGAAATTAACCAGCACAAACACCTGGCAGATATGGGCAAACCCGTTGACGAAGGTCAAAAATTAAACGAACATTTAAAGGGAAAGGCAGACAACAGAACCAGCGCGGAAGATGGCCTTAACCAGGATAAATTATCGGAAGATTTGAATTTTGATAAGAAACCCGAAAACCAAAGTGATATTTAATAGTGACAAAGTGATATTTAATAGTGAAACGGTATTCCTACTTTCTTCCGATGCAAAACTTACAAATTAAAATTAAACCGTCCTATACCCCTTTCTTATTTTTTATTCCTTATTTTTTATTTACTTCCTCCTAACCCCCACCCCTGTTTTTCCGAATACACTGCAATAAAGCAGGCCCCATAATAAATAATAAAAGAAGTATAAAAAACGAATAACAGCACCAGTACAAAAGACCCGGACGCGCCATACAGCTGGCCGATATTTCCCTCTATTAAAAGGCCCCGCAATACAAACCTCCCGGTTGTAAATAAAATACCGGTGAGCAGTCCCCCAATAATGGCTGCTTTCCAGGCAGGCCTTCCATCTGCTAAAAAACGAAACAGGATAATGAACCAGGCGGCCACAATAATAATACTACTCACTTCACCAAAAATGAGCGAAAAATAAAAACTGCTCCCCTCCTTTAAATCTTCAAAATATTTACCGCCCATTGATTCAACACTTTTAAAAAACAGGTTGGCAAAAAATAAAAGGCCTACCAGCAATATTACCGCAAAAGACCGAAGCCGGGTAAAAATATCACCTACAAAACCATGATGCTTTTTTTTGCTTACCTGCCACAACTGGTTCAACGAATTTTTGATAACAATAAATAAAGTAGTGGCTACAAAAAAAAGGAACATGAAACCAAAAACGATCACATACCAGCTATCGTCAAAGCCGCGTATACTTCTTATTACTTCTCTTACCTGTTGTGCGCCGTCTTTTCCCAGGCTATTGGATAAATTTTCAATCAGTCCTCTCCCAACTTTTTTGGGATCGTAGAACAGCCCAAATAATTGCGCCAGTAAAAAAACAATAGGAGGTAAGGCAAACGTGGTGAAAAATGCTGTGGCACCCGCTAACCGCAGCGGATCATTCTTTTTCAACAGCCTGAAGGATGGCAGCAGGCAGCTGAAAAATAATGCAAGGGCATGTTGTTTACCGGGTGTTGTTTTTTTCACGCTTTAAAGATAGATTTTAACGGGCCAATGCCTGCATAAAAAAGTCCCGCATAAAGCGGAAAGGTATTTTTCATGTTGGCAAAATTATTATTCCAGTGATCCCATGTAAACAACGCCGGTTTCTGGCCCAAACCCGGGGTTGCGGTGTGTTGAAGGCGAGCCAGGTAAAAAATTATTGCCAGCAAAGCCCAGGGACCTTGCCCACTGGTCACTACTTGTTATTGTTTGAGGTTCCAGGTAAAGTACAAACCTTGTAGCGGCCACATCATTTTTAAAAAGGATTACCCGTCCGCTCAGTAGAAAAGGTCTCATAACATTTGTTTAGAACACAAACCTCGTTGCATCTTATGTATGTGTAGCAAAACAAACTGTGAACGCCAGGGTTGACACAACGGGCGTGAGGGACGAGGGACTTGGAATTGGGAATTAGTTGGCGCATCCGATTATCACCTGACTCCCCATTACCAATTCCAGATCTCTTTTTACCAATCCTTCTTACCGGTCACTTCACCTCTATCCACACCGGTGCATGGTCACTCGTTTTTTCCCATCCCCTTACATGTTTATCCACTTCGGCCTTTTTAAGCCGCTTGTCAAAATGTTTGCTGAGTAAAAAATGATCAATACGCAAACCGGCATTTCTACCATAAGCATTGCGAAAATAATCCCAGAAGGTATAAATAGTTTCATTAGGATGAAGGGTGCGAACAGCATCTGTCCAGCCCTGGGCTACCAGTGTTTTATATTCCTTTCTTACCTCGGGGCGAAACAGTGCATCAGCTATCCATCGCTCCGGCTTGTATACATCCAGGTCTGCAGGCATTACATTAAAATCCCCGATAAGCATCACGGGAACATCATGCGCCAGTAATTTTTTTGCATGCGCCCTCAATCTTTTAAACCAGGCTAATTTATAGTCAAACTTGGGTCCGGGTGAGGGATTCCCATTGGGCAGGTACAAACAACCAATTACCATTTTATTGATGATGGCTTCAATATAACGGCTATGCAGATCATCTTCATCACCCGGCAATGACCTGCGTACTTCCCGGATTTCCATTCCCCGGGCAAGAATAGCCACCCCATTCCAGCTTTTTTGGCCATGCCATATTGCATTGTACCCTGCATCGTTGATGGCTTGTAAAGGAAATTTTTCACCCGGTGATTTTAATTCCTGCAGGCACACAATATCAGGCTTTGCTTCACCGAGCCAGCGAAGCAGAACAGGCAGTCGGCCATTGATTCCGTTAACGTTATAAGTGGCAATTTTCATCTTACTAAAATAATACAGAACAGTATTAAAAACCGGGCCGGGAATGCAGGCTGCGATCGTTGAATAATAGATGACATCTTTTTAGAAAGATGTCATCTATTATTCAAAAAGTTTATGAACGCCTGCTATCTTTGTATAACAGGTTTAACAATACAATATTTCCGTTGATCAACAATGATATTGCGTTGGAGACAATTATGATCCAGTCGTTTTTTACAATTCCGTACCATACCCACAAACCAAGCCCCACCATTAATATGGCCAGCATGGCATACGAAATATCTCCGGCCTTTTTTTCTTTATATGTTTTTATTAATTGGGGCAACATTGAAATACCTGTACAAATACTGGCCCCCAAACCTATCCATGTTTCTGTCTGCATAGGGGTAATACATGGAATTTTATGCCAAAGAAATTTGGCACATCATTCGCCCTATACAATTTCAAACAGCAGCTTATGGTACAGCAACATGTAATGACGACCCTTACATCGGTATTGGAAGATTTAAGAATTAAAGGTTTCGACAATGAGTTTCGCTGGTCGCCGCAGGGGTTTGCAGTAGGCAAAGGAAATGCTTACCAGCCACAGGATATGGAGATCATAAAAACCTACCGTTTTGAAGAAAATACCGATCCGGCTGATATGTGCATACTTTACCTCATTAGCGTGAAAAAGAGCGGGCTTACCGGCTACAGCCTGGATGCCTACGGCGTATACAGCAATCATGATGATGAGGAAGGTTATGATAATTTTATTCGCATGATACCGGAAACCGGGCATGATGTTCAACTATTATTTGAATTATAATTTTACATATGACAGCAACTACTCCCTTCGAAATACAATATATACACAACGGTGTAATAGAAACTGCCAATATTCAGCCCTGTTGCAAGGAAGAAAATGTGGTAGATTATGCTGTTTGGCAAAATGATAAGCTCATTTTTACCATGACCCGTGATATGGTAAACCAGGATCATTGGGCAATTGCCTTAAAAAATGCAGATGATAGTTTTGAAGACGAAATGGTTCAACATATTGGTGCAGCCATTGATCAACACCAAAGAAATTAATTTATGTACGCTATTAAAGGCGATCATATTCATATAACAGACGCACAGGGGCTGGAACAAAAGGGAGACTGGCCGGCAGCTGCGGCGCTCTACGAAAAGCTCTTAAAGCAATCACCCAAAAATATACGGATCATTGAACGGCTGCTGGTGCTTTTTAGAAAAACCGGTGATGCGAAAAATGAAGCAAAATATATTGACCTCGCTATTAAAATTCATGAACAGCGATATGTAGCCGTTATTAAACCGGATAAAAAAGTAACTGCACTTAGTAACCAGCTCAACAAAATGCTTGGACACACCGATAAAAAAGGAAAGCCTGCTTTTGTTGCAGATGAAATAGGGAAACTACAATTAAGAAAAGCCAGGCTTTTAACAAAGAAAATAACTCCACTCAAAAAAAAGAAATAAGCGGCGTTTAAATTGGCAGCATTTTAGCAATACAATTTTTAAGATAAAACCGATAATATGACAAAGAAAAAAATAGTAACAGGATTAGTGGCAGGCCTTGCCATTGGTGGCGTGCTTGGTTATTTATTTGCTACTGAAAAAGGAGCTAAGACCCGTAAAAAAATTGCTGATGAAACCGGCAGCTTTTTTGATGAAGTAGTGGGGCATTTTATGGACATGATGCAAAGAGGTAAGGACAAGGCCAATAATTTACTGGAAGAAGGCTCCGCGGCAGCAGAAAAGGTAAAAATGTCAGGCAATATTTAAACTAATCTAAATTATCATTCATGAAAAATGGAAAATTTTTAGCCGGTGTTATTGCCGGTTTGGGTACCGGCGTATTGCTGGGCCTTTTGTTTGCCCCTGCCAAAGGCTCGCAAACACGAAAAAGAATAATGAAAGGTTCCCGCTATAATGTGGCTGAGGCAAAAGTGAGCCTGCATGACGTAATGAGGAAAAACAAGGAAAAATTACAGCACCAGCTTGACCAAAACGATCTCAACAGTTCTGTAATGTAATTATACTGATCCACCATATACCCGTAAAGCCTGTTCCTGTAACAGGCTTTTTTTATGGAGGAATTTTCTTAAAATTTTATACTTTAATTATTATCTTAACAGCCATTACCAAAACAAAAAAATGAAAATCCTTAAATTTTTACTCGTCTTTATTGTAAGCATTATTGTTATTGTGTTAGTTGCTGCCTTACTTATTAAAAAAGATTACAAAATTGAAAAGGAGATCAGCATTAACAAACCCAGGCAGCAGGTTTTTGATTATGTAAAATACCTGAAGAACCAATACCATTATAGCCACTGGGCTACACTGGATACCAATATGCAAAAAACTTATACGGGCACAGATGCTACCCCGGGGTTTATAGCTGCATGGAAAGGCAACAAAAAAGCAGGTATAGGTGAGCAGGAAATTATTAAAATAGAAGATGGAAAACGCATCGACTATGCCCTTCGCTTTAAAGAACCCATGGAATCAAATATGAACTCCTACATGACCACGGAAGACGCCACTTCCAATACCACCACAGTTAAATGGACTATGTATGGTACGCAAAAATATCCCTGGAACGTTATGAATCCTTTTATGGACGCCATGATGGGAGACGACCTGGAGATTGGATTAAGTAACCTCAAAAAGTTGATGGAAGCGCAATGACCAATTTTTTGCACACCAACACAGTAGGAATTAATTTTGAGGACCTGTTTTTTTGATACATTTATTTTTCAACCACCAAACAATGGATCTGTTCGGTAATTATATTGATGAAAAAACGAACCTTCTTCCGCATAACGGCGAAGTAAATTATTACGGCAAACTGCTCCCTAAAAAAGAGGCAGATCATTACTATCACCAATTAATGAATAACATTGAATGGAAAAATGATGAAGCATTTATTTTAGGTAAACTTATTATCACCAAAAGAAAAGTGGCCTGGTATGCAGATATTCCATTTGAATATACCTACAGCAACCGCACAAAAAAAGCCCTGCCCTGGACTACTGAATTACTGGAACTGAAAAAAATAGCAGAAGAGCGAACCGGGGAAAGCTTCAACTCCTGCCTCCTTAATTTATACCATAGTGGCGAAGAAGGCATGGCCTGGCACAGCGACGGAGAAAAAGACCTCAAAAAAAATGGCGCCATCGGCTCTTTAAGTTTTGGTGCAGAAAGAAAGTTTGCCTTTAAAAATAAACAAACCGGAGAAAAAGTGTCCATGTTATTGGAGCATGGAAGTTTGCTGGTAATGAAAGGAACCACCCAAACCTATTGGCTGCACCGCCTGCCTCCCACCAAAACCATAGCCAACCCAAGGATCAACCTTACTTTTAGAACGATTGAAAAATAATCAACCCGGTAAAGAGTTTCTAAACCTTTTGGCTTTTGATTCACAGTTTAAAAGCGTAGCAAATGAAAAAAGACAGGCTTCCAAAACTCACTGCTGCAGCATTTATCCAGGAATTAAAAGCCAGGCAATCGGCTGTGGGATTAAAAAAGATCCTGCAATATTTTAAATCCGGTAAAGGAGAATATGGAGCAGGCGACCGGTTTATAGGTGTATAAATGGGGGAAGTATTTGCCATGGCAAAAGCGAACATGACCATGCCGGTGGCAGAAATTATAAAACTACCCGAAAGCCCCATGCACGAAGCCCGCACAGGCGCAGTAAGCATCATGGATTTTAGGATAAGAGATAAAAAAACAGAAGCCGGAAGAAAGGAAATGTTTAACCTTTATATTAAAAGACATGACCGCATTAATAACTGGGACCTGGTTGACAGGGCGGCTATTTATGTTGTAGGCAGTTGGTTATATGATAAGCCGAGCAATATTTTATACAAGCTGGCAAAAATCGAAAAATATATGGAAGCGCAGAACCGCTATTGCGAGCACCGCCTATTTTATAAAAAAAGGAGATTTGGATAATACTTTTAAAATTGCGGAGTTACTTGTAAAAGATAGCGAAGACCTGGTACACAAAGCCGTAGGCGGCTGGATAAGACATGCCGGCATAAAAGGAAAAACACAGCTGCTTTCTTTTTTAGATAAACATGCAGCCACTATGCCGAGGGTGATGTTGCGATACGCCATTGAAAAATTAAGAACCAACGAAAAAGCACATTATATGAAATTGGCAAAGCCTGAAACATTTTGATTAAATTGTCTGCAAATTAATTGCAGCATGAAAAAATTAGTCATTTGCCTGGCGGCACTTGTTTCAACATTCTCCACTTTTGCACAGAAAGAACTTTACAAGGATCTATCACCTGCAGGTGTGCAGGCTGTAATAACAAAGAGCAGTGTAACTATTGGCGGTGTAAAAGTTGATTATACTACTTACACAGGTTACCTCGACCTTAAAAATGATACGGGTAAACTAACCGCCAAAGTTTTTTTTACCTATTATAAAAAGGACGGAGAAGATATGGCAAAGCGCCCCGTTTGCTTCACTTTTAATGGCGGCCCTGGCTCTTCTTCTGTTTGGCTGCACATGGGTGGCCTTGGCCCACGCAGGGTATTACTTGATGATGAAGGTGCTGCCATGAAACCTCCCTATAAAGTAATTCCGAATGAATACAGCTGGCTGGATAAAACAGATCTTGTTTTTATAGACCCTGTTTCTACGGGCTTCAGCCGTGCAGCCGGCGGAGAAAGTCCTAAAAATTTTCATGGTTACAATGAAGATATTTCAGCCATGGGTTCCTTTATCCGTCATTTTTTATCGAGGTATGAAAGATGGGGCTCACCAAAATTTTTAGCCGGTGAAAGCTATGGCACCACAAGAGCTGCCGGTTTATCTAAATTATTACAGGATCGTCACCGGATTTATATCAATGGCATCTTTTTAATTTCTGCTATATTAAATTTTGGCACCAACGATTATTACCCCGGCAACGATCTGCCCAGGGCTTTATACCTGCCTTCTTACACCGCTGCTGCCTGGTATCATAAAAAACTGGCACCGGAATTACAGGCCGATCTTAAGAAAGCATTAAGGGAAAGCGAACAATTTGCTTTGGGAGAATATGCTGCTGCTCTTATAAAAGGCGGATGGATGACGGATGCAGAAAAAAATAAAATAGCAGAAAAACTGAGCTACTATAGTGGTATCAGCGCAGCCTATTACCTGCAGGCCAATTTACGTGTGGATGAAAATCGTTTTTACAAGGAACTGCGGAGAAAAGAGGGCCTCACCATCGGCCGCCTGGATGCAAGGTTTACCGGCCGCGACCTGGATGATGCAGGCGAAAATGTAAATTTTGATCCCTCATTCACCAATATCGACGGCCCTTTTACCTCAGCCATCAACGATTATTTTCAAAAGGAATTGAATTTTAATGAAGAGAAAGGGTATGATATTTTCGGTTCTGTACATCCCTGGAATTACAATAATGTACAGAACCAGTTTTTAAATGTAGCAGAAAGCCTGCGGGATGCGATGGCAAAAAATCCCCACCTGAAAGTATATGTAGGTTGTGGGTATTACGATTTCGCCACGCCGTATTTTATTGCACAATATGATGTGGAGCACATGTTTTTACGGCCGGAGCTTAGAAAGAATGTGAAATTCTATTTTTATGAATCAGGTCATATGTACTACATCCACAAACCATCATTGGTACAATTTAAAAAAGACGTAGACAGTTTTTTTGACTG
This sequence comes from Ferruginibacter sp., assembly GCA_014379905.1. GTDB lineage: Bacteria > Bacteroidota > Bacteroidia > Chitinophagales > Chitinophagaceae > Ferruginibacter. The sequence goes on along the minus strand of JACMKX010000004.1, from coordinate 114,254 downwards.
GAGTAAATAATCAACGCCGCATTATCCCTGTTTAATGCCGTAAATGCACCCTTTGTTTACAGCAAAGGGTGTGTAGTTTTACATAGGTCACTTCAAATAAATTTTATGAAAAAAACAGGTCCAACTACTGTTCCTGCTACCATTGACGCCTACCTGGAGCAGGTTCCTGAAACTCCCCGGCAAACTTTGGAAAAAGTGCGCAAAGCCATCCGCTCGGCTGCACCCAAAGCAACAGAACTGATTAGCTACCAGATCCCTACTTTTAAACAGGAATATGCACTCGTTGCTTTTGCAGCATTTAAAAATCATTGCAGCATTTTTACCCTTAGTAATACTGTTATGAAAACTTTGGCAGAAGAATTGGAGCCTTATGATTGTAAAGGGGTGACGATACATTTTCCGTTGGATAAACCAATACCGGCTACGCTCATTAAAAAGATTGTACAGCTAAGGCTGGTGGAAGATACCACACGGGCCATAGCGAGAGATAGTAAAAAGAAGAAATGATTGTTGGGGTGAGGGATGGGTGAGCCACCGCAAGACGGTGACTCACCCATCCCTCACCCAGCGCCCATCACCCCAAAAAAATGGCGCATGATTTTATTTGTGTATGACCAATAAACCAATAATCATGAAACTATCAAAAAAACTTTTTTTATACTCCATGAATGTAACGCCGCAACAATGCGGGCGGCTCACCAGTTTAGCGGGTAAGCAGGCGGCGGATATAAAGATTGCTGTTATTGAAAATGCCACTGATCCCATACCCGGCGATACCAGCTGGCAGGCCGGCTTCAGGGAAATGCTAAGCAAAAACGGTTACCAACTGGAACAAATAGACCTGCGCCAATGGATGGATAATGAAAAAGAACTGGAAAAAAAATTAGCCTGTAAAGATGTTATATGGCTGGGTGGCGGCAATACTTATTACCTGCGCTGGATATTACGAACCTCCAAAGCAGATAAAATGATTTGCAAACTGGTGGGCGAAGGAAAAGTTTACGCTGGCTGGAGCGCAGGTGCCGTGGTGGCCGGGCCTACTACCAGGTTCTTTAATGAAATGGGAGACGACCCGGCAGATGCACCGGAAAAAATTGATGAAGGATTGTTTTTAACCGATATGGTGGTAGTGCCGCACAGAGACCATCCCGATTTTGCAGCCGGTGCTGCCAAAACAAATGAACTTTTAAATAAAGCCGGGTACAGTCCCGTATTAATGGCCGACAATGAAGCCCTGGTAATTGATGGAGAACACTACACTATTATTTAAGAGGAAAAGTTTCATTTTACCATGCCTTTTTCAGAACTTAGTATCCATTAAAAACAAATGGTATGGTACAAAAAAATGTCATCAGCTGGTTTGAAATAGGCACAACCGATTTGGATCGTGCAACAAAATTTTACGAAACAATTTTTGATGTAACACTTACGCCAATGGATATGGACAACATCAAAATGCGCATGTTCCCTGTTACCGACATGATGGAAGGGGTAGGTGGCGCATTGGTAGACAGTGGCGGTTTTCATAAACCCTCTGCAACAGATGGTCCGCTTATTTATTTAAATGGAAACCCCAATCTCCAGGCTGTATTGGATAGGGTACTAAATGCCGGTGGCACTATCATGGTAGCTAAAATGGAGATCGGCCCTGAATATGGTTACATGGCTGTGATCCTTGATACCGAAGGTAACAGGATTGGATTGCATTCTAATCAATAGAATGATGGGGGAACTGGATGCAAGATAGATACCAGATGCCTGATGCCAGCAGTCTTTCCGGATATTGCAGGTTGAAAAAAATTGCAGGCTCCATCCAGTATCAAGCATACTGTATACTGCATACAGCCTACAGCCCCTCTATCCTTTACGTTTTCATAATGTTCTCATAACGCTATCTTAATCCCTGCGTAACTATTCGGTTATAAATGATTGGTTCCTTTGAAAAACCAATCACAATGAAAATTACAGCGTTCGTACTATTGCAGTTTTTTTGCATTCAGCTTTCCGCACAGCAGCCCCTTACTCCTAAAAATGTTTTTATCATAACTACAGATGGATTAAGATGGCAGGAGGTTTTTAATGGTGCAGATGCGCGGGTAATAACAGATACCGAGTTTGTAAAAGACACTTCCCTCACAAAAGAAATGTACTGGGCTGAATCGCCCGAAGAAAGAAGGAAAAAATTAATGCCGTTTTTCTGGAGTACTATTGCCGCCAAAGGGCAATTACATGGCAACCGTGGTTACAAGAACAAGGTAAATGTGAGTAATCCCTATAAAATATCTTACCCCGGATACAACGAAATACTTACAGGGTATGCCGATCCTTTTGTAATTACCAATAAGCCTAATAAAAATAAAAATGAAAACTTGCTGGAGTTTTTAAATAAAAAAGAAACTTACCGTAATTCCGTGGTAGCTTTTAGTTCCTGGAATATTTTCCCATATATATTGAATGAAGAAAGAAGCCGCATCCCTGTAAACAGCGGCTATGAATTGATGAAAGAAGAAGGGCCTGTTTTTGACAGGATCAATAAAGTGCAGGACAGCGTAACTGTAAAAGAAGAAACCCGTTACGACCTGCTTACTTTTTTAAACGCAAAACAATATATTCAAAAAAATCACCCAAAGGTGATGATGCTGGGTTTGGGTGAAACAGACGAATTTGGTCACAAAGGTGAATACGACAGCTATCTTCAACAGGCCAACAACGTTGATAAAATGATAGCAGAACTCTGGTACTTTGTGCAAACAGATCCTTTTTATAAAAACAATACCATCTTTATTATTACAACAGATCATGGGCGTGGCAGCAAGCCGTCTAAATGGTATTCGCACAATATGCTGGTAAAAGGCGCCAGTGAAACATGGCTGGCCATGATAGGTCCGGGCATTAACCCGTTGGGTGAAATGAAGGCCAATACACAGATCTGGCAAAAGCAGATTGCTGCTACGGTAGCAGAACTGCTTGACGAGGAATTTAAAGCCAATCACCCGGTTGCTGCCGCTTTTACTTTACCGGTTCATGCAAATGAACGGCAAATGAATATAGCAGCACTCGGCCTTTCATTTGATTTATTTTATTCATCAGAAGGAATTATGGGGATCATCATATTTTTCCTGCTTGTAAAATTATTCCGGAGGAAAAGATCCCTGACATTACAACAATAATTTTTTTGTGATGGCCACTAAAGCCTGAACGCCGCCTTTAATATTCACAATACTTTGTGTCATCTTGTCATTGTATTCGGTAGCATTTTTTATTTCCACCAATAGGTTCGCCAGGTTTTCGCGGCTGATCCCTGTAGACTTTAAAACCTTCCCGATCTCCGTTTCACTCAGGGAAGTAAGGCTGCTGAATCTCTCCCTGAATTGTTCGTCTGTAATTGCCTGCGCTTCGTCCGCCAGTTTATCAAATTTATTTGGCATGTGATATTATTTTAAAAGTGTTTGAATAGTACTGGTGAGCAGCACGGATTTTTCTCCTACCGAACCGGCCCCTTTAATAAAATTATCCAGCGCATTATTAATACCCTGCAGGTCAATCTTACCTGAGCTTAGTTGTTTTATATCCTCGTATACAGATGTCCTGCTCCTGTTTAACCTGGAGGCAGAAGCCAGCAGGTTTTGCATGGCTGCAAAAGCATTACCGTATATTTTGTAGTCTGCATTCATCCGGGAGATAACAGATATTTTCTGATCCTGCAAAACACTGATTAAAGAATCTCGCCTTGCATCAATACGTGGATTAATGGCGGCAATGATCTCCGGCAATTCTCTTTTCATATCCGTATCCTGGGGCAATCGTTTTACAAAATTTTCTACAAAGGCGGGACTGTATTCATTGGCAATAAATTCATTTACCAGGTGCTTTTTTTCATTGAACACATATTCTACCAATGCAAGATTCATATCGTGCATCCTGCTGCCTTCTTCTTTTAGAGCCTGCGATAATTCTACTGCCTGCACCGGTATTTTTGCGCAGGAAGTGCCATACAATAAAAGAATGATAAGCCATGTTTTGATTGTCATATTAGTCGTTTTAAGATTGGTTGATGGTTGGTTTACGGATAACGGGCATCCAGTTTCCCGAATTTATTATACAAAAAATCCCAGGCTTTAAGATTGCGTGTTTCCTGCCCGGTAACAGCTTTCAAAGCTTTGAGTGAATTGGTTCCAAAAATGCCATCCATTACTCCTGTGTAGGCCCCTGCCATTTGAAGGTAGTGTTGCCATACCAGGCCCTGGTCTTTTTCCAGGCTACTTTTAAAAAATACCGACGGCGGCATTTCCAGGTGGGGCATATCTTTAAACCGTGCCCAGTTGCCTCCCCAGTCGAGCCCCAGCTTTGTTCCTTCTTTTATATGTTTATATAATGGACTATCACCTAAATAGGTACTGCCCCTGAAAATACCGATATCGAAAGCAGTGCAGGGCATATTGTTATGACGGGAAGCTTTTACAAAACCATCGAGGTGCGTAACCACGGGGCCTACTTTTACCCAGGAACCATTACGAAATACCCGGCCCTGTTTAAATAATTTGAACTGATCATCCGGTGTACGGTGGGCAGAAACAAGTTTTACTGTGTGATCTGCCGGGAGTTTTGATTTTACAGCATCTAAAATTTTCGGCAATCTTCCTGCAATATAAGGATGCAGGTACCTGGGTTCTCTGTCGTATCCCATGTTAGGTAGTTTTGGAGTAAAAAAATATTGTACATGCAAGTGTAACTTACACGTGCCGGAATGAGGAGTAGAGGGTTATTTTTTTCTGATGCCTGAAGTAATTGAACAGCCGGGATTGTATGGTAAAGCGAAGGAACATATTTTTTGCAAAATATGCAATGGTGCAAAAGCGGTATTTTTTGAGGGTTTTTCCTTAAACAAAAAGGGGAAACAATTAAATTGTTTCCCCTTTTAATTTGTAAGAAATTTTATTGTATACTCAGTGCATTTTGATTTTCTATATACATGGTAGGCGTACCACCCTGGTTCATCACTTTTCCTTTTACACAGATCACTTTATTTTTCAGCACTTCCGTCAGGTCGTAGTTGAAGTTTACGATGTCTTCTTTTTTTACAAAAACGGTAAACACCTGGTTGGGAAATTGCTTATCTAAATTGATGAGTACATTGCCTGCCCTGCTTAGCCTGGCGCCTACTACTGTTCCGCAAACAGATACTTCCTGGTTTTGCCCCACCCATTGTTTGGCAATGCTGGTATTAAAATGATTGCGTTCCAGTTTTTCCTGCGCCAGCGGTTCCATATCACTCGCACTGCCGGCGGGCAGCCATGCTGTGGGATCCGCCTGGCTTTCCATTTCCTCCTGCGTTGTTGCGGGAATTTTATTAAAAAAATCTAAGCCCGTCAGTTTTTCAATGTCGTTGATACTTGTTGCAAAACTTTTTAATGGTTTTGTAATGGCCTGGTTAGGCATTAAGAATGCGATGGCTTTTTTATTATTAAGGTCCATCACTATTTTAAAATATTGTTCGGGGATACTTACTTTATTGATACCTCTTTCAATAACGGGGAGGCCGGTTTTTAAAACGGGGCCGGTAACTACATACAATTCAGTTTTGGGATTACTGTACATATAGCCCCGGATGGCATCTTCGAGGTCGCCCCAGGCGCCCCGGTTAAAATCGGCCAGTTGCGGGCTCATATTGCTGTAATAATAAGATTCAGATAAGGCAATCCTGCTCCAGCGAAAATCTGCCGAAGGTGCAAGATGCCCCCGGTCGTAACCAAAAGCATCATAATCAAAACTGCTGTCGGCTTTCATTTTTTTCAGGAAATAATCTGCTTCTGTTGCTGATCCGCTTTTCACTTTTCCATCTACCCGAAAATCATTGGTTCGAAAAACCGTTCCCTTCAATACATCCGGAATGATCATATGTGCTACCCAGCGTGCCTGTTCAAATTTACCTGCATATGCCAGGGTTAGGGCTGCGTGTTTTACCAGCTCATCGCCGGCCTGCAAAGCTGGCAAACCTGCTTCCTCTAATGACTGCTGAATTTTATCAAGCTTTAAAAACTCTATTTTCTCCGCTAGCTGCTGCCGCTGCTGATCAACAGATACCAGCTGCGCTGTAGCCAGTTGTAATTTTTCATTTATAGATTGCCCGTTTACAATAACATTACTTATGGCAAGCAGGGCCAGGAATAAAATTTTCATGCAGCATAATTAAAAACGAAAGGTAGTTTTTTTTACAATGCTGTGGGGGAAGTGTGGGAATCTTAAACAACAATTATTTTTATGCCAATGGGAATTTTACCGGTTTATTATTGGTTTTTTCCTCCTCATTGCAAATACAATACTGATTTAAAAGAGCCAGCAAATAGCCAGGCCGGGAAGACCACCAATAACGGTAGCCACCGCGTCTATAAAATCATAATGCCCTTTACCCGTTACCAGTGAAAATAATTCAAAGCCGTAACTAATGATAACCAGTAAAATAAGTGCTAAAAAAAATGCGGCAGTGGCAGGCAAATTCAAAAAGTAAATGGTGCCTGTATGCAGTAAAATGCCCAATACGATGCCTGCATAAAAATGTTTCCACTTATCCGGGGCTATTTTCATTATAGAAGTTATTTAAGCAACAAATATAAAAGAATGCCTTGTTGGGGCATTCTTTATTTGCTGACTGGTAACAGGTGGCCGGGGTTTTATGAGAATTGTTGTTGGATGTTTAAAACCTGATGCCAACACCTACTTTAAAGCCATTGTTATAACCTGCTACATTTTTGTTGGCGTCTACTTTGCTTAATCCATAATTATAAGAAGCCGATACATTGAAACCACTTTTAAACTGGTAGCCGATGCCACCTAACAGCCCCATATCCCAACTGTTGAACTGGTCTTTTGCATCCATTGTTTCGTTCAGCAGGTTTACACCCAATACACTGGCGGTAGTTTTTAATTTGGAAGAAGCCAGGTAAGAAAACTGGGGTCCTCCAAATACCTGAAAGCCACCAAGGTCTGCTTTTATCAACACCGGTATGTCGATGTAATCATTTTGTAATTGTGCTTTTGCATTGGCCCCCAGGAACTCCATTCCCTTAACGGCAAAATCTCCCCTCATTTCATAACCTTTTTGTGTATAATACAAACCTGGTTGTAATGAAACACCTGCCCCCAGTGGAATGCTGGTATTTACACCGGCATAAAAACCGGTCCTGTTTTTCGTGCTGACCATGCCATCGGCAAAATCAATCAGCCCGTTTAAATTGTCTACTGCATCGCCTCTCATTCCAAAAGAAGAAAGGCCTGCTTCTACACCAATAGTAGGCTTTTGCGCAAAAGCGCCTAACGAAAATGTAGTGATTGCTAAAAGTAAAATTTGTTTTTTCATAAAAATTTTGGAAGCGGGTTTTTCAGCCGTTCGTAATTTTCAGAATGAATTTTTACCAGAAGGATTAATGATTGACCCGTAAGGTTTTGTTAAAGGGAAAAAATAAGAGATTATGATGGGTTACCTGTTGCGGTGATATGGTAAACCATTTATCATGAGGGTTTTTATTATTACTCCGTTGATGCTTTATTTTCTTTCTTCCTGCTGCAGGGATGCAAAGTCAATATCACAACGATCCTTTTCAAAAGATGTTACGATTAAATATTGCCATTACTGTAATCAATTTCTCGCAACGTATATGCGCCGCGGCGAAGACTTTCACCAGTTTGTTCCTTTGCGTCGCAGAATCGCCGCATTATAGGAGTAATTAAACATATAATTTCTGCCGGTGTTCACTAAAAAATATTTTTCTTTTTGTTTTAGGCAATACTTTCATAGTCACCTCACTTCCATCTGCTGCATACTCCTGCTGGTATACCTGGAAAAAATCATTTACGCCCGTTTTACTCAATTGTTTGTAAAATATAGTGGCGTAGTTGATAACCTCATTAATTAATTTAGTAATTTTTGCAGCAGGAATTTTACCAATCACACTTTGGGGATGAATAGCTGCACGGTACAATGCTTCATTCCTTATTTTATTTCCAACACCGGAAAATATATCCTGGTCCATTAAGATATCATCAATGGTCTCACCGGTTTTTTCTTTAATTAATTTTTTTACCCAGGCTCTGTCAAATTTTCTACTCAATATATCTGTTCGCCAGTCATACAATTCCTCCACTGTTTTTTTTAGTTTACTTGCCGTTACCACGTAGCCATTTATTTCTCCTTTTACAAATTCCAGGAAGAAGGATCGGTTTACTTTTTTTCTTTCATTAATAAGCACATCACCAAACAAACCCAAATGAACTTTTACAACTCCATTGGTAAAGATCAATAATAAGTGTTTACCCCAACTTTCAATATTGATGAGTTTTTTACCCTTTATCCATGCAGTGGGCATAGGGCCGTAACCACCTGCACGTTTTACTATTCTTCCTTTAAAAGATTTTAATTCATCTTTAAGATGTAGTATAGATGGACCTTCGGGCATACATTTTATTTTTAAATGAGGGTTTCAAACAACCAACAAATAGCGGTCCGTAATTTGTAACTAAAAAAGCGAACTTAAATATTATATTATGTCAAACCAGGAAACAGATCCCAAAAAAGACCAGGACAATAAAGATGCTGCAGTTAAGCCCGATCCGGAAACCCTGCATACCACCGACCCGCAGGATCATATGAAAGGACCCATTTCTTCATTGGTACAGGGGGTTAAAGAAACTGCCGAAGAAAATGACAGCCAATCAAAAGATGATGCAGATATAGAAAAAGAGGAGCATAAGTAGGTTCAGGTATTTAAAAAATCCCGGAACCAATAACCGGAATCTTTGATGGTACGCAACTGCGTTTCGTGATCTACATGAACAAGCCCAAACCGGGCCTTGTATCCCTCTGCCCATTCAAAATTATCCATAAGGGTCCAGGCGAAATAGCCACCGATATTAATGCCCTTATGTTTGGCTTTATATAAGGCAACCAAATGTTCCTTAAAATATTCTATGCGTTGTACATCATGCACACGTGAACTTTTTAATTCATCTTTATAAGCTGCGCCGTTTTCTGTAACAATTATTTGTTTTACAGAACCATATTTCCAAAACCTGCGAATGATCCGGTAAAAACTTTCGCCATTTACTTCCCAACCCATGGCAGTGTGAGGAACTTTACGGGTTGCCGCTTTTATTTCACTGGCCTGTATTACCGGAACAATGGAGTTGTGTTTTATTGTCAGCGGAAAATAATTCTGCAAACCAATAAAATCAAAATCAAACCGCATACGTTCTGTATATTTCCAGGCTTTATTGGTTATTTCCAGTTGCTCCAAAAATTTAAAATCATCCCTGGGATAACCTTTGCCTAATGACGGTTCTATAAAAAGCCGGTTCATTAAAATATCCATGCGATGTGCTGCTTTTACATCTTCTGTTTTATCTGTATAAGGATTTATTTCAGAGCACGAAAAACTGGTGCCGATATTGGCTCCTTTTACCAGCGAACGAATGATCCGGCCTCCATCTGCCTGGGCCAGCACAGCATGATGCACAGCCGGCAAAAAATTTTTCATTCCCATTTTCCCGGGTGCATGTTTGCCCAGCATATAACCCAGGCTGGTAAATGCCATGGGTTCATTTAAAATGATCCAGTTTTTTACTCTGTCGCCAAAGGCTTCTGCGCAAACGGTGGTGAATCTTGTGAACCAGTTCAGGATCTTGTAACTTGTCCAGCCGCCTTCTTTCTCCAGCGACTGCGGCAGGTCCCAGTGGTAAAGCGTTACAAAAGGAATAAGATCCAGTTTTAAACATTCATCAATTACTTCGTTATAAAAACGGATGCCTTCCTTATTTATTCTCCCGGTACCGTCGGGCAGGATGCGGCTCCATGATAAAGAGAACCGGAAAACTTTAAAGCCCAGTGCCTTCACCATTAACAGGTCTTCTTTATAACGATGATAAAAATCGCAGGCATGCGTTGGTTTGGCAGACCCTTTTATTTTCCCGGTTCGCTTGGCAAATGTATCCCAAACCGAAGGGGTTCTTCCATCGGTGTAAACAGCTCCTTCGTTTTGTGCCGCCGCAGTAACCACACCCCATAAAAAATCAGAACCAAAAGATTTTGCTGTTGGGATAGGAGAAAATGCCATGGCAACAAAGCTGACAAAAAATAAAGGGAAGCAATATTAAATTAAGGTTATGCTCTGGCCCCCTAATCCTGTAAAAGCCCCTAAATCACCCGGGGGGACTTTATCGAAGCGAGGATTGATGCAAATAAAAAACGAAGACCTAATCGATCTTCGCTTATATCTTCGAAACAATCTACTCCATAATGATCCTCCCCCGGGGGAGTTAGAGGTGGCTATTTACCAGCCTAACACCCACGCAAATATCAGCGGCGCCACAATCGTAGCATCACTTTCCACAATAAATTTAGGTGTGTGAATATCTAGTTTACCCCAGGTAATTTTTTCATTTGGTACCGCACCGCTATAGGATCCAAATGAAGTGGTTGAATCACTTATCTGGCAGAAATAACTCCAAAAAGGAACATCATGCCATTCCAGGTCCTGGTACATCATTGGAACCACGCAAATAGGAAAATCGCCTGCAATACCACCACCGATCTGGAAAAAACCTACCCCTTTTCCGCCGGAATTATTGCGATACCAGTCTGCCAGCCATACCATATATTCAATCCCACTTTTTACCAGGTCAGCTTTCAGTTCGCCTTTAATAACATAACTCGCAAATATATTTCCAGTAGTGCTGTCTTCCCACCCCGGGCACACGATCGGGATATTTTTTTGAGCCGCAGCCACTATCCAGCTGTTCTTTGGATCAATTTCATAATATTGTTCCAGCTCCCCACTCAATACTGTTTTGTATAAAAACTCATGCGGAAAATAACGTTCGCCTTTTGCTGCAGCATCGTTCCATTGTTTAACCAAATGTTTTTGCAGGCGACGAAATGCTTCTTCCTCCGGGATGCAGGTATCTGTAACACGATTGTAATGGTTTTCTAAAAGATCCCACTCATCCTGTGGTGTAAGATCGCGGTAGTTGGGAACTCTTTTATATTTGCTATGAGCCACCAGGTTCATTACATCTTCTTCCAGGTTGGCGCCCGTACAACTAATGATGGCAATTTTATCCTGGCGAATCATTTCTGCAAGGCTAAGGCCAAGCTCGGCAGTACTCATTGCTCCCGCAAGGGTAACCATCATTTTACCACCTTCATCCAGGTGTGTTACATATCCTTTGGCCGCATCCATTAATGCAGCTGCATTAAAATGGCGGTAATGATGTTCTATAAAATTAGAAACGGGTCCTTTGCTCATGTTATAAATTTAGATGGCAAAAGTAATTTTTTTTATCTACCCGGGTATTGAATTTATAGGATATCTCCTTCGCCAATGGATATCGCAGGCAGGCTTATTGGGAGGCAACCCCTTCAGCGAAATGCTTCACAAAACCATTCATGCAAACGGGAAAATAAGCAGGATTTAAAAATGAAAGGGAGGGCAACCGATGTTTTGCAATGAAATGAGCTGTCATGTCAAGTTTTGGAAGCGGAGATTTTACACATCAGTAGCGGGATAACATTACAGGATAGTTAGAAAAGAAGGTAAATAAAAAGCGGCTGTTCAAAAAACAGCCGCTCTCAAATTTTAACTCACACTGCCTTTCAGCTCTTTCTTTTTTATTTTTTTAACCAGTTCTACCGAACCACCCGGAAGAAATTTTAGTAACCTTGAACTGTTCTTGCTTTCTACCGTAACATAATAGGCAGTTTCCCCTTCCATGTCGATCTCTGTTACATTGGGTGCAATACTGCAGTCGCTGTAATTTCGGCTCAGCTTTTCTGATACAGCCTGCGGCAGTTCTTTTACATCCAATTGTCGTGAGGTTGCAAACAATTCACCCCCGGTGGTGTACGCAGCTATAAGATTTTGTTCCCCCATTTTAAAATAGCCAAAATAAAGGCCCTGGTTTTCTTTCCAGCTCACTTCGGTAGCTGTTGCAAATTTTTCATTAAATGCGGAGGAGATCACTTCGCCTACTTTTTCAACCTTAACGGCTTTAGCTCCGGAGCTGTTGAAAAATGTAGTTTCATTGTCAGGATTTGGGCCAAAGGCCGAGGCACTGTAATACAGTGCTAATGCAGCAATAGCTGCGGTTAACTTTTTCATGTCTATACTTTTTATTTTTAATAATTGTTGCAGGTACTTTACCTCCTGCAATCATGGCATAACAAAAGTAAGGCGGCGTAAATCAATTGGCAAGTACATAGTGGTTATAAGGAGTAAATTTTTTATTGTTTTAAATGCGCCTTCAAATAATGGCGTTTTTTTACAATGTAAATAAACTTAAAACTCAATAGGGGCAAGCATTATAAAGGTTTTCTTAATAAAAATATAAATACTGCGATTTTTCTGTTAAAAAACAGCAATGGCAAAACCCTTTTTTGAAACTATCTTTAAAATATGAATTACTTAGCTCATGCATACCTCTCTTTTGAACATAAAGACGTGCTGGCAGGTAATATGACCAGCGATTTTATTAAAGGGAAAAAGCAATTTGATTACCCGGAAGATATATTGGCCGGGATAAAATTACACAGGGCAATTGACCAGTTTACAGATGAACATGCTGCCACAAAAAAAATGGCAGCTGTATTTAAGCCACATTACCGTTTGTATGGCGGTGCTTTTGCAGATGTGGTATATGATCATTTTTTGGCAAATGACCCGGCTCAATTTGCCTCACCCCGGCACCTGCTGGAATTTACTATTCAAACCTACAGCCGGTTAAAAGAGAGGGAGCAATGGTTTCCTGCCCCTTTCGCTGCAATGTTTCCCTATATGCAGTCGCAAAACTGGCTGTATAACTATCAATATGATTCGGGTATTCAAAAAAGTTTCCAGGGGCTGGCCCGCAGGGCTGCTTATATCCCTGAATCAGACACCGCTTTTGAACTCTTTCTTCAAAACAAGGAACTGTTCCGGGAGCAATACAATATCTTTTTTCATTCTGTTAAATCCTTTGCCGCTTATACCATGGCTCAATTGTTGAAACATTGATTCTTTTATCTTTGAAAAAAATACCTGCATGAAGTATACATTTTTTCTACTGGCTTTATTGATAATAAGATTTGAAAGCAATGCACAGTTAAAATTCCCTGAAACCGACAAATCTCCGCTGGATGTAAGCTATTACCCCAATAATTACCCTTTGTTAAAAATACAGGGTAAAACAACAGAGCCGCTATTGGCCAGAGTATATTACAGCCGGCCACAAAAAAACAATCGGGTGGTTTTTGGAGAATTAATTGAATACAATAAAGTATGGCGGCTGGGTGCCAATGAAGCTACCGAGATAGAATTTTTCCAGAATGTAAAATTTGGAGACGTTAAAGTAAAGAAAGGACGCTATACTTTATTTTGCATTCCCACTGCAGAAAAATGGACACTTATCTTAAATAAGGATACCGATTGCTGGGGTGCATTTATTTACGACGCAAAAAAAGACCTGGCGAGGGTAGATGTTGCTACTGAAAAGCAACCAGCAGTTACAGAATCATTTTCTATTCTTTTTGAAAAAACAAACAGGGGCTTCAGCCTAAATATAGGCTGGGATACTGTAAAAGTTTCCCTTCCTATTTACCTGCAATAAAATTTTATGCCATATATAAAAAATTACCCTTTTATACTGCTGGTAATGTTTGTCGGTGTACTATACTTACCTTCCTGTAAAACCAACAGCAGCGATGCACAGTCTGTATCGGTAAAAGATACACTCAAAGCCCTCCCCGGTAATCAACATCAAAACATTGATCAGTCGCCAATGGATATAAGCTACTGCCCGGCTGAGTATCCGCAAAATAAAATGAAAGAACTTACCAGTAAAGCGCCGGTTGCAAGGGTTATTTACAGCAGGCCTCATAAAAAAGGCAGGGTTATTTTCAGCGACGATCCTAAAAGCCTTTGCCAATATGGAAAACCCTGGAGACTTGGCGCCAATGAAGCGACCGAAATTGAATTTTTTCAACCCGTAATGATTCGTGGAAAAAATATAGATGCAGGCCGGTACGTTCTTTACTGCATACCACACCTGGATAAATGGGAGGTTATTTTTAACAGCAATCTCAACAGCTGGGGTTTGCAGATAGATCCCACAAAAGATGTGTTTAAAACAGAGCTGCCCGTTCAAAGATCTGCTACTTCGTTGGAAGACTTCACTATACTTTTCCAGGATAGCCCCGATGGTGCCGACTTACTAATAGCGTGGGACAGTGTTAAGGTTTTGATGCCTGTAACATTTTCGAAATAGTATTTTCTATCCTTTGTTTGTTTAGCATAATATAAGTGTGTAACAATAGTTAACTTTACCACATGTGCGGAATTGCAGGAATTATTACAAGGGATCAAAAATTTATCAGGCCGGTATTACTTGAAAAAATGTGCACTGCACTTGCACATCGCGGTCCCGATGGTAAAAATATATGGTCCAATCTTTCCAATACCGTTGGACTTGCTCACACCCGTTTATCTATCATCGATCTAAGCAGTGCTGCAGCACAGCCAATGCATTATATGGGGCGGTACAGTATTGTATACAATGGTGAAATTTATAATTATATAGAACTAAAAAAGGACCTTAAAAATATTGGTTACCAGTTTTTGAATAACAGTGATACCGAAGTTATCCTGGCGGCCTACGACTTTTATGGTGAAAAATGTCTTCATTATTTTGATGGAATGTTTGCCTTTGCCATTTGGGACGAAAAGAAGCAGCAGCTTTTTGCAGCCAGGGATCGTTTTGGAGAAAAACCGTTTTATTATTACAGTGAAAAGGGTCTTTTTGTTTTTGGCAGTGAAATGAAATCACTTTGGGCAGCAGGAGTACCGCGGCAGGTAGATGATAAAATGATACTGAATTACCTCACCCTCGGCACCGTTCAAAACCCGGCAGATAAATCACAAACTTTTTTTCAACATATATCTTCCTTGCTCCCGGCCCACTCTCTTTTACTGGATATGAAAAAAGGGAAATTTGCATTGACCAAATATTGGAATTTAGACAGGCAGAACCAGCCTTTGGTGGCAGGCAAAAATTATACAGGCATATTCACCGAACTGCTTACTGATTCTATTAATAAAAGATTACGCAGCGATGTACAGGTAGGCAGCAGCCTGAGTGGAGGCCTGGATAGCAGTAGCATTGTAGCCCTTGTTTCAAAATTGCTGGGGCAGGAAAAAACGGCAGCTAATTTTAAAACCTTCTCTGCTATTTTCCCCGGTTTTGAAAAAAATGAAGAAAGTCATATTCAAAAAGTAGCGGAACAGTTTGCCCTCAAAAACTTTTCGGTAACGCCTACGGCAGATGGCCTGGTAAATGATTTTGAAAAATTATGTTATCACCAGGAAGAGCCTTTTCCTTCTTCCAGTATTTATGCTCAATATAAAGTGATGGAGCTTGCAGCGCAAAATAAAACAAAAGTGTTGCTGGATGGGCAGGGTGCCGATGAAACCCTTGCAGGCTATCACAAATATCTACATTGGTACCTGCAGGAATTGGTTACAAGGCATAAATTTTTACAGGTAAAAAATGCCAGAAGGCAATTTAGTGAGCATAATATTTCTGTGCAATGGGGCATAAAAAATATACTGGCTGCCTTTTTACCTGCACAAACTGCTATTACTTTAGAAAAAAGAGAACACTCCTATATCCGGGCAAATACAGATGTAAGCAAAAAATTACTACAGCATTTAAAAGGGCGTGAGTGGGATGGCATTCACAAACCTATTGTTAATAAGCTGAATGATATGCTATATTTCAACACCATGGAGTTTGGCCTGGAAGAAATGCTTCGATATGCCGATAGAAGCAGCATGGCACATGGAGTAGAAGTGCGTCTTCCATTTTTAAATGCGGCACTCGTGCAGTTCATTTTTAACTGTCCCACCGGTTTTAAAATAAGAGATGGTTATACCAAATGGATCCTTCGCAAATCGATGGAAAATATGTTGCCGGGGGACCTGGTTTGGCGAACCGATAAAGTAGGATATGAACCCCCGCAAAAACAATGGATGGAACATCCTGTATTGATCGATTACATGCACGAGGCAAAAAAGAAACTGGTAAAGCATGACCTCCTTAAACCACAGGTTTTACAAAGAAAAGCAGATCCAAAACATGCACATGAACGCAATAACTACGAATGGCGCTATCTCTGCACTGCCCAATTACTGGGGTAATTATCTTTAGTCCTTTATTTATAAGTATTTTTGCAGCACAAAAAATTGTCAATTTTTAGCGTATTTACAGTTCATTTTAATTGAACTTTGTCAAAAACCCTGTGCCTCCATTAGCATTACACTAAAGTTTAAATTAATTTATAAATATGAATATTGAAAATCTTAACAATAAAAAAATAGCTACCCGTATTATTCACGCAGGTGCCGAACCTGATCCTTCTACCGGCGCTATTATGACCCCCATATATCAAACATCTACTTATGTACAGGCAGCTCCCGGTGTAAACAAAGGTTTTGAATATGCCCGCAGTCAAAATCCTACCCGTAAAGCATTGGAAGAAGCATTGGCAATAATTGAAAACGGAAAATTTGGACTGGCTTTTAGCAGCGGTGTTGCGGCAACAGACGCGGTAATAAAATTATTAAACCCGGGTGACGAAGTAATTGCAGCCAACGATATGTATGGCGGTACTTACCGGTTGTTTACTAAAATATTTGAAAAATATGGTATCAAATTTATCTATGTTGATACTACTGATAGTCAAAACATCAAAGCTGCCGTTACGGCAAAAACAAAACTTATCTGGATTGAAACTCCAACCAATCCGCTGATGAATATTACAGATATAGCAGCAGTTGCAGCAATTTCTAAACCAGCCGGGGCC
Source organism: Ferruginibacter sp. (assembly GCA_014379905.1). Classification (GTDB taxonomy): domain Bacteria; phylum Bacteroidota; class Bacteroidia; order Chitinophagales; family Chitinophagaceae; genus Ferruginibacter. The sequence goes on along the minus strand of JACMKX010000004.1, from coordinate 97,372 downwards.
TGGCTTTGTGTTGACAATACCTTTGCCTCACCCTACTTACAGAATCCCCTCGACCTTGGTGCTGACATAGTGATGCACTCTTCTACAAAATATTTAGGCGGTCATAGCGATGTGATCCAGGGCGCTTTGATAATGAATGATGCCGCATTAAGAGAACAATTATATTTTATACAAAAGAGTTGTGGGGCCGTGCCAGGCCCTATGGATTGCTTCCTGGTAATTCGTGGAATAAAAACACTGCACGTACGGATGAAACAACATTGCGAAAATGGAAAACTGGTAGCCCATTACCTGCGTACGCATCCCAAAGTGGCCAGGGTGTATTGGTGTGGTTTTGAAGATCACCACAATTTTGACATTGCTAAAAAACAAATGCGTGATTTTGGCGGCATGATGAGTTTTACCCTAAAGGAAGATAACCTGGCTGCTGCAACCAAAGTGCTTTCTTCAACAAAATTATTTTCCCTGGCAGAAAGCCTGGGTGGCGTAGAGTCACTAATTAATCACCCGGCAAGCATGACACATGCCAGTATCCCCAGGGAAGAGAGAATTAAAAATGGCCTTGGTGATGGATTGATCAGGTTAAGTGTAGGCATTGAAGATGCAGATGACCTGATAGAAGACCTTAAACAGGCAATAGGCTGATATGAAATATATGTTTAGAAAATATTGGATGCTTTTGCTGGCAGGGTTGCCAGGCCCGCTTTATTCCTGTGGGCAAAATGCTGTGCCATTGGATGAATTTATAAAAGCTAAAACAGATAGTGTTTTTTCTTCCAACAGGTTACCGGGAATTTTTGTGGGCTATGGCAATAAAGGGAAAAATAATTATTATACAGCAGGCTATGCCCGGCCGGAAGAGAAAGTGCCATTTGATGTGAATACTTTTTTTGAAATAGGCAGCATCACTAAAACATTTACGGCCTACACTTTATTATGTGTATTGAGGGATCATAAAATTTATGACAGCACAAAGATCATTTCTTATTTACCAAAGGAAGTGCAGGCTAATAAACACCTGGACCGTATCCGGTTCATTAATTTGATCAATCATACTGCTGGTTTGCCGCGCCTGCCCGACAATATGGAATTGAGTGCCGGTGACATGCAACCGTATCAAACCTATGATTCAAAAAAATTGTTCGAATACCTTTCCACGGCACAGCCTAAAGACCCGGGCAGTTATGCCTATTCTAACCTGGCGGCTGGCTTGGCAGGTGTATTAGCAGAGCGTATTTCCGGTAAAACATATGCCGCCCTGCTTGACCAATATATATTTCTCCCTTTCAATATGGTTGATAAAAACAATACACTGGAAAAGTCTGTTAACAGGAGCCAGGGCTATTTTGCAGATACTATAAAGTCAGCCTATTGGAATATGAATGTGTTAGCTCCTGCCGGTGCATTAAAATGTACCGGTAAAGAAATGCTTCGCTACCTGGCTTGCATGAGCAACCCGGTTAACGCTTCATCCAAAGCTATAATTGATTCTCTTACGCAAACTACCTTGCAACTATCACCTGCTACGGGTGTAGGAAGAGGCTGGCATATATCCAACAAAAAAGACAGGGCGGTAATATACTGGCACAATGGAGGCACTTATGGCTTCTCCACTTTCGGTGCTTTTATAAAAGGAACAGGACAATATATTATCATTGCAATCAATAAATTTAACAGCAACGGCGTTGCCGATAAACTGGGTTTGGCTATCCTTAATAAAATGCTGGAATGACGGATGAAAAACTAATAATTTTTTTAAATGAAAAAGTGGCGGCCTACAACCGGCCTTTTTTCATAACAGCAGATCCCGTTTCCATCCCGCATTTATTTTCTAAACCGCCCGACATTGAGATCGCAGGCTTTTTTGCTGCCATTTTTGCCTGGGGCAACCGCACTACCATTATCAGTAAAAGTAAAGAGTTGATGGCGATCATGGACCATGCGCCGCACGATTTTTGCCTAAACCATTCTGATAATGATCTTAAAAAATTATTATCTTTTAAACACCGTACTTTCAATGCAACAGACCTGTTGTATTTTGTGTCCTTCTTTAAAGAACATTATAGCAACCATACTTCTTTACAAACAGCATTTTCCCAATGGATGACAGGTGTAGATGAAGACATGGAAAATGCGCTGAATGGTTTTTATAAATACTTTTTCTCTTTACCCCATGTGCCTGGAAGAACGTTAAAGCATATTGCCTGTCCTGCAAAAAAATCAGCCTGCAAGCGCATCAATATGTTTTTAAGATGGATGGTGCGAAAAGATAAAAAGGGAGTTGATTTTGGAATATGGAATACCATTTCGCCTGCCCAACTGGTTATTCCGCTTGACCTTCATGTGGCAAGAGTGGCTGCCGGTTTTAAATTGCTGAACCGGCCACAGGCAGATTGGCTGGCTGCAAAAGAACTGACACAGGTGTTGCGAAGCTTTGATCCGAAAGATCCCTGTAAATATGACTTTGCCTTGTTTGGCCTGGGAGTGCTCGAAAAATTCTGACGCCCCGTAAAGTGTCTTGATGACTAACTTAACATCGGAAAATAAATAGTAAATCATGCAGCAAGCCGGAAATAATATCATGGATATTGTTTTATCTGAAACAAATATCAATACCCTGAAAAGCAATAGCCTCTTCCCGGAATTATCTGCTTATATAAACCAGCTTATTATTAATCATTTTGATGAACTCATCACGTTGTTATACAGGCTTGATATCAATGAAAAAAAATTGAAAGACCTTTTGCAGCAACATGCCAGCAAAGATGCCGCAGGTATTATTGCCTCCCTTATTATTGAGCGGCAGGAACAAAAAATTAAAACAAGGGAACTTTTCAAAACAGCCGCAGATATCCCGGAAGAAGAAAAATGGTAAAGAAAATATAGCTTTGCTTAAAAGTTTTTCCAACTTCTTTTAAATAAAAAGCCGGCGAACAATTCGCCGGCTTTCGTATAATAAGATCTATTTAAACATCAATTCCTTCACTTTTTCTTTATCTTCTTTTTCTTTTTTAAGATCGAACATCGTTCCAAATACATGATCCCATAAAGTGGAGCTTACACCAAAACCCATATCATTCTCTTTATAATGATGCAGGTGATGATTTCGCCACAATCCTTTCATCCATTTAAACGGCGGATTCCATGCATGAATAGCATAATGCATACTGCCATAAATGAGATAACCGATCATAAAACCCGGAAAAAAAGGAAAAGCATATTTGCCCAACAGCAGGTAAAAAATAAGGAAAAATATAGAAGCGATAATGAGACTTGGCACGGCCGGCATAAACAACCGCTCTTTATCCCTGGGATACTCGTGGTGGTTGCCATGTAATACGTAATTGATGCGTTTGCCTATTTTTGAATCGGGGTGATAATGAAACAAAAAACGATGTAATATGTATTCAGTAAATGTCCAGAAAAAAATTCCTGCCAGGTAAACCATCAAAACCTTTAATGCCGGCACCCCTAATGTAGTAATGCTGTAGTACGGCAAAAAAATGAGTATAGGGGTGTACATTCCCCAAATTACCAATGGATGCGTTTTGGTTAAAAACTCCAAATATTGATTGCGGAATAACTGCGCCTGCCCCTTATTATGTATCTTCTCAAATTCCATAAGCTGTAAAATATTTTACAAATATAAAAAATATAGAAAACTGCTCCAACTATACCTTTTCAAACCTTTGTTAATTGATTTTCAGGGGTACTTAAAAGTAGCCTCCGGTTTATTGCCTATTTTTACTGCTAAAAAATCAGCATGAAACTCGTTACATATTTAAAAAATGATCATGATCAGCTGGCATTACTGGTTAACGGAATGTTATACGATACAGATATGCTCCATCCTGACCTGCCCGTAAGTATGGCCATGTTTTTAAACTACTGGGATGATATGCTGCCACTGGCAAAAGCCTGCGAACAACGGATAAAAGACGGCATGGTTCGCAATGTGATGGCTTTCCCTGTTAATGAAGCCGAATTACTGGCACCCGTTCCTCACCCTACCAGTTGCCGGGATGGTTACGCTTTTCGCCAGCATGTGGCGTCGGCCAGGCGAAACCGGAAAGTAGATATGATCCCTGAATTTGATCAATACCCCATATTTTATTTTACCAATCACAATAGCATACAGGGACCGGGTAATGTGTATTGTATGCCGGATCATTTTGAAAAACTGGATTTTGAGCTGGAAGCTGCTATTGTGATCAGTAAACCCGGCAGGAATATTAAGGCTGCCGAAGCGGATGAATATATCGCCGGCCTGATGATCATGAACGATATGAGCGCAAGAAGATTGCAAATGGAAGAAATGTTGCTAAACCTTGGTCCGGCTAAAGGAAAGGATTTTGCCACCTGCATCGGCCCGGTACTGGTAACACTGGATGAACTGGAAGCCCAGGAAGTTCCCTGCAAAGAAAATCACACCGGCAGGGCCTGGAACCTTGCTATGAGCTGCAAAGTGAATGGTATAGAAGTGAGCCGCGGTAACGTATCTCAAATGGACTGGACCTTTGCAGAAATTATTGAACGTTGTAGTTACGGCGTTAATCTGTATCCGGGTGATGTTATCGGCAGTGGAACAGTGGGTACAGGTTGCTTTCTGGAATTAAATGGCACCGGCAAACTAGATGATCCAAATTACCAGGAACAATGGTTACAGGCAGGAGATGTTGTGGAAATGGAAATTGATGGATTGGGTATTTTACACAATACAATGGTTAGGGAGGATAGTAACTTTAGTATCCTGGATTTGAAAAAGTAATTAAGCGCAGAGAGCATGAGATAATAGGATACGCAGAGTTATGAACGCAACAGAACTAAATAATATTGGAGCAATTATTCTTGATTCATCTATCGCTGTACATAAAGAATTAGGACCTGGATTATTAGAATCCGCCTATCAGCTTGCGTTAAAAAGAGAGCTGGGACTGAGGGGCTTAGATGTAAGATCGAGAGTTCCTGTTGAACTAATCTATAGAGAAATGCCTCTTGGTAAAGCGTATGAAATTGACTTGCTCATAGAACAGGAGATTATTATCGAAACAAAGGCTGTTGAAACATTGCATCCGATTTTTACCTTTCAAATACTTACTTATTTAAAGCTTTATCATCAAAAAAAATTGGGATACCTTATTAACTTTAACGTACAATATTTAAAAGATGGATTTAAAAGGATTGTAAACAATTTTTAAACCCTCTGCGAAACTCATTTTCTCATTTTCTCTGCGATAAATATGCTATTACATCTAAAAGATTTACCCCCGGCCGACACCCAGAATTATTTACAACATGCTATCGCCCCACGGCCTATTTGTTTTGCATCAACAATAGATAAGGAAGGAAAGGTAAACCTGTCTCCCTTTAGTTTTTTTAATTTGTTTAGCAGCAATCCGCCCGTGGTCATATTTTCACCGGCACGCCGGGTGAGAGACAACACCACCAAGCATAGTTTACAAAACGTGGAAGAAGTGAAAGAAGTAGTGATCAATATAGTAGATTTTGATATGGTGCAACAAACTTCGCTGGCCAGTTGCGAGTTTCCCAAAGGCAGCAATGAATTTTTAAAAGCCGGGTTTACAGAAGAAAAGGCAACATTAATTTCGCCGCCAATGGTGAAAGAAAGTAAAATAAAACTGGAGTGCAAAGTTTTAGAAATTAAACCATTGGGCGCTGGCGGCGGGGCGGGTAACCTGGTAATTTGCGAAGTACTGTGTATGCATATTGATGACGATATTTTAGACGCAGATAAAAAAATAGATCAAACAAAACTGCATCATGTAGCAAGGCTGGGCGGCGACTGGTATTGCAAAGTAGATGAAAGCAACCTATTTAAAGTTGCCAAACCTAACACACAACTTGGTATAGGTATCGATGCTTTGCCCCACGGTATCCGTTACAGTAAAATATTAACCGGCAACCACCTTGGTCAATTGGCCAATGTGAATGAAATGCCCGTTATTGAACCTTCTTTCAGTGATGATAAATTAAAAAATATTATACAGTATTATTCCATTAATCCAGAAGATATGGACCGGGAATTACATACTTATGCCGCTTCATTACTGAATGATGGAAATATTCATGATGCCTGGCAGGTGTTGCTGGCAGATGAAACTGATTTTTCCTGATTTTTCCTGATTTTTCCCGATTATATAAGCAGGATTTCCTTTTACAGTGTTGTTTCTTGTAATAAATTCCTTCTATTTGCCGCCTTAACAGATTTTTATGGCGGGTAAGGCAACAATAAATAACAGAATGAGGATTTGGCACCGTTACCTCGGATTTTTTTTAGCGGGTATCATGGCGGTATATTCCATTAGCGGCATTATACTGATCTTCAGGGATACCGACTTTTTAAAGCGGGAAAAAACAGTGGAGAAAAAACTGGCGCCAAATCTTACCGCAGAAGCAGTTGGAAAGGAAATTAAAATAAAAGAACTGAAAGCCGAATCCATTTCCGGCGATACGCTTAAATTTAAACAAGGCATGTATAACAAGGCAACAGGCCAGGTAACATATACAGTAAAATCAATGCCGTTTATTATTGAAAAATTGAACAAACTACATAAGGCCAACTCTAAAAGCCCGCTGTTTTTCTTAAATATTTTTTTTGGAGTTTCACTGCTTTTCTTTGTACTATCCTCCTTTTGGATGTTTATGCCCAAAACCACCATCTTTAAAAAAGGCCTTTATTTTACCCTTGCAGGTATCATATTCACCTTTATTATATTATTTCTATAATAAATTCAGATTTATATTTCCTGTAACAGTGGAATTTCATGCTTTGTGGATTAAATTTAAGGAATGAAAAAAATTCTGTTCCTCTGTTCGTTTATTCCCCTGTTTTGTACTGCGCAGCAAACTGTTTATAAAAACATTGCTTTAGAAGGAGGTGGTGTAAGAGGCATAGCCTATGCCGGCGTGGTAAAGGTATTGGAGCAAAAAGGTATTTTGCAAAATATTGAAAAGGTGGCCGGCTCTTCAGCCGGTGCTATTGCCGGGCTCATGATAAGTATTGGTTATACCGCCGCAGAGATGGACAGCATATTGACAGACCTCGCCATTGAAAAATTCAACGATGGCAATTGGGGTGCCCTGGGGAAATACAACAGGGTTAAAAATAACTATGGTATATACAAAGGAAGCCAGTTTGAGAAATGGCTTAAACAACTCGTGTTTACAAAAACAGGTAAGGAAGAGTTAACTTTTTCGGAGCTGCACGGGCTTCATTTAAACAATGCAAGGTATAAAGATCTTTATGTAACCGGCACCAATCTCAGCAAACAGCAGTTGGAAATATTCTCTTACGAACACAGCCCGCAAATGCCCGTTGCATTAGCCGTAAGAATCAGTGGTGGTGTGCCATTTTATTTTGAACCGGTAGCTTTGAACAACGACTTAAAGCGGATCACAAAAAAAGACAGCCTGGCTATAGTAAATTTTTATGTAGATGGAGGTATGCTTTGTAATTATCCCATCAGTATGTTCGACAGTTGCGAAAATATGAGAAATCCGCTCTTGTGTTTTGATGCCAAACTCAACCCCCAAACATTGGGCATTAAACTGGAAAGACCGGAGCAGATAGACTCTCTTCAAAATAATTCTATTGCTATTCCCCCTTACGATCCGCAAAATCTTAATGAATATTTTCTTGCCTTTTCCAACCTGCTGATTGAAACACTGGCAAGAAAATATCCAAAATTAGAGAATGAAACGGGCCGCACTATTTATGTGAGTTATGGAAATATTTTTTCCAAACCCAGGCGGATGAAGGCCTCGGAAAAACGCATGTTATATAACAATGGTGTAAAAGCTGCTTCCGCCTTTTTTAAATGATCACCATTTTGTTCCAAATACCCTTTTCAAAATATCGCTGCTTCTTGCTGCAAAGTTGTTCCGGATGTTTAGTTCTTCTTTTGCTATCAGGTCAAACAAAGCAACCGTGGCCCTGTCGGTAACATAATTTGCAAGATCAGGATTTACCTTTTTAAAAGTAGTGGGCAGGTTATTGTATTTGGTTACCAGGTCACCATAGTATTTGGTAGCATCCACTTTATCCAACGATGATTTTATAACCGGCTGAAATGCTGCCAGTAGTTTACTGGTGGTTTTCGTCCTGAAAAAATGCGTGGCACTTGTATCTCCATTTTTTACCAGGCCAATAGCATCCTGCAAAGTCATGCTTTTAATGGCATCAAAAAAAATGGGTTTGGCAAAACCCACTGCATCCTCCGCCCCACGGTTAATTTGCAGGATGGCTTTATCAACCAAACTATTAAAACCAAGTGTTCTTAAAGTGTTTTCTATTTTTTTGGCATCGGGCGGAAGCAATACTTTGTAAAAAGCATCTTTAAAAAATCCATCTACAGTGTTGAGTTGTAAAACTGATTTGCCAATGCCCTGGTCGAGTGCAGCTTTAATGCCCTGGGCTGCTTCTGACTGGCTAAGGCCACCAATGCCGCCCGGGGTTGTTGGTAACTGACTGATTACATCGCAGGAAGAGAGCCCCAGCGATACTACTGCAAATAGGATAATGAAAATTTTACGCATGATGGTGTTTTTATTTGGTTGTGACAAGTTAGACGATAAATATGAACAAAGGTAACATTCTGGTCAAGGCCGGCTGCCAGGCCTTGTATTTAATCAGCTAAGCCGCAAAGTTGCAGTATATAGCATTCACCAGCCGGTTAAATAGGGCAATAGTTATTCCATAATTTTTGCGCCTTAGCGCCTTAGCGGTTAATCATTATATTTGCTGCCAATTAAAAATTATGAGTACGCAACATTTATCAGAACAAGAGATCATCCGCAGGGAAAAACTGGAGGAATTAAATAAATTAGGCATAGATGCTTACCCCGCTGCTTTATATCCTGTGAACAGCACTTCTGTATACATAAAGGAAAATTACAAGGGCGAGGAAAATAAGGCTAATTTTGCCGATGTATGCCTTGCCGGACGGCTGATGAGTGTGAGGGACATGGGTAAGGCCAACTTTTTTGTATTGCAGGATGCAAATGGGAAAATTCAATGTTATATAAAGCAGGATGATATTTGCCCGGGCGAAGACAAAACGCTGTTTCAAAATGTATGGAAAAAATTATTGGACCTGGGTGATATCATTGGCGTAAAAGGATATGTGTTCACCACTAAAACCGGTGAAACTTCTATTCATGTAAGTGAATTTACTTTGCTAACAAAAGCATTAAAACCATTGCCGGTGGTGAGGGAAAAAGACGGGGAAACTTTTGACGAAGTAACGGATCCGGAATTTCGTTATCGCCAGCGATATGCAGACCTTATTGTAAATCCCGGCGTTAAGGAAACTTTTATTAAGCGCACAAAAATGATCAATGCCATCCGTGAATTTTTAAATGAGCGTGGCGCACTGGAAGTTGATACCCCGGTTTTACAAAGTATCCCCGGTGGGGCAGCTGCAAGGCCTTTTTCTACGCACCACAATGCGCTGGATGTGCCCATGTATATGCGTATTGCCAATGAACTGTATTTAAAAAGACTGATTGTGGGTGGCTTTGAGTGGGTGTACGAGTTCAGCCGCAATTTTCGTAATGAAGGTATGGACCGCACACACAATCCTGAATTTACCGTGTTGGAATTTTATACCGCTTACAAAGATTATGAGTGGATGATGGATACCACCGAGCAACTGCTGGAAAAAACAGCGATGGCAACCAATGGAATTGTAACGGTAGATATGGAAGGAAAAGAAATTAGTTTTAAGGCGCCCTACAAACGCATCACCATGTATGACGCGATTAAAGAGCATACCGGTTTTGATATCAGCAGCATGGATGAAGATGGCATAAGAGATGTTTGCAAACAGTTAGGCATACACCCAGATATAAAATGGGGCAAGGGAAAACTGATTGATGAGATATTTGGCAGTAAATGCGAAGGGCATTATATACAACCCACCTTTATTACAGATTACCCGGTGGAGATGAGTCCACTTACCAAAAAGCATCGCAGCAAACCCGGGCTGGTAGAGCGTTTTGAACTGATAATAAACGGGAAAGAAATTGCCAATGCCTACAGCGAGCTAAACGACCCTATTGAGCAAAGGGAACGTTTTGAAGAGCAGGTAAAACTAATGGAGCGTGGCGATGATGAAGCCATGTTTATTGATCACGACTTTTTACGTGCCCTGGAATATGGCATGCCGCCAACCAGTGGCATTGGCTTTGGTATCGACCGTTTATGCATGTTGCTAACCGGGCAGGTTTCTATACAGGATGTATTGTTGTTCCCGATGATGAGACCGGAGAAGATGGAGTAAGGTGAGTGGGGAATAGACAGGGGTAAATGATCAATAGCCAATGTTGAGTAGATGAAAGATGATAGCCGTTGTGCGGTGTTGGCTGTTTTGTGTTACGGGGATAGCAAAGCTGTACATTTTAAAATATTATTGCTAGTTTTATTCCGAGGCGGTTGGTGATATATTTATTAGTGGCGGGCACCGCTTCTATATTTTGTAAAACAGGATTCCACAAAATATTGGTATATGTTTCTTTATAAGTTTTCCTGCTCCAGTAAAATGCTGCGAGCAGGTTTTTCTTTTTACCCATTAATATGCCGCCGCCTGCTTCGAGGTAAGTTCCGTTTTTAAATTGCTGATCCTGGTAAAAACGCAACGCAGCTTGTTTTTCTTTTTTTGTAGGAATTATATTATTAAGACCGGGGTTAACAAATGCTACCAGGCAGAACTTGCCTGCATTCGCGGTTTTACGAAGATCAATGGATGTTTGAAAACTTCGCACAGACAAAAAATCAATTGCTGCAGCAATTCCCAATCCAAAACCTTTCCATTGCCCCCCGGCAGCCAGGCCCGGCTGTACACCTACATCACTATTGTTGAATACAAAACCCTGTTGTACTATGGCGTACAGCTTGTTTGATGCATGATCCTGTGCGTTTATTTTAATCGCAGAAAAAACAAACGCACAAAGGATCAATACAAATTTGTGTTGCCTAGTTAACATTGATCTTTCCTTTTATCGTCAATGTATTGGGCAGGGCATAGCTAACAAAATAAATGCCATCGCTTGCAGAAACAATGGCGATGCCATTTAGTGCAATTACATCAAAGGGATCGATACTGCTTATAACAGCTTTTTGGGCAATAGCATTTGAGTTGGAAGCGTCCAGTAATTTTAAACCTGCACCCCCATCGCATACCAGCAATGCATTACCATCCTTGCTTAAACCGGCCGGATGATTCATTGGGTATGTTTTTATTAATTGCGGTTGGTTGATGTTTTGAATATCCAGGACATCCATTTGATTTTCGACACCTAGGCAAATACCGCCACTCCTTAATGTTATGTATGCAGTGTTTCCATCTGCTATTACGGGATCACAAACCGTTGCATGTTGAAAGGAACTAAGGAATGACGGAGCATCAGCATTTGCTACAGAATATATCAACATCCCGTTTTGAGAACCAATAAATAATTTATCCTGGAAAGGGAAAATGGTTTCTATTCTCCAGCTACCTAAGGCCACGTTGCAAACATACTGCGGCGCTGCAGCGTTGTTTGTGTTAAATACCTTCAGGTTGGCATTATCTACTGTATATAACCGGTTGCCTGATAATGCAAAAGCTGCCATAGAGCCGCCCACGCCGTTTTCATTTCCGGACGTACTTCCAATTGACATAGCCAGGGGATTATTAAATAATATACCGCCATTGTTCCACCAGTCTTCCTGCATACCTGTTTCCTTTTTTACAGTAGTATCCACTCGTACCCAGCTTTGTATCACTTTACCTGTGTCCATTCCTATGCCTGCATCATAAAACCTGTTTGGAAAAACACCGTTAATGTAATTTTTCAATACAACGTTATTGGCATCGGTAATATCAATTGTAACCAGGTCAGTATAGCAGTCGGCATACAAAAAATTATCCTTCACTGCTATATCCCTGCATCCCGGTATGGCTATAAATGCTTTATTAACGGGTGCTGAAGGATTGCTATAGTCAATGATATGAACGCCTTTATTAACATCATTTAAAAAAACATGATTGCCCTTTACGTAGATTTTTCCCGGGTTTTCCACAGCAACTGCCGCACTGCTTTTTATATTTGCTTTTACGCTTGCTTTTGTTTCATAAACAGGCCGGTAAAAAGTATACTGCTCATACTTAAAATCTTTGGTGCACGCAGAAAACGCCAGCAGGAAAGCGGCGCCTGTAATTAGTTTGAATAAATTTTTCATCAGTAGTTTTTTATGATAACAACAATGGAGAAACATTCGTTGCCTGTGTTCAATTATTTTTTGGGAGCATATTTTAAAAGCAATCCATAACTGATCAGGTTTTGTTTAGTTGGGTATTCTCTTAATCCTACATTGAGATACGGACCTATTGAGACATTATTGAAGGTGTAAGAAGGATTAACATGAAAGACAGGCAAATAATTTTTCTGTTTACCAAGTATGGTGGAGTATTTGTTCCAGTTGGAAGAAAAAGAAAAACTGTTGTACAGGCCTGTATTGATATCAAATTTTTTATTGAAAGAAAACTTTAGCAACAGCGGAATAGCGATACTGTGAATATTTAGTGTGCCGCTGTATCCATTGGACCTGACATTGGTGTAGGCAATTGAACCACCCACCATGGCTAAGGAGTCAATATATACCTTCCTGCTGGTTTGAATAGATTGATAGTTATAGTGCAGCCCGGTAAACCAGGTTAGTTTTTTAGACAGGGAACGGCCAATATTCAACCCTGCATGAACATAGATACCCTTTCTAAATTCATATTCGTTTCGTTCCCGTATAATGTTACCCGGTGAACTTCCAACACCGCTGGGAATGTAAGAGAAATTCTCAGCTTTTTCTGCTGCATTAAAATTTGTCAAAGAAGAAAGCCCGCCTGCAACTGACCATTCTTTTTTCCAGCCGGATATTTTTTTCTTCTTCTCTTTTTTGGCAATGGTGGGTACAATACTGTCGGAAGTTGTTTCAATTTTCTTACTACCTTCCTCCTGTGTAACAGTTGCCAGCGAATCTCCTTTTACAGTTTCATCATTTTCCGTGGCCGCTATATCCTGCCCGTTATCATTACCTGATGCTGTATTTGCCGGAGTTACGGTAATTTTTTGTTGTTGTTTTTCAGACAACTGTTTTCTATAACCCGTTATTTCACTGGTATTGCCGGGATTAATAATTTTTTTTGTTTTTTTAACGGGATGGTTCCTGCCGGCGACAATATCTTTTTTTGCTTCGGCTATTAAAGTACCGGATGCGCTATCGTTAAAAACGGGCTGTTCTTTTATTGGCAAGGTTTGAGTTGCAGCATTAACCTGCTTTGCTTTAATAGCGGTTGGAGAAGTAGTTTTTTGCTCAACCAACAATTCATTTGTTTTAGTATCATTATTGAAATACCATATCAACCCGGTGCCTGTTAGTAGTAATGGCAGCAGCCACCACCATCCAAAGAAATAACGGCGTTTCTTTTTGTCCAATTCTTTTTCAACCGCTATCCAAACATTTTGAGAGGGCTCAATGTTTAAATCGTACAGCTGTTGTTCTATATTTTTTTTAGATGAATTATCCTGCATCATTGTTTAGTTTAGCATTAGGTATTTCCATTTCAGTCATCCATTTTCTTAATAGCTTTCTTGCCTTAAAAAACTGTGTGCGGCTTGTTGCATCCGATATGCCCAATATGCTGCCAATTTCAACATGCGAATAACCCTCAATTGTATGCAGGTTAAAAATGGCCTGGTAGCCGGCGGGCAGTTGCCTTACCAGTGATAACATTTGTTTTGTGTTAAGCGTAGTTTCAGGATTATCTGATCCAAAATTTGTAATTACAGGCGCAAGATCCATGTCGTTAAAAACAAGTTCTGCATTATAACGGGTATTTCTTTTTAAATAATTGATGCAGGTATTGACCATTATTTTTCTAAGCCAGGCGCCAAATTCTCCTTCCTGCCGGTACCGGTCGAGGTTATTAAACATTTTAATGAACCCTTCCTGCAAAATATCTTCTGCATCCTGCAGCGATTTTGTATACCGGTAGCAAACACCCAGCATAGAAGGGGCATAACAATTATATAATTGCTTTTGCGAAGGGCGATGACCCTTTATAGCCTCTTTTATCAGCAGTTGAATATCCAATAACAGGTATTTGTGAATGACTGACAGTAGCACAGCAGGTTCCGTTGCCTGTGCCGGAGAAATTGTTTTATTGAAAGCAGTTATTGAACCCTATTTCCACTTTACCTTACCAGCACGATCGTTCCTTTTCTTAACCGATCTTTCCCATTGAGTTTATAGCTTGCCATCCATACATAAGAACCGTTGAGCGGAATGCCGCCTCTATAAGTCCCATTCCATTTTTGTGAAGGATTGTTTGTAGTAAACATCAACTGCCCATAACGATTGTAAACAACCAGTTTATAGTTTTGAACAAAGCTAACAAGGATGCCTAATGCCCCAAAGCCATCATTTATACTATTTCCATCAGGGCTAAACGCAGCAGGAAAGTAAAGGTCGGAGCAATCGAATAATATATTAATATCATCTGCACCTTGGCATCCATTGGCATCTGTAACCTGTACACTATAATTTCCCGTAGCTCTTGCAGAATACGTAGGTGTAACTGAACCATCCTGCCATAAATAGGTGCTAAAGCTGCCTGGTTTCAGTACCAGGGCTTCATTACTGCAGATAGAGATATCGGCACCAAGATCAACCGAAACACTTATTTGTTCTGTTTCAACAATAACATTATCTGTTGATGTGAAACAACCTCCGGCATCGGATACAGAAACGCTGTAATTGCCCGGAGCCAGGTTTTGCACATTGCTTCCTGTGGCGCCGTTTGACCACATGTATGTATAAGATCCTGTACCTCCTGATGTTGTACTAGTGATAGTTCCATTATTTGCCGTACATATTGAATTAGTAACTACCACCGAATTTTGGATAGATAGTTTATTCAGTACAAACATGCTTGATAAGGCACATGCATTAACAGCGTTTATAGTAACATTATATATACCCGGGCCAACATTGGTAATGGATGAGCCGGTTTGCGGAGGATTGGTATCCCAGTTATAAAAATACCCTGTGTTGCTTCCGGATGGAGTTACAGTTAATGTGGCGGTTGGCGCATCACTACATAGGTCGGGCTGGTTAACATTGGTGGTGGTGTTTATGATCACTACTTCTTTGGTAGCCGATGATGAGCCCCCTGCTCCTGAGGTGGTGCTAACGCTTATTGTATAAGGTCCGGGCCCGCTAAATGTATGCGAAGGTACCGGCTCAATAGCGGTGTTGGAACTGCCGGAACCAGGGTCTCCAAAATTCCATGTGTAGCCGGTGAGGCAATTGCCCCCTGCTACAGAAAACTGTACGGTGTTGGTATTTACGCAACTGCTTACAATACTGACAGCCTGGGTAGTAGCTTCCTCAATAAGGATATCATCCACTGCAAAGCCATTAAAATTATTGCAGGTAGTACCGGCACCGAATAAAAAACGGAAACGAATATTGGGTTGCCCGGCGAGCATGCCGAGTGTGTGCCTTGCCGTAAGCCAGGTACCACTGCCATTGCCACCCAGGCAACTACCACTATTAGGTTGAATATTACCTGTCCAGCCATTTATATTTCCCAGGTAGGTTACTGAATTGCTGTTGTACCAATTGGTACCCTTACAGTTGTTATTGGAATTTATATCACCCAAAAGGTTCCATGTATTTCCACCATCCATTGTATATTGAAAACCGGCACCATCGAAGCGTTGCTCTGTTTCCCAAAAAAGCTTAAACCTTATCCCGGGATTGATCAGTGTTGAAAAATCAAAACACGGGCTCATGAGCCAGGAATTTTCTCCATTGTTATAGGAAGAACCGCTAAGGCCTCCCGTAACCCAGCATCTGTTTCCGCCTCCCGCACCTGTAATTACAGATTTTGAAGGAGCACCCCAGGCCCAGTCGCTCATTGTTCCTCCTGCTATCCAGCTTCCCTGGGAAGTTTCAAAACCTTCATTGTAAGGAAAGCTGCTCACCGTGCCTGTACAAGCTTGTGCATGGCAGTAATTACCCCCGGCAAAAAGGACGAAAAATAAAACGGCAACAATAAATTTGAATGATTTAAGCATGGTTTTATGCGGCTGCAAAATGCCTGCAAATGTACAAACAATTATAGCTGACAAAAATACCCGTCTTTGCGGGTTTTCCCGAACTGTATTATATTTATATAAAAAACATATGAAAAAGATCTTTATCGTTTGTGCCCTCTTGTTTTTATTACAGTGTGTTCAGGCTCAGAATGTGGGTATTGGTGTACCTGCCCCAACAGAAAAACTGGAAGTAGCCGGTATTGTAAAAGCTAATAATATTGCGGTAACAGATGGCAACCAGTATGATCTGGTAAAAAAGGGACCAGGCAATACTATTATTTATTCAAAAGGACACAAAGCTGTTGGGCTCAATTATATTATTGCTATACAAGGCCAGTTTCCAGGTAGCGGCGGAGGAGCACCCAACTATAGCAATATTATTATAGGCGAAATAAGGTTGTTTGCCGGCGGCTATGTTCCCACAGGTTTTGCGTTATGTAACGGTCAGATACTTACTATCGCTTCCAATAGCACTTTGTTTGCTGTAATAGGTGCTCAATATGGCGGTAATGGTACTTCTACTTTTGCATTGCCCGATTTGAGGGGTGCTGTACCGGTTGGTTTTGGAACTCCAGCCAATGGGGCCGGGTGGACGCAGGGAGAAGTGAACTAAGCGGAATTAACGCCTGAGGTATTTATTTCCTCTTCTTTTAATAATGATATTGCTCATGCTGGCACTCCCTTCGCCGGATAGAACGGGATAAACGATGAATAAGGAATCTTCTATGTCAAAATCAGTATGTTCCAGTTCCGAATAAATCCGGTCTACAAAATTCCGGAGGTTGGCTTTAAGATTACCGCTGAATACCCTGTAGTGCTCATTGGATTCAATGGCATTAAATTGATGGTAACCCATCAGGCTTTCCACGTCCTGCAATATGGAGATTGATTTAATATAAGTGATAACCATGCATTTCATACAGCAGTTATTGGTAATATAATAATAGAGTAGCCGGAGCACTGTTGTGCTGCATGGTTTTACTTCTTTACTTAACCAGTGGAATGCACTGCATAAAAAAAGGGAACTGCATGTAGTTCCCTTTATATAACCTTTGATAATTACCGGCTTATCTTATTTTATAAGTTTTCAGTTTTCTCACAAATCCTGGTGTTCCCGTAAAAAGATCTTCGATCCTCACTTCTACCTGGCCTATACCTTTCGAAAAATAGGAGTGCCTTACTGCGCTCACTATTTCTCCAATTACAGGAACAATAAGCACTGTAGTATCTCTCACATAAATAACATTAGTGTATAAACTGTCGTATACCTGGCGGGTAATATTTTTTTGAATGATGCTGTACCGGTATTCTATTGTTTGCCCGTTGTTAACAATAAAATCCTTCCAGGTTGCCCCCACCGGTTCGTTTGCCTTAACGGGGGTTTGGGTTATGCCGGTTACTGTATTGCCACCAACGGTTACGCCGCTGTTAATATATGTCCGCACTACATTGTTATCGCAACTCAAATAAGCAACCTGGCCCGAATTGGTTTCCTTAATTTTTTTGTAAGTGGCTCCCGCAACAGTTGTATCTGTAAGAACATCATATAAAAAATTCATTGGCGTGGCTACCCCGGACATTGTGTCAATATAATTCATTTTTGTTCCATCACATATTGGACTGTAATCGCAGGCAAAACAAACAACATTACTTCCGGGGTTGTTGCCAGGATTGCCGCCAGGATTACTCCCGGGGTCAATAGCAGTTTCAAAACTCAGTTCTTTTTGGCAGGCAGTAAGTAAAAAGCCACATAGGGCAGTTAGTAGAAATTTTCTCAAAGCTTTAATTTTAGTTTTGGCAAATATATTAAACTATGCATACCAATAAACGCTGTTTTTTGCATTAACAAAAATTCAATTGCTTTAGGAGTTTATAGGCACAAAAGTATTAAACGAACAATTTTGAAATTTATTTTTTCATCTCCTCCAGTTCCTTCTTCATTTTAAACATTTCATCTCTCAACCTGGCTGCTTCCATAAAATCCAGGTCTTTGGCAGCCCGCTCCATATCTTTCTTCATCCTGCCAATTGCTTTTTCCATGTGTGGAACTGTTTTATATTCTACCTGTTCTTCGGCCGCAGCTGATACCAATTCCTCATCGGGGCCAACTGCATAAGGATTGCTGGGGTCATACCCTTTTACATCCAACACGGAGCCCTGGGCAAATACCTGTTCTTTTGTTTTTATAATGGTGGTGGGAATAATGCCGTGTTTTGTATTGTAGGCAATTTGTATTTCCCGGCGGCGTTGTGTTTCATCAATTGTTTTTTGCATGCTCTCGGTCATCTTATCTGCATAAAAAATTACGAGGCCGTCTACATTACGTGCAGCACGGCCGGCTGTTTGGGTAAGACTTCTTTCATTTCTTAAAAAACCTTCCTTGTCTGCATCTAAAATAGCCACCAGGGAAACTTCGGGAAGATCGAGCCCTTCTCTCAATAAATTTACGCCTACCAATACATCAATAACTCCCAGGCGCAACTCTCTTAGTATTTCTACTCTTTCGAGGGTGTCCACTTCGCTATGTATATATTTACTTTTTATGTTGATGCGGTGGAGGTATTTATCCATTTCCTCGGCCATGCGTTTGGTGAGCGTGGTTACCAATACCCTGTCGCCTTTTTTAATGCGTTGATCAATGGCCTCAAGCAGGTCATCTATCTGGTTAACAGAAGGACGGATCTCGATGGGCGGATCCAGTAAACCTGTTGGCCTTACCACCTGCTCTACTACAATACCTTCGCATTTTTCCAGTTCGTATTCTCCCGGCGTAGCCGAAACAAAAACGGTTTGATTGGTGAGGTTTTCAAATTCATGAAAATTCTGCGGCCTGTTATCCATGGCAGAAGGCAGGCGGAAACCATAGTCTACCAATACTAGTTTCCTGCTCCTGTCACCACCATACATACCACTTATTTGTGGCACTGTCTGGTGACTCTCATCAATAATGGTAAGGTAATCTTTAGGGAAATAATCAAGCAGGCAAAATGGTCTTGCGCCGGGCCTGCGCCTGTCGAAAAAGCGGGAGTAG
The DNA here is from genome assembly GCA_014379905.1 of Ferruginibacter sp. GTDB lineage: Bacteria > Bacteroidota > Bacteroidia > Chitinophagales > Chitinophagaceae > Ferruginibacter. The sequence continues at coordinate 78,183 of JACMKX010000004.1, read as the reverse complement.
TTTTCAATACCATTGCAATACCCTAATTCCTTTATCATTTCCAAATCGTAATTCACTCTTTCGCCAATGCGCTGCGCTTCGATATATTTTCCTTCTTTTTTAAAATATTCTACCTGCAGGTGACATTCATCCTGGATCTCGTTAATAACCTGGCCCAGCATATCTTTTGGTGCTATATAAAGATTAGCCGGGAAAATTGCAGCATGATCTACTTTGGTAATTCGTTTGCCGGTAGTGAGTTCCAGCGTTTCTATACTTTCTATCTCATCTCCAAAAAAACTGATGCGGTAGCCAAAATCAACATAAGGTAAATTGATGTCAACCGTATCACCTTTTACCCTGAAGGTGCCTCTTGTAAAATCACCCTGGCTGCGGTGGTACAATGAATTAACGAGTGAATGCAAAAATCCCTGGCGGGAGATAACTTGCTTCTGGTGAATACGGATAATGCTGTTTTCATACTCTACAGGATTGCCCATACCATAAATACAGCTTACACTCGCCACCACGATAATATCCCGGCGGCCACTTAATAACTGTGCCGTGGCCTGCAGGCGGAGTTTATCCAGTTCATCATTAATGCTAAGGTCTTTTTCAATGTATACATTGCTGGTGGGTATATAGGCTTCGGGCTGGTAGTAATCGTAGTAGCTTACAAAATAACCAACGGCATTATCAGGAAAAAAATGCTTGAACTCGCCATACAACTGTGCCACCAGTGTTTTATTATGGGTGATGACCAGGGTAGGTTTCTGCACAGCCTGTATAACATTGGCCATGGTAAAAGTTTTACCGCTGCCGGTAACGCCCAAAAGGGTCTGGTATTTTTCGCCCTCATTGAGTCCATTGATTAGTTGGCTGATTGCATTAGGCTGATCGCCGGATGGCTTGTAGGAGGATTGTAAGTTGAATTGCATAAGTTATATAAAGTTACGAATTAGGACGTGGATGAGGTAATTGCCAGCGCAAAGAATTGGATACACGGAATATGCTGATGGAAAAGGTAAGAACTGATTTTGGGTGAGCTTCCATTGCGGCGGTTACCAGATACTAAAAAAACTTATACCTTTTAAGATTAAGATCGTCAAGGCAATTAACGATATAAAAATTAAAATAATTCCATTTATCCTTACCAGCAGTAAGAACGAGGGATCATCATTGTCCTTTTCCATAGAAGCAAGTAATTTTTTTCCCCATTTAGTTTTATCAAGAAAAAAGATTTTGGTTTGCCATTTCAAAGATTTTTTTTGACTGGAAGCTGTCTTAAAAGTTAAAAGAATCCCTAGAACTAAAACGCATAAAACTATAAAAACATAACATAAATAATTCACCATATACCTGCATATAAAATAAATTTCAAACACTTCTGATAGCAGATTTCATCTTTTCGCCCCCGCTCCTGCCGAACAAAGTTATCTATCCCCTTACTTTAGCTATGAACCGGGCTCACCGAATCACCGAATGCATACTTAAGCAAAACAAAAGCCAGTCCGTTGTCAAAATCTCCATCCCGTAAATCCTCTAATCCAATCAATCCAAATCCGTAAATCTCCCATCAAATTAATCCAAATCCTTGACAATCTCATTTTGCTTTATTATGTTTGTCCTGCCTCGCTCTACCGTACCATCTGCCCACAGCAAAAACAGCTTCCCTCCAACCCGGGCATTTAAATTTTACTCATCAATAAAACCCTGCTCATGGAAATTTTCAAATCAAAAAACGGCGTAAGCGTGCGGGCTTACAAAGGCGATGCTATGACATTGCTGGCTTTTGACGTAAGCGCAGCACTCAAAAAAAACCTTGCCGGCTTTAGCATTCAATACCGCTTTAAAGATGGTGCTCACTGGCTGGAGCCATACGTGTACAATCGCTTAAAATTCCCGGCCGGGTTCTTTACCAACAACCCGGGTATCCCTTTTGAAGACAGGAACTCCACACTTTATTCTCCCATTCAAAAATTTAACTGGGTGCATGTGCCCAATACCAATATTAATACAGCCCTGCCGGTGTTTGGTGATTATACTTACAAGATCACCCCACGTTATTTAAAGGATGGCATCCTGCTGCCGCCGGATGATAACCTGACTGTAGCAGTAAAGATCAATGTGAGTCCATTTGATATGAAAAAAACCAAACTGGGTTTTAGCCGTGGATTCGTTTCTTCTGTAGCGTACGCCAAACGATTTGATGTAAACAAAAACAATGTGCGGCCAAAACAAGGCGATGACCTTTTATTCGACATAACGCAAAAAGCCGGAACTGCCAACCGCTGGAATGAAACCACCCGGCAATATGTGCCAACCGATTACAGCTTTGAAGAACAGCACAAATGGCTGGGATGGCAGGCCAGGGAAAGAGTGCTGGAATTTTTGGAAGAAGCTGTAAATGATGCAGGCATTTCTGTAAAAGCATTTGCGTATGACCTCAATGAACCGGAAATATCCAAACGGCTTTTGCAGCTGGCAGCAGAAAACAGGCTGACAATATTTTTAGATGATGCAGGCTCGCATGGTAAAGCCGGCTCTATGGAAAATAGTTTTGAAACCAGGTTCAAACAACAGGCCGCCGATAATACAAAAATATACCGCGGTCATTTTACTGCACTGGGGCATAGCAAAGTGTTCATCCATATAAAAAACAACAAAGCCGTAAAAGTATTAACGGGCTCTACTAATTTTTCAACCAATGGTTTATACATCAACAGCAATCATGTGCTTGTTTTTAATGATAAAAAAGTGGCGCAATTATATGCCGATGTTTTTGATGCATCCTTTGGAACCACGGCCATGAAAAGTTTTAAAGGATCTGCCTTCAGCACAACAGACCATGCTTTCACTGCCGCCACGCTGCCCAAAATGACGATTAGTTTTGCGCCGCATCCAAAAGCGGATGCGCAAAGGATTTTTGATCGCATCAATAAACGCATTTTAAAAAGCGGGAATACCGACCTGCTTTTTGCCATAATGATTGATACGAGCAAGAGTTCAATTTTGGATGCCGTACAGGAGCAGGTAAGAAACAATAATGTATTTACCTATGGCATTACCGACAGGATAAGCGACAATGCCAACTACAGTGTTTTTCTTTATAAACCCAATGCAAAAAGAGGCGTGCGGGTAGCAGCACGGGGAATAGAAAATACCTTGCCCAAACCTTTTGGCCAGGTAGCAGGAATTGATGGTTACGCTATTCACCACAAATTTGTTGTAGTAAATTTTAAAGGAACAGATCCTGTTGTGTATTGCGGCAGCAGCAACCTGGCTTTTGGCCCCGAACAAAGTAATGGTGATAATTTACTGGAAATTCATGATAAGGATATTGTAACCGCGTTTGCCATTGAAGCATTGCGGCTGGTAGATCATTTTCACTGGAGGAATAACGAATTGAAAGATATTGAAGAATTGCAGCTCGATGATTTGAGTGGCAGCACTTATAAATGGTACAATGCCTGGTTTGCTGCCGATGATTTAAAATGCCGGCAGCGGAAATTGTATATCAAGGCATAGAAAGGGGCGGAAGCTGCAGGAGTTGAATTGAAGAATAGCTTTACCTGCTTTGCATAGCGCGCAATGCTGGTAAGGGGTTTTGCTTTTTTGCCTCCTCAAATAATAGTAGCGTTTTTTTTAGCAGTGGCTTATTAAAAACGAGCCTGGCTTTGCCTGCGGGGGTAAGCCCATTAATACCTGCGAGGCTTTGAATCATCCATTTGCGGTTTTGCCGGTTGCGCATGTTCCATTTTGCAGTAGCTATATTTTTATGCGGAAAAATATACCAGTGTGCCTGGCGCATAAAATGATAACTGTGCGGCAGGTGGGTAATGGCAGCCGCCCATTCATCAATGGGTTGTAAAGTATTAGCTGTGGCAGGGTCCAGCACGTAATAAATAACCTGGCCGTTACTAAGCACCGGCAGCACGGGCGCTACATGATATTTCCAGTTTTTGGTTAAAAGGCCTACGTGATTTTTAAGATAAGCGCCGCTGAATACCCAGGCTTTGTAGCAGGGTATATCCCATTCTTCGAGCATTAAGCAAACGGCATCAGCCCTTCCTTCGCAACCATTGTTCGAATTTTTCCAGTCGAAAAGCGGGTGCTGCTCAAAAAAAGTAAACAATTGATCTGCCAGCTGTGCGGGAACGGTATGTGGAGGAAATCCTATATCAGAAAGTGTTGCATCAAACAGTGTGGGAACAATTGTATACATTAAAATGAAGATAGTGGAATACAGGGAGATTTCGCTTTACAGATACACGGATAAAAAAGGCGATAAGGATAAACGCAGAAAAAAGATCTGTAACCGATCCGGCACCAGCTTCAACCGTTTTTCTTTTTGCGTTGTTAGTGCTCACCAATTGTTTCAAAACCATACTCCAACCAGCACATGCCAACGGGAGTGCCTGCCTGAAGGTAGGCAGGTTGTCACCCATGTTCCTCTATTGAGAACCAACAAATTTTTTTTCAATAAAGATGGGGAGCTTACCCATCGCAGTTGAATAATCTTTATATACGTTACCTGATGATCTTCCTATACACCACAGAATGGCCTCAATATTTTCCGGCGGCTTGTGCTGGAGTTGGCGATGGCCTGGTAATAATTGGAACAGCAACCCGGCAGGAAAAAATAAGTATTTTTCATTGCGGATGGGGTTCATTCTCAATCCTAATCCCACACTCGAATATCAGTTCAAGTCGTGGCTGTATTAGAACGACTGCTACGATTAAGCTGTATGAATTGGATCAACGGAATAATATCAGTTTTTTCTTTTTAACTTTAACTCCGGGCGCTCAGTCGGTCAATTCCACAACTCATAAAGGCTTGAATGCACTCCACAATTCAAATCACCCTATTTCAAATGAATATAATCAAGACTCTTTTCAAAAGTATTTTCTTTTGTATTCTTATTTTTGGTTCTTGTAAGTCGATGAAAGTTAACTGTGAGTCCGTAAGGAACGGAACGTTTCACGTATATACGCCCAACGGACAACATTATTTAGTTATTAGAAAGGATACTGCTCAATCAGAAGTAAATCTCACTACCGGCGACACTTCTTATTTTGGTATAAAATGGATTTCTAATTGTGATTTTACAGCTCAGTATATCTCTGGTGGACGAATGGAATCAAAGGAACAAGAAGATTTCTTCAAAAAAATGGTCGCTCAGTTCAGTATTAATAAAGTAACGCCACTTTATTACATTTTTACAGGCACAGTTAAAACTTTCAAGAGTAATACAACATACACCGACACTACCTGGATAAAAGAAAAATAACTTTAGATAACAAATTGTGGGTAGAAGGTTGAATAATTCCCGCCGACTGCATTAAGCGTACAAGGTTAGCTGAAATTATATACTTAATAATGCGAAATATTTCACCACTGTTGGTCTTCCACATTTCTTACAAACCCGTTCTCCAACCAGCACACGCCGCCGGTGGTGTTGTCACCACCGGCCATTCATTGAGACCTGACAAATCTGTTAACCATAAAGATGGTAATTTCCAATTGCAGATGAATAATCTTTTTGCCGCTGTAGTGTCAGGTTCCTCACGACCCACACCCCAACGTGCCCAAGCCGTTGCAGGTGGCAGCGATGGCCTCGTAACAATTGGAACACCAACCCCGGCAGATGACAGGTGATAGGGAACCGCGAAAAAAAAAGATCTGTAACAATCCGCTCGCCAGCTTCATCGGTGTTTCTATTTAAAACAATTTTCCCGACCCATTATCCCCCGGTTTTTCCGGCACATGAATATCCAGTTTAAAAGCCTTGTTCATTTCCTTTATAAAATGTGCAGCCAATAAGGGAGAGGCTTCTTCAATATTCTGGTGTACAAAAAAATACAATTTCTGCAGACCTTCCTTACGCCATTTTTTTATGCGAACAATCCAGTCGTCCAGCCGTTCTATATCCGAAGGATGATTAGCACCCACATATCTTATAAATGCTTCGGGGCCTGTAAGGCGCATGTGCAGCATATCCCGGCGGCCGGCGGTGTCAACAATAATATTGACAATCTTCTTTTTTTCCAAAACAACTGCCAGGGCATCGCTAACCTTTTTATCCGAGAACCATTCTTCATTTCTTACTTCCAACGCAAGCGGAATGCCTTTGGGGAAACTTTCCAATACCCCTTTTAAACGATCAAAATCTTTTGGTTTAAAATTATCGTGCAGCTGCATAAATGCCATCCCAAGCCTGTCTTCAAAATTGGCAATTGAATTGCAGTAGGTCTCTAAAGGTTCTTTTACATCCAGCAGTCTTTTAAAATGTGTGACGGTATTGGTGATTTTTGGAAAGAACTTAAATCCTTTCGGTGTTTTTTCTTTCCATTGTGTTACCTGTGCCGGCGTGGGCATTCCATAAAAAGTGGCATTCAGCTCTATAGAATTAAATTGAGAAGAATAATATTGCAATTCGTCTTTTGTCTTTGGCGGGTAAAATCCTTTCAAATCTTTTTTATTCCATTTGGCACAACCCACGTATACTTCAAAAGGTTTATCCTTTTTGTGCTTTTCCAGTATTGCTTTTGTTTGGGGCGCATCTTTGGGCAATGTAAAATCTACTTTGCCGGGGTCATCTACTTTACCAAATTCCATAATGGGTATATTTAAAATGAATGGCCCGTATATTTTACGGGCCATTAAAATTATTAAAAAGAAATTATTACATACCTGCCATTTCTATCATTGTACTTAATTCAAATACCAATGCATCATCATTACCATTAAAGCCAATAGATTTAAAACGGATATTTCCTTCCCCGTCTAAAATAAACTTAGTGGGTATGCCGCTTACTCCAAAAGCTGAAACCACTTCATCTTTTGTATCCATCAATACATGGAAAGGGTAATTTTTTTTGGTCATAAAATCTTTGGCATTTTTTAACTTATCATCCACGTTTTCCCAGGTATCTACAAAAAGGAATTTGACATTGGGATTGTCTTTGTACTTGGTTAAAGCCTTGTTCATACCCGGCATGGAGGCAATGCAGGGGCCACACCAGGTAGCCCAAAAATCAACTATTACTACTTTGCCTTTCAGGGAAGCAAGGCTTACTTCGTTGCCTTCAAAATCTTTCAGGTTAAAGGCCGGTGCTTTTTCTTTTATAATACTTTTAGCGATCTCCGCCTTTTTTTTAGTGTTGGCCGTAGCTTCCAGGGTAGCCAGGTAGGTATCATAGCCGGCATCAGATCCTTTTTCTTTTGTGTAAATACCTTTTAATATGTCTTTGGTTTTAGAACTGGCAACGCCTTCTTCTACAAATCCTTCTACCAGCTTTTTTGTTTCAGTGGCTGTTAATACTTTTTCGGCCAACATAGCATAGCGTTCATTGTTTTCCGGATCTTTTAGTTTATTGATAATAGCAGCTTCCTTTGCGTAGGTATAACCGGTTTTATAATCGCCCAGTTTATATAAAATAAAGGCGTAGGTGTCGCCATACATGGCGTAATTGCGGTTGCGGTTTTCTTCCCAGGCTTTTTTGGTCATGCTCTCCGGCTTTGGTTCAGCAGGTGTTTTTGCTTCCTTTTCCGCATAACTCGTAGCCTGCCAGCTCATTTTTTTCGCTTCAGCAAGGTTCTCGTCTTTTTCGGCCATGTCCCAGGCCAGGTTATTGTTTATAGAAGCCTGAATGGCCGGGCTTACTTCGCTCAATGTTTTTTGGTAATTTGTATAATCCTTTGCAGCTGCATAGGCGGAAGCTACCTGCGTTTTAAAATTATCGATCCTTCCCTGCGTTTCTTTGGTTGGAGGATACCTGGTAACAAATTCGTTAATAAGTGCCTGTTTTTTTGCCGGATCTTTTTCTTTGCTGATATTACCGGCTGCTTCGTTTTTGATCCACTCACCGTTTGGATAAGCAACCTTCATTGCTGCCATTAAAGCATCTGCCTTTTCTTTGTTTTTGAGCCTGTTGCCGTACCACATATTTAGCCAGGTGTAATCCCACTCTGTTAAATTTGCCTTTTTCTCATATTTTTCCAATTCCAATGGAATAATCGTTGCTGATTCAGCCTTTTTATTGCTAAGGATTCCTCCGAGGTAAGCGTCTAAAAAAGCCCTTTCTTCTTTTAATGTTGGATCTGCAGCCACTGCTTCCTGTATGATTGCCCATGATTTTTCTTTGTTAACGGTCATTCCGGTGAGGAATTCTCCATAGCCGCTAAGAATGTTAGTGTTGGCTGCATAGAATCCAGACACTATTTTATTTTGTGTATTGTAAACCGGCGCTATGTAGCCTGATTTACCATTGTTGTCTTTTTCCTCGTTAAAGGAAAAGCCAAATAATATAGCATTGGTATTGCTGTCAACGGTAAAAGATCCGCTGTACAGATCGCCTTTCTTTGTCAACACCGGCTCTTCCACTTTGAGGCCTATGTCTGTAAATTTATATACCACCACATTCACCCCGGCTTCTTTGATAAGGGATGAAAATTTTTTGTTGTAGATAAAATCTATTTTTTGATTTTGTTTTGGATATTTATCAGATAAAGTAAGAGCAGCAAAATTTACCTGCGCCTGTGAACTAAAGGCAAATGCAAATAATGCTGCCAATAGAAAGATCTTTTTCATGAGCGTTAATTTATGTTGAAAGAGGGGTTGAAAATTTTGTGTGCTAAAGTTAATGAACTTAAACATTGTAACTGCGGGGATTAACCTGGTTAAGTTATTTAACATTTTTACAGTATATGTTTAACACAAAAAGTGCGGAATACCGCACTTTTTGTTGTTAAATACTATTGTACTAAGAAATTTGCACCAGGTCGTTTTTCTTCTCCTTTGCAAAATACCTGATTGCCCATGAAATACTGAAAGTTGGAATAAAGTCGGTGAAGGGGAGCAACTCTTCCAAAAAGCTGAAACCGCCACCAAAGAGGCCAATTTTTCCCCCAAAAAGGCGGTAAAAGATGAGGCCGGAGATTGGTGCCCATATTACATCAATAAATTCTCCTAAAAACGGAATACTAAAACTGGCATACCCTATAATATCCAGGAGGATACAGAGGGCCAGGCTTGGTTGTTTGTTTTCTGTTTTGTTCATGTATTTATTTTGTTTGAACTAATTGTACAATTCACGTGCAAATTTTCATTTTTGACATTATTACGGTGATAATTTTAGTTAAAGTTTATTCTGAGCTTCCGGCAGGGTCAGAATTGCCTGGTCAGGGCAAAATTTACTGATATAAATGTAACAAACGGATTTTCGTTTTATTTCTTATTATTAGATATATTTAACAACCATTACTCAAAATAACCGCTATGCAAATCATTGTAAAATGTATTACCAGTCTATTAATTTATATCCTTCCTGCTACGCTGCAGGCGCAGCATATGAAATGGGGTTGGTCAAGGTCCTATGGATGTTCTACGACTGATGGAAACACTCATATTGCTACCAACTCACAAAACGGCATTTACACGGCCGGGCCGCTTGGTAGTTCCGGTACCCAGGTAGGCAGTTATAACCTTACTTCTGCGGGCGAACAGGATATTATTCTTACAAGACATGACACAAGTGGAAATCTTATCTGGGCCAGGGCCTTTGGCGGCAGTTCCAACGATAAGGTAAATGGAATAACTACAGACAGGAACGGGGATATTTTTATTATAGGTTCCTTTATTGGGGGCATCCAATTTGATGCAGTGAGTTTAACAGGCATGGGTGGCACTGATGGTTTTATCACTAAAATTAACCCTTCGGGCACTGTATTATGGGCTAAAAAAACAGGCGGTAATGGGAATGATGAAATGACTGCTGTTAAATGCTATAAAGATGAGATCTATATCGGGGGCAGTTACTTAAGCACTGACTTTGCTATCGATGGCATCACACTTTCGAAAACAGATCCTTTTCAATTATTTTATGCCAGGCTGAACCAGGCAGGTAACGCTGTTTGGGCAAAAAAGGGCGGTTCTGTTTTAGAGAATCTTTTTAATAATATTGAAGTGCAGGATGATCATTCAGTTGAGCTGTTCGGCTTTTTCCAGACAGGGGTGAATTTTAATCCTTCTTCAGGTGGCCTCCCTACTGCCTCTCCCGGCATATTTCATTTAAAAACAGACCATGCGGGTGTGTTTATTTTTCAGCACCCCAGTGGCCTGGGTACTAACACCGGTACTAAAGGCGGCATTGCTATGACTGCAGCCAAAACTGCTGTATTTACCGGTTCCAGCACCGGTGTATCTCTTCCCCGACCTTTTAGAGGTTTTCTTGTGAAAAGGGATTCATTAGCCAACCCTTTCGCAACCGCTCCGCCTAACGTGATACAGCCTGTGACCGGTGTGAGCGAGACCGCCATTTCCTTCACAAGGGATGTAGCCCTGCGACATGATGCCGGATTTATTGCTGCAGGAGAATTTTATGGCGGGGTTACTTTTGGCAGTGGTTTAGCAACGCCGGTTTTACCCAGCACTCCGTTTTTACCCAGCACCAGCAGTTACGGGGCTGCCTTCGTATGGAAAACAGACAGCAACCTTACGAGCAAAAGCGTTCTTACATCCGGCATTAAAAAAGGTTTTTTAGCTGCTTTTAACTCAATAGCCATTGATACTACTACCCAGGTAGCTTATGCGGCAGGATATTTTTACGGCAACCCCGGTAATTTTGTTATCGGTGAAGATACCCTCCTTAACCAGGGAGCTTATAATGCCATAATCAGCAAAATATATCCCGATGCTGCAACTCCTGCACCCCTTATTATAGATGCCGGAAATGATACCCTAATCTGTGCCGGAGGCACAGCCACACTCCGTGCGGCAATTGCAGGAGGCAACCCTTCTTATTACTATTCCTGGTCACCAACAACAGGTGTGCAGGATCCCAATGCTGCAAATACCACTGCAACACCAGCAGCCACTACCACTTACACTTTAACGGTTACAGATGCCTCGCTGAATACTTCCAACACTACTATCCATGTATTGGTTTCCCCGGGCCAGGCCACTATAAGCGCCTCGGGTCCGCTGAGTTTTTGCCAGGGTGGAAGCGTAACCTTAACGTCGGGTGCTGCCGATACTTATTTGTGGAGTACCGGTGCTACCACCCCATCCATTACAGTAAGCATTGGAGGTACCTATTCTGTAACTACTACTACCTTAAGTTGCGGTACGCAGACTGCTACAGTGGTTGTAAATGTAACGCCAGCTCCATCACAACCAACCATTAATGCCGGCGGGCCTTTACAGTTTTGCCAGGGTGGAAATGTGGTACTCACTGCACCGTCGGCCAGTGCTTATACATGGAATAACGGAGCCACCACACAATCCATTACAGTAAGTACTGCAGGAAATTATACCGTAACTGTTGCCAACGGATCGGGTTGCCCTTCTGCAGCTTCGGCGCCTGTCACTGTAACGGTGTGGGCCAATCCGTCCAGGCCTGTTATCAGTGCAGGCAGTGCAATACAATTTTGTGAAGGAGGATCTGTGCAGCTTTCGGCTACACCGGCCACCGCTTATGTATGGAGCAACGGTGCTACAACACAAAACATAAACATTACTGCTTCCGGCAATTATACTGTAACTGTTTCCAGTGTTGAAGGATGTAGTTCACCTGTATCAGACCCTGTTGGGGTAACGGTATGGACCAAACCTGCGCAACCAGCGGTTACAGCTTCGGGGCCTTTACAATTCTGCCAGGGCGAAAGCGTGACCCTCAGCTCTATAAGCGCAGCATCCTATACATGGAGCAATGGCGCCACTACTCAAAACATAAATATAAACATGGCAGGAAATTACAGTGTTATAATAACCAGTGCCCAGGGCTGTAGTTCTGTTGCATCTCCGCAAATCACTACTTCCGTGGATGCGCTTCCGCCTGTACCTGTTATCACAAGGACCGCTAATATGCTTAACTCCAATGCTGCCAATGGCAATCAATGGTATTTTGAAGGGGTAGCCATTCCCGGAGCAACTCTAAACAGTTTAGCTATCAATGGGCTGGGAAATTATAAGGTTAAGGTTACCAACCCAGAAGGATGCAGCAGCCTATCTGCAATATTTACAGTTAATCAATTTACTGGCCGAACTACTACGTTGCGAAATGGAGAATCGTTCTTATTTTCCGTAAGGCCTAACCCTGCCAGCAGCCAGGCAACCCTGAATTTTCTACTGGCCAGTTCGTCCAAAATATCCATTACGTTACTGAATGATAAAGGAAGCAAGGTTGGAATAGCTTTAGCCGGAAAACAGCTGGCGGCAGGTAATTATGAAATAAGGCTGGATAATTTTACCCGGATATTACCGGCAGGCTTATATATAATTGTTTACAGGGTTAATGATGAACAGGTAACAGATAAGTTATTGATCATAAAGTAAAAATTTCACCTGATTTAAAAGCTGCTTAAGGCAGCCTTTTCTATATTCTGTAATTATTTTACGCAAAGGCCGGCAGCCCTGCCTGTTACAACAATGCTGTTGAAGCTGGATATCCAAAAAAACCGGCCAGGGATTACCGGCAAACTTACACTACTGACTTACTGCTGATTACATAAAACCAAACCCCGTCCGAATGGATAATTAAATTATTCTTAATACCCTTGCCATCCGGCCAATAAACAGTACCTTTGCGGCTTCAAAAAACAGCCTTTAGCATACGGCTACAGGATAACAGCTTAAATATAATATGAACATTCGCAACATCGCCATCATCGCTCACGTAGATCATGGAAAAACAACTTTAGTAGATAAAATCATCCATGCTACCCAGGTTTTCAGGGAAAACCAGGAAACCGGGGATCTTATTATGGATAGCAACGACCTTGAGAGAGAGCGTGGTATCACCATTTTTAGCAAAAACATTGCGGTTACCTATAAAGACGTTAAGATCAACGTTATTGATACACCGGGGCATAGTGACTTTGGCGGAGAAGTGGAAAGGGTATTAAAAATGGCGGATGGTGTACTATTGCTGGTAGATGCTTTTGAAGGCCCAATGCCTCAAACCCGTTTTGTACTGCAAAAAGCGCTGGCACTTGGCCTTCGTCCTATTGTGGTAATTAATAAGGTAGATAAACCAAACTGCCGCCCTGATGAAGTGCATGATGCAGTTTTTGAATTGTTCTTTAACCTGGATGCTACAGAAGAACAACTGGATTTTCCTACCATTTACGGCAGCAGTAAAAATGGCTGGATGAATACTTCTTTAACGGAAACCACTAATATTCTTCCATTGCTGGACGCTATACTGGAACATGTTCCGGAGCCAAAAGTAAATGAAGGCCCTTCTCAAATGCAGATCACTTCCCTGGATTATTCTTCTTTCCTTGGCAGGATCGCCGTAGGCAAGGTTGCCCGTGGTAGCATTAAAGAAGGTCAGCAAATAGCTTTATTACAGGCCGATGGCAGTAATAAAAAAATGAAAATAAAAGAATTGTACGTGTTTGAAGGCATGGGCAAAAAGAAAACTACGGAAGTAATTGCCGGAGATATTTGCGCTATTGTAGGCCTGGAAAATTTTAATATTGGTGATACCATCGCTGATGTTGACAACCCGGAAGCATTGCCGGTTATCAGCGTAGATGAGCCTACCATGAGTATGCTTTTTGGTATTAATAACTCCCCTTTCTTTGGTAAAGAAGGTAAGTTTGTTACCAGCCGTCACCTGCGTGACAGGTTGATGAAAGAAACAGAAAAAAACCTGGCGCTTCGTGTAGAAGACAGCGACAGTGCAGATAGCTTTAATGTATATGGCCGCGGTATCCTGCATTTGGGCATTTTAATTGAAACCATGCGTAGAGAAGGTTTTGAACTGACCATAGGTCAGCCGCAGGTATTGGTAAAACAAATCAACGGCAGCAAACACGAACCTTACGAGGTATTGGTAGTGGACGTTCCTGCTGATTACAGTGGTAAAGTAATTGACCTCGTTACCCAACGCAAGGGTGAAATGCTGGTGATGGAAACCAAGGGCGAAATGCAACACCTGGAATTTGATATTCCTTCCCGTGGATTGATTGGTTTGAGAAGTAATATGCTTACTGCTACTGCCGGAGAAGCAGTAATGGCGCACCGCTTTGCAGAATACAAACCATGGAAAGGCCCTATTCCCGGAAGAAACAATGGTGTATTGCTGAGCAAATCAACCGAAAGAACAACAGGTTACTCTATTGATAAATTACAGGACAGGGGTCGTTTCTTTGTTGACCCGGGAGAAGAAGTGTACGCAGGCCAGATCATTGCCGAGCACATTAAACCAGGTGATCTTGTTGTAAATGCAACAGAACCTAAAAAACTGACCAACCACCGTGCAAGCGGATCGGATGATGCTTCCAAAGCAGCGCCCAAGATCCTGATGAGCCTGGAAGAGTGTATGGAATATATTCAACAGGATGAGTGCATTGAAGTAACACCTAAAAGCGTTCGTTTGCGTAAAGTTATATTGAATGAGGATGATCGTAAGAGGGTGAGTAAGTCAATGAGTGTGGAAGCGTAGGATAATGTGCTAATCAGCTAATTCGATAATGTGATAATTTTTAGGATTGTTATTTCTTCTCAATACTGATAATTGAAAATAATGGATACTGAATCCGCCCCGGAATGGGGGCGGATTTTTTGTGTATATGGGTGAGCCTCCCGGGGGGAGGCCACCCGGTAAAAAAAGAGTAGGCCACCCCTCCCGAAGTGGCTCACTTTTTTTTATGTATTGATGACATTTTTCATTCCCTGCGATATACAGGTATTACCAATCGTAAAACTTGTGTTATGAAACTTACTTCCTTCCTTATTCCCTTCACCATTATGACGCTTTTAACCGGTTTCGGCAGGCAACCAGCCAGCAATGAAAACCGCCCTGCCCAGAGTTCGGTAAAAATTATTACAACCGAAATTGCGTACCATTCAGGCACCATTGAAGGAAGTTCCAACGTGGCCACCTGGCCCGTGGCTAAATTTGCGGCAGACGAAAATGCTGTTCAATACAGCGTAAAAGAAATGAAAACGGGAAGAGTATATACCTGGAAACAAAATGAGCTGCCCCAATGTGCCTATCATGTATTTCCGGGTAAACAAGATATTAAAGATGGCGAGTACTATATCGGCCTTGGCCGTACCTGGAGTGCGGCAACCAGTATCGCCAGGCCAGAATGGGCAGCCAGCTACAGCGAAAATTATGGAGCAGATAATAAAGTGGAGATCACGTTTTATTACTGATAAAAGTTGCATAGTTACAATAGCGTATTAACCGGGTTTCCTGTTTTTGATTTATATTTAAGCTATGCCCGCAGATAGTTTCCCAAACAGCAAATTCCTTCAACAATTAGAAGCTATTAAAAATAATAGTGAGCCGCATCTCCGGGAGTTGTACAGGTACAACTATAAAACAGTAGAAAAATATGTAGTACAAAATAGCGGAACTGCTGATGAGGCTAAAGACATTTTCCAGGAAGCATTTATAGCAGTATGGCGAAATATTCAGCTGGAAAAATTTATACCTCAAACAGAAAATTCTTTGAACGCCTATATTTTCCAGGTAAGCAAAAATAAATGGATCAGCTACTTAAGATCTGCCATGCATAAAAAAACGATCGGCTTATCGGGCCAGGAAGAAAAGGAGATGGAGGTAGAAGAAATAAATGTGGCTGATAAAGATCAGCTGGATGCTATAGCCGAAAATATACACAAGCTGGGAGATAATTGCAGGGAGATACTAAAACGGTTTTATTATAATAAAGAATCGCTGAGAGCTATAGCAGCCATCTTTAACTGGACGGAAGCTACGGCAAGAAATAATAAATACCGTTGTATTGAAAAATTACGAAACCTCCTG
Source organism: Ferruginibacter sp. (assembly GCA_014379905.1). GTDB lineage: Bacteria > Bacteroidota > Bacteroidia > Chitinophagales > Chitinophagaceae > Ferruginibacter. Next base: position 62,418 of record JACMKX010000004.1, on the reverse strand, counting down.
AAAAACTAAAATATCCCAAAGTGAACAACAATATTACTATCACAGAACAGGAACTGGAATTAATTGATAACTACCTGGCCGGTCGGCTAACCGGCGCTGATAAGGCAGCTTTTGAAGCGCAATTGGCGGGCAACGAAGAATGGAAAGCGAAATTTAGCCAGGTTAAATTACTGGCCATTGGTATACAGGAAGCTGCATTGCGGGAGCAATTACCGCAGTTCCACGGGGAAGCGGAACACTATAAAAAATTGGCTTCTGTAAAAAATATTAATTGGATAAAAAGGTTGTCAATAGCTGCAAGTGTTATAGCCATTATATCGGTACTGGGTTGGGTACTGTTTTTTAAACAACCGGCTGAAGAAAAAATGTACACAGCTTTTTACAAACCCGATCCGGGTTTAAGTACAGAAATGGGTTTGTCAGATAATTATATTTTCGACAGGGCCATGGTTGATTATAAAACAGCCAATTACAAAGCCGCTCTTGAAAGCTGGAACAAATTGCTGGCAGTTAATGCCGGAAATGATACCCTTCATTATTTTATTGCTTCTGCCCAAATGGCTGATAACAATCCAACTGCGGCCATTGCGGGTTTTGATAAAGTGCTGCAAAATCACCAATCCGTTTTTACAAATGATGCGCTATGGTACAAAGGACTTGCTTTATTAAAAAAAGGTAAAAAACAAGAAGCCATTGCTGCCATAGAAAAAGCCGAACATTCGCAAAAACAAACACTATTGCTTAAATTAAAAGAATAATGAAACCCAGCATCCTTATTGTTTTTTACCTGCTTGTTTTTGCGAACGCTATTTGCCAAAAGAACGACGAGGTTGCAGATGTGGAGCAGCTTATAAAAGCAGAAAATTTTAAAGAAGCAAACCGCCTTATTAATACCAGGCTTATTGCCTTTTTTAATGCAAAGAACGTGGACACTATTGGTGATTACATTAATTACCTGGGCAAAACCACCAATAAAATTAAGGGAGCAGCAGCAGCTGAAAAAGAAGTACTGGCCATTGTACAGAAGGCAAAAAGTGCTTTTCCTTATCATAAGGCGTTGGTACCAATTTATCTGGAAGCCGCCTTTTTTGTCAGTAACCAAGGCGATAATGAACTTGCCTATAAACTGGTATTAGAAGTTGACCATTACTTTATAACAAAACAATCAGTTATAACATCCGATCTCTCCCCTATACAATCCAACATGGGCGATTTTGCCATGCGCCTGGGTAAGAATGCACAGGCAAGCGGGCATTATTTAAAATCAATAGAATATTTAAAACGCAATCCTAAGCCTGACGCCCAAAAAATGTATTTCGCCAATAATTCGCTGGGTATTGTAATGTGGTACTCTTCCAAAATCGATAGCGCCGTCTTTTATTTCAGTAAAGCTATTGATGCATTAAATGCTATGGAAGCCAATCCATTGAACAGGCATTTTAGAGTTGCTTTGGTACAAAATAATATTGGAAGTTGCTATACTGCACTCGGCAAAACACAGGAAGCCATCAGCACCTTTGAAAAGGTGATCAGCAATTATAAAGAATTTGTTTCCTCGCCGGAGCCACATGCCAAGAAAGAGAATGCCAGGATAAATCAATACCAGGCCATCGATAATCTTGCAAAAGTATATTTGGAACTGGGTGATTTTACCAAAGCGCATGACCTGTTGTTTTATTCCTACCAACAAAAAGCAGCCAGCTTCGGTAGTAAGAGCCCTGAAGTGTATAAATCTTTAATTTTTTTAGGCACCATATATAACAATCAACGAAATTATCTTAAAGCTCAAACTTCTTTAAACAACGCCCTCAGCCACATTAAAGAGCAGGGAGATATAAATATTTCATGGGCGGCAGAAGCTTATTGGCAACTGGCAGTGGCTGCCCAGGAATTGAAAGACAATAAAGCTGCCGCTGCACATTTTGAGGAAGCAAACCGTATTTATGAAATTGTATACGCCGGGCAGTACGATGATCTCTACTTAAGCTACCTGGGAAATATGACCATGTTTTATGCTACTAACAATGAAGCATTGCTTGCCGTTAACCTCGCTAACAAAGGTTTAAATTATGTAAAAAAAGTGCAGGGTGAAAATTCCCTTGGCAATGTGCTCCAATTAAAAAACCTGGCAGAAGTTGATTTTGAATTGAAAAAGTACAGGGAAACCATTACAGCTGCATCAACCGGTTTGAACGTGGTGGATAAGATTATTGCGAAAAGCAGTAAGATGATAGATTCTATCAGGATAGAAATGGAAAAGCCACGGCTGATCCTTTTAAAGGCAAAAGCCTCTTATGAATTAACAGCCAAAAATGATACAGCGGCTATTGTTCTTTTACTAAATGAATTATATGTTGCAAAAGATATCCTGGATAAAAGAAAATCAATTCTTTTTGAGCAAAAAGATGTGAATATTTTAATTGCCAACAGTAAGGACCTGTTGGATTTTATTAAAAAACTCAACTACGAATTGTACAACCACACAGGAAAAATTAACTACCTCGACCAAATGATCGGCCTGCATGAATCGGGTATGTACGCCCGCATTCGTTCCCGCATGGATAAGCAAAAAGCTATCCGGTTTGCCAAAGTACCGCCAGGGGTTATTGAGCAGGAAACTAAATTAAAGGAAGCAATACAGTCCTCCCTGGATCGTGCCGGCAGCCATGATGAAAAGATCAGGGCTTATCTCAGTTCCATCAATCAATGGAATCAATATCAACAAATGCTCCGCACAAAATATGCTGCCTATTATAATATGCGCTATGCATCCAACCAAAAAACATTAAAAGAATTCAGTCAGGCTATTCCTGCCGGGATAAACCTGTTACGCTATTATTTTAACGGGGAAGATCTTTTTGTATTGGTAGCCAGCAGGGAAAAACAAAAACTGGTTCCCCTTCCATCCGCTAATCTCCAGGATATCATTGCAGTTTTAAATGATCCTAAAACTACCGCTGCAGAAATTGGCAAAGCCAGTTTTAATTTATACGGGCAATTGTGGAAGCCGGTAGAAAAAGAGATTAACAGCAAACGTATCATTATTATCCCCGACGACTTTTTATACAATCTTAGTTTTGAAATGCTGAGTCCTGTTGTTGTAAAAACTTATAAGGAACTCAGCAGCCAATGTTTACTGAATAAATATGCTATTTCCTATCACTACAGTTTGCTGGCATTAAGTTCAAAAAAAGCCGGCGCTCCAATGAAAGATAATTTCATTGGTTTCTCTCCCGAATTTTCTGATAAGCAGAAGAAGGATTACAGCAGTGTCATTAAAAATGATTCCCTGCATATGGATAACACTTATCTTTCTTTGTTGCCTTTGCCTTTTACCACCAGCCTGGCAAAAAAAATACAGAATAAACTGGGGGGTCAGTTATTTTTAAATGATGAATCTACGCCCGCAGCTTTTAAAACACAGGCGGGCAATCACAGCATTATTCATATAGGAACGCATGCAGAGTCCAATAATAATTCTCCCGAATTTTCAAGGCTTATATTTGCTAAAGATCCGCAGCGGGCGAATACAGAAAATTCTTTGTACTTATTTGATATTTATAATTGCGATCTCAGTTCAGATCTTTCTGTATTAACTGCCTGCGAATCCGGCAAACCGGGTTACCAGGATGGTGAAGGCATGATTTCGATGGCGCACGCTTTTACTTATGCGGGCAGCGAAAGCATTTTAACAGGCTTATGGAAAATTGATGAGCAGACCAGCACCATTATTACTGACCTTTTTTATAAAAACCTCCAGGAGGGTATAACAAAAGATGAAGCCCTCCGCCAGGCAAAACTCAGTTACCTGCAACAAAGTGACGGCCGTATGCTCGCACCGCAGTACTGGGCAGGGCTGGTGATTATGGGCGATAGTTCTCCTATTATTTTTAAAGAAAACAGCCAAACAAAATGGTATTGGATCGGTGGAATCGCTTTCATATTATCATTTATTGCCCTTTCGTTTTTTTTAAAGAAAAGCAAACCAAAAAACAGTTAGGCCTCCTATCACTTCCATTTATTAATTAACTTTGCGACATGAAAAAACAAGTTTTCTTTTTCATGGTTTTTTCTTTTTTATTTCTTTTCTCAGGAGAAGTGACGGCGCAGTGCGCCATGTGCACAAAAACGGCGTCGCAGTTGGGCGAAAAACCTGCACTGGGAATGAACCAGGGCATTCTATATTTAATGGGAGCCCCTTTTTTAATCATGGGGTTTATTGGCTATCGCTGGTGGAAGAGTCAGAAAGAGATAGAAAATGGCTAATTGACAGTAAACCTTTAGCAGCTAGAAACTTATTTTTTCTACAAATTTATAAAGGTTGAATTCCCCTTTTTCGTTTGCAATGCTTTCTTTCAATGCCTGCTTGTTTACATTTTTCATTTTTTTATTGCGAATCAACTGGTAGGCTTTTTCTGCCAATAGCCATAATTTTCTTTCAGCATTTTGGCTGGCAAGCAGGTTAGTTATCTTTTCCTTTAATTCGTCCACACCTTCTTTTTGCGAGGCAATTGTTTTTACAATGGGTATTTCCTGTTGATGATTGTGAAAAGCAGGGGCCAGCATTTGTTTCAGGTTTTTTACAAAAGTTGCTGCGCCCGGCCTGTCGGCCTTGTTAACCACAAACACATCGGCAATTTCCATCAGGCCGCTTTTCATGGTTTGTATTTCATCGCCGGCTTCGGGTACCAGTACTACTACAGTGATATCTGCCAGGCCCGCAATTTCAATTTCGCTTTGCCCCACGCCTACCGTTTCTATAATCACTACATCAAAACCGGCGGCTTTTATAGTGTCGGTTACTTCAATGATCTTTGGATGTAGTCCGCCCATTGAACCCCGGCTGGCCAACGATCGTATAAAAACCTGCGGGTGATTGTACCAGTCGCTCATTCTTATCCTGTCGCCCAATAAAGCGCCCAGGTTAAAGGGAGAAGAGGGATCCACACAAATCACGGCTACTTTTTTACCTTCTGCTACATAAGCGCCCAGGAGGGCATCTGTAAGCGTACTCTTTCCTGCACCCGGCGGGCCGGTAATCCCAATGATGCGGGCATTGTTTTGTGGTAACTGTTGTAGAAAATTTTCATAACCGGCTACTTCATTTTCTACCAGTGAAATGCTGCGGGCAAGACTTTTAAAATCGTTGCCAAGGCTATGTTTGAGTTGATCCCACATAAATGCAAAATAATGGAATTAATTAGATACTGGATGCCGGATCCTGGTCATACGTACCTGCACCATCCAGTATCCGGTATCTGGTATCATCTGGTATCCAGTATCCGCTAACTATTCCTAAATTTGAACTTCCAATTAAAAGCATGACCAACTTCATTCCCATATTTCCGCTGGGCCTTGTTATATATCCCGGCGAACATTTGAACCTGCATATTTTTGAGCCCCGTTATAAACAACTCATTAAAGACTGCCAGGCATCGGGCAAACCTTTTGGCATACCTGCTGTAATAAAAGATAAGGTACAGGAAATGGGTACCCTCGTTCAAATAAAAGAGATCAGCAAAGAATACGATGATGGGAAAATGGATATTAAAACAGAGGGGGAGGCTGTGTTTAAAATTTTAGAAGTAGTAAAAGCATTACCTGATAAATTATATAGCGGCGCTATTGTAACTTACCCGGTGGATCAACGCAAAAGAAGCGCAGCAAAAATGAAGATCATATTGCAGGGTATCAGGACCCTGCACGAAAGATTAGGTGTAACCAAAGATTTTGGTAAACCCGATGCTGAACTTGTTAGTTTTGATGTAGCACATCATGCAGGACTTTCTTTAGAAGATGAATTTCATTTACTGGAGCTTTCGCAGGAATTGCAGCGGGAAGAATTCTTAAAAAGGCATCTTACCAAAGTGTTGCCCATAATGGAACATATGGACCTGCTGAAAGGAAAAATACAAATGAACGGGCATTTTAAGAACCTGGAAGGATTTAAATTCAATTAATACGTTCATCATGACCACCCTTTGTTTTGATTTTGGAAATACCCGGCTGAAAGTTGCTGTATTCAAAGAAGATGAATTCATAGAAGAAATTTATTTACCCGATGATACCGATGAAACTATCCAATCTCTCTTGAAGGATACCAACCCTGACCACTCCATTTTATCTTCTGTTATCAATCACAACGAAGGTATCGAAAAAATACTGGCAGCGCAAACTGTGTTTCATAAACTCTCCCATCTTACTAAAATAAATTTTACCACCCCGGTAGGAAAGCCTGAAACAATTGGTGCCGACAGGCTGGCGTTGATGGCTGCCGCAGCACATTTTTATCCCAATCAAAATAGCCTGGTCATTGGCCTGGGAAGTTGTATTACATATAATTTTATAAATCAATACCACCAGTTTTTAGGTGGCGCTATTTCGCCGGGCATGGATATGCGTTTTAAATCCATGCATAATTTTACTGCGAAACTGCCTTTGGTAACAGCAGACTGGAATTTTCCGCTGATAGGTTATGATACAAAAACAAATCTCCAAAGCGGGGTGATTGTTGGAATAATCAATGAAATAGAGGGTTTCATAGAAAAATACGGGCAAAAATTTGGCAACTTTAACGTCGTTTTAACCGGGGGTAATTCGGCCTATTTTGCAAGTCAACTTAAATACAGGATATTTGCCGACCATAATTTTTTATTCAAAGGACTGTATGCACTTAGTGAAACCAACAACTGCCCGACTTAAGAGAACACTCGGCCTTATTGCTGCCCTATTTATTTCCACATTGGCAATAGCACAGGAAAATTCCCCCTACTCCAGGTATGGCATAGGAGATATTGCTCCCAACCAAAATATGGTTAACCGGGGCATGGGAGGGATTTCTGCAGGTTATTCCGATTTTCAGAGCATCAATTTTATAAACCCGGCTTCCCTGGCAAATTTAAAGAATACCGTTTTTGATATAGGCGCCAGCATCGATATCCGCAATCTTAAAAGCAATAACAGTCCTGAAAAATTTAAATCTGTAAATACTTTTATCTCTTACCTGCAAATAGGATTTCCTATTGCATCTCAAAAATTTCAGAAAAAAGGAAATTTTTGGGGAGTAAGTTTTGGCCTGCGCCCGGTTACCCGCATTAATTATAAAATAGAAAAAAATGAACGCCTGCCGAATTTAGATAGCCTTAGAACACTATTTGAGGGCACTGGTGGCATCACACAGGCAAATATCAGCACTGGTATTAAGCTTAAAAATTTCAGCTTTGGCGCAAGCACAGGCTATTCTTTTGGATCTAAAGACTACAGTACACGGCTAAATCTAATCAATGATACTGTTATCTACTACAAATCCAATACCGCTACTAAGACACAGTTTGGCGGCGCATTTTTAGACCTTGGTATGCAGTATGAAATACGTTTCAATAATAAGGATTCTGCTCACCCCAACAGGCGTAGAGGCGTGTTGCGACTCGGTGCTTATGCAAAGCTGCAACAAAACCTCAGTGGCAAAAGAGACAATATAGCTGAAACCTATGCTGACGACGGAAACGGTGGTACCCCTACCATTGATACGGTGTCTTCCACATTAGGCGTAAAGGGTACTATTAAAGTTCCTGCAACCTATGGTGCAGGTTTTACCTACGCAAATGACAACTGGTTGTGGGGAGCTGATATTGAAATGACCAACTGGGACAGCTATCGTTATTACGGACAAAAGGACGCTGTTCAAAATACTTATACATTCAGGGTGGGTGCACAATATTTTCCGGCAAAGATTAATACACCTGCTTCCAAATACTGGAGTTTTGTAAAATACCGTGCCGGCTTTTATTATGGTAACGACTATATTAAACTGGATGATAATAACCGGGCAAATTATGCCTTTACCTTTGGCGCAGGAATGCCGCTTACAAAAATTCAGCGCAATTATTATGAAGCTGCCAGGGATGGTGATGTGGTGTTGAATGCAGGAGTTGAACTGGGTGGAAGGGGTAATAAAAAAAGCCAGAGTTTGCGGGAAGGCTTACTTCGTTTTAATATAGGAATAAACATGAGCGCCCGTTGGTTTACAAGATACAAATACGATTAGTATATCCACCTAAAATATGTTTCAAACTTTTTTATATAAAATATGCAGGGCAGCCCTTTTAACAGGCTGCCTTTTTTTAGCATCCTGCGAAAATAATGAAGGGGATGTAAACGATCTACATACAAAAAAAACAGGAGTAGAGGAAGCTAAGGATGTGGTGATCACTTTTACCACAGGTGGAAAAACAAAGGCCATTTTAACCTCCCCCCTAATGCTAAGGGTGCAGGACACCGTTCCTTACATTGAATTTCCCAAAACACTGGCGGTGGATTTTTACGATGATTCTGGGATAGTGGAGAGTAAACTCACCGCACTTTATGCCCGCTATAAAGAAAGTGAGAACATTATCTACCTGCGCGACAGCGTAAAAGTAATTAACAGCAAAGGCGAAAAATTAACCACCGACGAACTGTACTGGAACAGGAACCGCACGGGTTGGGAGTTTTATACAGAAAAGCCTGTTAAGATCCGGACCTTTACTCAAATTATTGATGGCATAGGTATGGAAGCGAGCCAGGATTTTAAACAACGGTACATTAAACAACCTACAGGAATTGTTACGGTTCCTGCATCGAAATTTCCGATGTAAGGCAGTATTTTTTCTTTGAAATGAATACAAATACTTGCCAGGTTGTCCCGATAGCTATCGGGACGAAACCGAAATATACCCACTTTTTAAATTCGCCTTCGACAAGCTCAGGCTGACAGCTTTCTGTAAAATGATACAGCACCCGATATAATTTCCTTCATTATTTTACCGCTGTTGTACTAACTTCGAAGCCTGAAATTTTCAGTAAAGCAAGCAATACAACATGATCAAAATGTATGGCATACCCAACTGCGATATTATTAAAAAAGCCGCTGCCTGGTTTAAAAAAAATAATATCCCTTTTGAATGGCACGATTATAAAAAAGAAGGTATCTCTGCTGAAAAATTAAAAGAGTGGAGCAGGTTAACAGGCTGGGAAACTATTTTTAATAAACGAAGCAGCACCTGGAAAGATTTAGTGAATACAAACAACCCTGTTGTAAACAACCAGGCAGCAGCTATACAAATGATGCAGCAACATAACAGCATTATAAAAAGACCTGTTATTGAAATTGATAATGAAATAATAGCAGGCTACGACGAAACGGTGTACATTGAAAAAATATTAAAAACATATAAATAAAAAAACAATGAAAAGATTTGCAACAGCCGTTTGGCAGGGAACCGGCAAAGAAGGCAAAGGGCATCTTAGCACCCAAAGTACTACTTTGGATAAAACACAATATTCTTTCAGCAGCCGTTTTGAAAATGGTGTGGGTACCAACCCCGAAGAGCTGGCGGCCGCAGCACATGCAGGCTGCTTTACCATGAAGCTGAGTTTTGTATTAAATGCCGCAGGGTTTACTGCCGATACATTGGAAACCCGTTGTGATATTACTTTGGAAGATGGTACCATTACCGAATCTCATTTAAATGTAAAAGCAACGGTGCCAGGTATTAACGAAGAACAGTTTGCTGCTGCAGTAGCTGATGCAAAAGCCAATTGCCCCATTTCAAAATTATACCATACTAATATTACACACGAAGCTGCATTAAGTTAAGCATATCGATCATAGTTCATGGCATAGCATTGCCCCATGAACTATGATCCATTCACCATCAACTGTTAACTATGTTCCAAAACAAAACTGTAATCATCACCGGTGCCAGCCGCGGAATAGGCAAAGCCATTGGGCTTAAACTGGCTGCTGAAGGTGCCAATATTGTTATTGCAAGTAAAAGCGTGGAAGAAAATCCAAAACTGGGTGGCACCATTTTTTCTGCTGCGCAGGAAATGGAAGCCGCAGGCGGAAAAGCCCTGGCAGTGCAATGTGATATCCGTTTTGAGGACCAAATAGATAATGTAGTAGCACAAACAGTAGAAAAATTTGGTGGTATTGATATCCTTATCAACAATGCATCTGCCATTAACCTTACGCCTACAGAACAAACAGAACCCAAGCGTTTTGACCTGATGTACGACATTAATGTAAGGGGAACTTTTATGATGAGCCGTGCCTGCATTCCTCATTTAAAAAAAGGAGCCAATGCACATATCCTAAATTTATCTCCCCCTATTAATATGGATAAAAAATGGTTTGCCGGCCACCTTGCTTATACCATTAGCAAATACGATATGAGTATGATTGCTATTGGCCTGGCTGCTGAACTAAAAAAATACAATATTGCTGCCAACGCATTGTGGCCACGAACTACCATAGCAACGGCTGCAGTAAATAATTTACTGGGCGGTGAAGCTTTAATGAAAATGAGCCGTACAGTAGATATTATTGCAGATGCCGCTTACTATATATTATCGAAACCTTCGGCTGAATGTACAGGTAATACTTTTATCGACGAAGCGGTATTGGCCGCAGAAGGCATTACTGATTTCAACAAATATTCAGTAACACCCGGTGGAGAATTATTCAATGATCTTTTTGTATAATTCCTGGGGTGATTACGCTGGTAAAGTTGACCTCTGCAATGTTACTACTTACACATCCCGTAATCCTTTTTATTCAATCGCTATTTTATAATCGATCAATCCGCCCTTTTCATTATAACCTTTTAACACAAGGATTTTTTTTTACTATATCATTACCAGCTGATCATGCCTTATATACGCTGCTTTCTTTTGCAGGAAATTATTTTAATTGTCGTAAAGTACAATATTTATAATCCATGGTGGAAAAGCATCTGTATTAAAACTATTTACAAAATGCTGTCTTGCCTGTACTTGCAGGTTTCACTATACAGGAGATCATTTCCCGAAAAAACAGCAAGCCGAAGTGTTTCAAATACCGCCACCCGGGTTATTTTTAGAAATACTATAAAAAAGTTTGTTTCCACTTATTTCTGTGTGAAGTACAGCCCCGTTGAGTTTTGCCGGGGGCAGCGGCTTGCTTCCTTTCCCCCTGCTTTTATTTTCCCATTTAACAAAATAGGTTTCTCCTGCTTTGGGTACAAATTGCAATAAGATTAAACCCTCTTCATTGAATACTAAGGAATCTACCAGTTTTTCGGCTGAATTTACCAGCGCGGTCTTGCTGTAAAGGGCGCTCCCGGCATTTTTAAATGCTACGTAACAATTCACCCGGCAATTAATGATCCTCCTTCGGGAAAGATCTTTATATTAAAATCGGTGGTATCAGTAACCGGCAGGCGCTGCGTGCTACCAGCCCGGTAAACAGGAATAGTTTTGATGTATGCATTGTTGCTGTCAGTTAGGAACATTGACTTTGTAAAAAGCCTTCATTGTAAAGCGTCTGCAACCAGATAATCGGGTATAGTAAAATCGCCGGTAGCTGCCCTCCAAAAATTGCATACCGCTTCTCTGATATTAAAATCCTGAGCAGGTAAAGCTGATCAATGCAACAAAAAATTATCGGCCGAACTCAAAAAGGCCTGGGCGTAGGTATTTTAAATGCCGTTACCAATAGCCAGTTTGCCAAAATTGAAAATAATGTTAGCGGTGAAAACAGAAAATTTAAAACAGAGCCGCTTACCAACTACAATGTTTTTGTATTCGATCAAAGGATGAAAAATAACAGCAGTATTTCTTTGGTAAACACCAATGTGTTGGGGGAGGGTGCTGCACGGGATGCCCAACAAAACGGGCATAATAAGAGGCGCGGGCATTTATTATTACCTCAACGGATATTTAAATTCAACCAATTCCCCCTGCTGGTTAAACCCTTTTATTATTAATATTTGTTTCGATTTAAGATCATTGTTATAGTACTCAATACGAATTTTCCTGTTCTCTTTATTGGTGACCAGGTAAGGGTTCCAATATAACGTGGTTCTGTAATCCTTTGATGTAACCGTATTGGGGCCGCTGTAATCGGGTATTACAAATTCTTTTGCAATATCGTATCCTTTTATTGTTCCGAAGCGCATCCCTGTTATGCTTTTATCTTCATTTCCTTTTTTTCTATAAAGATAAATAACCCCTGCATCGGTGGTGCCAGAACCTGTAATTACGATGCCAAGGATAATTTTTATATAAGCAACCTGCGACATCTGTATACTCTCCAGTTGCTGAAAGTCAGCAGGGTTATCATCGATGAATACCAATAACTCTCCGCCACCATTGGGCCTTGTTGATATAATACTTCTTGAACCGAAGGTTCCTAAGATTTTTGTACTGCTTGTACGGAAAAGTATATAATTAAAAGGGTCGGAGAATTGTGCGTTTGGATCATCCAGCACGTTGAGCTGTGTTCCTCTTGCCAATCCTTTTGCCAAACCGGTAGTATATATATTGTCCAACTCTTCCAACCTTTTTGTAACAGGATTCCGGTATTTCGACTTTATAACAATAGTTTTCATATCCTGAATTTCATTGAACCGCAGCCTGTTACCAACCTGGTAACCAGTTAAAATGCTGTCTGCATTTTCTAGATCATTGCCTTGCTGAAATGAATAATTAACGATAGCCGGCGGAATTGTTTTCGGAAAGCTAATGGAAGCTGGGGCAGCCAATACCAGCTTTTCTGATAATTCTTTATTGCCGGAAATGTTATAATATATTTTGGCGGAATCATAAAAAATAAGGCCTTCATTTAAAAAAGATTGTTGCTTATTTTCGGGAAGTGTATAAAAGTTTTGGCCACCATAACTATCTTTTACGATTATTACCAGGTTACTCGATGTATTATTTTTTTTCTCCTTAAACCCTACCTGCACCGACAGAAAGTTATCAGCTACAATTTTAGCAGCTACTGGTTGTTTACCTGGCTTCCATGTCATTAAATACAGCGCCGTAGCTTTATTGTCATTTTCCAAACGCTGCAGTATGCTCCCGGGTTCATTAAGTAATAAACCATCTTTTATCGAGCTGGAAAAAGCGGCCGGATAAAAAATTTCATCAACCACTGATGCCGATAAATAGTTAGTATTGCTGTCGTTGAATAAAATTTCCAAAACGTTTTTGCCTTTGGGCAAGGCTGATTTTTCGATGACGTTTACCAAAGGTAGTGCCCGCCTGCTTTTTACATAGATTTTTTTCGACTGAAGTAACTTGTTATTTGCATCTTCAAGAACGAGGTCAAAAATACCCGGAGGCAATGAATCTGTATCAATATGGCTCGTGAACTGAAGTTTATTGTTAATTGAAATAGATTGTTTGAACAATATTTCTCCCTCTGATAAAACAGAAAGATGTAATTGATTTAATTCCGGGCCTAAACTATTTTTATTAATATTATAATACAGCTTGTTGTTACTTAATTCTGTATGAAGGGTAGCGCTGTTTAATTTGCCGGAATCGAGCTTTACCATGGTTTTGCTGCCAAAATTATCAGTAAATAAAATAGTATAATCTTTGCCGGGCCGGGGTATAAACTGTAGCAAACTAATTCCTTCTTCATTGCTAATAAGCGAATCCAGAAATGTTGCGTTTCCATCTGTAACAACTGCTTTTGTAATAGCAGGTTGCCCGTTTTTATAGCCGGATTTAAAAGCTATATAATTATTCAGGCCTGCAATTATTACGCCTCCCTCAGGATGAGTTGTAACCGAAAAGGTTTTGTCATGTTCAATCGCTGCCTGGTTAACGCCTTTTTGATAAACAGGGATTTTTTTTATATAGGCCAGGTTGCTGTCGGCAGCTACCATATTTTTTGTAAACAATCTAAATTGAAGTAAAGGCGATGCGATGGTATCAGGGATAATAAATTCCCCATTGGAAGTGCCATCAAGTATAGGATATTGTTTTTGAGTAAGCAAAACGCCCTGTTCATCGTATACCTGCAAATAAAGATTGGTACTTAAAGGAGAGGGCTGATTATTATGAAACAGGTAACTTTTAAACCAGACAGTTTCGCCAGGCAGGTAAAAATCTTTATCTGTATGAAGGTATATCCTTTCGGGACTTTGAGCAAAACCCTGGCTGAAAGACAACAATAACAAAGAGAAATAAAAAAAAAGCTTAGTACTGTTCCGTTCGCCTAAACGCAATACAGCAGGGAAATGAGTTTTCATATTAGTTTGGTTGTTTAAAAGCCTTTAGCAGAACGCCACGGATATAATTTAAGTCCTCGCATGTAATAATATCTTCCTGAATATAAACAGACAAATTTATAATTATCTAAATTAAATAAAAAAACCACCTTAAAAAGGTGGTTTTTCACAAATTTATTTAATCATTCCTGCCGGTACTTCTTTTTCCAACAGGTATTTATAAATGTATTTCGTTTTAAGGTTTTGAAAATGCAACCCTTTATTACCACCCCAGCCATGGCGGCCTGTAGGATAGATCATTAACTCAAAATCTTTTTTTGCATCCTGTAATTTACTCACCAGTTGCAGACTGTTTTGCATGTGTACATTTTCATCAATTACCCCATGTACAATCTGCATATTGCCTTTGTATTTATTAAGGTGTGTAAATACAGAACTTGTTTTGTATCCTTCGGCATTGTCGGTTGTAGTACCCATAAAACGTTCGGTATAATGAGAATCATACAATGTCCAGTCGGTAACACTTCCGCCGGCCATAGCGTGGGTGAATACATCTGCGCCGTATGTCATGGCGTAACAACTCATGTAACCGCCATAACTAAATCCTGTAATGCAAATTTTTGCGGCATCAGCACCGCCATTGGCTATCAGCCATTTTACTATAGTGCTGTAATCTTTCATTTCCCAGTAACCCAGGTTATGATACATATAATTTACCCCTTCTTTTCCAAAATGGCCGCTGGCCCTGTGGTCCATAGAAACCTGTATCAATCCTTCTTTGGCATAAAATTGCTGGTTGCCGCCAAGGCTCCAGGTATCCATAACATTTCCAGCATTAGGACCCCCATATACTGAAACCAATACAGGATATTTTTTATTCTTATCAAAATTTAAAGGCCAGGTAACTTTCATTGGAAGGTCATACAAACCATCTTCGCTTTTAACTCTTATAATTTCTGTTTTTGCCAATTGGTACTGATCAAAATCTGCGCCTTTGCTATCGCCCAGTTCTTTTATTATTTTCCCTTTATTATCTACCAGTGCACTACGGTTGGGTGTAACAGTGTTGCCGTAATTTGTAACAAAATATGATCCGTCGGGTGATAAACTATTGACCTGGTGGTTAAATTCTCCAAATGTAAGGCGCTGTAAATTTTTACCATTCAGGTTTACTTTATAAAGGTCTGTACGGGCGGTATTTTCTTTGCTACGGCCGGTAAAATAAATAATACCTCTTTGTTCATCTACTTTGCTGATGCCCGTAACGCTAAATCTGCCGCTGGTTACCGCGTTAATAAGCTTGCCGTTCATGTCATAATAAAAAACATGGTTCCAGCCGCTGGCATCGCTTTGCAATAAAAAGCCTTTGCCATTGTCTAAAAATTGAAAACGATCACCGCCTTCCAGGTCTACCCAGGTTTTTTGTTCCTCGGTATAGAAAGGAATTTTGCTCCCGGTAGCAGGGTTTACTGCATAGGCAATGAGTTGATTCTGCTTGCGGTTCATCCATTGTACCAGCAAACTGCTGCCATCGGGTTTCCAGTAAGGCATGCCAAAGTATTGGTCGTCTTTTTCATTAAAATCGCTCCACACAATATCGCCGCCACCTGGTTTTACTATACCCACTTTTACTTCCGGGTTTTTATCGCCTACTTTTGGATAGCGTACTTTTTCAACATAACCGTTATGTCCATCACCATCGGTTATGGTAAATTCCGGCACGGCTGTATCATTGCTGCGAAAAAAAGCGATGTTCTTACTATCCGGGCTCCACCAGAACGCCTTGTAGCGGCTGCCCCTGCCCAAAATTTCTTCCATATAAACCCAGCTCGCATAGCCATTTAAAATAAGGTCGGTGCCATCGCTGGTAAGGCGTGTTTCTTTTTTTGTATTGATGTCTACAGCATACAGGTCATTTTTTTTCGTGTAGGCCACATAGTTACCATCAGGGCTTACAGAAGGGTTTACTTCCAATGCATCATCATTAGTGAGCTGCACTTCTGCATCGTTTACTTTAATAAATACATTTTTGTTTTTGATAAAAGGCATCGGTTTAACAGCCACTTTCGCCACATTTTTGTCTGCATCAGTAGCTTCTCTTTCTGTTCCTTTTTTTGCGTCAATCACATATTGTTTACCCTCTCTCATTAAAATGAGGTTGTTATTATCCAGCCAGCGGGTAGCTACAGGGAGTTGCTGTGTGATCCCTTTAAAATTCGCTTTGAAATACTGGTCATCGGTGAGTTGTTTTTGCTGTGCTGTGCCGGATATAGTGATGCCTGCAAGCAGTAAGCTTAGTAATGGTTTTTTTACAAATTGCATTATAAATTGTTTTAATGATCGGCTTACAAGATAACGGTTTTGTTATTTCCGGTAAAGGCAAATTGATAAACGGGGTGCTGGTCGGCACCGGACGTCAGACCCGTAATAAGTTGGTGTGACCCCCGGTTCCGACCCATATCAAAAAATAATTTACTATCTTTCCAATCCACGCTCCGGCATGGCTCCGGGGCCGAAACCTTAAACGTCAACCAAAAACCGATACAATTATGATCGTAATCGCCTTATACAATTTGAAAGGTGGTGTTGGGAAAACCGCTTCCTGCGTAAATTTTGCTTACCTGGCCGCAGCTGATGGATTTAAGACCCTCCTTTGGGATATTGACCCACAAGGTTCTTCTTCTTTTTATTATAAAGCCAAACCCAAAGTACATCCCGGTATAAAAAAACTGATCACCAAAGATGCCGACCTGGAAAATGCGGTATTATCTACGGATTTCGAATTGCTGGATGTTATACCTGCAGATAACTCTGCCAAAAGCTTTGATATAATGGTAGATGAAATGAAAGGCAATAAAAACAGGTTAAAAACGGTTATTAAGCAACTTGACCAGGAATATGATTTCGTTTTTATTGATTGCCCCCCTGGCGTATCTGCTTTAAGTGATAATATTTTTAATGCGGCCGATATTGTGCTGATGCCGGTGATACCAACCACTCTTTCTATCCGTACCTATAATATGGTAAAGGATTATTTTAAAGAAAAAGACATTGATCTAAGTAAAATGATGTGTTTCTTTACCATGGTAGACCTGCGTAAGAACATGCACAATGAAATAATGGAAGAGTTGTATAAAGACAAACGTTTTTTCCAGAACTATGTTCCTTATTTAAGTGATGTTGAAAAAATGGGGGTACACAAAGCACCCATCATGGAATTTGCCAACAGCAGTTATGCTGCCAAATGCTACCGGGAATTATGGACAGAAATTAAAGAAGGCGTAGTAGAATAAGATATTTTAAACGACTCTTCATAGAGTCGTTTTTATTTTTGGTATACAATTTATTGTTAGTCTCTTCATTATATCATAGGTCGTATCTCAGTTTGAAATAAATAAGATTAATAGTTGTCAGGTTGAGCCTGTCGAAACCGGTGTAAACCAACTTTTTGAGTTCGCCTTCCACAAGCTCAGGCTGACAGCTTTTTCAAACTCAGATATTACTAAATCATATTAATACATTTAATGTATGGCAAAGCATAGAAAAGCTGCTATTGGTTTCATTTTTATTACCCTGGTAATTGATGTTACGGGCTTTGGCATAATAATACCCGTTATGCCTAAATTGATTGAGGAACTGACCGGTCAAAATATAAGCGTGGCATCCGAATATAGCGGCTGGCTCACTTTTACTTTTGCCATCATGCAGTTTTTCTTTGCACCCATACTGGGCGGCCTGAGTGATAAATACGGCAGGCGCCCCATTCTATTAATAGCGCTGCTCGGCTTTGCTTTGGATTACGTGTTCCTTTCCTTTGCTCCAACTATTTTCTGGTTATTTGTAGGACGGGCTTTTGCAGGCATTACCGGTGCAAGCTTTACAACCGCCACAGCTTATATCGCCGATATAAGTACGAATGAGAACAGGGCGAAGAATTTTGGAATGGTGGGTGCAGCATTTGGGCTGGGCTTTATTATTGGCCCTATGATTGGCGGTTTGATGGGCACCTTTGGACCCAGAGTACCCTTTATGGTTGCTGCGGCCCTGACCTTTATAAATTTTTTATATGGTTATTTTATATTGCCGGAGTCACTGGACAAATCTAACCGCAGGTCTTTTGACTGGGGCAGGGCAAATCCTGTCGGCTCTTTGAGGGCTTTAAAAAATCACCCGGCATTAGGTGGCCTGGCCATTTCCTTATTGCTTATTTACCTGGCGGCACACGCGGTGCAAAGTAACTGGAGCTTTTTTGTAATAGAAAAATTTGGGTGGAGCGAGTGGATGATCGGTATTTCTTTGGGTGTTGTAGGAATTTTGATTGCAGGGGTACAAGGTGGCTTAATAAGATATACCAGTCCAAAGTTGGGAAATGAAAAAAGCATTTATATCGGTTTATTATTTTACGCAACAGGATTATTGCTATTTGCTTTTGCTTCACAAAGCTGGATGATGTTTGTATTTTTAATTCCTTACTGCCTGGGTGGTATTGCAGGACCTGCCTTGCAATCAGTAATGAGTGCCAATGTTGATGCAAATGCCCAGGGCGAATTGCAGGGAGCACTTACCAGTTTAATAAGTATTACTTCTATCATTGGCCCGTTAATTATGACCGGCTTGTTTGCCTACTTCACAAAAAAATCTGCTCCTGTGCATTTTTCAGGCGCTCCTTTTTTATTGGGCGCTATCTTAATGTTTGCAAGTGCTTTCATCGCCTACAAGGCATTACATACAAAAAGTAAAATTACGATTGAATGACTGTAATATCTACTAAGTAATTGTAACATAGTAAATTATCCATGATATTGGCGAAATAAATATTTGATTTATCCACCGGTTTTGAACAATAAAAGCCGCAAGAAAACGCTTATATATTTACAAATTGTAACCATAGCTTACCGGTTGCAAAAACAAGCATAAACCAAAGAAACCACGAAACTGCATAAGGGTTAATCACTCCTGCTTACCGGCAATGTATTTTTTCTTCTGAAGGTTTATCAATCATTTTTACTAAACAGTTATTGCATCCAGACTGGTTTGGCATGCGCATAGCAGTCATATATTTTTGTTAGGCACTACAGGACAACGAAGAGCCCCGATATTGGACGGGGCTCCTTCATTTTTATGGAGTTCATAGATCATCGCTGATGGTTCATGGAAATAAAAGTGCAGAAATATTTACTTGAGGATAAAAATTTGAATACGGCTGAGGTAGTCCATGAACTATAAACCATCAACTATTTGCTGCTACAAAATAATAAAAGCTGCAACAAATTGTGCAAGCAATCCGGCACCCAGGCCTGTATAAATATCTCTTGGAGTATGATCGGTAATAAGCAGTCTTGCACTGCAAACAAGTCCTGCAATAAGGAGCGCAACACTTACTGGCCAGGTCATCAACATAGTATTACTTCCGGCGATAATAATGAACAACCCCACCAGTCCACCTACTCCAATTGCATGCATACTTATCTTAAAATAGATATTGGCCAATAATGCTGCACTGGAAGCCAGGAATACGCCCAGCATAAATGACGGAAGAATTTTAGGAAACAAAGCCTGTTCCTTAAATACGGTAAATGTCCAGAAGAAAAATATGCCGCAGGCCATGTAAGGTATGATCCTGTCTTTTTGTGTTCTTAAAAATATAGAACTGATAAAGCCCACGCCCTTTAATAATAATACGCAGAACAACGGATAAAAAACTGCATTTTGGGCAGTTATTAAAACCGTTCTTAAACGCATTCCATTTGAAAAGCCCGATAAATAGGAAGGATGAATATATGCAATAAACCAAACTGCATACAGCGGCAAAAAAATAGGGTGAAATATATACGACAGCAGTGATCCTGTTATTTTAAGCGCCGGCGATATTTTAAACGCAGGCAAAACATGGCCGCCATTATTTGATGCTACACTATTCATTTAGTTACAGAATTTTCCTGAGCCTGGCCACGGGAATATTTAATTGTTCCCGGTATTTGGCTACTGTTCTGCGTGCAATATTATAACCTTTTTCCTGTAACATCTCTGTCAATTTTTCATCACTATGCGGATGTTTCTTACTTTCTTCTTCAATAAGATCTGTCAGTATTTTTTTCACTTCTCTTGTACTTACTTCCTCCCCGCTATCTGTTTGGAGACTTTCACTAAAAAAGAACTTAAGCCGGTAGGTACCAAATTCTGTTTGAACAAACTTGCTGTTGGCCACACGACTCACCGTGGAAATATCGAGATTGGTTAATTCTGCAATATCTTTTAGTATCATAGGACGCAGGTCTGTTTCATCACCGGAAAGAAAAAATTCCTTCTGGTAATTCATGATGGCTTCCATGGTATTGAGCAAAGTATTCTGGCGTTGTTTTATAGCGTCTATAAACCATTTGGCAGAATCTATTTTTTGTTTAATGAACAGTACGGCTTCTTTCTGCCGTTTGTCTTTTTTGCTACCCCTGTCATAGTCTTTCAACATATCCCTGTATCCTTCACTAATTCTCAGATCGGGGGCATTCTTACTATTAAGCGTCAGTTCGAGCCTGCCATTATTGTTTACTATAAAAAAATCGGGAATTACATAGTTGTTGTTCTTGTTCTCATCGCCGGCATTACCACCCGGTTTAGGATTGAGTTTAACGATCTGCGTAATTACTTCCCTCAGTTCTTCATCGTCGATTCCTAAACCCCGCTGAATTTTTTCGTAATGCTTTTTAGTAAATTCATCAAAGTATTTTTCCAATACTTTAAGTGCCAGTTCCACCGGCTGCCCCTGGTCCATTTTTCTTTCCAGTTGCAATAACAAACATTCCTGTAAGTTCCTGGCACCTACGCCCGGCGGGTCAAATTGCTGTATCTGCAATAACAACTCACTTATTTCTGCTTCATCTGTTTCAATATTCTGGCGGAAGGCCAGGTCGTCAATAATAGAACCTATCTCCCGGCGAAGGTATCCGTCATCATCCAGGCTGCCAATGATCTGTTCTGCAATCCGTTTCTTTTCATCGCCGATGGTAAGCATGCCCAGCTGCTGCATCATTAATTCTATAAAACTGGTTTCAACCTTGTGGGGAATAGTCCTGTTTTCATCCGCTTCGGGATAATTATCGTCTTTTAAACGGTAATCACCCACTTCATCATCTCCCTCATGTACATAATCACTAATATCTATCTGGTCATAATCATCTTCACTGCCATCTTTTTCAAATTCTTCCTCTTTGCTGTCCTCAGCCACATCTGGCTCAAATTCGTCATCATGTCCCTCATCGCCCTGTTCCAGGGCAGGGTTTTCTTCCATTTCTTCTTTAATCCGTTCTTCCAGTATAGCCGTAGGTACCTGTAGCAACTTCATTAACTGAATTTGCTGGGGAGATAACTTCTGTAATAATTTCTGTTGTAAACTCTGTGATAATGACATAACAGTTAGGATTTTAGGATAAAGTCTCGTTTCTATTTGTAAATTTACATACCAATGAGCAGAAATAGTAGTAAATATTGTAAAATTTTAATTTTTTGCATGATATTTGTGGTTAACGACCTATCCGCCCAACAAATTCAGCTGAAAGATAGTGCCAGTAAGGGTTTCAAAAATCTCCCCAGTTTATATTTTTCCCCAAATAGTGGCCACAATTACACACTGAAACCTGTTTCCGCGAACTTTTATGTTAAAAATCTTGGATTTTTTTGTAAACAGGAACTGAAATTGGAAGCGATTACCGGCATTCCTTTCAAATTACGGCTCGGCTCAGTTAACTATTGCGATTGGATGGAAGGGAAAAAGAATGCAGGCATTATACCGGCTTATTAATACTATTTCATTACCGGCAAGGGAACCGAATCTTTAAAATAATTCAACCTTAAACTGTCATTCCAGCCATTGGGGTTTTTATTAAAGATCTTACTACTATAAAACATCATTCCATTAATATTTTCCCGGGTACGAAGCATAGAGATCTGGCGGGGCAATTGCGTTTTATCTCTCCAGGCAGCATTACTACCTGCACGATAGATGCCCAAACCTATATAACAGTTTTTACCATAAGTATTTTTATTCCACCAATCCAGCAGGGTTTCATAATCTGCCAGGTTGTGACCAATTTCCCAATACAATTGTGGGGCTACATAATCTATCCAGCCCTGGCGCAGCCATAACAAGATATCGGCATACAAATCGTCGTAATTGGTTACTCCCGCATTGGTATTGCTTCCCAACGGGTCTTTATCGGCATTGCGCCAAATACCAAAAGGGCTGATACCAAACTGGCATTTTTTATTTTCTTGCTTAATGGCCCGGCTTAGCATTACAATAATGGAGTCGGTATTGCTCCTGCGCCAGTCGTCTTTGTTCATCCCTTTGCCATACTTATTATACATACTCCAGTCGGGAAATTCTTTACCGGCAATACGGTAGGGGTAAAAATAATCGTCCAGGTGAATGGCATCTATTGCATAGCGGCTCACTACATCTCTTACTACAGCTGTTACATATTTTTGTACATCTTTATTCCCCGGGTCAAAATATTTTTTATCCCCGTAGGTTAAAAACCATTCCGGGTGCACATTGGTAACATGCGATGGCGCAATAGAAGACCCGTTGATATTAAACACCGCCCGGTAAGGATTCATCCAGGCATGAAATTCCATTCCACGCTTGTGTGTTTCTTCTATCATAAATTTAAGCGGGTCATAATAAGGAACAGGCGGCTGTCCCTGTTTACCGGTAAGCCACTGGCTCCAGGGTTCGTAAACAGAAGGATAAAAGGCATCTGTTGCAGGCCTTATCTGCACTACCAATGCATTCATGCCATTATTTTTGTGCATGTCAGCGAGTCGTATAAATTCTTCTTTCTGTACATCGCTGTTAATAGTGGGTTTTGAAGGAAAGTCTATATTACTCACCGTAGCAATCCATACAGCTCTTAACTCGGCTCTTTGCGCTGAGGCAGAAAAAATAAAACCAGGAACAAAAAAAATGAAAGTAAAGAGAAATTTCATGGGTCGGGTTTAGGAACGAATTTTATCAAGTAGCTTATTGAGTATTTTTGCATCTGCCTCAGTCAGGTTGTTAAAAAGTGCATCCATATCAGGAGCGATCAGGTCCATTCTTTCCAATAATTTTTTGCCCTTATCTGTAATGCTTACATCTACCAGTCGTTTATCATTGGGGCAGGTATTTTTTTTAACAAGGTCTTTTGTAAGCAGCCTGTCAACTATGCGGCTGGTATCACTCATTTTATCCAGCATGCGCTGCCGTATTTGTAAAGTACTGATGGGTTTATTTGCTCCCCTAAGGATCCTTAGAATATTAAACTGTTGTGGGGTAATTTCTTCCTTGTCAAACATGGCTTTCATTTTTTCATTCATCCAGTTAAATGTGTAAATGATGTTGATAGCTGTTTTTTGATATTCGTTGCGGAAGCTGGTTTGATTAATGTCTTGTTCTATTCCCATGGCGATTGATGTTGCAATATAAAAAACTCTGGTAAGTAACTTTGCAAAGGCAAATGCCAGGCATTCTATGCCAGTTTGCCCTGCCGAACAAAATTAATGTTTAAACACCGGAAAGCGTTCCTGTTCCTGTTAAACTTTACTGTCCTTTTCAACATCTACTTCTATAGGATTTTGCGAATCACTGAATTCATTGTAATAAATTTTTACCAGGATTATAAAGTAACTCACGAGTAAGGGACCAAATATAAGGCCGATAAAACCAAAAAGGTTCAACCCAACGATCACCCCCAGTACAGTTATCATAGGATGGATATCGCCCAGTTTTTTCATGAGGCCTAACCTGGTTAAATAATCAACATTGCCGGTAACTATAATACTGTAAAGTGTAAGAAACAATGCGCTCGAATTATGGCCGGAAGCCAGCATGAATAACACAACCGGTATCCACACGATCATAGTACCAACTATGGGAAAATAGGCAAACACGCCGGTAATAAATCCCCAGAGTGCCCAGTCCTGCACACCAAAAAGCCAATACCCAAAGGTGGCTACCAGTCCCTGCACTATACAAATAATGGGTATACCAATGGCGCTGGCCCTTATCATTGTTTTTGTTTCCGATGCGAGCGTATCAATATTTTTTTTCTGTAACGGTATTACTCTTTGCAAGTACCGCTCTACCTCTTTGCCGTTTACCAGCAAATAGTATAACAGGAAAAACATCATGATCAAATTGGTAACAACACTTGCTGTACTGTTGAGTATTTTGGGAATATAGGCCGTTATTTTAGAAGTAGCATTACGGGCTGTTTGTTCTGTTATTACCTCAAAGCCAACCAGCTTTTCAATTTTATCAGAAAATATTTTCGCCCCCGCTATTATCTTATCCTGGTTATTTGCAAATTCATTGATCTTGGGTGTAACCAGCATTACACTTACGTAAATGGGAATAGAAATCACTATGAGATAAATGAAAATATATAAAAGAGCACTCCAGCCCTTCTTCCATTTTCTTTTAAATATTAACTGGAAATAACTTTTACGGCTTAGAATGTATAAGGTAACCCCGCCTAACAAACCTGGTAAAAAAGAGGCGAGTTTTAACACGAGTAATAAACCGAGTACAATAATTAATGCAAGCAATAATATCTGCAGCAGGCGATCATTAAAAGATATTTTATTCATTTGCATAATGGATTAGGCAATAAAAATACAACTATTGCCACACAGAAACACCTTCGCTGCAATTTGCACAGATATCAATATTTTTTCTGCCCATCATTAGTTCGCTCCGGAACTGTTTATAGTTATCGTTGTGCCATACTTTTTTAAACGATTCATTCTTTAAATTGCCGAGCCTGTGCATGGCATCTTTGTCAAAACAACAGGGTACTACCAGGCCGTCCCAGGTAATTACATTGGAGTGCCAGAGTTTCCAGCATTGGTTGGCCAGTTTATTTTTTGGCTTGTAACTGCCATCACTGTTTTTTTTGTACCTGCTGAATTTATCAATGGAGGGAATAAGGTTGTTGGGATCATTTTCGTAATCATATACCTGGGCCGTTTTAAAACGCACTTCATCCACGCCAATTTCTTTTGCCAGTTGTTTTATTTCTTCTATCTGGTGTTCGTTGTGTTTTACCACTAAAAACTGGAAGAATACAAAAGGCGTTTTGCTGTTAAGTTCTTTTTTCCACTTTACAATATTCTTTGCTCCCTGTATAACTTTATCAATATTGCCGCCAATGCGGTATTGCTTGTAGGTATCCTGGGTAGTACCATCAATTGAAATGATAAGACGATCGAGCCCACTCTCTACTGTTTTTTTTGCATTCTCATCCGTGAGGTAATGAGCATTGGTAGAAGTAGCGGTGTAGATCTTTTTATCGGCTGCATACCTTACCATTTCCAAAAACCCGGGATTCAGATAAGGTTCTCCCTGGAAATAAAAGATGAGGTACAATAAATCTTTATGGATCTCATCTATTGTTCTGCTAAAAAAATCTTTTTGCAGCATCCCTGTTGGCCTGGTAAACGCACGTAACCCACTGGGGCACTCAGGGCAGCGAAGGTTGCAACTGGTAGTAGGCTCAAAAGAAATAGAAACGGGCAGGCCCCATTGAACCGGTTTTTTGCGGAGGAGGCTCAGGTAATAACTGCTCAGCACTTTTACCCCATTCCACACACGGGGAAAAGTAAGCTTGCTTACCAGGTTCATGCTATCATTCCAGTTTATTGCCGGCATAACACAAAAATACTGGTAATTTATTTGGTAAGATTTTAAAGGCTGGCTACAGCGGCATCTTTTTCCGCTTTGGGTAAACTCTCCGGCGCTTTTTCTGTTTTAAAAAGGCTGTTATTTACAAACTTATCATAGTTCTTAAATATTACATTCAAGGCTATAAAATTCATCACATACGCTTTGGTTTCAGACGGTAACTGATCTTTTATATCCCAGAAAGTAGGATTTTTTTTACCGCTTCTCTCCATGGCATTCCACACATTGCCAACCCCCCAGTTGTAACTTGCAGCAATGAGCAACCAGTTATTATCCAGGTTGCGCATCCTTGCCTTTAAATATTTTGCCGCCATGTGAGTAGATACGGCAAAATTCTTCCTGTCGTCAACCGCAGGTTTCTTTTTAAGGGCTCCCTTTTCTTTCTTTACGGTTACTGTTTTTCTTTTATGCTGGTCTTCAATAATTCTTAATCCGTATTCTTTTGCCACATTATCCATTATCTGCCAATAACCAACAGCGCCTGCTTTGGAAACAGCGTTGGGATTAAAAGCACTTTCCAGCGCCAATAATACTGCAAACTCTGTAGGTACACTGTGTTTTTTGAGAATGGTATGTACTTTTGGAAAGAATTTTTTGCTCCTTGCATAAGTTCGCATAAGGTAGGCCCGCTTGTTGACAGAAAATTTTTCAATATAGGCGAGGCATTCACCGGCTTCCTTTTCAAATAAAGAAGGAAAAATAACGTTAGTAGTTGTAACAGGTTTTACCGGATAGGCAGATAGCTTTGCAACAGATGCAGTTTGATTTTTATATGTCGTATCTCCCAAAGCCTTAACAGCTTGTGTAGATACGATGTTAAAAACTATAAAGAAAATACTTACGGATACAAAGGGTTTCTGCATACTTTGAACATTTGAAAATTGAAAAATAAAAGCCGCGAAATGTTTTAACGCAGCGAAATGAGGGATATTGCCCTCATATTGTGAAAAAAGGGGATATTGCAGTCATAATTGATCCAATAATTTGTTAATCTATGAAATGGTTATTTGCTACACTCAGCTTTATAGGACTGTTATCAGTGCGAGGATACAGTCAACAAAATTTTACAACAAAAGATATTGCAGCCATGGAGGCTGCAGCTCACGGCCGCATAGTACAAGGCCGGGGAGGTTCATTTGCTTCCGGCAATTTTGATGTAAATTATTACCGGTGCCGCTGGGAAAT
Organism: Ferruginibacter sp.; assembly: GCA_014379905.1. Classification (GTDB taxonomy): domain Bacteria; phylum Bacteroidota; class Bacteroidia; order Chitinophagales; family Chitinophagaceae; genus Ferruginibacter. Next base: position 35,472 of record JACMKX010000004.1, on the reverse strand, counting down.
TGATCCGGCTGTGCGGTATATTAATGGCTCGGTAACTGTTTATTATTCTATCACAACCGCAACCTCATCTGTTACACTGGATATGATGAGTACGTTGGTGGCAGACAGTGTAAAACAAAGAAGTACTTCTTTAATTTACAGCCAGGTCAATAATGGCATTGATATTAATTTTCCGGGAATTATAAATGCAGGCATTAAAGATTCCTTTACCATTTATTACAAAGGAGTTCCTGCCCAAACTGGTTTTGGTTCTTTTATCCAGTCATCGCATGCGGGCGTTCCGGTTATATGGAGCCTTAGTGAACCTTATGGCGCACGCGACTGGTGGCCATGCAAAAATGGCCTGGACGATAAGGCAGATTCGATAGATATTTATGTAACGCATCCTGCTATTTACAAGGCAGCCTCCAATGGTTTGCTTCAATCCGAAACTGCCCTTGCCGCCAACAAAACGGTTACCCACTGGAAACATCGCTATCCTATTGCTACTTATTTAATAGCCATTGCTGTTACTAATTACAGTGTATTCAATAATACGGTTCAACTGGGGGCAATAACATTGCCGATGCAAACGCATTGTTATCCGGAAAACCTGGCTTTGTTTCAAAACAATACGCAGAAAGTGCTGAATGCTATGCAATTTTTTCATGCAAATTTTGGCGACTATCCATTTATAAAAGAAAAGTATGGGCATGTGCAATTTGGTTGGGGAGGAGGAATGGAACACCAAACCGCTACTTTTTTAGTTACACCCGATGAAAGCCTGATGGCGCATGAACTGGGCCACCAGTGGTTTGGAGATAAATTAACTATGCATAGCTGGGAAGATATATGGCTCAACGAAGGTTTTGCTACTTACCTGGCAGCAGTGTATATGGAAGATACCTATCCTGCCAATACCTATACAAACAGGAGGGCTGTGATCAACAATATAACATCATCTGCCGGCGGATCAGTGAAAGTAGATGATACAACCAACGTTGGAAGAATTTTCAGCGGCCGGTTATCGTACAATAAAGGGTCTTATTTAGTATATATGTTGCGTTGGGTATTGGGCGATTCCACTTTTATGCGTGCTATCAAAAATTACCAGGGCGACCCGGGCCTCGCCTACAATTTTACCAACACTGCACAATTAAAAATACATATGGAGCAGGCGAGTGGCAAAAATCTTACTACATTTTTTAACCAATGGTATACCGGACAGGGATACCCATCCTATAATGTACAATGGAGCCAGCTGGGAAATTCATCTGTTAAGATCACCATGAATCAAACTACTTCGCATCCTTCTGTAACTTTCTTTGAAATGCCGGTAGCTTTAAAATTTAAAAATGCCACGCAGGAAAAAACAATTGTTGTAGACAATAAAAGCAACGGTGAAATTTTTACAAAAAGCATCGGTTTCATTGCTGATACAGTGCTGGTAGACCCGGAACACTGGATCATTTCAAAAAATAATACTACTCAAAAAACAACCCCCTCCAACTCGGGCCAGGGTGGAGTTGATATTAATCCCAATCCGATTAATAACCCAATGAATATTTATTTCCACGACTTTAATGCGGATGTGGCTGAACTTCATATTGTGAATGCAGCCGGCCAGCTGGTATATAAAAAAAGCATACCTCTTTTTAATGGCTCAGAATTATTAACCGTGCCAACCAATAACTGGAGTAAAGGTGTTTATATAGTGAATGTTAAAGCAGGAGATAAAAAATTTGTGAAACGGGTTGTCCGTTAATCAATTAGTTTTACGCTTTAAAGCGTATTGTATTTATGGCCGGCAAAAAAACAAAAAAGAACCGCCTTACCCTTTTATTTGTATTGGTTGTTTTTGTTGGTACCACTTATTTTTTTAACTGGTATTTCACTCGTCCCTCCTTTGTTCATTATCCTGCATTTGGCATTAATATGCCCACCAGTTATGCCATACATGGCATAGATGTAAGCAAGTATCAAAAAACAATTGGCTGGAGGCTGGTTAAAGAAATGGAGATTGATGGCATTAAAGTAGATTTTGTTTTTATGAAAGCTACAGAAGGTCTTTCTTCTGTAGACAATCAATTTAGCCGGAACTGGACCCTGGCTGAAAAACACGAAGTAACAAGAGGGGCCTATCATTTTTTTATTGCCGGTAAAAGCGGCAAGGCCCAGGCTGAAAATTTTATTAAAACAGTAAGGTTGAAAAAGGGTGATCTTCCCCCGGTACTGGATGTAGAACAAACTTTTGGTGTAAAAAAAGATGTTTTGCAAAAACAGGTAGCAGAGTGGATTGCCGTAGTGGAAAAAAAATATGGTGTCCGGCCCATCATTTATACCAATGCCAGTTTTTATGAAACATTGCTGGCCGGGAAATTTGAGGCCTATCCTTTATGGGTGGCACATTACCTTCAAAAGGACCGCCCACGCATTAACCGAAGCTGGAAATTCTGGCAACACAGCGAAACAGGCAGGGTAAACGGCATTGATGCGTTTGTAGATTTCAATGTATTCAATGGTAACAGTATTGATTTCGAAAATTTGCTGGTAAAGTAAGGATTGGTGATTAGTAGTTAGTGTGAGGGTTAGCTACTTATTAACAGATGAATTCTTTGGGCAAAATGTTGACTTTACCAGTCACTAATTACTAATTAATTATTTTTAATAAACTAATCTTTAAAAACATAATCATGGGGATGGAGGATGATACACGGGCATTTTTTGTATTGATCGCAAACAGTATTGCCTTGTTATTGATTTGGATGATAGCCAATATCCTCGTGGGAATATATTGGAACTATGCTTTTTTTGATGGCAGTCCGGGTTGGAAAAATATCGTTTATTATATTGTTTCCCTAGTTGCTTTCGGATTTTTGGCCAGGCATATTATTCGCAAATGGAAAAAATATCTTTAGCTACTGTGGTCATTGACAATCAGCCACCTGTTCCCGATTTTTTTAAACAATAAAGTAAAATGCCCTTTAAGGTTACCGATGGACCGGGTGAGTTCCCATTTACCAACAACTGAATAATAAAGAACTGACAATCGCTTAATGTGCAATATTTCAAAGTTTAATTTCCCCATGAATGTGGTATCGGGATAACTTCGTTTATAATTATCCAGTGTGTTCTGCCATCCATACGTTACGCCTGATTTACCAATGAACATCAATGAATCACTTTTCCAGTAAGTATCCATAAACGTAGCGATATCGCCTTTGTTCCAGGCAGTTTTTTGAATATGGATGGAATTGAGGATAGCCTGTTCGTCTTTATTCTGTGCGAAAGATGAAAAACTACCAATGCAAAACAGGAGAATAATGATTATGCGCATACCACTTATTTATGCTTTACAAGTTAAGCAAAATTAATGCGTATGATGCGGGGAACTGCACCTGCTCTTATGGCAAAGCTTGTAATTGCGCCAGTGCGCTGTAACAATAAAAATAAGTGCCGGCATTAAAAACCAGGTTTCATATTGATGAAAGAATTGCTTGGTTATTAAAAAAACAAACCCGATACCAAATAACAAAATGGGCACCTGGTTGCGGTGATGTTTTTTATACCCGTGAAAGAGGGAATAAGATCCAACAATAAATGCAAGCCCGATCATGCTCCACTCAAAAACAGTATTGTGAATAATGTTGATCCCAAACAATGGCAGGCTGGTAACCAGCAATGGTAATAGCGCGCAGTGAATGGCACAGGCTACTGATGTAATAATTCCTAATCCGTCCCAATTAATCTTAAAATTCATGCCGGGGGCAAAGATAATATTTTTGCACTATTGTTGCAAGTTTTAACATTTAACCCCGGGCTTTCATTTTAAGTGCTGCGTGTATAAGCTTAACTTTGCCGGTAAATCAGGCATTGGAATGAAAAATAAGCTTTGGATCTATCTCGGTTTTTTTGCGGTATTATTAGGTGTTTTTTACTTTTTTGTGTTCAGCGACTACGACTTCTCTGCCTCCAAACTGGGTGTTATTAACGAAGAAGTACCCGCTTTTAGTTTTACCAACCAGGATGGAAAAACAATTAGTCAAAAAGATACCGACGGCAAAGTATATGTAGCAGAGTATTTTTTTACTACCTGCCAGGGTATTTGCCCACAAATGAACGCCAATATGCGCAGGATCTTTGACCAATATAAAGATGAACAAAATTTTTTGATCCTATCCCACACCTGCATGCCGGAAGTGGATAGTGTTCCACTGATGAAAGCATACGAACAAAAAACCATCAATGGAATGTTATTAAGAAAAGACGATGGCTCTTATAAACTAAGTACGCAACCTTCCGGCGATTTGGTACCTGTAACCAACCCCAACTGGCAATTTTTAACCGGTGGTAAAAGAGAATTATACGATATGGCCCGCCTTGGTTATAAAATCGACAATGGCAAACCCGACAGCACTCAAAGAATTGAAGATGAATTTATACATACCCAGTTTTTTGCACTGGTTGATAAATACAGGCGGGTAAGAGGCATTTATGACGGGTTAAAAGAAGCTGAAGTGCAAAAACTGATGGTTGATATAAAAGGCCTTTTAAAAGAAAAAGTGGCCCCAAAAAGATTCATGGGCAACTTTACTAACAACCCTGGTTAAAACATGAATGCACACAACGACATATTGAAAAAGAGCGGGCTTAGCGTAACGGAGAGCCGCAAAAAAATACTGGAATTATTTTTCGACAGTGATGGTGCGCTGGCACATGCCGATATTGAAAAAAATACCGATGCTGCATTTGACCGGGTAACGGTTTACCGTACCCTGCAAACTTTTGTAGAGAAAGGAATCATTCACCAGATCCCTACAACAGACAATTCTATTTTATATGCGCTCTGTAAACACAATTGCCAGCAAGGCCATCACCACGATAACCATGTGCATTTTATTTGCAATAAATGTGATAAAACATTTTGCCTGGATGATGTAACGGTGCCGGAAGTAAAGCTACCACAAGGCTTTTCGCCTGCGCAGGCGGCTATGGTGGTTACTGGATTATGTGAGGAGTGTAAGTTGTGAGGATTGAGATTATTTGATGGGTTATTTTTTTTAAAGATTAGCTGATTAAAGACTAGTAAGATCGAAATTTTTGCTAGGTACTTATCGATCATTTAGTGCGGGGGTTTACTGCTAACTATTTAGCCTTAACTACCCATTCAAATGCTGCCTAACTAATCTTAAATCTCTTCACCTAATTCCCATACTCACACAAAAATTTGATCCGCATCAGCTTCAACTGTTCCCAGTTAAACCCGCTTTCAGCCAATTCTTCCTGTGCTACCTGGAGGGAGGATGTTTCACAGCTTTTAAAATAATCAATGATCTCTTCCTGGTCGTATTCATCTACCATTTCATCAATGGCATAATTTAAATTGAGTTTGGTTCCGCTGGCAACAATGGTTTCCATTTCTTCCAATAACTCGTCTATGCGCAGATCTTTTGTTTTGGCAATGGTTTCCAGTGGAATTTTTTTATCTACATTCTGAATGATGAAAATTTTGTTGTTGTTGCGGTTGGCCACCGTTTTCATTACAAAATCATCGGGTCTTACAATGTCATTTTCTTCCACATACGCTGTAATAATATCCAAAAAAGGTTTCCCGTAACGGATCGACTTTCCTTTGCTCACACCGCTGATCTTTTCCAGTTCCGTCATACTGGTAGGATACATAGTCGCCATATCTTCTAAAGAACTTTCCAGGAAGATAACAAATGGTGGAAGATTTTTTTCCTTTGCAACTATTTTGCGAAGGTTTTTCAGCATCTCCAATAATTTTTCGTCTGCCACACCAGGTCCTTCTGCTACTGCTTCCGCAGCTTCATCATCTGCATTGGCATCTTCAAATAAATTGTTGAGTACAATTTTAAAGCTGGTGGGTTTTTTAAGAAACGTGTCACCTTTTTTAGTAAATTTCAATACGCCATATTCTACAATATCTTTTTCTATTAACCCGTCCAGCAACATCTGGCGGATAAGGCTGCTCCAATAGTTTACATCCTTATCTTTCCCGCTGGCAAATACATCTAACTGTTCATGACGGAACATCATTACCTGGGGTGTTGCTTTGCCGGTTAATATCAGCATCACATATTCGATGGCAAACTGTTCACCCAATCCTTTGATAGCTTTTAAAACAGTAACGGCTTCTGCTTTTGCTTCAATTTTTTCTTTCGGATTCAGGCAGTTGTCGCAATGGCCGCAGCTTTTGGAGTCATTGTAATCCTCTCCAAAATAATACAACAATGTTTTACGGCGGCAGATACTGCTCTCCGCATAGGAAACCGTTTCATTGATGAGTTGTGCGCCTACTTCCCTCTCACTTAAAGGTTTGTCGCGCATTAAGTGCTCGAGTTTACTTACATCTTTATGGGAATAGTAGAGCACACATTTTCCTTCCATACCATCACGGCCTGCACGGCCTGTTTCCTGGTAATAATTTTCTATAGACTTAGGAATATTATAATGAATAACAAAACGAACATCGGGTTTATCAATGCCCATTCCAAATGCAATAGTAGCCACTATTACATGCACATCCTCATTTAAAAACTGGTCCTGCCTGTGGGCCCGCAATTTAGAATCGAGCCCTGCATGATAGGCTACTGCGGAAATAGCGTTGGCATTTAACATCGCCGCCAGTTCTTCTGTTGTTTTACGGTTAAGGGTATAAATAATACCGCTCTTATTTTTATGTAGCTGGATGTAGCGCACGATGCTTTTATTCGTCTGCTCTAAGTTAACCTTGGGCAATACTTCGTAAGAAAGATTTGGCCTGTTAAAAGAAGATATATATATCTCCGGTTCTCTTAACCCCAGGTTTTTTACAATATCGCTCTGCACTTTTGGGGTAGCCGTTGCCGTTAGTGCAATAATGGGAACATCGGGATTGATCATATCCATCATCTCTTTCAGCCTGCGGTATTCCGGACGAAAATCATGTCCCCACTCTGAAATACAGTGCGCTTCATCCACTGCAAAAAACGATACTTTCAGGTCCCTGAAAAATTCAATATTTTCTTCCTTGGTTAATGTTTCCGGTGCCACGTACAACATTTTGGTGCGGCCACTGGTCAGGTCATCTTTTACAACTTTTTGTTGTCCTTTATTTAAAGTGCTGTTTAAAAAATGGGCTACATCGTCCTTACTGCTGTAGCTTCTTACCAGGTCAACCTGGTTTTTCATCAAGGCGATCAATGGCGATACAATGATGGCCACTCCTTCGCTGATGGCAGCGGGCAGCTGGTAACAAAGGCTTTTACCTCCGCCGGTTGGCATAATTACAAAAGTATCTTTACCGGAAAGCAGGGATTTTATAATAGCTTCCTGCGGGCCTTTAAATCCATCAAAACCAAACTGCTCCTGCAGGTGTTCAGACAGGCCGTTTATATTAATAGTCGCATTGGAGGCAGCAGTTTTTTTAATCCCGGTTTCTTTCAGGACTTTTTTTGTGGTGGGTTTTGCTGCGGCAGTTTTTTTTGATATGCCGGGGGCAGTTTTAGTAGTGGCCATAATTTACGCTCTCTCGTTAAATAGTTCTTTCATGGTTGCCCTTTTTTTGGAAGGGCAACGAAGTTAATTCAAAGCACCTGCACTCTCAAACAAATTAAGGCCTTTGGAATTTCTTAACATTTTTTTTATCCTTTCAGTCCTTTTAAGATACTCAAAAAAGCAGATAATTCACTTATTTTTTACCAACGGCAAATTATTGTTGCCCGAAGCTCTCCCCGCTTTACAATTCTTTGCATTATGGTTGAATTGAAGTAGGTTTGCGGCGGGAAAAAATGAATAAATACTCCATTATAACAGGTGCATTGCGTAGCATAGAGTTGCAGGCTTCTTCCATAGCTGGATTGGCTGATTTTGTTAATGCCGATTTTGAAAAAGCGGTTCAACTTATAGCAGCCAGCAGAGGCAGGCTGGTAATAAGCGGCATTGGCAAAAGCGCTATTGTTGCACAAAAGATCGTTGCTACTATGAACAGCACAGGCACTCCTGCTCTGTTCATGCATGCTGCAGATGCTATACATGGCGACCTGGGTATGGTGCAAACGGATGATATAGTGATGGTTATCAGCAAAAGTGGCGATAGTGCCGAAATAAAAGTATTGGCTCCCCTGGTTAAAAGTTTTGGAAATACGTTGATAGGAATGGTGGGCAAGCTGAACAGTTACCTGGCGCAACAGGCGGATATTATTATCAATACTACAGTTACGCAGGAAGCCTGTCCTAATAACCTGGCTCCCACCACGAGCACCACTGCACAAATGGTAATGGGAGATGCGATGGCCATTTGCCTGATGGAAACAAAAGAATTTAAATCGGCAGATTTTGCAAAATATCACCCCGGTGGTGCGCTGGGGAAAAAACTATACTTAAGGGTGGCGGAACTGGCAAAGCAAAATGAAAAGCCGAGTGTGTCGCTAACGGCTTCTTTAAAAGAAGTTATAATGGAGATAACAAAAAAGCGATTGGGCGCTACCGTTGTAACAGGGGATGATGAAATTGTGATGGGCATCATTACAGATGGTGACCTAAGACGAATGCTGGAAAAAACAGATTCTTTTGAAAAGCTTACGGCCCGTGACATTATGAGCAAAAAGCCTAAGACAATTGCAGGAAGCGAACTGGCTGTAAACGCGTTATTATTAATGCAGGATAACAGTATAAGCCAGCTGGTTGTTGTAGAAGACGGACGCTTTGAAGGAATTATTCATTTACACGACCTTTTGAAGGAAGGAATTATATAAGTGGAGCTATGGGCAAAGTTTATATAATATGTTGGAGTATTTTTTTATTGACTGGTTGTGAATATGCCGATGCCGGTAACCCTTTTCAAAAAAAAATAAAACAGCAGACAGCACTTCAGGAATTTCAAACATTTCGTACCATATTGAGATCTTCTCACCCTTCTCTAAATCTTTATGTAACGGATAAAAAGCTAAATCATTTGCTCGACAGTTTGCAAAAAACCATAACCGCGGAAGTAATGGTAGGGGAACTATTTTCAAAGTATAATTTCATCACCAATGAAATAGGTTGTTCGCATACATACCTGGGCATGCCAGCTGAAACCTACGACAGCTTGCTGAACCGCTCCTTCTTTTTTCCATTGCCGGTAAAACTTATAGAAAACAAACTCCTGGTAAACGTAGCTGGCAATGAATTGGTACAGGGCACAGAAATTATAGCCATTAATGAGCGGCCTGTTTCAGAAATATTAGGCCAGGTAGCAAAATATGAATCGGTTGAAGGTCTACACCGTAAAACACAAAGTAAATTGGCTGTAGAATCACTTGCAATAAATTATTTTTATGCATATGGTAAACAAACTTCATTCAAACTGGCAATTAAAGATACGCTGGGTTTGGAGCGCCAGGTTACACTCGAGCCTATAACTTTGAACGAATGGTATAGCAGGCGTGATGAGAAAATTTACTATTACGACAGGGATGAATGTGATTACGATTTGTACATAAATGAAAACAGGCAATACGCTCTTTTACGGGTAGCAACATTTAGTTATGATGGCGTTGAAAAACAAACCGCTTTTGAAAATTTTTGTAAAAACGCTTTTGAATTATTGTACCATAAAAAAAATATACCTTCTTTAATAATTGATCTCAGGGAAAATACCGGCGGAGATCTTTACAACTCCTCTTTATTATTTTCCTACCTCTGTAAAGAACCCTTTAAAGAGTATGAGAAAGCTGAGACAAAGATCAGGTACATTAAACAGGCTGGTTATTTGACCAGCAGCTTTTCTTTAAATAAAAAGGAAACGGTAAATCTAAAGCTTACTACTGATTTTTCCCGAACCTCCAGCGCTGGTTTTTACAAAATGGAAGACTCCCTGATAGGAAGATGGACACCTGATAAATATTCCTTTAAAGGAAATATTTATGTGATCACTAATTCAAGGGTTACTTCAGCTGCTTCTTACTTTAGCGTGATGGTAAAAAATTCCGGGGTCGGTAAAGTCGTTGGTGAAGAAACATCCGGGGGCAATTACTCCGGCAATGGATTTACTAACCTGCGTTACACGCTTCCTTATTCAAAAATAGAATTGGTTTTTCCATATTGTCACCTTGTTTATACATATAAAGAAAAACAAAACAGGGGCACAGGGCTGGTACCCGACTTTGAAATTGCTGATACCTATTCTTCTTTCCGGAATAATGAAGACAGGCAATTGATGTTCATCAGGGACAGTTTATTAAGAAAAAATTCAAACTAATTAAATGAATAAAAATCATTACGTAGCCATCATGGCCGGGGGAATTGGGAGCAGGTTCTGGCCGATGAGCCGCACAGATTTTCCCAAGCAATTCCTTGATATATTACACACCGGGCGAACGTTGATACAGTCAACTTACGACCGCTTTGCAAAATTTATCCCCGCAGAAAATATTTATATTGTTACAGCTGCACAATACCGGGAAATTGTAGAAGAGCAATTACCGCAATTGAACAAAGCCAATATTTTATGTGAGCCTTCCAGGAAAAACACAGCCCCCTGTATTGCATATGTTTCTTATAAACTGCATGAGTTAAATCCAAATGCAAACCTAATATGTGCTCCAGCCGATCATTTGATCCTTGAAGCAGATACTTTTAAAAATATTTGTAAAGATGCCTTACATTTTACCTCGCATATAAAAGCATTGATAACGCTTGGTATTAAACCCGGCCATCCCAATACAGGATATGGTTACATACAACACGAACCATTATCGGTGAGTGAGAATGTTTATAAAGTAAAAACTTTTACAGAAAAACCTGACCTGGAACTGGCAAAAACATTTATAGCCAGCGGAGATTTTTTATGGAACGCCGGCATTTTTGTGTGGGAGGTAAAAAACATCATCAAAGCATTTGAAAATTTATTGCCGGAAATACATGAAGTATTTGATGCGGAAAGAGCCAGTTTTAATACCCCGCAGGAACAGGAAGCCATTGACAGGATTTACCCGCAGTGTGTAAATATTTCTATCGACTATGGCATTATGGAAAAGGCCGATAATGTATATGTAATTCCCGCCTCTTTCGGCTGGAGCGACCTGGGAACCTGGAAAAGTGCTTATGATACCATTGAAAAAGATTACCTGGATAATGCAGTAGCCGGCGACAACGTGATCGTATTTGACTCCACAAAAAATGTTGTGCATGCCGATAACGATAAACTGATTGTGCTACAGGGACTGGATGATTTTATTGTTGTAGATACAAAAGACGTTTTACTCATTTGTAAAAAAGACCAGGAGCAGGAGATAAAGGAATACGTGGCAGAGATAAAGAGGAGTAAAGGCGATAAATATTTATAAAAATAATTAGTCATTAGGTCATTTGGCATTTAGTCATTCCAATCTTTCCAAATTACTTATGGCTTCTGACAAATGACCTCTTAATGTTTTTACAAAGCAAACTCCCCAACGTAGGCACCACCATCTTTACAGAAATGAGCGTGCTGGCACAACAGTATAATGCCATTAACCTGGGCCAGGGCTTTCCTGATTTTGGGATGAACCCGCAATTAACATCGCTGGTAACCAAAGCAATGGAGCAGGGCAACAATCAGTATGTGCATATGAATGGCCTGCCCGCTTTACGGGAACGCATAGCTGAAAAAGTAAAAAAATTATACAATAACGAGGTCAGTGCGAACGACGAGATCACCGTTACACCGGGAGGCACCTATGCAATTTACACTGCATTCACCAGCATTCTAAATAAGGGTGACGAAGTAATTATATTTGAACCTGCCTATGACAGTTATATTCCAAACATTGAAATCAATGGAGCTATTGCTGTTCCTGTTGCTTTACAATATCCTGATTATAGCATTAACTGGGAACTGGTTAAACAAAAGATCTCCTCCAAAACAAAAGCTATCATCATCAACAGCCCCCATAATCCTACAGGTGCATTGCTGAATGAAGCTGATATGCAGCAGCTATCTGCACTAACAGAAGGCAGCGGAATTTTTATTATTAGTGATGAAGTGTATGAGCACCTTGTATTTGATGATAAGAAACATATTTCTGTGCTGCAATTCCCGGAATTATACAAAAGAAGTTTTGTTTGTTTCTCCTTTGGTAAAACTTACCACTGCACTGGCTGGAAAATGGGCTACTGTATTGCAGCTCCGGGACTCATGCAGGAGTTTAGAAAAGTACACCAGTTCAATTGTTTTACCTGCAACAGTCCCTTACAATTTGCATTGGCAGCATTTCTGGAGCAGGAAAAAGAGTACCTGGCGCTTGGTAAATTCATCGGCAATAAAAGAGACTATTTTTTAGAAGCCATGAACGCCACCCCTTTCAAACCTTTGCCTAGTTATGGAAGTTATTTCCAGTTATACAGTTATGACGGTATCAGCGATGAAAAAGAAAAGGATTTTGCCACCAGGCTCATTAAAGAATACGGTGTAGCCACTATTCCCGTATCTGCATTTTACCAATCAAAACAGGAGAATAAAGTACTGCGTTTTTGTTTTGCAAAAAAAGAAACAACCTTAGCGGAAGCTGCCAAAAGACTCGTACATGTACAATAAAATTTTTAGTTGCCTTTTTGCTGTTATGCTGCTGTTGAGCTGCAAGGAACAAAAAAAGGAAATTAAAGAAGTAGCCATTTCAGTTAAGGCTGACCCGGTAGTAACTACAACCTTTCTGGAAGAAAAGAATGCTGACAGTTCCGCTGCAGCCCCGGAATGGCATAAGGAACCGGCAAAAATAAAATTAAGTCCGCACCTTATACAGTTACAAAAAGGGGATTCTTTTTATTTGAATATACCCCAGGGGTATAAAATAACTATAGCCGCTGAGATCAGTCAGCGGTTGCGTTTCCTTGCATTAAGTCCCGATGGAAGATTGTTTGCTACAGATATGCTCAATACTTCAGATAATAAAAAAGGCCGTGTACTTATTTTTGAAAACTGGAGTGACAGCAGCAAAAAGTTTGAAACAGTCACACCTTATTTAACCAGCCTGCACAATCCAAACCAGGTAGCTTTTTATAAGGACCATATTTACATTGCGGAAACCGGCAGGCTTCGTCGTTTTGTTTATAAAGCGGGGGATGCGCAACCAAAAGACAGCGGCCAAACCATTGCTACCTTTCCTGATTATGGATTGAGTTATAAATATGGTGGCTGGCATCTTACCCGTAGCGTAGCTTTTCATAACGATAAATTATATGTAAGTGTAGGCAGCAGTTGCAATGCCTGTATAGAAAAAGAAGAATTGCGGGCTTCTGTATTAGAAATGAACCCCGATGGAAGCAATGCAATCATTTTTGCAAGAGGTTTGAGAAACAGCGTTGGTATAAAATGGATTGGGGATCAATTATGGGGATCAGGAATGGGCAGGGATTTGATAGGAGCAGATAAACCCGAAGACCCATTTCAGCAAATTGAAAAAAACGGCTACTATGGCTGGCCCTTTTATTATCAATACAAACAAACAATTTATGCAGATGAACAATTCAAAGATTCTGCAAAAGCAGCCTGGGTAAGGCAGCCACCAAAAGCATTCCTGGGTTTTAAAGCACACAGTGCCCCGCTCGGTTTCGATTTTTTTAAAAACTTTGATGACCCGGTTTTAAAAAATACCGTGCTGGTTTGCCTGCATGGCAGTACCACTGTTTCACGACAAAGAGGCAATTCCATTGTGAGGCTGGAAAAGAATGACCGCTATACAGATATTGTCAGTGGCTTTTTAACAGGCAAAACAGAAGCCGACCGTCATGGCCGGCCCTGCGATATTTTAATGGTAAGCGACCATTCTTTCTTTTTTACAGATGATAAGAATGGGGTGCTGTATTATGTATGGAAATAGTTGATGGTTCATAGGGGGTCTTTCCCATCAGCTACTTACAACGCCCTGTTTAAACCCCAAACTGCCTGAAGTGATGATCCAGGTGTTTATACATAGAACATCCCCATTGCTCTTTTGTAAAGCTGCCAAACATAGGATGAGGGTACAAGCCCACTTTTTCGGGCCCTTTTTTATAAAAAGAATGAATGAGTTCCTGCAGTGCCCCTTTTTCTATATCAAAACTCCTCTTATCTTTTATAACAAAATTAGGTGCGGTAGGTAAATTATGTCTCCAGGGTTTATCACTGTATAGCTGCGACTTTACTGCCCAGCCTACCAAAATGCCCAACACTGATCTTTTCATTGGCTTTTCGCTCAAAGGCACTGTAAATGCAGCTTTACAATGCGCCAGCATTTGTGCTACTTCCATTTTGCCCCAGTTTCTTTCTGAATGGTGTGAGAGTTTCTCCATTCTTTCCAGCACTTCGTTGTACACATGTGTTTCAAACAAATTTTGCATAGCTATTATCCGGTTAAATTTTTTAAATAAGCTTCAGCAAGAGGCAGATCTTCCGGCACATCAATTTTTACACTTACTTCCGCCGTTTCAATCATGCGTAAGCGGATACCGTTTTCCAGGTAGCGTAATTGCTCCAGTTTTTCGGCCTGTTCTATTACTGCCTGCGGCCACAGCGTGAATTGTATCAATGCCTGCTTTCTAAAAGCATACACGCCAATATGTTCGTAATGATCAACTGTAATGGTTTCATCCCGCTGAAAGGGAATGACAGACCGGCTGAATAATAAAGAGTCCTTGTTTTTATCTACTACTACTTTTACATAATTAGGATTCCCGATCTGGGTTGGGTCGGTAAATTTTTTCATCAGGGAGGCTACCTGCACTTTTTCATCTTCAAATGACGTAAGCAATTTGCGAAGCGGTTCTTTTTTTACAAAAGGCTCATCGCCCTGCACATTCAGTACTATATCTGCTTCCATGCCGGCCACCGCTTCGGCGATCCTGTCGCTGCCACTTTCATGTGGATGCAGGCTCATAATAGCTTTTCCACCATTTTTTACGATCTCGGTAAAAATAATTTCATGATCGGTTACTACATACACCTCATCAAATAAACGGGTGGCCACGGTATTATCATAGGTTTGGCGAATAACCGTTTTATCTCCCAGGGGTTGCATTAATTTAAAAGGGAAACGGGTAGCTGCATAGCGTGCCGGTATCATGGCTATTTTGATCATGCGGAAAATTGAGTGGCAAAATTACTAAAACACTTTTGTTTTTAACCCTCCGGGTTAAATATGAATAAGCTGATAGAGCTGATTAAACGGATTTTTACTGATAAAGGCCCCCTAATTAAAGTTCATATAAAGCATCCCATTGATGTACCCCTGATGTACGATATAAGTTGACCGCTTCCTTTGCTATTAATTATCATTATCACCCGGCTCATCAATTGCTGCTGTTATATCGATTCCAGGACCTATGTAGCAATCTTCAGCTCCGAAGCAGCGTACTGTTTATACAAAAAGACCGGGATGTCGAACGGGCTCCGGAGGAGCCGCCTTATTGATTAATATTTTGAGGTAACTCCTACGGAGTTGATCGAAAATATTTATTTATTTCTTTAAACAGGATATCCCTCCGGGATTTGATTTTTAACCTTACGGGTTGGAGTGGGTATCCTGATAGAACTGATTAAACGGATTTTTACTGATAAAGGCCCCGTAATTAAAGTTCATATAAAGCATCCCATTGATGTACCCCTAATGGTCGATATAAGTTGACCGCTTCCTTTGCTATTAATTATCATTATCACCCGGCTCATCAATTGCTGCTGTTATATCAAGCCCAGGACCTATGTAGCAATCTTCAGCTCCGAAGCAGCGTACTGTTTATACAAAAAGACCGGGATGTCGAACGGGCTCCGGAGGAGCCGCCTTATTTCAATAAACAGGGTATACCTGCAGGATTTGATTTTTAACTGTCCGGGTTGGAGTAGGATATGCTGATAAAATGGATTTTCACTGATTTTAATTGATACCTTTTATCTGCGTTGATGCGTTTTGTCTTTATTGGCCGTATAGCTAAAGATTTAGTTTTTACCTGCGGGCTGAAAATGGACAGGCTGATAACGCCGGCTAAACGGATCATGGCTGATTTAATTGATCTGTGTTAATCAATATCTTTCGTAGCATCGGTACATCGAACAAATACAATTTCAAAACACCGCAGGATTTATTATATTTGAAAAGATCCTTCGATTGCCTGCTGTTTATGCTTAAACCAACTCTTATGCAAGCAAGTGAACTGTTGCAATCATACCTGGTAGACGACCATACCTGGGACGAAATGTATTATGATGCTTCCGTAAGGAAACAATATCAAAAAGCACTTGCATTTTTGCAGCAACTTTCCGTTGACGAATTAAATAAAAAAGAAGAGCTGGCCAAACGGCTTTTTATGAGCCAGGGCATCACTTTTACAGTGTACAGCAGCGGTGAAGGCATTGAAAAAATATTTCCTTTCGACATTATTCCACGCATTATTACATCTGCGGAATGGTCTTTTATTGAAAAAGGAATCAAGCAAAGACTAACCGCCCTCAACCTTTTTTTAAAAGACATTTACAGCAACCAGTTCATTATTAAAGATGGCGTAATGCCGGCTCAAATGATTTACAGCTGCCCGCATTACTTAAGGGAAATGCATAATTTCCCTGTGCCATATGACATTTATGTGCACATTTCAGGCATTGACCTGATAAGGGATAGCGACGGATCGTTTTATATTCTGGAAGATAACCTGCGTACACCCAGTGGCGTTAGTTATATGCTGGAAAACAGGGAAATTACCAAACGGATCTTTCCTGATCTTTTACCTCAAAATAATGTGAGGAGCGTAACGGAATACCCCAATATTCTGCACAGAAATCTTGTATCACTTTCGCCAAGACAGGTTGCCAACCCAACTATTGTTCTATTAACACCGGGTATATACAATTCTGCTTATTTTGAACATACTACGCTTGCAAGATTGATGGGTGTGGAACTGGTAGAGGGAAAAGACCTGGTGGTTGACAACCATAAAGTGTACATGAAAACTACTATGGGCCTTCAACAGGTTGATGTTATTTACAGAAGAGTTGATGATGAATTTTTGGACCCCCTCGTTTTCGATCCTAATAGTTTACTGGGCGTGGCTGGTATAATGAGCGCTTACAGAAAAGGTAATGTAGCTATTGTAAATGCAGTGGGCAATGGCGTTGCAGATGATAAGGCTATTTACACATACGTGCCGGCCATGATACGCTATTACCTTAACGAAGAACCTATTCTTAAAAACGTTCCTACCTATCATCTTGATAAAGCCGAGGAAAGAGAGCATGTTTTTAAGAACATTGAAAATATGGTGATCAAAAAAACAAATGAGAGTGGGGGCTATGGTATGTTAATGGGTAGCGCTGCTTCTGAAAAAGAAATAATAGAATACAAAGAAGGTGTTATAAAAAATCCAAGGGAATTTATTGCGCAGCCTATTATCAGTTTATCTTCCTGCCCATGCTATATGAATGGCAGTTTACAGCCAAGGCGTGTGGATCTTCGGCCGTATGCTTTGTGCGGTCCCGGCGGTATTGAAATTGTACCGGGCGGATTGACAAGGGTGGCATTGAAAGAAGGTTCGCTCGTAGTAAACTCATCGCAGGGGGGAGGAAGTAAGGATACATGGGTGCTGGGAACCCCCTAAAGGGGGAACTGGGTTTCTGTGGGTTATAATCTCCAATAAATCTTAGTGTAAATTGTCAAAAATATTATTCACTTTAAAAATTGAACTCTTCGGGGTTCCCCCTTCAGGGGGTTAGGGGGTTTCATATGCTAAGTAGAGTTGCAGATAGTTTATACTGGATGAGCCGGTACATGGAAAGGGCAGATGGTATTTTGCGGATGCTAAAAATAAATTATGCTTCTTCGCAGGATGACATACAGGAATTTTCATGGAAACCCGCCCTGAAAATATTCAATTTTCTTTCTGATGAAAAAGCAGATGACCTGGCGCAAAACAGCAGGGCTGTTTTACAATACCTGGTAACCGATAAAGAAAACAGCAATTCTGTTTTGAATATCGTAACACAGGCCAGGGAAAACGGGCGAAGTGTACAGGATCATATTACCAAAGAAATGTGGCAATGCCTCAACGATTTTTACCACGCTGTACGATCTGACAAACTGATTGCTTTTTTGCAAAGGGAAGATCCCATTACGGTTTTGGATAGCCTCATCAAACATGGTGTATTGTATTTTGGCACAACCGATGTTACCATGAGCCGCGGCGAAGGAAATGCATTCATTAACATTGGAAAATACCTCGAAAGGGCGGTTCAAACGGCTGACATTCTCGATATTAAATTCAGCAACCTGCAGTATGAACCCGATACCCCTGCTGACACTACCTATTGGAAATATATGCTCATGTCCATATCAGGATACGAACTGTATTTAAAAACTTATCGCAGTGGCTTTAATGCTACCAATGTAATGGAGCAAGTTTTATTAAATGAAACGTTTCCCCGGTCGGTACTGTATTCCGTTAACCATCTCCACCATTACTTTGAAAGATTAAAAAATGATAAGAATATGGTGGCTTATAACCAGGTAGATTTTATGATAGGGAAAATAAAAAGCCGGGTTAAATTTTCAACTTCCCAGTCCATACTACAGGAAGGTTTGCACCATTTTTTAACGGACACGAAATCATCCCTTTACCAAATTGCCACTGCCTTCAGTCATAATTATTTTTCACACGGCTAAAAACATTAAAGAACAGCACTTATGCCACGATTTATCATTCAGCATATCACTAAGTATTCTTACCCGGAGCCTGTAAGAGACAGCGCTAACCAAATAAAATTGTTTCCACTAAAAGATGAAATCCAGGAGGTGCAAAGTCAAAAAATTCAAATAACCGGCGAACCGTTCCTGGCAGTGTTTAAAGACTATTACGATAATGAAGTAGGTTCCTTCATGAACATTGCACCGCATACGGAACTGGTTATCGATTCTACTATTTCTGTAGTAACAAAAAAACGAGCGTTTCCAACAGACGATCATGAAACAGCCCTGCAATGGAAGCACCTTGAAGAAATAAAAGACCTGCTTCCCTTTCTTGACTTCTTAAAACAGGAAAATTTTAAATACCTGGCCGAAGTAAAAGCAATTGCTGATGCAGGATTTTACAAAACTGTTTCGGTATATAATGCCGTGCTACAACTGAATCAATATGTGTACGATAATTTTAAATATATAAAGGGTATCACCAGTATTGAAACTACGGTAGACGAAATATGGCAGATTAGGGCGGGTGTTTGCCAGGATTTTGCACATATATTATTGGTCATGCTTCGAATGTTGTCTATCCCGGCACGTTATGTAAGCGGTTATGTTTGCCCGCATGACAATAACCTGCGTGGCGAAGGTGCCACACATGCCTGGGTAGAAGCCTATATTCCTTTTTATGGCTGGCTGGGTATTGATCCCACAAACAAGTGTATTGTTGACGACCTGCATGTGAGATTGGCTATTGGCCGAAACTTTGCCGACTGCTCCCCGGTTAAAGGAACTTACAAAGGCACCGCTAATCAAACGCTGGAGGTGGGCGTTTCGGTTTCACATGAAGATGGGATTGTTAACAATAAACGAGCTGCTATATTAACGGCGCAGGCTATTTATGCTTCTTTAAAAACACCCGATGCCAGTACAAATTCCTATAGAAGATATATGGAAATGGTACAGCAGCAGCAGCAACAACAGCAATAATAATCCCTCACCCGCTTTGGGGAGCATAACTGTTAAAAAAAGCGAATTAAATTATTTGCAAAATCAGGTTACTTTTGCCGCACAATAAATTTAGTCTAACCTGGCACTACACCTCTGTTAATGTTATTAAATAAATATATATCCATACTCCTGCTTGTTTTTTTTGCCACAACTGTTTGTGCACAAAATACCACCGTCTCGGGTGTTATACAAGATAGCCATACGAAAGAGCCGGTGTCTTTTGCATCTGTGTATTTTTCTACATCCGGTATAGGTAAACTCTCCGATAGTACAGGCAGGTTTTCATTTACATTTTCACGTGGCATTACCGACACTTTAGAAATAAGCTATACCGGCTACGAAACTTTTAAACAACCAATTAACTTTAGCGAAAAAGACAGCAGTTTTACTATAGAATTACAAAGGGGTAAAGCAATCAATGAGGTGCTGGTAAGAACTAAAATAAACAAGGGTTTATTTTTATGGCGAAAAATCATGAGCAAGAAAAAATTATACAACAGGTATAACCTTGCAAATTTTGCTTACGAAGCCTATAATAAACTGGAAGTTGACCTTAAAAATTTTAAGGCTGAAAAAGCTAAAAAGAATTTTTTACTTAAACCATTTGCATTTGTATTTGACAACATTGACAGTACCTCGGAGAAGGAACCTTTTTTACCTGCCTATTTATTAGAAAGCCTGAGCGATTACGCTTACCAGAAAAGCAAGAAAAAATATTTTGAAAATGTAAAAGCAAGCAAAACTATTGGCTTTAATAATGAAAGCATTAGTAAAATGCTGGGAGTTATGAATCAGAATGTAAACATATATGGCAATTATGTAAACATTATGGACAAAGACTTTATAGGGCCCTTTAATGACAATGCCGATGATTACTACAATTTTTCTGTTGCTGATACGCAGGTAGTAAACAATAAAAAGATATTTCACTTTGTATTTAAACCAAAGCGTGCCGGGCAAAATACGTTTGAAGGAGAGGCCTGGGTTTTGGCACAAACTTATCAAATTCAAAAAGCATCGCTTTTTTTAAGTAAAGATGCCAATGTTAATTTCGTTAGCCGTATTAGTATTTTCCAGGAATTTATCCCTATTAACGACACCGTGTTTTTTTTAAACCGCGATAAATTTTACGCAGATTTTAAAGTACTGGGCAAGCAATCGCTTACACTCATCGGCCGAAAATCTACCAGTTATAAAAATATTGTAATAAACAGTGATTCTATCAGCAAATTGTTTGAAACACAATCGTTGGAAGAAGTGATAAAAACTGAAAAGGCCGTTAACCAGGTTTCCGATTCTACCTGGAACTTGCTACGCCATGATAGTTTATCTGCCAACGAAAAATCCATTTACGTTACCATAAACAAACTGCTTGAAATGCCTAAGTTTCAGCGGTTAAAAACTAATTTGAAATTTTTGGGAACTGGCTACAGGAATG
Organism: Ferruginibacter sp.; assembly: GCA_014379905.1. Taxonomy (GTDB): domain Bacteria; phylum Bacteroidota; class Bacteroidia; order Chitinophagales; family Chitinophagaceae; genus Ferruginibacter. Next base: position 14,382 of record JACMKX010000004.1, on the reverse strand, counting down.
TGGGCAATGCAGAAATAGGACCGTGGTTTAACTGGATAAGCAGCAATGCCTGGGAAGGTACCCGCTTTAGGTTTGACTTAGGTACCAATAAAGGCTTTCATAAAAAAATATACCTGCATGGTTACCTTGCCTATGGCACAAAGGATAAAAAATTAAAAGGATTGGCAGAAGCGTATTGGCTTATAAAAAAACGGGAAAACCGTTTTCGCCTGCATGCAGCTTACTCAAAGGATATTGATAATGGTATAAGCCAGGTGGGAGATGTGAGCCAGGATAATATTTTTTCATTAGCCATACGAAAACCAAATATTTCGAGGAAATTTTTGCAATTGCAGGATGCACGCTTTGAAATATTTAATGAACTGGGTAAAGGCTTTTCTACTGAACTATTTTTTGTGCACAGAAAATACATGCCCTTGCTCAATCTTCCCTTTATAAACAGCAATGGGCAGGGCCAAAGCTTCACAAATTTTGAAGTAGCGCTTCGCCTGCGATTTGCCTACCTGGAACAATTCGTGGAAGGAGATTACTTCAGGTATTCACTGGGCAGTAAATATCCGGTTGCAGAGGTAATGCTGGCTAAAGGCATTCCCAATATCATCTCAAGTGAAAACGATTACACCAAAATAAGCGGCTCCGTAAGAGACAAGATGAAGTTATCGCCTTATGGTACGCTTTCTTACAAAGTTCATGCAGGCAAGGTATTTGGCACGCTTCCGTTTATGTTTTTAGAAAATCACCCCGGTAATGATATTTTTTATTATAATTCGGGCGCTTATAATTTAATGACCAGGTTTCAATACCTGAGTGATAATTACGCCGGTATAAATATTGAACACAATATCGGCTCTGGTATATTTCGTTTTATTCCCATAACACGCAAATTAAAATGGCGCCAGTTTTGGAATGTAAAAACATTATGGGGTTCGTTGAGCGATGCCAATACGGCTTTAAATTATAACTCGCCAAAATTTGAAACATTAAATAGAACCAATTATACGGAAATTGGAATGGGCGTTGACAATATTTTTAAATTGCTTCGGGTAGATTTTGTTTGGAACCTCTCCGGCATATCAACAAAAAGCACTACTAATTCAAGGTTTGGTGTATTTGGAAGTTTTCAATTACAGTTCTGATAGCAGTTGTCACATTTTTTTTACCGCTCTCAAATTTGTGACAAAATTTTTTGCCGGCAGTTGTCACATTTCTTTTTGGTTTTTTAAAAATTGTGACAAAATGCTTTCAAAGCAGTTGTCACATTTTTTTATACTCCGGAAAAATTGTGACAAACTCTTTCAAAAGCAATTGTTATATTTTCTAATTTCCCGCCTGGCTGTTGCAATAAACCCCTCTTCCATATTTCTTTCCTTTTTATTCAATCTTCATAGTCTACCGGCACTTCATCATACAGCGCTTTACAATTTGTACACCTGTAGTTTTTACTGTAGGTAGTTTCCTGGCCATAAATAATCCTGTTTTTTAATTTTCCCCAAAAATCGGAAGGTGTATTTGATTTTTCTTCCACTACAATACTGTTTACTTTACAACGTGGGCAGGTCTTTTCTGCCAGGTAATTTTTTTCGGCAGATGCAATTAACTCCTGCGCCCGGTCAAACTGTTCTTCGGCTACCATTAATTTTATGCCGCCTACAGCCGGGTTTAACAGCGGATCAATGGTTACAATATGCTCATCTTTTAAATGACAGTTGATGAAGTTTTCCTGGAGTAAACCAAGTGTCATATTGGCCAGCATATAATTATCGTAAGAGGCAATCTGTTTAAAGTTCATTAGTATGATTTATATGTTCCCAATCAAAAACGCTTCCATTGCAGGAAGCGCTTCAAATTATATTATATTTCTCCTAAACCCCATCCAGGTGATTTAGAAGGTTTCTAATTATTCAACATCAGTGGCATCACCAGCATCAGCAGGTCTTCGCCTTCCCCATTTTCTGTTGGTTTAATAATACCGGCTTTTGTTGGCGTGCTCAGTTCCATATTAATATCATCCGTGTCTGCACCATTCAGCATTTCAATTAAAAATTTTGCATTAAAAGCAATTTGCAGGTCTTCGCCATCATATTGACATGACATGCGCTCGTTACCTTCAAAACTAAAGTCCACATCCTGTGAAGCAAGTTGCAGTTCGCTGCCACTGATGCTTAATGCAACCTGGTTAGTACTCTTATTGCTGAATACACTCACCCGGCGCAATGCATTTTGAAAAGCGCTGCGGTTCACCGTCATTTTATATGGATTGTCTGCAGGTATTACCACTTTATAATCAGGGAAACGTGCATCAATAAGGCGACAAACCAATTCGGTTCCACCATGTTTTACAAAAAGGTGATTGCTGTTATAAGAAACATTCAGTTCATCTTCATTATCCGGCAATGCTGTTTTTAATAATTGCAATGGTTTTTTAGGAACGATAAAAGAATCTTTCTGAGGGCAACTCACGTCCGTACGGGTATATTTTACGAGGCGGTGCGCATCTGTTGCTACGAAACTGATCCCTTTGTTATCTAATTCAAAATAAACGCCTGTCATGGCTGGTCTAAGATCATCGTTGCTTACCGCAAACAATGCTTTATTAATAGCGGTTACCAGGGCCGAAGATGTCATTGTAAAATTATTGGCATCATCAGCGGCAGGCTCCTTCGGAAAATTATCAGGGTTTTCGCCCATTACTTTATACTTACCGTTGTCGCTGGTAATTTCTACAGCAAAGTTTTTATCAATGTTGAAAGTAAGTGGCTGATCCGAAATATTTTTTAAAGAGTCGAGCAGGATCTTTGCCGGTATACAAACTTTGCCACTGTCTGCTGCTTTTACCTCCAAATGTACTTTCATTACTGTTTCCAGGTCGGTAGCCACCACGGTTAATTTGTTCTTTTCTATTTCAAACAAAAAATCTTCCAAAATAGGCAATACTGTATTGGCATTGATAACACCACTGATCTGTTGCAGTTGTTTCAGCAGGGCTGAAGAAGAAACAATAAACTTCATAAGTCGTAAAAATTGAAAATCAAAGATAATCCTTGTTAAAGATGACAAGATAGTATTTTTTGATGTTGTGATGAAAAGCAGCTTAAAATATGTTGACAAACCCTGTTTTTATGTTCCGGCTGCTGTAAATTGCCCTATGCTTCAAAAGAATATCGGCACAGAAAAAGCGTGGCAAAAAATAAAGCATTATTGTGCATACCAGGAGCGGAGTCATGCCGAAACCCGGGACAAATTATATGGTTTTGGCCTCTATAAACCCGAAGTGGAAACCTTGCTGAGCCAGCTGATTGAAGAGAATTACCTGAACGAGGAGCGGTATGCTATTGCTTTTGCCGGCGGCCACTTTAGAATGAAACAATGGGGAAGGGTAAAAATTAAGTATGAATTGCAGCAAAAAAGGGTAAGTGCCTATTGTGTAAAAAAAGCAATAGCTACCATTGATGATGCTGATTACCTGGCCGCCCTGCAAAAACTGGCAAAAGCTAAACTGGCTAATTTAAAATCGGAAAAAAACATATTTGTAAAAAAGACAAAGTTGAGAAACTATTTGATGGAGAAAGGATTTGAGGGTAATTTAATAATGGAAGTAGTAAATGGAATGTAAAAACAGATACTGGTTCCGTATCACAGGTTTTTGGTGGAGAGTTTTTAACTTTGCAAAGCATTCAATCCATTGACCATTGACCATTGACCATTGACCATTGACCATTGACCATTGACCATTTGAACTTTTGAACTTTTGAACTTTTGCACCGTTAAACCGTTAAACCATTGAACTTATATCATGGCAGAAGACTTACAAATAGCCCAGGGCAGCAAAGAAGACCAATACCAAACCTTATTACCACAAATAAAAGGATTGCTGGAAGGTGAGCCGGATCTTATTGCCAACCTGGCTAATATTTGTGGCGCATTAAAAGAGCAGTTTGGCTGGTTGTGGGTAGGGTTTTATTTAGTAAAAAAGGATGAGCTCGTATTGGGCCCCTTCCAGGGGCCGGTTGCCTGCACCAGAATCAAAAAAGGAAGAGGTGTTTGTGGAACAAGCTGGGCCGGGGCTAAAACTTTGATCGTTCCGGATGTTGAAAAATTTCCGGGGCACATCGCCTGCAGCAGTCTTTCCCGTTCAGAAATTGTAATTCCGCTGATAGAAAATAACACAGTGTGGGGCGTGCTGGATGTTGATAGCAGTGAGTTGGATGAATTTGATTTGACAGATCAAAAATATCTTGAAGAGATTGTAAAATTGTTGCAGTATGCTCAATAATTAATAATTATTGATTATTCCCCATCTTTCCATCCCCACAAATACCTGCAGGCATAGGTGCGGTAAGGGCTCCATTTATTTGACAAGAGGATCATCTTTTGCTTCATTCCTTTTTTATCTGTAGCATCCAGCTTATATAGCTTGGTCATTGCTTGCTGAATACCAAGGTCATCCAGTGCAAATACATCTTCTCTTCCCAGGGTAAACATCAGTATCATTTCTACCGTCCATCTGCCCACGCCTTTAATCTGTACCAGGAAGTCGATCAGCGCTTCGCTGTCCATCTTATGCAGTTGTGCATCGGTAATTTTATTGTCAATGAAAAAATTACAAACATTAAGTACATAATTTGTTTTTGCATTGCTGAGGCCAATGGCTCGCAGTTCGTCAAAAGGTATGGCAACAACATCTTTGGGAGTAGGGTTTTTCTTTTTGAATAATGCCAGAAACCTTGCATAAATAACTGCAGCCACTTTGGTACTCAGCTGCTGGCTCATGATAGAAGAGCAGATATGCAGGTGAACATGATTGCGTTTTTGTAATTCATATTTTTGCTGCAGGGCAATAATCTTTGCTAATTTTTTATCTTTCGATAAGTGGGCAATGTGTGGCATAATGCTAAAGCATTTTTTAGCTACAATATACAACAGAACTGTATTTTGTCAGCTATCTGCCCATAATTTAAAGTCTGCTACTTTTTCCCTGCTGATGGTAATGTCTTCCTGGCTTTGTATGCCCCGCAATAATAGCTTCAACCGGTTACTGGCAATAGGTTTTATTTGTTCAATTGCATCCACGTGTACGATCACTTTACGGTTTATCCTGAAAAAATGCCGCGGATCCAGCAGTGACTCCAGTTTTTCCAGGGTAATATTTATTACGAACCGGTTGCCTTCCCTGTCTACCAGGCATACGATCTTATTGTCTGCATAAAAATAACTTACCTCACCGGAGGGTATAAAAAACAGCCGCTGGCCAACCTTACCCAAAAACCTGTTCTTATATCTTGAGGTAAAATTTTCTTTTACAGACTCCATCATGCCCGCATAATCAACAGGGGGCGTAAAAGAGGCCGCGATATTTTTATACTTGGTTAGCGCCCCTGCCAAAGCCTCTGCTGTAACAGGCTTTAGAATATAATCAAGACTAAATAACCGAAAGGCATCCATTGTATAATTATCGTAGGCGGTGGTGAATATGATGGGCTTTTGAGTAGATGCTTTCTTAAAAATTTCAAAGCTATAACCATCACTTAAATGAATATCCAATAATAAAAGATCAGGATGTTTTTTTGTATTTAGCCAGTTTACAGTTTGCTCCACACTGTCTAAACAGCCTACAATATTTATAGAAGTGTCGTACTGATTTAACAGGATCCTCAATCTTTCCGTGGCGAGCATTTCATCCTCAATAATAAGAATATCCATAGCAATTAATTTAGTGTAAGCAAGGGCAACTCCACGATAAATGCGGAATCGTTTTGCTCAATAATCACTTCGCGGTTACTAACCAGCATATACCTTTTTTTTATATTGCTCAACCCCACCTGGCCGGATCTTTCTACGCTTTCTCTGCATTGCAGGTTGTTGCTTACAACAATATTATCCTGCCCGTTAACATGTACATCAATATTTAACGGTTTGCTGCGGCTGACGATATTATGCTTAATGGCGTTTTCGATAAGCATTTGCAGAGAGGCCGGAATTATATACTTCGACCGGCAAGCCTCTGGAATATTGATCTTAATAGAAAGTCCTTCAGAAAATCGTTTTTCCAACAGGAAGATATAAGGTTGGATATAGTTTAATTCAGTTTCAATTTCAACGAGTTCTTTGTCGTTGGTACTTAAAATATAGCGATAAACAGTGGAAAAAGCCTCTATGAACTTATTAGCCTCCAGGTTGCTTTGCAGAACCAATGTGCTCAATACATTTAAATTATTAAAAAGAAAATGAGGATTTATCTGGCTTTTTACTAACTGTAATTCTGCCTGCGCAGTTATTCGTTTCAATTCTTCTGTTTCAATCCACTTTGTTTTGTATTCATTAAAATAATACATAATGGCATTCAGCAGGTGAAAAAGCAGGTTTGCCAGGCCGGCATATATAAGATTCAATTTTAGTGGAACAATTGTAGCAGCAACACTGTTATTCTGCAATACCATACTGATAAAAAAAACTATGGAAGATGTAATGAGTGTGGCGGGAATACTGCAAACCAGGAAAAAAAATATGAGCCACTTTATTTTATTGAAAGTTTTTCCAAGCTTCTTTGTAAATGCCGGCTGAAGTAGCCTGCCCGTTTCCCAAATTGCAGCAGTAATTAATAAAATAGTCAGGAACGCATAATACCATTCGGTTTCAATACCGAAATAATAATATACCTCGCACAGCACCGTATTAATATAGGTGTAAACAGATAAGATTAAAATAAAGAGGTACCTGTATTTATGGGTAAACATCTTATTGAGGGTTAAAATAACATCAACGGATATTACAGAAATTTGTTCACCGTTGATGTTATTTATTTATGGTTTAACATAAGTCCTATTGCAACACTTTATCAATTACATGTACCACACCATTTGTAGCCACAATATTGGTAGCAGTTACAACGGAGGCAGGATTGGCACTCCCGGTAATTTTAACCGATGCAGGTGATAATGCGATAGTTAAAGTGGTAGCAGGATTTACAGTGGCGCCGGTATTGCCGGCAACCAGGTCACCTGCAAAAATATTGGTGGCAAAAGCATGCGATCCTACTATGCCGGCAACTGTAGCAACAGGGGCGGCGATTATTTCTGCATCTGTATCCAGGGAGGCGGGGAAACCACTATTTACGGGGGCAAATACGGTGAACTTACCCGGTCCGCTCAGGGTTGCTGCCAGGTCTGCCCGGCTTACCGCCGATAACAAAAGAGAAAAATTGGCAGGATCATCAATTACGATTTGTGCAATCGTTTTAGTGGGAGGTATCAATACAGACCCGATCACATGAACTACCCCATTGGATGCATTCAGGTCGGCTGTAACAACTCTAACGCCATTTACAAATACACCATTTGCATTTTTTGAAGCAAACAGGTTTTTCCCGTTAACTGTTTTAACCGTATCGGACACAGGCACACCGGATGCATTTACTTTTGACCCCAATACATGGTAGGTTAAAATAGGTGTCAATACATTGGTTACCTCCGTGGGAGTATACGCAGCAATAACCGATGTAGTAATTCCTGCAGCCCTGAATGCATTGTTGGTAGGTGCAAATACAGTGAAATTGCCTGTGCTGGCGGATAAAGTGCCCACAAGGTTCGCTTTTTGTAATGCAGCTACGAGTATTGAAAAGCTTGTATCGGATTGAGCAATACCTACTACCGTTGGATTAGGTGGCACGCCGGGATCATCATCATCTTCGCAGGATGTAAACACGGATACAGCTCCAAGGGCCAGCAATAGTGGCCATTTGAGAATTAAATTGTTCATTTTCATTTTAGTTGGTTTTTGTTTAATAATTAACAACCTTCTAAAACAAAAGATAAACCATGGCAGGCCGGCTGTATGATTTAGGGAGTGAGTGGTACAATTTAGGGAGTGAATGGGAATTTCATAAAATAAAAAAGGCGGAACAGCCAGTACTTCGGCAGTAAAGTGCTCAACCTTTTACAAAAAAAATCATTCTACACTCCAGCTCATTTCCCCGCCCTTTTCATCCTTTAACAATATCCCCGCTTCTGCCAGTTGATTTCTTATTTTATCTGAAGTAGCAAAATCTTTTTTTGTTTTTGCCTCCTTGCGAATATCCACCAGCAACTGCATTACCGCTTTAAACGCTTCATTATTGGAAACAGAAACAGATTGCAATCCCATGATATCTTCCAGGTAAATTTTAAACTGATCCTTCATCTGCAGCAATGTTGCTGCGCTGATAGAATCGGATGGAATCAATCCATCTTTCATAGAATTAATAATGGGCGCCATTTCAAACATGTTCGCAAGTATCTTAGGCGTGCTAATGTCGTCATCCATAAACTCTTTAAATTCAGCAACCCACTTTACAATTTTTGCATCCAGCTCTTTATCAATTACGTCATCATTACTATCTGCCGGCACAAGTTTTTGCAAAATTTCATACGCTTCCCATAAACGTTTAAAAGCCTTTTCACTTGCAGCCAATGCATCGTTACTAAAATCCAATGTGCTGCGGTAATGACTTTGCAGGATAAAAAACCTCACTGTCATGGGGTGAAAAGCCTGGCTCAGCAATGGGTGATCGCCGCTAAACAATTCCGTTAGCTTTATCACATTGTTATAACTCTTCCCCATCTTTCTTCCATTGATGGTGATCATGTTATTGTGCATCCAGTATCGCACCGGGTTCTGGTGGTTGCAAATAGTACTTTGTGCTATCTCACTTTCATGATGCGGAAACTGCAGGTCCATACCACCACCATGAATATCAAATGCTGCCCCTAAATATTTTGTGGCCATGGCCGAGCACTCGATATGCCATCCGGGGAAACCCTCGCCCCACGGACTTTTCCAGCGCATGATGTGCTCTGGCGCTGCATGTTTCCACAAGGCAAAATCAGCCCGGTCTCTTTTTTCTTCCTGTCCATCCAGTTCCCTGGTAGTTTCCAGCAGGTCATCAATTACACGGCCGCTCAGTTTTCCGTAGTCGTAATTGGCTGCATATTTTTTTACATCAAAATATACAGAACCATTTACTTCATAGGCATACCCTTCGCTAATGATCTTTTCAATCATGTTGATCTGTTCCACAATGTGCCCGGTAGCAGTAGGTTCAATGCTGGGATCAACCGTATTGAATTGCTTCATGGCCCAATGGTACAAATTGGTATATTTTGTAACCAGCTCCATTGGCTCCAATTTTTCTAAAATAGCTTTTTTAGAAATTTTATCTTCGGCTTCCCGGCCTTCTTCTTCAAAATGGCCGGCATCGGTGATGTTTCTAACATAGCGCACTTTATTACCCAGGTGCGTGAGGTACCTGTACAATACATCAAATGTTATGTAAGGCCTTGCGTGGCCTAAATGACTTTCGCCGCTAACGGTGGGTCCGCATACATACATTCCCACATGTCCGGGAGTTATGGATTCAAACACTTCTTTTTGCCTTGTGTAGGAGTTATAAACTTTTAGAGACATTTTTTTCTTTATTTACCGGTGTCATATCAATATGCATCATCAATGTATGGTCCCGTTTTTTGGGAGCCCCTGCCAGGGGCATACCTGTTATAAGCACTTTTCGAATGTTAAAAATTAATTGAAAATTATTCTGCCCGATGGGCAAAGATATTATGCATTGCCGCAATGGCAACAACAAGCGCCTAAATAATATGCGGAGAAGGTTAATTGCATAGCTGCAAGTTAAGGTTTATTGTAATACAGATCAGCAATTACTGGGTAATGGTCACTTATTTTGCGGTTCAACCGTACATATTGCTCAATTAAAAAGCGTTCATCTGTAAAAATATTATCTATCCTCAATGTGGGCGACATATGCGAATAAGTTCTTCCCATTCCGGCTCCTTTCTCAGCGAAAGCATTCTTGAGGCCTTTGCCAATGGTTTTGTAAGCGTAACTGTTAGGCACATCATTAAAATCGCCGCAAACAATAACAGGGTAAGGGCTTTGGTTCATTTCTTTTTTTATCCGGTCACTTTGAAGCTGTCGTTTTAAAAACCCTTGTTTTAATTTTGATAAAATACTTTTCGATTCCTTAAAATTATTTTCGTCATCTATTTCCGGGTCCTGCAGGTAACGGCGGTCATTGTCACTAAATTTCATCGATTGTAAATGTATATTGTATAGGCGGAAAGTATCCGGACCTTTTACTACATCGGCATATTGAAAGATCGAATTATAATCGTTGGGGCTATAGCTAACTGTCATTTTATTAACCAATGGAAATTTAGATAAAATGATAATTCCAAAGCGATGGTCACTGTCGTAATCGATTTTAGTATTATAGCTATAATAGTAGTAAGGCATTTTCAATTCTTTCATAAACCCTTCTATATTATTGATGGCCTGTGGATTTTTATCACTGGCCACCATTTCCTGGAAGCAGGCCACATCGGGGTTATAATTATTGATAAGCCCAATCATCTGCATCTTTTCTTCGGGATGCTTTTTATATTCGGCAATTTTAAAATGCTCCACATTCCAGCTCATCACTCTTAATGTATTGTCTGCTTTTTTAATTTCAAAACTTTGGGAGAGTCGTATTTTAAAAAGATGTTTTAAAGGAACCCAGGCAAGCAGGATGGTAATTATTGGAAGTAGGCTATAGGCGGGTTTTGCTATAAGCCAGAAAAAAATGAAGCCGGTCAGCAGCAGTAAAAAATAAAAATTTCCTAATGTCAGCAAACCAATGGGCCAGAATTTTTGAGGGTTAAAAAGGTATCCGTATGAGCCCAATAAAAAAAGTAAGCCCGCAATAATATTGCAGATGATAAAGAATTTTTTGGTGAATCGTCTTACCGGGTGGGCCATGTTTACAGTTTGGAAAATTACTATCCAAAAATAAAGGGTTGTTTTGAATAATAAAGGCTGCTTTAAAAGCAGCCTTTATTTATAGATAATTCATTAACTTTTTTTGAGCGGTGCGCCTACCGGTATAGCGCAATCATGACCGGGTTGCCCATGAGCAGGATTAAGCTTTGCATTTGGATCAGCAGCTAGCGGCGAACCTACAGGTGCAGTTATTGCCGGTGCCGACATTGTTTGCACAGATGGCTTGGCTCCGGCTGTAGGTGCTGAGTTCAACGGCGCACCAACAGGTATAGCACAGTCGTGGCCCGGTTGCCCGTGGGCGGGGTTAAGCCCTGCACCAGGCATGGCTTTGGAAGCCTGCGTTGCAGGAATGGTTTGTGCGCTGGTAACAACCTGCGGGTTGGGTACCGACTGTGTTACCACAGGTGCCTGCGTAAGGCCTGCCGGCACAGCCGAGTTTGCCGGTACTGTTGCAGGCATATTTGCCGCTTTCATACTATCCGGGGCAGGAATAATGCTTTTATCTATTTCAGGGTTATCGTTTCCGCCGCAAGACATGAACAATACAGTTGCCATCAGCACAACACCGGTTTCAATCTTATTCATCTTTTTATATTAATTATTGTGATTTATTACAGGTTTCAAAATTAATTTATTTTAGGCGCATTTGGTGTTAAGTCAAACGCCATTCATACATTAAAGAGGAGATATTATAAATTTCCCTCTTCTGAAGCTTTCCTTAGTATCTGTTTTTCTTCTTCGCTCAACAGCTGGTATCCTTTCTGGTTGATCTTATCCAGTATTTCATCTACTCTTTGCTGGGTAATATGAGCCGTTTTATTAAAAGGTTTGCGACCGCCGGTTTCATAAAAAACCTTTTCCCTTATATTTTGTTTGGAAGGTTTTTTATTGGGGTTAAAAAGATTCATGATCCAATAATGAAATCTATGCATCCATGCCCCGGTATCTTTGCCTTTGCGCAGCAATACAATAAATAAAAATCCTGCAAACGCAGCGCCTAAATGGGCTATGCTGTAAGCCGCACTGTTAGAAGCAATGCCCGCTAAATCTATAAAAATATAAATGGCCATCAACACCCAGATAGGGATACCATTTCTTATTTGTGTAAAAAAACGATAGTTGGGCGACAAAGTAGTAGCAGCCATGGCAACAGCCATTACCCCGGTATTTCCTCCCAGGAGTAAAGAAGATTGCCTGGACGCTTCTAATGAAGGAATAAGATAATGTGCCCCTATAAAAAACAATCCGCCAACAATTCCCCCATACAAATAAACGGGTACCAGTTTATCGTTGCCTGACATTTGTTGTAATAAACTTCCAAATGCCCATAGCCATATCATGTTCGTTATCAAGCGAACGAATTCAACCTTTACATCGCTGAACATATATACAATAATGGTCCAGGGTTTTTGAATAAAGGCACTAAAGTTTGCGGGCAGCGAAAACCAGTTTACTACTTCATTCCTATATAAATTTTCACTCCTCTGGGAATAATTATATCCTACCTCTATCAACAGGAGCAACAGGAAGAAAACAACATTAATGGCGAACAATGCAACCAGTGCATTGCCATCATCTCCCAATGAAAACCTGTTTTTAGGTTTTTTATATTCCTGGTACCTTTCTGCCTCACCCATGCTACAATATTTTTATAAAATTAGTATGTTGTTTCGTAAATCATCAATAGAAGGTTTTTTTGTTGGTTTTATTCCAGGTTAAAACAAGAATCAATCCCATAACCAATCCACCCAGGTGAGCAAAATGCGCAATATTGCTACCTGTAGGATAAACGCCTCCAAAAAGGTCAATTGCCGCAATAACCATGACAGCCCATTTGGCTTTTACAGGAACAGGAAAGGGGAAAATTATGAGTTGTGTATTAGGAAATAAATAAGCAAAAGCTGCCAGCAAGCCCATAATTGCTCCTGAAGCCCCAACCGCAGGGGCGTCTGATAAAAATAACTGGGCTACCCCTGCAGCAAGACCACATGCAAGGTAGAAAATAAGGAATTTTTTGGGGCCCCAGACTCTTTCCAGCATAGAACCAAAACTCCAGAGTGCAAACATATTAAATAGTATATGCCCGATACCTCCGTGGGTAAACATATGGGAAACTATTTGGTAAGGTTCAAAATTGCCAGATGCTATTGGCCATAGAGCCATTAGCCGTGTAATCTTTTCTTCGGGGCCATCAAAAAAAGATTGCGCCATAAACACCAGCGCATTTATTATGATCAGGTTTAAAACCACCGGTGTGGTTTTTCCAAAACTATTTCCGTAACTAGCCATTGTACAAATTTAATGTTTAAAGGCGCTGCCAATAATAACTGTAACAGCCGGCCTGATTTTTAACCTATTTTTTTAAAGTAAGCAGCGCTACGCTTTCTATATGATGGGTATGCGGGAACATATCTACCGGCTGTACTTTTTCTACATGGTATTTTTCCTGCAGCAATAAAAGATCCCTTGCCTGGGTAGCCGTATTGCAACTTACATATACAATTTTAGGCGCTTCCATTTCCAGCAGTTTCAGCACCAGTTTTTCATGCATACCGGCCCTTGGCGGATCGGTAATCACCACATCCGGTTTTCCATGCGTGGCAAAAAATTCATCATTGCAGATTTTAATTACATCGCCTGCAAAAAATTGAGCGTGTGTAATATTATTGAGTGCTGCATTTTTTTTTGCATCTTCAATGGCTTCTTCAATCACTTCCACACCAATAATTTTTTTTGCGTGTTTGCTTAAAAATATGCCGATGCTGCCGGTGCCGCAATAAAGATCGTACACGATTTCATTACCTGTCAGTCCCGCAAAATCACGGGTGATGCTGTATAATTTTTCCGCCTGTTTTGTATTCGTTTGAAAAAAAGATTTAGGGCTGATGATAAATTCATATACTTCATCGTCCGCTGCTTTTAGTTTTTCTATTGCATAGCCCTTGCCAAAATATACCTGCGGTTCCAGGTCATAAATACTGTCATTCCATTTTGGATTGATGGTATACAACAATGTAGTAACAGATGGTACTTCCTTCAATAAATGATCAAACAGCAATTTCCTGTTTGCTTCTTCCTCGTAATTGATACAAATGTTTACCATCAATTCTCCCGTACTGCAATAGCGGATAATAATATTGCGCAACCAGCCGGTGTGCTGACGGATATCATAAAAAGAAAAATTATTTGCTTTGGCAAATTCTCTCACGGTATTACGAATGCGGTTGTTTACATCATCCATTAAATAACATTCGTAAATGTCAATTACTTTATCAAAAATGCGGGGAACGTGGTAGCCTAAGGCGCCCGACCCGGCCCCCCCACCCCCAAGGGGGGCATTAGGCACTCCCATGTTTGAGTGTCCCATTGTTTCTTTAAGGATTACATTAGTTTCTTCAGACTCCGAAAGAATTTCAAATTCATTGGTTTCTTCGGCAATCCCTCCCTGGGGGGTGGGGGGGCTGGGTGGATTTATGAAATATTCCTTATTACTAAATGTAAACTCCAGTTTATTCCTGTAATACCTCGTTTCATCTGCGCCGGCAATAGGTAAAAAAAGGGCATCTGTTACTT
>JACMKX010000034.1 GCA_014379905.1 Ferruginibacter sp. | reverse complement strand
ACTGGTTACTGGTTACTGGTTACTGGTTACTGGTTACTGGTTACTGGTTACTGGTTACTGGTTACTGGTTACTGGTTACTGGTTACTGGTTACTGGTTACTGGTTACTGGTTACTGGTCAATCAAAAACAGCACTGCAAGGTATAAAATTAGCCAACAAGTTTGTAGAATCTTAACCAGTATCAAGAAACAAGTACCTGGCATCTTTTATTAACTCCACTCCTTCTCCTCCTTAGCCCTTTTCTTATCAATCCGAGCTACCAGCAATACGCCGATCTCATACAGCAAGAGTAGGGGAAGTGCAACAAGAACCTGGCTGGTCCAGTCGGGTGAAGGCGTAATGATGGCGGCCAGTAATAGTATGATGACAAAAGCATATTTGCGCATTTTGCGGAGAAAGGCGGCGCTCACCAGGCCTATTTTGCCTAATACAACTGCCAGTATGGGAAGCTGGAATGCAATACCACAGCCAAGGATGAGGTTATTTAAACTGTCAATATAATCTGTAAGGGTAGGTTTGTACTCGTAAGAGCCCATGGTTCCCAAGGTAAAGTTGGCCAGGAAATTAAACGTGAAGGGGGCGAGTAAAAAATAACCGAACGCACCACCCGTAAAAAAACAGAGCGATACCCACAATATACTGCCCCTGCTGTATTTAACTTCTTTGGGAGACAGGGCAGGTTTGATAAAGCGCCATAATTCCCAAAAAAGATAAGGGAATGCAATAATAAGTGCACCAATCATGGCGATAGAAATGGCCGACATAAAAGGACCACTTACAGTATTACCCTGCAGGTGTAATTCAACCGGGGGCATACAAAGGGAATCGCCTAACCGGAGAAAATGACTGAGGTCGCAGAACCATTTATAGGTAATAAATTCAGGTTTGGCCGGAGCCATAATGATATGATCGAATACCCAGTCTATCTGGAAAAATATAAGGATCATGGCAACCAGCCAAACAATAACACCACGGGCAAGATGCCAGCGCAATGCTTCCAGGTGACCTATAAAACTCATTTCACCCTGTTGTTCCCCCTTGGGGTTTCTTAACTTCTTAAAAAATTGCTTCCTGGTTTTATCGGTACTCGTAGACACTCGTTGTAAATATTTGGTTGTAAAGGTATGACAGATACGGGTTAAAGTGATGGGTGGTTTTTAGAGGAGGGATGGTGATTCCGGATACTGGTTTCTGGATACTGGTCAGCACCTTTCCACCATCAGGTATGTAGTGTCGGGGATCTGGTATCCAGCATCCCCGCCTCCCCCAAAAAGAGAAGCCCTTGTAGAAACAAGGGCCGTTTACCAAAACTAACTGCTTATGAGAAAATTTACTTTTTGTGTTGTTGTAATGTATAGACCAAACAAGATGCCAAAAATTTAATGATGAATGTTAAAAAAACTTTAATAACCAAATTCCACAAAAGAAAAGCCCTGCTGTAAGCAGGGCTTTATAAATACGATTAAACTATTTGTAGACTTTTACTCGTACGTGTACAAAACTTTCCCCATATATCCCGGTCCGGCATAGGTAGCTTCTTTGGGATAACTATTGGAGTGATACTGGTAACTGTTGATCTCGGTTTCAATTGGGTAAGGGATACCGGTAACGTCATCGTAATCTATGTATTCAGATTTTACCAGGTTATGCTCCTGGAAATATTCATAATACAGGGTGGTTTCAAATATCCCGTGGCTGTCGTATTTTTTTAAAAAAGCAATATTCAGCTTGCCAAGTGGATTGACCTTATTGTCGTACGAAAATTGTTCAATAAAGGTAAGCCTGGATGGATCTCCATAAGGATCATCGGCCCTGTAATACCTGGCCTGTAAAACATTATTACCGGCATCTAATAAAAAGCTATCTCTTTCCTGGTTAATGCGAGGGGCCCCTGTCTGTTCATACCAGGAGTCGGAAACCGTTAATCCCTGGAAATAACTGTAGGTTGTTAGATAAACAGTACCCCCAATAGCATCTATACTGGAATCTCTTATCAGCCGGCCGCTGGCATCATATTCGAAAAAGTGAGTGGTTTCATCAAATTCGCCATCCATCTTATAAGGTTTTAAACCAGCGCCATTGTAATAAAAGGTAGCGAGGATACCGCCAAAAGAGCCGCTAAAAATTTCAGTTACCCTGCCCTCATTGTCGTAAGTAAACCTGTCATAGTAAGAGCTGTCTGTAGGGTCTTCCATGTCCATTACTTTTACCAGCCGGGTGCCGGGTTGGTCATCGGGGTTATTTTCATTGGAGCAGGAAGCGAAAACAAATAGCAGTATAACTGCCGGGATAATTCTGATCATAATTTATTTAAGGTTTAACGTGGTTTAAAGAGTTTTTACCGGGTAATCATTCGTAGCTAAAAACATAGCGATAATGAGCAACAGAACCCGCCCTGGTAGCAGTAGTTTCCGAAATATAATCATTGGAATTGTATTGAGGGGTAAAACTCCAGCCATCTGTACCAATGATGGTCCCATCCTCTTCATAAAAGATTGAAGCGGATGACACGCAATTGTTTTTTTGCAACAATAAGCTATTCATAACCGAAAAAAAGACATTCAAAAAACCGGGTTGAAAAACGGGGAAAACATTTAATTCGCCGAAAGGATTTTTGTTATTGTCGTATTGCCAGGTAGTGAGCGTATGCAGGTACCAGACGTTTAGGGGATTTTGAAAATATGTTTTTAACTGGGTTGCATTTCCACGTATATCTATGTTTATTGAATCTATGGACAGTTGTGAAGTTCCTCCCATGCCGGTACCGGTGGTGCTGCTGTTAACTACTATTAATGAAGCGGATGGATACGATATTCGCTTTACCTGGGTGTATTGGGTGGAAACTCCGTCATCTGTAAAAATAGAGTCTTTAATGAGCCGGCCTTCAGCATTATAAGTAAAATAATGATCGGCTATATCATAATGCGCGGAAACCGGCTTGCTGTCTGCACCCAAATACCCGAAACTCAAAGCAGCAGTGGGATAGAAGGGACTTGCCACTTCATTGTAAAGTACCAGCCTGCCCTGGTTATCATAACTAAGATCCGTATGAAAATTTTCGCTGGAGTCATCGGCGCTCAACTCAGTAATGCGGGTAAATTTTGTACCCGATTCATTGTCGTTTTCATCGCTGCAGGAGGCGATGATTATTGCCAATAAGGCAATGGGTATCAACCTGGCCAGTTTCCTTGTAATCATAATGTTAGCATTTATATTAAAAAAAATCCCGCCGAAAAAGCGGGATTTCCAGGTGCAATATTATTATTATTTCTTTAAAAAACCTTGAATCAGGTCCATTAATCCTCCTCCCCCGTTCTTTTGCTGCTGCTGTTGCGCACCCTGGGTAAATTGCGACACAATATCCATTAAACCTCCTCCACCGCCACCTGCATTTTGCTGGCCGCCGCCGGTAAACTGGCTGATAAGGCTTCCAATATCGAAACCGCCACCACTATTTTGGGCAACTTCATTTACTTTCCCACCGGTGATAGAGTTTAGTAAACCTTCCAATGAAAAACCGTTGTTGCCGGGATCATTGGTTTTAGAAATGAGGCCGCTGATAACCTGTGGAATCAGGTTGCTCGACACATTATTGGCCTGTTGCCCGCCAATATTGTATTTACTCATGAGTTTGCCTGCAAAATGGCCGATCATCATGCTTACAATGGGGTTGCTCATCAGCCCGCTTTTTGATTCGGGTCCCTGCTGCTGCCCGCCGCCGGTAAACATAGATATGATATTTTGTAAACCGCCACCAGCAACCATATTGCGCAGGCCCGAGGCCACGGTATTGGTAGCTTCTGCCACTACTGCATCGTTTTGGTCATTTGGAATATCATCACTGTCAACAATAGGCTCTTTGGCGTTTTCTTTAACCAGGTTAAATAATTCTTCTAACATTGTGTTGGTTTTTTGAATGAGTAAAGTATTTGCACGAATCCAGCCGAATTACACGAATTCCACGAATTATTTTAATCTCGCGAATTTAATGAATTCTTCCTTTCCTCTTCAAATTACCAAATTTTCAAATCATCAAATCATTTAATTCTGTGATGCCATTTTTTCTGCATTCTCCGCAAACTGCAGCGCTTCCATAAATTCACCCACTTCGCCGTTCAAAACATCTTCTAAATTATATACTGTTAAACCAATGCGGTGATCGGTTACCCTTCCCTGCGGAAAATTGTAGGTGCGTATCTTGGCACTACGATCACCGGTGCTAACCAAACTTTTGCGCAGGTGACTGATGGCTTCTTCGGCTTTTCTTACTTCTTCGTCGTATAATTTTGTACGCAACATTTCCATGGCCTTTAGTTTATTGCCCAGCTGCGACCGGTCTGTTTGGCACATTACCACAATGCCGGTAGGTTTATGCGTTAAAAACACTTTTGTTTCTACCTTATTTACATTTTGTCCGCCGGCACCACCACTGCGGGCAGTTTCCATTTTTACATCGCTTTCCTTTAATTCAAAATCTACTTCTTCTGCTTCCGGCATTACTGCCACGGTAACGGCGCTTGTGTGAACCCGCCCACTGGCTTCGGTATCCGGCACCCGTTGTACGCGGTGTACACCACTTTCAAATTTCATAATACCATACACATCATCACCGGTAATTTCTACCTGCACCTCTTTAAAACCACCTACTGTTCCTTCACTTTCACTCAGCAGGGCGGTTTTCCAGCCTTTTTTCTCGCAGAATTTTATGTACATTTTAAAAAGGTCGCCGGCAAATAAACTCGCCTCATCACCCCCGGTACCTGCGCGAATTTCGAGGATCGCATTTTTTTCATCATACGGATCTTTTGGTATCAGCATATTCCTCAGCAGCTTTTCCGTTTCTTCTTTTTGTGTTTCCAGGTCAGGCAGTTCCGTTTTGGCCATTTCCCTCATTTCCGCATCATCGCTGTTGAGTACTTCCTTGTTGAATTCAATATCATCCAGCAGCTTTACGTAGGCATTGCGGGCAGTCACAATTTTTTCCAGGCTCCGGTATTCCTTACTCATAGCGCTGTATCTTTTGTTGTCGCTCACAATCTCCGGGTTGGTGAGTGCCACTCCCAGGTTGTCGAATTTTGCCTTAATAGCATCCAGTTTGTCTAACATCGTATCTTTATTTTGAAGCCGGCTGGGGTAACTTTGTCTCCCGAAAGCTTTCGGGATGCTGTTATTTCCCCGTACGGCGCACCAATATCATCTTTATTGGTGCGATCTTCGGGTCTGACCTCCGGTTCCGACCCTCACGGGCGGCAAATTTACATTATTCAACCAATCATTTTGTACAGAAAATATAAACCTACTGCTATTTTTACCGGCACTGCGCTTTTGCCGGAAAACCGGGTGCTCGTTTGTAAAAATGACGGCACGGTAGAAGCCATTATAAATGAACCGGAAGCCGGTGACGATGTTGAGCTATTGGATGGGCTATTGAGCCCGGGTTTTATTAATGCCCACTGCCATATAGAACTCAGTCATTTTAAAGGCATAATTCCCGAACATACCGGGCTGGTTAATTTTGTTGGGCAGGTAATGACCCGCCGCGAAGAAAAAAATGCCGAAGAAAAACTTGCTGCCATGCAGGCTGCACAACAGGAGTTGTGGGAAAGCGGCACAGTAGCAGTGGGAGATATTTGCAATACAACGGATTCATTCATTATTAAACAAAACAGCCCGCTCTATTGGCATAATTTTATAGAAGTAACCGGTTTTGTAGATGCTGCAGCGCAAAAAAGATTGATTGATGCAGAACAAATACTAAAACAGTTTTTGCAAACATCGTCAATGGTTAATGGCCAGGCGTCAATGGTTCCGCATGCGCCCTATTCTGTTTCAAAGGCCCTTTTTCAATTGTTAAATGATCGTACCGCCAACCAAATTATAACCATCCACAACCAGGAAAGTACTGCGGAAGATGAATTGTACAAAACCAAAAGCGGGGATTTTTTAGCATTCTATAAAAATTTCGGGATTGACATTAGTTCCTTTGAGCCAACGGCAAAATCGGGCCTGCAAAGCTGGTTGCCCTATTTTAATAACCATCAAAAAATCATTAGCGTACACAATAGTTTTACCAGCCAGGCAGATATTGATTTTGCCCAAAACAAACTTAGCTTTTGCCTTTGTCCCAATGCCAATCTGTATATAGAAAATGTATTGCCACCTGTTGAATTACTGGTGCAGAATGATTGCAATATTATTTTGGGTACGGATAGCTATGCAAGCAATCACCAGTTAAATATGATGGCGGAGATCGATACCATACAAAAAAATTTCCCACTCATTCCATTAGCAACTATTTTGCAATGGGCTACGTTGAATGGAGCCAAAGCGTTGGGGATAGAAAAGGATTTTGGGAGTTTTGAAAAAGGGAAGAGGCCGGGGCTGGTGTTGATAAAAGATGGGCAGGCTAAAAAGGTTTAATTGAGAAGTTGCAAAGACTAAGAAAAATTTACAAAGAGAACAAAGAGAAAAGGAGCACAAGGGCGATTGTAACGTATTAACTTTATTTTAAAATGGAGTCTCATCAGCAACCGGCAATGCAGTATTTCTTTTCCCTCTTTTTCTCTTTGTTCTCTTAGCTTAAAAAATTCGTGTTCAAACTTGCATTTTATAATCCTATCATTTATTTTTATCTCAATAACTACCCTCATGGAAATAAATGAATTAACCGGTCTCATAGTAGACTTATGCGTAAAAATTCACTCAAAGGTTGGTCCGGGATGTTTCGAAAAAGTATACGAAGAAATTTTATACTATGAATTGAACAAAACCGGAATTATATGCCAACGTCAGCTTTTCCTGCCAATCCAGTACGAATCTTTGAATATTGAGAATGCCTATAAATTAGATTTATTAGTGGACAACAGGCTCGTTCTTGAACTAAAATCAGTTGCATCGCTGCCTTCCGTATATTTCAAGCAATTGAAAACACAACTGGGGATCTTAAACCTTAAGCATGGAATGATTTTGAATTTTAAGGTAAACCTGATGAAAGAAGGAATTCATAGGGTTTATAATAATTTTGGAAACGAGGAATTATAAAACGGATACTAACACTAAAAGCACTTTTGTGATTGAAATTCACCCCAATATTTCCTGCAGTACCCCCACCGTTTTCATCTGTCCAAAATCGGTTATATGCAAAGCATAATATTCCAGGTAACGGCCTAATAAGATGCGTCTCTTTTGATGATTTAGTTTCACCTGCTCCAGTTCATAGGGCTGCATGATCTTTAAAAATTCTGCGGTTATCAATGCATCCTCTCTTTCCATAAAATAGGGATGGGGTGGCTGATGAGCTATAAAATTTCCTTCCAAAAGGTCTAAATAAAGGGATTCGGAATGAACGAGTTCCGGTTCAATATCATTGATACGAAAACCCAAAAAATGGGAAAGATGCAGGGTAAAGAATAACGGAAAATTAGCGGCTATAGCGGCAGGCGCTGTATCTAATTGCTGCAAAGCATCTTCGCTAAAATAAAAGAGGTCGGTGTTTTGTTCGGGCTGTTTGAGGGTTTTGTTAAGCAACTCCATCATGAATAAGGCGATGCTGTTTTTTACCACATCACTCAATACTTCTTTGGGTAAATAACTCCGGCTGCATTCTTTAATGCGCTGCATATTTTTTTGGTCATAGTGATACACTTCCATATCGAGCAGGGAGGCGGGCTGGTACATGGCTGCTTTATTGCCCGTTTTTTTACTGCTGCGGGCACCATTTACCATATAGGTTTGCACACCAAATAATTCAGTGAAAACGGTTACCACCAGGCTGGTTTCGCCATACTTAATCGCTCTTAAAACAATACCACGGGTTTTGTGCGTCATAATGCTGCTGCAATATTAGCATATGTGGGTCCATTTTTGAGTGTAATACAGTTGAAAACGATTTTCTTTGCAAAAAATTCAACGTCTATGTGGAAGTCGCTGGCAAAGTTTGTATTAAAGAACAGGATGCTTTTATTAATACTACTAATTATAAGCACAGGGGTAATGGGATATTTCGCCAGTAAGATAAAACTCAGCTACGAATTTGCCCGCGCCATACCTACGGATAACCCAAAATACAAAGACTACCAGGATTTTAAAGCAATATTTGGCGACGATGGCAATACCATGGTGATCGGAATTGTACAAAAAGAGTTGTTTACCCTAAAAAATTTTGAAGCTTACCGCAAATTAAATGCTGATCTTAAAAGAGTAAGAGCGGTAGAAGACGTGGTAAGTGTGCCCGGGGCCATTAACCTGCAAAAAGACAGCGTGGGGGAAAGATTGCAGGCAGTAAGAATTTTTCGGGACAGTTTATCCACACAAATTGAACTGGATAGTGCGGCCGCTGTATTTTTTAATCTTCCATTTTATAATGGACTGATGTACAATGCTACCAGCAATGCTTATTTAATGGCGGTTCGCATCAATAGAGAAATACTTAACAGTAAGGAGCGGTCGGGTGTAATTCATAATATTACCACGCTAACGGATGAATACGCTAAAAACAACAACGTATCAGTTCATTTGAGCGGGTTGCCCCTTATCCGTACCGTGGTGAGTGACCGGATTGAAGGAGAAATGAAAATATTTTTGATCGGGTCGTTATTAATCAGTGTTTTGATCCTGCTGATATTTTTTCGTTCCATTAGTACCACTTTATTATCTATGGCAGTGGTAATTATCGGCGTGGTATGGAGCGTGGGTTTAATGCAGCTGATGGGGTATAAAATCAGCTTATTAACGGCTTTGATCCCTTCGCTGGTGGTGGTAATTGGTATTCCCAACTGTATTTATTTCATTAATAAATACCACACTTCCTATTTACAAAGCGGCAATAAAGATCAGTCGCTCATCGACATGGTAAGTAAAATGGGTGTGGTAACTTTATTTTGCAATATTACGGCAGCCATTGGCTTTGCTGTGTTTGCGCTAACCCGGAGTGCTATTTTAAAAGAATTTGGTGCGGTAGCCGGTATCAGCATCATGCTCATTTTTGTAGTGTCTTTTATTTTACTACCTGCAGTATTGAGTTTATTGCCGGTGCCAAAAGAACGCCAGTTAAAATACCTGCACAGCAAATGGGTGCATGCATTGCTGGCCCGGCTGGAACACTGGGTGTTTAATTATAGAAAACAGATCATTGCTGTTACTACTTTATTGGTATTGGTGAGTGTGGCTGGTATTTTCAGGTTGCAAACCCTGGCCCGCATTGTAGATGATCTGCCTAAAGAAGATATTATTTACAAGGACCTTAAATTTTTTGAAAACAATTTTAAAGGAGTAATGCCGCTGGAAATTGTGGTAGATACCAAAAAACGCCGTGGCCTTTCGGGTATGCGGGCATTAACGGTTTATGGAAAAGTAGACAGCCTGGCCCAGTTCATTGCATTGCAGCCAAATATGAACAGGCCGCTAACTGTGGCAGAAGGGTTAAAATTTGCCAAACAGGGATTTTATGAAGGAGACAGTGTGAATTATGCCTTACCCAACACTTTTGATGGTGCTTTTGTGGGAGAATATCTTCGTCCAAAAAAAGAAGGCCGGCCGGATAATAATTTTACCAAAATGCTGCGCTCTTTTGTTGATACCGCCAGCCAGCGAACAAGGCTTAGTGTAAATATGGCTGATGTGGGTACGCAACAATTGCCTTTAATATTGGATACCATTCAAAAAAGAGCCAGCCAGTTATTTGATAGTAGCTATAAGGTGACCCTTACCGGTACCAGCATCACTTTTTTGGAAGGCAGTCATTTTATTATCAATGGATTAAAAGAAAGCATTTTCTGGGCTTTTTTATTAATAGCTGTTTGTATGCTTTACCTTTTTCGTTCCTTCCGCATATTGATCTGCTCCCTGATACCCAACCTGGTGCCGCTGGTTATTACGGCCGGAGTAATGGGCTGGGCAGGCGTACCATTGAAACCCAGTACAGTACTTATTTTTAGTGTGGCCCTGGGGATAGCTGTTGACATTACCATCCGGTTTTTAGTAAATTATAAGCAGGTATTGCCAGCCAATAACAACGATGTGGCAGCCTCCGTACAGCAAACTATTCGTCAAACGGGTCTGAGTATTATATATACATCACTTGTGTTAATAGCAGGCTTTGTTATTTTTTGCGCCAGTAGTTTTGGTGGAACTTTTGCACTGGGTTGGTTAACTTCTTTAACGCTGGTAGTGGCTACTGTTACCAACCTTGTTTTGTTACCAACCTTATTGGTTGCTTTAAACACTGGAAAAAATAAAAAAATATAATTTTTTGTATATACTATTTATTTTACCTCCTATCCATTTATAAGCAGCAGAAATGCAAATAACTTGTCTATAAATTAACGAAACTTACGATTCTGCTATATCTTTGTTAACATTAAAAACTAAAATCTGCAAATGAGAAAAATTATTTTGAATCTTTTGATTCTGGTGGGATTTGTATTCTCTGCCAGTGCCCAGGACCGAACTGTTTCGGGAAGAATCACCAGTGACAAAGGAAATCCGATCCCCAATGCATCTGTGACCGTGAAAGGAAGCCAGGTTGGTACTACCACCGGGCCAGACGGAAGCTATTCCCTTACTATTAATGCCGCAGCAAAGCAATTAGAAATATCTTCTATTGGATTTGTTACCCAAACCATCAACATTCGTAATTCCAATAGCTATTCTGTTGTTTTAGTTAGCACAGACGGGCAGGGGTTAGAAGAGGTGGTTATAACAGGTATTAACCGTATTAAAAAATCGCAGTTTACCGGTGCTGCAAGCAAAATTTCTTCAAAGGAATTAGAAAACCGGCCTGTTGGTTCTTTTGATCAATTGTTACAGGGAAGAGTACCAGGTTTGTTGGCGCTTACAGGAAGCGGGCAACCAGGTACTAACTCTACAGTAATTATTCGTGGAAGTAACTCAATTGGTGGCTCCAACAATCCACTTTATATTGTAGACGGTATTCAGGTAGAGGCGAATACATTCCAGGGGCTTAATCCAAATGATTTCGCTTCTATTGACATATTGCGTGATGCATCTACCCTGGCTTTGTATGGTTCCAGGGGTTCTGCAGGCGTAATTGTAGTTACTACCAAAAAAGGAACTCCGGGAAAAGTAAAAGTGTCTTATGGTGCACAATTAGGTATTAAATCAACCCCTGATTTTGCCTTCCGCCCAATGAATACAACAGAGTTGCTGTTTGCTCAACATGAGTATGGAAGAATAGTAGGTGGTAATGGTACACCAGCTACGCCAGGATGGTGGTTCTCTAAAGACAACCCGCGTTATGCCGGTTTAACTGCTGCTGACAAAACTGCAGCAGACCGTGCCCTGGATTCTATTGGCGGTATTAATACCAGATGGTATGATGAGTATTTCAGGCCTGGTACCTTCAGCAACCATGAAGTAACGCTTTCCGGCGGTACAGGCAAAACTCGCTTTTTCAGCAGCATCGGGTTGTATAATGAAGAGGGTACAATTAATCCTTCAGACATGAAAAGGGCGACCCTGAGAAATAATATAGATTTTGCAGATGATAAATTCAGTTATTCCTTAACATCTACATTTGGGTATGTAAAAAGAAATTTTGATCCGGCTTTCCCGGGTTATATTTTTAACTCCTTTCTTACGCCTAATATTGCCGCTCCTTACTCTAAACCTTACAATGCTGATGGCAGCTTGTTACTTACAGGAGCGGGTGGTAATGCGCCCAACTTCGGTTCACAGTTTTTAGATGTGAAGAGAAAAGACAAGGTTTATAACGACCAGGTGAAAGCTAGTTTAGGGGTCGATATCGCCTATAAAGTCACAAAAAATATCACAGCAAGAGTAAATGCGGGTGTCGATTTCCGCGAAACGCAAAACTCTACTTACAATAACAGGTTAGCTTATGTAAGAACACCAGCCTCTGGTCAAACCAGTCTTACTCAACTGGCCGGTGCACAAACTGAATCGTTAACCCGTTTTTTAACTGCTACGGTTCGTCCTTCTATCAATTATTTGAAAACCTTTGCAGACAAACATGATGTGGAATTAACAGCAGTTGGGGAATATGTACAGGAAAATTCTAAGGGTATTGGATTTACAGGATTTGGAATAGATCCGCGTACACCGAATACCTCAGGAGTAATAACTCCAGGTAATGCAGGTAATCAGTTATATATACAAGCACCTCGTGCAAGCAATTTAAGAAGCCAGGTTGGATTGGCTTCTGGCTTAGGAATGGTACGGTATACATTTAATAAAAAATATACTATATCCGGTTCTTATAGAAGTGACGGATCTTCTTACCTACCTGAAAACAACAGGTGGACTGACTTCTATTCCGTTGGTGCCAACTGGGATATGTCTAAAGAAAAATTCCTTGAGAATTCACGTGTAGTAAATGCGCTTCGTTTGAGAGTAAGCTATGGCTCAGCAGGTAATGCTAATAACTTTACAATTAATCAATACCAGGCAACCTATCAAAATGGAACTTATTCCGGTCTGCCAACCCAGGTAGTAAATTATGTTGGTAATCCCGATTTGAAATGGGAACCGAGTTTTACTTTGAACAGCGGTGTTGATTTTGAACTATTCAACAGGCGTGTATATGGTGATCTGAACTGGTATGATAAGAGAACAAAAGACTTATTATTATTGCAACGTCTTCCATTTGAAACCGCAGGGGGTGTAAATATCCTGGTTAATGCCGGGGAATTGCAGAATACAGGGTTTGAGTGGAATATTAATGCAGAAATAGTAAGAACAAAAGACATTGTGTGGACAGTTTTTGCTACAGGTTCCTACAATAAAAACAAATTATTAGATCTAGGAGGGATTGAACCTTACGAAAGTGGAACATCCTTTCTGAAGGTTGGTCTCCCAATAGGATCCCATTACGAGGTTAAATGGGGTGGTGTAGACGCTGCTACAGGTCAACCTTTATATTATGACCTAGACGGAAATTTAACCAATGTATATGCTGCAAGCAATTCTGTAACAGATTTTGGTACCTGGGAGTCTCCATGGAAAGGTGGTTTTGGTACTAATGTAAGTTTCAAAGGCTTTGACCTTTCTACATTATTCAGCTGGCAGCAGGGAGGTAATAAGGTAGACAACCTGGAATATTTTGTAGAAAATCCGGTTGGCTTCCTGGCGGGGGGGTACAACCAGTCGTCGGATCTTAATTTCTGGAAGCAACCCGGTGATGTAGCTTCTACCCCGAGCCCGCTTTATGGCCCCAATTTTTCCAGCAAAATTATTCATGATGCCTCCTTTATAAGGTTCAGGGATTTAACCATTGGTTATACGCTGCCTGCACAGGCACTTGCAAAAACCAAAATCATTTCAAGGGCAAGGTTTTATGTACAGGGTACTAATTTGTTTATGTGGACAAAATGGAGAGGTTTAGACCCGGAAGCAGGTGCTGTAAATCTTAACCTGAGCGAATTCCCTAATCCAAGAGCATTTACTTTCGGCGTCAACCTGACCTTTTAATTTTTAAACTGATAACTAGTATGAAATACAAAAAATACAATCTCCTCCTATTAGCATCCCTGTTTTTTTTGGGAGCGTGTGATAAAGAATTACAGCAGGATGATTTGCAGGCCATTGGTGATGCCAATGCATTTGAAACAATTGAGCATGTGCAGCTGGGTGTAAATGGTGCTTATGGTGGTTACACCATCCAAAATGCAGAAATATTTAAAACTTCCCTGGTATCCGACGAATTAAAAATTGGTCCGGATAATGGGGGATCCGGGGCATTGACTTTTCGTTACCAGTATGGATCAGACGGTACAACTGGCGGTGATGTTACAGCTGATTATGGTCCCTATTATACCATGATCGACCAGGTAAACCGCGTATTACCTCATGTATACACCGTGACAGGCGGTACGCAGGCGAGAAAAGATCAATTACAGGGCTCGTTATTGGGCTTAAGAGCTATTGCTCATTTCCACCTGTTGCGTTCTTTCGCCAAAAATTACGATCCTGCGGGTGTAGGAATTGCTATTGTTACAACAGTTAACCCTACAGCAAAACCGGCACGTAGTACGATGGGGGATGTGATTACCCAGATTGAAGCTGACCTTACTGCTGCCAAAAACTTGTTGCCGGCACCTACATTAGCTACTTTTTCCGATACTGTTTTAAATAAACTCAATATTGCAGCTTACCAGGCAAGAATAGCCTTGTACAAAGGAGATTACCCTGCTGCTATTGCTTTTGCAACAGAAGTAATTTCATCTAATATAAGGCCCCTGGTAACCGGGGCAGTATATGCAGGTATCTGGACTGACGAGAATGCGTACAGTATTCCACCACCATCCAACGAAGTACTTTTTAGAACAAGATTGCTAAACAGCACCCTCCTGGGTGGTCGTTTCACTGCTGTTGGAGGAACCATTTTCCTTTCTCCTTCCGATAAATTATACGATGCCTATGGTGTTGGTGATATCCGCCGTGATATCTTTATCGGTACCATTGGCGCAAACCGCTACGTAAACAAACATTTTGCTTCTAGTCGTGGTGGCCGTATTGTTGATATTAAAGCGATCCGTACTTCAGAAATTTACCTCATAAGAGCGGAAGCGTATGCTAAACTTGCCACGCCAAACCTTTCAGCCGGTGCTGCCGATCTTAATGCAGTGAGAGAAAAAAGGATCACACCATATGTAGCAGAGACTTTCGCCACCAGTGCCGATCTTGTAGCAGCTGTTCTCCAGGAAAGATTTAAAGAACTTTGCTTTGAAGCTTCAAGGATTTACGATCTGAAACGTAATAACCTTCCGGTTCAGCGCCTTGCATCTGATGCAAGTCCGGAATGGCAAACATTACCTGCAAACTCGCATTTGTTTGTTTTCCCGATTCCAAGGGCTGCCATTAGTGCCAATCCGAATATTGTACAAAACGATGATTACTAAAAAGGAGTATATAAACTCAATAAACTTATAAAAATGAAAAAAATATTAAACAGTTGCCTGGCACTTGGTATGTTGGTCTTTGCAATCTCGGGTTGTGATAAATATGATCCATACGACACGGTGATACCGCCAACACAGGCTCATTTTATGAGCAAAACTATACTCACTTACCAAATACTTACTGCCGGTACTTCGTTTAAAGTTCCTGTTGGAATCACCAATCCATCAAACGTTGAAAGAAAAGTTACTGTAAACATTACATCTGCTACTGCAACTGCGGGCACCGATTATACAGTTACAAACCCGGTATTAACTATTCCTGCCGGAAAAGTAATTGACTCCCTGGAAATAAAAGGAACTTTCACCAGCTATCAAAACGGCGAAAAGGATACGCTGATTTTAGCTATTATTCAGCCAGATATTGATCCTTCCAGCTATAATGATACCTTAAGGTTGGTTTTGCGCGGGCCTTGCTTTGAAGGTGATGTAACAAGATCTGCTCTTTTGGGAAATTTCAGAGCTATCGAAACTTTTGGTACAGGTGCTCCTTACGGACCTTACGCCACAACGGTACCAACGTTTACCACCACGTCTCCAACTACCGGTGTAATCACCGTAACAAATATCTGGGACAATGGATGGGGACCTATCCAATTTAATGTAGACTGGACAGATCCGGCAAACCGTATAGTAACTGCAGTAGCCCAGGCTGCTATCCCGGGAAGCAACGCAGGAGACCTTAATGCTCTTTACGCAGGCCAAACGGTGGCTGTAAGGGCTTTTGTTACTCCAACCGCAGCAAACACAGGTACATTTTCTGCCTGTAACCAAACATTTACTTTAAGGATGCAATTGGGTGTAACAGGTGTTGGCTTTTTTGGAAGCATATACACTGTTAATTTATCGAGATAATTATAGTATACTTTTAAAATAAATAAGAAGGCCGGTTCATTTTATGAACCGGCCTTCTTATTTATAAAATTCAATAGGATCTCCGTAAAAAATAAGCACCATCATTTTTTTCTTACTTCAGCACCTCTGCCAGCTTACTATGCAATGCATCTTCTCTTAACGAAGTAGCCAGTATCTTACCCTGCGGGTCAATCAACACATTGTAGGGGATGGCATCGTATCCATATAAGGGAACAGAGCTGTCTTCAAAACCTTTGAGGTCCGATACCTGTTTCCAGGTTAAGTTATCCGCTTTAATTGCCTGTAACCATTTAGCCTTCTCATCATCCAGCGATACTCCGAGGATAGTAAAATTTTTATCCTTGTACTTATTGTAAGCTGCCACTACATTAGGATTTTCGCCCCTGCACGGACCACACCAGCTGGCCCAAAAATCAACCAATACATATTTTCCTCTCAGGGAACTTAAAGTAAAAGGTTTGCCTTCTGTATCGTTCATGGTAAAATCGGGTGCTATGCTGCCCACAGTGGCAGGGCCTTTGGATACCGGCTTTGGTTTATCCATAGCGGTTATCATTTGGTTGAATTGCGTAACAATACCTGCAATACCCTGGTGGTTTGGAAAACGTTTGGTAAGATTTGGAACAATCGGTTTTAATAAAGCCGGGTCAACCGCTTCTGTATAACCCAGGGCAAACATGGTAACAACAGGCTGACTGCTTGTATCAATATACTTTGTAATAAACTTATTGAAATTGTTATTGATGTCTGCAAGTTTGGTGTTTTCTGCCGTTAAAGCACTATCTGCCCCTTTCATCTTTTTAAGACTATCAATAAGCGCACTCGTGCTTACCAGGTTTTTTCGCTGGCCTTCTATATTAAGCAACAGGTTTTTTAGTGCAGCATTGGCCGGGCTATTGAAAGAAGGCCCTTCCAGGCTTACATCATTAATGTCTGCCTTGAAATTGATAGAAGGCTTATCATTAATAAAAACAAAACCACTGTTCATTTTTTCAAAACGAATACGATACAAGCCTTCTTCTGTGGCAATGGAGGATACCGTGAATTTGCCTGACTTTAAATCTGCCGTATCCAATACCTGCGGGTCCTGCTGGTTAAAATACAATTGCTCCAGGTAAACTTTTTGGTCCGGAACATTTTTAACATCCCCATTGAGAGAAAATTTTCCTTTTTCTTCTTTGTTGTTGCAGGAGAACAGCATAGTGCTCACGGCAACCACTCCGAGTAAACGTTTTACAAACATAGCTATACTTTATTTAATTGTTGTTCTAATATTTTGTTTACCAGCCCCATGTCGGCTGTGCCTTTGCTCAGTTTTTTTACCTGGCCGGCAAATAAACCAATCAGTGCTTTTTTGCCCATCTGGTATTCTTTTACTTTATCCGGCATGGCAGCCAACGTATCCTTTACCCATTGTTGCAGAGCAGTTTCATCGCTTTGCTGCAACAGGTTCATTTTTTCTGCCAGGCTTTGTGGCGCTTCGTAGCCGTTGGCGATCATTGCCTGCAATATTTTTGTAGAAGCCACATTAAAACTTACTTTACCCGATTCTGTAAAGTCAATGAGGGAAGCCAGTTGTTGGGCTGATAAAGGAAGTGCTGTAAAGCCGGTATTGTTTTCATTACACCAGGCCTTGAGGGGTCCCAGCATCCAATTGGCAGCAGCCTTGTAATGTTGATTATTTTTTATTAATTCTCTATAAAAATCAGCATCATCTTTATCGGCGCATATAACAGCAGCGTCATAATCACCCAGGCCATAGCGTTCCTTAAATTGCTGTTCTGTTGCAGCGGGAAGCGTTGGCATGGCAGCTTTAATGGCTGCTATATGTTTATCAGCAATATAAAACGGGGGAAGATCGGGCTCCGGAAAATAACGGTAATCATCTGCTTCTTCTTTACTGCGCAGGGCAAAAGTAGTGCCTTTGTCGGCATCAAAACTTCTTGTTTGTTGTAAAATGGTTTCCCCGTTTTCTACAATGCCGATTAACCGGTCAGTTTCTGTATCAATGGCTCTTTTTACATTTCGTATGCTGTTCAAATTTTTTACTTCTACCCTTGTTCCCAGTTTGGTTTCGCCCGCCAGCCTTATAGAGATATTGGCATCGCAACGCATACTTCCTTCTTCCATATTGCCATCGCAAACATTTATCCAGCGTAGGAGTTTGCGGAGTTCGGTTAAAAAAGTGAAGGCATCTTCCGAGCTATGAATACAGGGCTCGGTAACAATTTCCAATAAGGGGGTGCCTGCCCTGTTAAGGTCTACACAGGTATATTCCGTTTCCAGGTCATGTAAGCTTTTACCCGCATCTTCTTCCATGTGGATACGGTTGAGCACTACTTTTTTTACTGTGCCGGCTGTTTTTATTTCCAGGTATCCCTGTTTACAAATAGGGGCGGTATGCTGGCTTACCTGGTACCCTTTTGGAAGATCGGGATAAAAATAATTTTTACGGGCAAAATAGTTGTGTTGGGTGATATCGCAATGAAGGGCCAGGCCCAAACGCACCGCCAGGTCAATCACTTCTTTATTCATAACCGGCAAGGTGCCGGGATGCGCCAGGGAAATGGGGCTCACCTGCGTATTGGCGGCTCCGCCAAATGCAATAGGATCACCGCAAAACAATTTGCTTTGCGTTAGCAACTGGGCATGCACTTCGAGGCCAATAACAACCTGGTATTTTTCCGAGTTTTTCAAGGTGCAAAGATAGGGGTTAAACAAAACCTATGGGTGTTTGCAGCAAGGGACTTGTGCTATAGCAAACCCCAGCGTGTTTTGTGAACCTATTCATTTTAAAAATGCTCCCGGATGCGGTTTAAAAAAGTTAATGATTTTATAAAACACGCTGAGGTCGGTGTCGCAAACGCATGCTTACAGGTTTTATAAAACACGCTAAGGTTCGCCTTGCAGGCACCCGCTTATAGGTTTTAAAAAAAAAGCGCCGGCTTTTACACCAACGCTCTTTTGTTTTTATCATGGCTATAAAATCCTTTATTATAAGTTGGCTGTCTTTAATTTTTTCGGAATTTTAATATCAAACTTCATTGTGCTGCCATTTCTTTTGGCTTCAATTGTGTAAGCAGATTTTTCAGCATTTTTATGCAGTTGTTCCCTGGCTTCGTCGGTATTGTTTACTTTGGCATCGCCTACCGCAACAATTACATCTTCTTTTTTAAGACCGGCTTTTTCTGCTGCAGAACCTTCTTCTACTTCTAATACTTTTACGCCACTGCCTTCTTCCAGGTCCTGGATTTTAAGGCCCAGCTTTTGACGGCCCATGCCATAACCTCTCAGAAACGCATCTTCGTTAAAATTAAAATTATCGTTGAAATGGGGAGCGCCCGGTGCAGCAGGGTGTACCGGCACAGTAATGGTGCTCATACCACCTCTGGGGCTTGTAAAGGAGTAAGTCATATCACTGCTTTTTCTTTCCTCCAACGTGGCTTTGGTTGTTTTCTCTTTTCCGTCTCTTTTATAGGTGATCTTTACTTCGTCTTTTGGTTTTTTTGCACTAATGGCTTCTGAAAGATCAGCCGGGTTCTCAATTTTTGTGTCGCCGATCCTGGTGATGATATCTCCTTTTTCAAGTCCGGCTTTAGCAGCTGCACTTTCTTTTGTAACCTGGGTAATTTTTGCGCCCGCATCATCATCATCAGTTGTAACACCCAAAAAAGTGGTGTTACCGCCAAATGCAAAACCTCTTGCAAAACGATCACCCATACCTTCCAGGTGGTTCAAATCCATTTCAAATGCTGCTTTACCGTCATCGCCCATAAAACTCCATTTGTCACCATTTTTTATAATTACCTTTTTGTTATTGATGGTAATGGCATCGTCCTTAAACTCCACCAGGGGTTTACCATTGATGAGCACCACATCATTTTTAAACTCAATTTTAAGATCTGCATTCTTGTCACCATTTTTTTTAATGGTGATTACCTGTGTTTCTTTTTTGTCTTCCTTTTTGGTGGTTTCCTGTGCAGTGGCTTTGTAACCAATGGCTGCAAACATCCAGGGCATAATGGCAATAAATACTTTGTTCATGACGATCATTTTAAATTATGTACGAAATCTTTAGTACATCAAAAATAGGAGTAAAATCCGGATTACGAAATATTTCGGACAATAATTTTTTTCTTTAACATTTTGTTGACGAGATGGAATGGAGTGGCATGGTTAATGGGAGGGGAATGGGGAGATGCCGGACACTGGATACTGGAACGAGCATACCTGGTGGCGGCCTGTTTCGCAATGGACCAATGACTACTTACTAATGACTAATAAACTAATCTTTAATCAACAATCTTTATTTCTGTAGCATGGAAAAATTTAAACTATCGCATCAATTGGGCTTAGGCGGCGTTGCCATTGGCACCGGCTTTGAAGCTGTTTCGGATCAACAGGCCAGGGATGTTTTAAACGAGGCATGGAACCTGGGCGTCCGTTATTATGATACCTCTCCCTGGTATGGCCTCACCAAAAGTGAGCGGAGGTTCGGGGAATTTTTAAGGCAGAAAAACCATGGGGAGTTTGTTTTTTCTACAAAGATTGGCCGGTTATTTAAACCGGTAACGCAGGCACAAATTCCGGCTACCATGTGGAAGGCCCCGCTGCCCTATGAGTATGAGCACGATTATACCGGTGATGCGGTAATGCGCTCTATTGATGAAAGCCTGGAACGAACCGGCCTTAGCCATATAGATATTGTGTATG
Source organism: Ferruginibacter sp. (assembly GCA_014379905.1). Lineage (GTDB taxonomy): Bacteria > Bacteroidota > Bacteroidia > Chitinophagales > Chitinophagaceae > Ferruginibacter. The sequence continues at coordinate 1,678 of JACMKX010000034.1, read as the reverse complement.
TGCACGACCTGTCGGAAGACCAGGTAGGTGACCGGTACGATTATTATTTGCAGCAGGCAAAAGAAGGCGCATTTAAAGTATTATCCAATTACAGAGACCAGGGGATTATTAAAGCCTGGGGAATGGGAGTAAATAAAATTGAACCCATACTCGATTGTCTTAAATATGCCGACCCAGATATTTGCCTCTCGGCCACACAATATTCTATACTGGAACACGAAGATGCGGTAGACAGGTTATTGCCTGCCGTAAAAAAAGCGCAGGTACAACTGGTGTCCGGCGCTGGTTTTAATTCGGGGTTTATTACCGGGCGGCACCGGTATAATTATAAAAATGACATTCCAAAAGGGATGACACCCAAGCGGGACCGCATTGCCAAAATTGCCCAGGACCATGGAACCGATATAGTGGCGGTAGCGCTGCAGTTTATTTTAGCCTCCCAATCTTTTGTATCTGTAATACCCGGCGCAAGCCAAACAGCGCAGGTGGCAGATAATGTGAGGGCGGTTACTGCCAATATTCCCAAAGCATTTTGGGATCAGCTGGTGGGCGAGGGATTGATTTATGCAGATGCGGAAGTACCGGGGTAGGAAGATAGAATGCTGAGGGGTTAGTAAAATGTTGTCAGGCTCCGCTTGTCGAAGCCGGCATTAGGGGGATTGTTCTTGTAATAGAAAAATGCTGCCAGGGCTGCCTGTCCCGCAAGTGCGGGGAGCCTGTTGAAGCCGGCATTATGGGTATTATTCGCTGTAACACATTCAACAAGCTCAGTGTGACAAACTGGATTTGTAGCAACAGGCAAAATTGAGGCAGCTATCAAGCATCAAGCATCAACTCCCACCCCTCCAATCCCGGCACTCTTTTAGCCCTCTAATTAAAAAAACAAATATGAACATCACCGCACAACAGGCATTAGACGCCATTGCAGCTGCACAGCAGGCAGCAACCAACATTAAAGTACCCATGAATATTGCCGTGGTAGACAGGGGCAGCAACCTGGTAGCATTTGTAAAAATGGATGGCGCCTGGCTGGGTTCCAAAGATATTGCTATTAAAAAAGCACAAACTTCCAATTACTTTGATATGAATAGCGGGGAGATCGGCAAATTATCGCAACCCGGCAAACCATTGTACCAGATAGAAGTATCCAATGGTGGACTTATTTCTTTTCCCGGTGGCGTGCTCATAAAAAACGATGAGGAAATTATCGGTGCTATTGGTGTAAGTGGCGGCGGCGTGGAGCAGGATGAGGAAGTGGCAAAGGCCGGCGCAGCCACTATTAAATAAGCAACTTATTTTAACCAGCAGCGCTGATAGTTAGCAGGTATATAAAATGGATAAAATAGATTTTACAACTTGGTTGAGTCTTTGAAACCATTGCTGTATATAAATAGCTGCATTGTTTTATATTCCCTGGTGGCTACCAGGTTTGCTGTTAAATTTTTTTGATCACCTGCTATCTGAGCGCAGGTGATGCTGATGCAGCCGGCGGGTGTAACAATACTTATATGTAGTATCAACACCCCGTTTATAACAGGTGGTTGTTATTTCCTGGCAACAATAATTTCACATTCATTCTTTTGTACTTCACGCTGGTTAATAATCTTTATTGAAAGAAAATGTTGGATGCGCTCCTGATCACTTTCTTTGAAGTATCTATTGAACGGTCAATATTTTT
>JACMKX010000003.1 GCA_014379905.1 Ferruginibacter sp. | reverse complement strand
GATATTTTTGCCGTTAACTGTGAGGGTTCGCTGATGCGTTTCCATAGCTTCCACTAAGCTTAATGTTAGCTCTGCATTATAATCCTGCCCCCTGTATTTGGTTTGCCCGCCCTGCCTCGTACTACCAAACATAGATTCGAAAAAACCAGAGAAATCTCCCTGGTTACTATCTGAAAATTGCTGACCACCCTGCTGATGTTGTCGCTGCCGCCGTTGCTGCTCGAACTCCTCGCCATGTTGCCAGTCTTTGCCATATAGATCGTATTTCTTTCGGTTTTCAACATCACTCAGTACTTCATTGGCTTCATTTATTGCCTGAAATTTTTTATGGGCATCTTTATCGTTTGGGTTGAGGTCTGGATGCAGCTTTCTTGCTAATTTCCGGTAGGCCTTTTTAATATCAGCTTCAGTTGCCGATTTATCAATCTCCAATATTTTATAGTAATCAATAAATTCCATGCTGTATTTTACTTAAGTACTTTTCAGATGATGCTTCCTTTTACTTTTTAGCTGTTGCAAAGAATGCTCTAATAAAAGTAGGAAACTACGATCTGATAAATGCTGCTTTCATAACTAAATTATCTTCATGAGCAGGATAATCTGTATATCCCGTTTCACCAGCGGTATAAAATAATTCTGTTTGAAGTTCTTCTGACATAGGCCAATTATTTTTCATCCTTTCTACAAAGTCAGGATTATTAATAAAAGGTCTCCCAAATGCTACCAGGTCTGCCAGTCCGCTTTCAATGTCAGCTTCGGCGCTTTCTTTGTTGTAATTGCCACAAAGGATGATCGTATTCTTAAAATTGTTCCGGATCAGTTTCTTTATCTCAACGGGTACTACCGGAGCACCCATGGCAGAATGGTCTGCAAGATGTATGTACAGCAGGCCTATATTATTCAACTGCTTCGACAAGTAATCATAGGTAGCATCTATCTCATTGTATTGCGCCATATCGTTTGCGACTCCGTACGGCGATAAGCGGATAGCTGTTTTCTCCTTACCAATAGCTTCCGTTACAGCTATAGCTATTTCAATTATAAACCTGCAGCGATTGGCAATACTTCCTCCATAAATATCTGTCCGGATATTGGTTAACGGCGAAATAAACTCCTCAAGCAAGTACCCGTTTGCGGCGTGTAGTTCCACTCCATCAAAGCCCGCACTAATGGCATTCTTAGCTGCTGTTACAAAATCAGCCAGTGTCTTCTTAATATCTTCAGCTGTCATTGCCTTTGGTACCGGGAAGTCCTGCAATTGATTGGCATCTGTCCACATTTGCCCTGCGGCTTTTACAGCAGACGGTGCTAATACCTCTGTTCCTTCACTCATATTCATTGGATGACTGATCCTGCCGCAATGCATTAGCTGAACAAATATCTTTCCGCCATTCTCATGAACAGCTGCAGTTACTTTTTTCCAACCTTCAATCTGTTGCCCCGTAAATATTCCGGGAATACGGGCATAGCCCATGCCATTTGAAGAGGGAGAAGTTCCTTCAGTTATAATTAACCCAGCCTTTGAGCGCTGCTCATAATATTTTGCCATCAATGTATTTGGAATGTTGCCAATGGCCCGGCACCTGGTCAGTGGTGCCATCACCACATGATTTTTCAGCGATAATAATCCTATTGTTGTGCCGGCGAATAATTTATATGCTTTCATGTATTGGAGTGTTGGTTGGGAGTACAGGATTTATATTTATAGTTTCGACTTCGTTTTCCAATGGCATCTTTGTTTCAAAATCAGTAAAGTTTTTAATGGTTATCTGAGCAATCTGCTCAACAGCCTCTGTAGTAAAAAAAGCCTGGTGCGGTGTAATAAGCACGTTGTTGAATGACATAAGTCTTTCGATCAGATCATCCTGGATGATCGTTCCGGAAAGATCTTTAAAAAACAAATGCTCTTCCCCTTCATACACATCAATGCCCAGGTAACCCAGCTGTGCGCTTTTCAATGCTGCTACTGCCTGAGCAGTTTTTATCACCGCACCCCTACTTGTATTGATCAACATAGCGCCATGTTTCATTTTGCCAAACGCAATACTGTTAAAAAGGTGATGAGTAGCAGGCGTGAGCGGACAATGGATGGAAATAATATCTGATGACTTAAGGAGTTCGTCAAATGTTTTGTATAAGATGCCTTTGCTTTTTATATTCATTGATTCTTTGATATCATAGGCAATTACTTTACAGCCAAAGCCAAGCATGATATCACAAAACGCCCTTCCTATTTTTCCCGTCCCCACTATTCCCACTGTTTTTCCGAAAAGATTAAAACCCATCAGGTTATTGAGGGTAAAATTATTTTCCCTTACCCTGTTATGAGCCTGGCAGATTTTTCTGTTAAGGGCAAGTATCAGGGCTGCTGCATGTTCCGCTATCGCCTGTGGTGAATAGGCAGGTACCCTCAGGACTTTAATACGGTATTTGGCGGCTGCATTAATATCGACACTATCAAATCCTGCACTTCGCAGGCAAATTAATGGCATGTTTAATTCGGATAGCTTTTTGATTAATACATCATCCAATTTATCTGAAAGCATAATACATACCGCTCCGAAGCCTTTTATCCATACAGCCGTTTCATTATTTAGTGGCTCATTGAAATAAGTAAGTTGATGACCAGCTGATGCATTGGCTTTGTTGAGGTATTCTCTTTCATAATATTTTGTGCTAAAAACTGCTACTTTCATTTGTCTTTGTTTCTTTTTACTGTTCTATTTCTAATTGATCCATGTAGGTTTTATTATCCCAAAAAAGATATTCTTCTATCATTACACCATCTTTCCATTTGCCTACAGTACACATCGGTAACACGAAAGATTTACCGGTAGGTGGAATAAATTTGCCGAAGCCCATGGGCATGGCAACAGAAAAAGTACCGGTCATCGTTCCGGTTACGCAGGTCATATTACCGGAGCCAAATTTTATCGGGTGATCTTTGATGCTTGTATTAGGAGCAAAAACAAACATGGATTTAAGATCGGTTATATGATCATCTATTCCAATGGTAGAATGCCCGTCGGGCCACGTAACTTTTATGTTTTTAGCATGGGTTTCGTGCAGCCTTGTCCAGTCCTGGTTTGAAAAGACATGGTAACCCAGCGTATCGGCTTTGCTTAAATAATCATTGATGCTATCCGTTCTGTTCGTTTGCTCCTTTAGCAATTGCGTTAAAGAGGCAATTTCAGATTTATAAACAGATGATCTTCGATCCTCACTAATACATGCTGCCAGTATCACCATTACAGACACAATCACTAAAATCAACATTGACCGGAATGAAAAATATTTTGCATTCATTTTTTGAAGTTTAACGACTATACAAAATTGCATAAGTTTTAGCCGGCAATGATTACACAATTAGGGTTATCATTTAAAAAATTCACACAAATCGCTGCTGATGCATTGCTTTTACTTTCCTTTATGATATGGAAAATCCGAAAGATGAGCTTACACACGCAATCACATGATAAAAAACCGCCTGAAAGATCTCAAACGGACATAAAAGAAATAAGTACTTATTTAATCATTACCAGAAGAATTATGCCCTCATTAACTCTTATCCGTCATGGACAATCCACTTATAATTTCGCCAATCTTTTCACTGGCCAGCTGGATGCTCCACTTACTTCTACCGGTGCTGAAGAAGCGGTGCTGGCTGGTAAAAAATTAAAAGCCATGGTATTTAATATTGCTTATACTTCTTTATTGATAAGGGCCCAGGAAACATTAAGGATCATCTTACAGGAAATTAGCCAAACAACCATAACTGTTATTAAATCGGGAGCATTGGATGAAAGAATGTATGGTGATCTGCAGGGACTAAACAAAGCAGACACAGCCGCAAAATACGGAGCAAGTCAGGTTGAAATATGGAGGAGGAGTTATGATATACGTCCGCCAGGCGGCGAAAGCCTTGAAGACACATTTAACAGGGTAGTCCCCTACTATACTTCGGAAATTGCACCACGTTTAACACAGGGAGAAAACGTTATGGTGGTGGCGCACGGCAACAGCTTGAGGGCTTTAATGATGCATCTCGAAAACATAAGCCCGATAGATATAGCAGGATTGAATATTGCAACCTGCCTGCCAAGAATATATAACTTTAACGCCGGCATGGAACTCATTGATGTTAAGTACATTTAGAACGCTGGTTATTTTTCAAAAATCTCCAGGGCTAATTTTTTATCGAGATCATATACGTCATTGCGAAAATTGATCTGCCCTTTGCTGTCTACCCAGGCGGTAAAGTATACGATATAAACCGGTACTACCGGGTCAATCTTTATAGAAAATGATGCACCTGCTGTCACTATCTCAGCAATTTTCCCTGCAGTCCACAGAGAATCCTTCCTTAATAAATACTGCGCAAGCCAGAATGGATCCTGCACTCTTATGCAACCGTGGCTGAATGCTCTGTTTGTTTCGCTAAAAAGATATTTAGACGGTGTGTCGTGGAGATAAATATTATAGTTATTAGGGAATAAAAATTTTACTCTCCCTAATGCGTTCCCTGATCCTGGCTTTTGCCTCACTACCAGCGGATTACCGGAAACAATTTCCATATTGTTATTTTTAAGGTAATTGCTATTGTTTCTTATATGCGGTAATATTTCATTGCGGGTAATACTCGGTGGAATATTCCAGTAGGGATTCAACACTATTTGGGAAACCTCATCCCTAAAAATACTGGTTTGCCTTACAGCTTTTCCAACCACAACATTGGTAACCCAAACAGGTTCATTATTTTCAAATACATGTAATTTAAATTCCGGGATATTAACCAGCAGGTAGTCTTTCTCCATCGTTACCGGTGCCCAACGCAAACGTTCCATATTTATCATTATCTGCCTAATTCGCATATCAATCGATTTGTTCATTTCCATAACGGTGGCAGGGTTAATGTTTCCTGTTACTGCCAGCCCCATTCTCTTTTGATAATGCTGCACGGCATTTGCCAAAGAATCATCAAATAAAATTGTATAATCATTCGTTGTAAGATCGCCGGTCAGTGATAAATACTGCTTTGCTATGATCAGGCTGGAATCTCTGGTACCCAAACTCCGCAGAGTTTTGCTTGTCGGCACAACCGGCAAACCTCCATTTTTCCCGATAGCCCTGAATATTTTTAATTGTTCTCTTAAACGGCTGTAGTATTCATTAACTGGTTCTTCCAGATGTTCTCCGGGGTTCCATGCTACCAGGGAATCAAGCAACGCTATATAATTTTTCTTATTCCTTGGGATATACCATTCCAGGTCTTTCGACTCCTTTGTAATTCCGCCATACATTTTTACTGCATATTTGAAAAATGATGAAGTCAGTAAAAGTTCGAGCATTTCTGCCCGACTCTTATTCGTAAAGAATGTTTGTTCATTCTGAAAAAGATCATCAAACAGTGAATCCAATTTAACATTATTCAGAGATTCATCTGCAAAATCCCTGCTATCACTTTTCATCTGTTGATAAAAGCTGAAAGCGCCGGAAGTTAATCCCATCTCCGTTACCCATGCAAATTTATACCCTCGTTTAAGGTAAAATTGTTGAACGGGTATTTTAGTATTGTTTTTAGCAGGGAAAACTTTGAAGAAATTTTCTATACCGGCACTATCAAGTACCAGGTTATGAACACTATCAGAAAAAATACCTGCAGCAGCTGTACTACCCTTCAACGAAACTTTATCCTTATCATTTCCAAAGACTGGAGATAGCAATAGAAGAAGAAATAATTGTAAAAGAAGACTGGTTCTGACAGCACTAATAAATTTCCGGTTATTTTTTATTCGGTTGAGCATTTCAGGTTTATACTTATAAAAAATATTAACTAATAAAGAGGCATCGATTGAGCGTCGCTGCCTCTTGTAAGATCAGCTAACCATATCGTAGTAATATTCTACTTCCAGTTGGTTATCAACAGACCACACTCCAGCCGCTTTCCAGGCAATTGTTTCCGCTTCATTTTTTTGATACCAGGATTTTACGGTTCCGGTTAGGGTAACTTTGGTACCGGAAACTTCCACAGAAATATCGTCGTCATTGATAGACCAGTCACGACGCAAAGCGGCTTCTATTTCACTTTGTTCAATTGCATCCCGGCTTTCAGATTGTATAGTAATATTGTTGGTAACATATTTTACCCCCAGGAGATTTTTTACCGCATCTTTTGCTGCTTGTCTCTGGGAATTCCAATTTAATTCTCCATCCAAAGTAACGTATCCATTTTCCACTTTTACTTTAACCTTATCATCGGGTACTCTACTGCTCCATTTAAAGGCATTCACGATTGCTGCAGCAATGTCACCATCGGGAGTTACGCCCATTGTGCCGAAACTGACTTCCAGTTTTTCTACCACCACTTTCACACCTGCAACATTTTTAGCCGCCTGTTCCGCTTCCAGTTTTTTTGCGTAGCTGTTAACAACACCGTTTAGGGTAACAATGCCATCTTTAACTGTAACACCAATTTCTGCAGCATTCAATAGGGGTTCCCATTTAATAGCATCCTGTACATCTTTCTGTAATTCCTCGTTATTTTTCATCTTAGTAAAATTGAAATCGCAAATGAATTTTGCAATGCTGTAAAGGTCTATTCTTTAATAGTCAACACTGTTATAAAATGTTGCCGAATATTTGCATCATTCACAGATTTGAATAGAAAAGGGTGCAAGCATTCTCCCCCCCACCCTCTCCATATTTTTGTTTTAAAAAATGCTACTTCATCTACTTGTACAACTGGTATCGCTACCTTATTTCTGTGGATAATATTTGAAAACTACCCGGATATTGAGAAGCTGCATCCTGTTCTGCTGTAATAAATATCGTCGTAGGTTTGATAGATGAAACAGTGTGAAAAGTTGCAGTGAGTTTGTTGGAAAATGGCTTAGTATCGCCTTTAATCTGTCCCAGGTTTTTAGGGTTCCCCTCATTGTAAGACATCCCTACTACATAGGCCTGGGCATCTGGTGTACAAAACATATTCATCGGCCAATAATTGGGCTAATGCTGTTGCCACCGCCTGGCGGTTGCAATCTGTAATTCCAATATTTGTATGCATTGCTTTACTTTTTTTAGCATGAAATAAATCGTGAGGGCAAAGGTTAGTTTATACCATCAGGCAGGTGTTACACAATTATTAAAAAGACTTGAATCATTCACACATATGAATAGCATTCCTGATAATTACCGGTAGCTTACGGCACAGCAGTAGAAATTTTAGGGGTAGTGCAATTCCATTCACCTTATAAATGACGCCGTTAACCAGATATGAATTCAACAAAACACCATCTCGTCACTATCAATGGCGGTTCTTCGAGCATAAAGTTTGCCTTGTATGAAAGAGGGAATATGCCAAGGCATATTTTTTCAGGAAGCATAGAAAACATCGGCACAGACAATACAACCCTTAGTTACACAGATATCATAACGGGAGAAGTGACCACTACTGCTATTAAGATAAACGGTTTTGAAGAGGCTGCAAACTATGTATTGGATTGGCTTGAAGGGCAACCCGGGTTTGACAGCGTGCAAGCCATGGGGCACAGGTTAGTGCATGGAATGCAACATACCAAAGCTGAAAAAATATCTGATGACTTGTTAAACGAGTTAAAGCGAATACGGCCATACGATCCTGACCACTTACCTGCTGAGATTATGTTGATCGAACTGTTTGCCAATCGGCACCCCTCTTTAGTGCAGGTAGCTTGTTTCGATACTGCTTTTCACAATTCAATGCCGCTTGTTGCCAGGCTATTGCCCCTCCCAAGAAAATATTTTGACATGGGTATTCAACGTTACGGTTTTCATGGCCTATCGTATGCTTATCTTATGCGGGAGCTTGAAAGCATAGCCGGAAGCATAGTGGCAAACGGAAAAACAATATTAGCACATCTTGGCAGTGGCGCAAGCCTTGCGGCTGTTAAAGACGGTAAAAGTATTGATACCAGCATGGGATTTACACCTACCTCCGGATTAGTTATGGGCACCCGCACCGGAGACCTGGATCCAGGGGTTGCCTGGTACCTGATGCAGGAAGAAAAATTGACGCCTCAACAATTCAATCACCTCGTCAATCATGAGTCGGGCCTATTGGGAATTTATGACAAAAGCGCCGATATGCGGGATATCATTCAAAACAAAAACACGGATGCAAATGCTGCCGAAGCTTTTGATCTGTTTTGTTACCAAACAAAAAAATTCATCGGAGCTTATGCTGCTGCACTGGAAGGACTGGATACATTAATTTTCTCCGGAGGTATTGGAGCGCACTCACCGGAAGTGCGAAACCAGGTTTGTGACGGTTTAGAATTTATAGGAATTGAAATGGATGAAGTTAAAAACATGAACAATGAAGCCATTATTTCTTCGGCCACCAGCAAAGTAACTGTTCGGGTAATAAAAACCAACGAAGAATTAATAATGGCGGAACTGGTATGTGATGTACTGGACGAAGCAATTTAAAATAAATTTATGATGAAATCTGATGCTGCTGAAATTGAAATAAAAATATTATCGCCGGAATTACTACATCAAATCGATGGCTACTGGCGGGCAGCAAATTATTTATCCGTAGGGCAAATTTACCTGTTGGAAAATGCATTGCTAAAAAACCCACTTACGATCGACCATATAAAACCAAGGCTGCTTGGCCATTGGGGAACTACCCCGGGATTAAATTTTATATATGTACATCTGAACAGGGTAATAAAAAGCAACAGCCTGAACATGATCTATATAACCGGCCCGGGCCATGGCGGGCCTGGTATTGTTGCCAATAGCTACCTGGAAGGCACTTACAGCGAAATGTACCCGGATATAACAGAGGATGAAACAGGCATACAAAAACTATTCAAACAGTTCTCCTTTCCCGGTGGGATACCCAGCCATGTAGCCCCGGAAACACCTGGTTCTATCAATGAAGGTGGAGAGTTAGGGTATTCACTGGTTCATGCATACGGGGCAGTATTTGACAATCCCGATCTTATTGCTGCATGTGTAATCGGCGATGGCGAAGCCGAAACCGGGGCGTTGGCTGCCAGCTGGCATTCCAATAAATTTTTAAACCCGGTTTATGATGGAACGGTATTACCGATACTGCATTTAAATGGTTACAAGATCGCCAACCCCACGATACTCGCAAGAATTTCGGAGGAGGAGTTAACAGCACTTTTTACCGGTTATGGATATAAACCTCATTTTGTAGAAGGAAATGATCCGGAAGCAATGCATCACATGATGGCAGCAACACTGGATGAGATAATGGATGAAATAAAGGAGATAAAAAACGAGGCGAGATTGCATGGTTTTACAAAAAGGCCGCGATGGCCGATGATTATTTTACGAACTCTAAAGGGCTGGACAGGCCCAAAACTTGTTGATGGATTACAGGTGGAAGGTACCTGGCGTTCTCACCAGGTACCATTAACCCAACTGGCTACAAAGACGGGTCATATTGCGCTGCTGGAAGCCTGGATGAAGAGTTACCGGCCTGAAGAATTATTTGACAGCGAAGGAAAACTGTTAGGCCAATATGCTGCACTTGCACCGAAGGGAAACATGCGGATGAGTGCCAATCCGCATGCAAATGGCGGCCTTCTGTTGGAAGATCTTGAACTTCCTGACTTCAGGAAAAGCGCCGTGGAAGTAGTCAGCCCGGGAAATGTGAATCGAGAGGCTACACAGGTAATGGGCGGCTTTTTAAGAGATGTTATGGACTTAAATTGGGAAAAAAGAAACTTCAGAATTTTCGGACCAGATGAGACTTCCTCCAACCGGCTGACTAAATTGTTTGATATAACTTCCAGAACTTCTACAGCGGAAATTTATCCAACCGATGATCATATTGCTGCAGATGGCAGAGTGATGGAAGTATTGAGTGAACATTTATGCCAGGGATGGCTGGAAGGATATTTACTAACTGGCAGGCATGGGTTCTTTTCCTGTTATGAAGCATTTATTCATGTGGTTGATTCTATGTTTAACCAACATGCCAAATGGCTGAAGGTTGCGGGTAAGATTCCCTGGCGCAGACCAGTAGCTTCATTAAATTATTTACTCACTTCTCATGTATGGCGACAGGATCACAATGGTAACAGCCACCAGGACCCCGGCTTCCTTGACCTCGTTGCTAATAAAAAATCCAATATTGTCCGCATTTATCTTCCTCCCGATGCTAATTGCTTACTTTCTGTAACGGATCATTGCCTTCGAAGCAGGAACTATATAAATGTAATAGTTGCCGGCAAACAGCCTGAATTGCAATGGTTAAATATAGAGGATGCTGTTAAGCACTGTACTGTGGGGTTAAGTATCTGGGAATGGGCAAGCAATGATAAAGGTGCTGAACCAGACGTTGTAATGGCCTGTGCAGGTGACGTACCCACATTGGAAACAATTGCAGCAGTACAGATTTTGCGGGAACAGTTACCGGAACTTAAGATCCGGGTAGTAAACGTGGTTGACCTCCTGGCTTTGCAGCCTGCAAGCGAACATCCTCATGGATTGAATGATGATGATTTTGATATGCTTTTTACAAAAGACAAACCGGTTGTATTTGCTTTCCACGGATACCCCTTATTGATTCACAAACTAACTTACCGGAGAACCAATCATCACAATATACATGTGAGGGGGTACAAAGGTGAAGGTACCACCACTACCCCCTTTGACATGGTGGTAATGAATGATCTCGACAGGTTTCATTTGGCAAATGACGTGATTGACCATCTTCCATTCTTAGGGTCAAAAGGCGCTTATACCAAACAATACCTGCATAATAAGTTACTCGATCACAAAGCCTGGATAAGTGACCGTGGCGAAGACATGCCCGAAATACTAAATTGGAAATGGAACAGTGCTAACACTACTAAAGTTTAAATTATAAAGGATGAAAAAGATTTTATTGATACTCAATGAATCCAGTATTCCGCAGCAAGTTATAAAACGTGCAATGGACATTGCCAAACAGACCAACTCCCTGTTGGAAGCTATTTTTTTGAACGATACAAACGGAATAGATTTCGGTTATCCATTTCCAAATGACCTATACCTGCTTTCAGATAAGGTACAAGGCGCAACCAAAAAAGAGAATAGCAAAAAGCTTTTGGCGAGTCTGGCCCGGGAATTTAAGGATGAATGTATAGAGCAGAATATTGAATACAAGATAGAGATAGATCGGGTTGTGTCGATGGAAAATTTGCTTAAGTTGAGTTGCTTTGCGGATCTTATTATTGCCGATTCTAAATCAGACTCTGATGAATATGATCTTAAAGATTTACTCGCAGATGCACACTGCCCGCTACTGTTGGTATCAAAAAACGCAGAGCCGCTGGAAAAGATCTATGTAGCTTATGATGGAAGTGCCTCCAGTATGTATGCACTGAAAATGTTTAGCTACATTTTTCCTGAATGCAAAGATTTTCCTCTTTATCTTTTTCAATTTGGTTCTCAAACGAATGACAGGATACCCTATATAGATGAAATAAAAAGCTGGGCAGGAAAGCATTTTACAAATATAAAATTTGATCTCATAGCAGGAGATGCAAAACATGATCTGGCAGAGCATATCCGGGTTGGGGCAGAAAAGGCAATTATAATAATGGGATCATATAGTACATCTTCTATTGCAAGGCTTTTTATAAAAAGTACCTCGTCGTATGTTATCCATCAAACCAATGCCAGTTTATTCATAACTCATCAATAAAAAAATCATGCAGAAAATACTTGTAACCACAGATTTTTCAGATAATTCCAGGGCAGGATTGTTGTTTGCCATCCAGTTGGCTTCCCAAACTACCTGCAGTCTTACCTTTCTAAATGTTCATCATATCCCTACCCCGTCGGCCTGGAATATAGTAAGGATGGAAGCGTATGAACAGGAACAAACCGTTGCAACACAGGACAGGTTAAAGAATTTTGTTGAAAAAATCTATTCAGACCTGCACATAATTCCTGCCGATATTTTTTATGTCGTAAAGATTTCTATTTTATCTGAAGCCAGTATCAGCGAATACGCTGAAGCGCATCAATTCGATTACATCTGTATCAGTACGAGGGGAGCCGGACAACTACAAAGAATTTTAGGAACTCATACCGGAAACCTTATCAATCATTCTGCCGTTCCTGTTATTGCAGTACCGCATGAATATAAGCCAGTGGCAATTACCAATATCCTATATGCCTCAGACCTGGCGCATTTTGAAAAGGAAATTATTAAAGTAGTTGAATTTGCCAAACCGTTAAAGGCGGGAATAGAATTGATTCACCTAACCTACAACGCAAAAGATAGTGATAGTTTAAGGGCAGTTGAGGCGGCGGTAAAAAAAATTGCCTCTTATCACATAACGTTTAATATTACCCAACGAAACCCCAATGAATCCCTGGTTACAGATGTAGAGACTGCTATCGAAAATAGAAAGCCGTCGATGCTGGTCATGTTTACAGAGCAAAACAGGAATTGGTTTCAGAAGGTTTTCCTTTCCAGTAAATCTACAGAATATTCATTTAACCCAAAAGTACCGTTACTGGTATTTAATAAAAGCTAATGCCGCAATAATTGTATTTTAACCTGTATAATTATCCACGATTATGCCGATCAACAACTTCAACGTAATAGGGTTAGACGAAAAGGAGGTGCTCGCTTCAAGAGAGAAATTTGGTCTAAACCAGTTGACTTATAAAAAGGACAACGGATTTTTTGATGCCATTAAAAGGCTGGTAAAAGAGCCCATGCTCTTATTATTGTTGATAGCTGCCGCTATTTATTTTGTAAGTGGAGATGCAGGAGACGGATTCTTCATGTTATCCGCCATTTTGCTGGTAGCTGCTATATCGCTTTACCAGGATTCAAGAAGCCGCAATGCCTTAGAAAAGTTGAACAGCTTTACACAACCGCGTAGTAAAGTCATCCGGAATGGTGAGATCATAGAAATAAATAGTCCTGAACTTGTAATAGGTGATAGTATAATGGCAGAGGAAGGAACACTGATCACAGCGGATGCACTCATTATACACTCAAATGATTTTTCTGTCAATGAATCCATACTCACCGGCGAATCATTTTCAGTTGAAAAAAATAAGGATTCGTCGGACAACATGATTTACCTAGGCACTACGGTTGCCAGCGGTTTAGCCATAGCGAATATTACCGCCATAGGGAACAATACCAAACTCGGCGCTATAGGTAAAAGCCTTGAAAAAATCCAGGAAGAGAAGACGCCGCTCGAAGGGCAGATAAATTCTTTTGTAAAGAAAATGGTCCTGGCAGGAGCCTTTGTTTTTTTGATAGTATGGGCTGTCAATTATTTTCACTCGAACAATATATTGGATAGCTTATTAAAAGCACTCACGCTGGCTATGAGTATATTGCCAGAGGAAATACCTGTGGCCTTCACCACTTTTATGGCTTTGGGTGCCCGGCGGCTTATGAAGTCCGGCATAATAGTAAAGCAAATGAAAACCGTTGAAACTTTGGGCAGTGCGACTGTAATATGTACGGACAAAACAGGAACCATTACCGAGAACAGGATGAGCCTGGCAAAAATTTTTCTTTTATCATCAGGCAGAATAAATAATGCCGAAAATATAAGCAGCGTTGATGAAAAAGAACTTTTAAGGATTGCCATGTATGCAAGTGAGCCAATTCCTTTCGACCCTATGGAAATCGCCTTGCACAATGCTTATGGCAGGCTAATTACCCCCGATGAAAGAAGCGACTACAAAATGATTCATGAATATCCAATTGGGGGAAAGCCGCCCATGATGACGCACGTTTTTGAAAATGGAAAGAGCAAAAGAATCATCGCTGCAAAAGGGGCACCTGAAGCCTTCATGAACATAGCTGACTTAACCAATGTTGAGAAGCAACAAATGCTTGCTGCCATTGAAACTATTACCGGGGACGGTTATCGTGTTTTAGCAGTAGCGGAAGCACATTTTGCCGGCGATATTTTTCCCGCTACACAACAGGAATTTAAATTTAATATGAAAGGGATAGTAGCTTTTTACGATCCGCCTAAAAAAAATATCAGGGATGTACTCAGCAATTTTTATGCAGCAGGAATCAAAGTAAAAATTATTACAGGCGACAACTCGGCTACAACAGCTGCTATCGCCAGGCAGATAGGATTTAAAGGTTACGAAAAAAGTATCACAGGAGATGAACTAATGAAACTGGATGACGCAACCTTAAAGCATACAGTTGCCAGCACCAATATATTCACAAGAATGTTTCCGGAAGCAAAATTAAAAATCATCAACGCCTTGAAGGCCAACAAAGAAATAGTTGCTATGACTGGTGATGGAGTCAACGACGGGCCGGCCTTAAAGGCGGCACATATCGGAATTGCTATGGGCAAAAAGGGAACTGAAATTGCTAAACAGGCGGCTTCGTTGATTTTAATTG
>JACMKX010000033.1 GCA_014379905.1 Ferruginibacter sp. | reverse complement strand
TGGGCGTCCGCAGGACCCCAGCGTGTTTTAGGGTTAAATGCGATGAGGGTCAAACACTCCGGGCCTGGAATATGAAAGACATAAAGGTTTGGAAAACCCTACAGGAGGCAGGCCTGGTGTTTTTGGGTTAAATGCGATGAGGTTCAAACACTTCGGGCCTGGAATATGAAAGACATACAGGTTTGGAAAACCCTACCGGAGGCAGGCCTGGTGTTTTTGGCTTTAGTGCTCCGAGTGGTTAAACATTCTGGGGTCCTGCGGACGACCATAGGTTTTCTAATAAACGCCCATAGGTTTTCTACAACAGCCTGTGGAAATATTACGACGAATTAATCCACCCATAACAATTCCGACAGGTTCCCTGTCTAATAGTCTATTCGGGGTAAGCCGTAATTATATTTCCCCCGGGATCTGTTATCACCACAATCCGGTAGGCCGGTTCGCCACTTTTACCGGTACCCACCGCTTCGGGCAATTGCATGCAACGCCTGAAATTTATGTTGCCTTTTACAGGAATAGCCTCCAGCGTACCGGCTTCTTTTATATAATCAATAATTGCAGCCAGCGGAATATTGAATTTACCGGTACCCGGATGGCGCAACGTTTTATGATAATGCCGTTCCACTATATGCGCCAGGGCTGTGATACCGAGGCGATATGTTTTTGCCTGCACCAGTTTAATAGCCGGCGGATGAAGATTGTAAACACATTGGGTGGCCAATTCATTTAGCCAGCACTGTGTATCCGAAAGCAATAGCAGCATACGTAGCAATTCTTTTTCGTTGTATAACATACAGGTCTTATTTATTGAAGTGTTTCAACCGGGCGGGGGTTAGCACCTCACAATGCCTCGTCCGTTGAATAAATACATATTACCATTCCGGTAAAAAATTAAGGACTTAACCGGTCAATAAAACGATAGAAAATAGTTGAAGCGATGTATCTGTCAGCGGGGGTGTAGTCGATGTACCTGGATCATTATTCAAACGGCTGTGTTGGGGATGTATTGGTATTGTGTAGCTTTTAAAATATATTTGAACAACACGCCTGAATAAGAAACAAAAGTACATCAACATAGTTGATCGGCCAAATAATTTGATCAATATTTATTTACCAAAATAAACCCCGCTGTGAATTATTTTAAATACAATCTAAAATATCTCCACAAAATATTTGGCCTCACACAAGAGGATATTGCCTCCCGGGTAAATAAACAAAAAGGTACCATCAGCAACTGGGAAAGTGGCCTCAGTGAACCCAATATTAAGGAACTGATCATCCTTTCAAAATACTTTGACATCAGGCTGGACATACTTGTGCTGGTAAACCTGGAAAAAGCAAAAATGATCACTGACGAACACGTAGTGGAATTCTCTAAAAAGGGTAAATTGAAAAAGAACCTGGTAGAATATGATACCGGCAATTTACCGGAACAGCTGGTAAACGAATGGGAAGAACCAACACTGGAGCAGGTGCTCAACCAAATAAAAATATTGAATACTAATGTTGGCAAGCTAACGGCAGAAATAAAAAACAAAAGGAAGTGATTTTCCTTTAGCGCTTCCCAACAGGTGCCTCCCGTTGGTTCCCACAATTGCATCGGGGCAGGCGGCAAGACAGCCAACCATGCAACAGCAGCTATACTATCAAAATTTATAAAGGTTAGTTATATAGAATAGTGTTGCCATTGTAAATGCCTGGCTTTAGAAATGTATAATGATTGATGTCTTCCCGATGAAAGAGGGATCTGCTGGGTTTAGCTTTTCCCCAAAAGGTCGCTGCACTGAGAAAATTATAGGTTAATAGCATACAATTTCTTAGTACCTTATCTCCTCCCCTTTATATTGTATCACTAATTCTTTTTGAGCCGCGGCTTCTACCCTGCCTATCACCTGGGCATCTATATTCAATTGCCGGGCAGCGGCTATCATTGTTGCCGCAGCTTCCGGCGGACAATATAGCTCCAGCCTGCATCCCATATTAAATACTTCAAACATTTCTTTTAAAGAGGCACCGCTGTTTTTTTGCAGCAATTCAAATACAGGAGGGGCATCAAACAAGTTGTCTTTAATAATTTTAAAATTGCCGGGCAAATATTTCATGCACTTGGTTTGCCCGCCGCCACTGCAATGAATGAGCCCGTGAATTTTATCAAAATGATCTTCCAGTAATTGTTTCAACAGGGGTGCATAGGTGCGGGTGGGACTGAGTATTAAATTTCCTACGCTTGTATAAGCCTCTCCACCCAAAGGATAATCATCTGTAAGTTTGTCTTTACCAATATATACTACTTCTTCCGGCAGGTTATTATCATAACTCTCTTTAAAGTGCTCTGCATAATATTTGCTTAGCGCATCATGCCTGGCACTGGTGAGGCCGTTGCTGCCAATGCCACTGTTGTAGCTGCTTTCATAACTGGACTGCCCATAACTGGCAAAGCCAACGATTACATCGCCTGCTGCTATTTTATCGTTGCTAATAATCTTACTTTTTGGCCAGCGAACCGTCATGGTACCGTTTACCGCTACGGTACGCACCACATCACCCACATCTGCTGTTTCCCCACCCAGGTAATGAATATTTACCCCGAATGTTTTCAATGTATCAAACAATTCCTGTGTGCCGTTGATCACCTGTTCCAGTACGGTGCCGGGTATCAGGTTTTTATTCCTGTCGATGGTAGAATTGAAAACGATGTTGTCGTAAATGCCCACGCACAAAAGATCATCTAAGTTCATAACCACGGCATCCTGTGCTATGCCTTTCCATACCGAAATATCCCCTGTTTCTTTCCAGTACAGGTAAGCCAGGATGCTTTTGGTACCGGCACCATCTGCATGCATCACGTTCACCCACGCATCATCGCCGCCCAGGTAATCAGGATATATTTTACAAAAAGCATGTGGAAATAATCCCTGGTCCAGCTTTTTAACCGCTTCATGCACTTCTTCTTTTTGTGCAGAAACGCCTCTTTTGGAATATAATGACATGTAATTTATATTAGATGTGTGTAGAGGCGCAAAATTACAGGTTAGCAAAAGGACTATGAAATTTAAATGAGGAAAGTGGTCCATAGCTCATGGCTGATAGTCCATAGACGATCCAACGAATTTGATAAGTACATTTATAATTGGAAGAAATGCCTTAATGCTTCTGAATTATAATTGCTCTCTCTTTGTAACGCCGGTCTAGGGACCATGGACTATGGACTATCGGCTATTAACTGTTATTCCCCGCCTTCCCTTAGCTTTGCATCACAACCATGCACATTCACAACAACATCAGCAGCTTACCCGCATTTAATAAAGCCGTCATCACCATTGGCACATTTGACGGTGTTCATAAAGGTCACCAACAGATCATAAGCCAATTGTTGAAAGAAGCCGCAGCCATTGGAGGCACTCCCCTGCTCATCACTTTCTTTCCGCATCCAAAGCAGGTGGTAACATCCAACAAAAAACCCTTGTACATCATCAATACCCCTGAAGAAAAATATGCTTTATTACAACAAAAAGGTATTGAGCATATTGTTGTCGTACCCTTTGACAAAGCATTTGCAGAACAAACAGCAAAAACCTATATAGAAAATTTCCTGGCAGGTAAATTTAGTCCGCACACAATTATCATCGGGTACGATCATCGTTTTGGCAATAACCGGGAAGGTGACTATCATTTACTGGAAGCCGAAGCAGGCAAACATGGTTTTGTTGTAAAGGAGATCCCCGAACATGTATTACAGGATATCACCATCAGCAGTACTAAAATAAGGGAGGCGTTGTTAAGCGGGGCTATAGATACGGCCGAACGTTATTTGGGTTATAAATATTTTTTTACCGGTAAAGTAGTGCAGGGAAACCAGCTTGGCCGCACCATTGGCTATCCTACTGCCAACCTGCAAATTGAAAATGAACAGAAACTGGTTCCGGCCAATGGGGTATATGCAGTAACCATTGCTATTGAAGGAAGAAAAGATGTATACAAAGGCATGATGAACATTGGTGTACGCCCAACGGTTGATGGAACCAAAAGAGTGATTGAAGTAAATATTTTTGATTTTGATGAAATGATATATGGTGCCGACCTTACCATCACATTACACAAACAATTAAGACAAGAAGTAAAGTTTAATGGCCTGGATGAATTAAAAGCTCAGCTGGCCAGGGATAAGGAAAATGCTACATCGGAGTTTAAAAAATAGTATTAACCGCTAAGGCGCCACGACGCAGGAATTATAATTGCACGGGTATTTGTGAAGGGTACTAAAGTAGAAGTAATAGCTCAGCGTCTTTTGCTCCTGTGCGGTGAAGCAACGAAACAAAAAAACCGGCCTCATACGAAGCCGGTTTCTTTTTATTCCGTGGATATTAATCAATATAAAAGGTCTTTAGGAGAGGATATTTGGATTTTAAATTAGCTAAAAAGTCCGCCTTTTTTGAGAGGTCTAACTGCTTCGCCTACTTTAAATCCGTTATTGAACACTTCGATTTTATAGTTACCTGCGGTGAAGCTGGTATTTTGTTTCCAGTCGAAGCTTACACTTTGTCTTTTGTTTTGAGTATAGTCAACATCTAATTTTTGTGTAAAGAATTTTTGCTGACCATCTCTTGTACTAAAAGTACCTGAACCAAGGGCTTCAACAGCCACCGGCGTTCCGTCGGGTGCAGTGATGCAAACGTACACTTCTTTATTACCACTTTGTGCAATCAGGTTTTCATTCAGATCAAAAGTGATCCTTAATTTATCAACTCTTTTTGCAGTACTGGTTGTTTTTTCTTTGCTGCCTTTTTCATTGATACCGGTAATGTTGAAGTTAGACGCCTGTAAGGTAGAACCCACGTTCAGCATGTCTTCTTTTTCTTTGATTACTACAGTAGCAGAGTCATATTCTTTCCTGGCATTATCACGCTCACGGGTTACTACAGATTTTTCCTGTACCAACTGAATTTTTTCGCCCTGTAATATTTCTACCTGGTTTTTATAACTTTCCAGGTCACCGTTCAAAGAGGCGATCATCGTTCTTGCTTCACGCAATTCGGCTTCTGTTGCGTTCGACTTGTTTAAGATGGTTTGAATACGGGCTCTTTTTTCTTCTATTTCCTTGTCTTTAGAAGTAATGGTACTATCTAACTTTGAGTTGGATGATTTCAGCATATCATAACGCATAGCTGCATCTTCCAGTTCTTTTTGCAACTCATCTCTTTGAGAAGAGGTTGAAGCGATCAGGTTTTCCTGTTGGGTTACCGTTTCTTTTGTTTTATTTTTATCGTAAATGATATAGCCCCATGTACCTAAAAGGGCTACTACCAGCGCACCGGTTAAAATGGTACGTAAGTTTTTGTTAGACGAAGTGCTGGTGGTTACTTCCGTCTGGTTTTTTTCTGCTTGGGGAAGATTTTCGAATGCCATAATAATTGAATTTTTATAGTAAAAAATTTTAAATTCTTGTTACAAGCATTAAATTGATTCAGTTAGTGAATATTTTTGCTGCTTATCCGATTCGGGTAGGTATTTTCCAAAACTGTGCCAAACTGGAAATTAGCATAATTTTACATTTAAAAGGGTGTGTAAAACCCTCTGTTACATAGCATGAGCGCCGAAAAGATTTTAACAAGCTGGAAGCAAAAAAAATTTAAACCCGTGTACTGGCTGCAGGGAGAAGAAGATTATTATATAGACCAGCTGGTAAACTATGCCGAGCATACTATTCTCCCTGAATCTGAAGCTGCCTTTAACCTGACTGTATTTTATGGACGCGATGCCGACTGGGCTTCTGTTATGAATGCCTGCAAACGCTACCCGATGTTTGCAGAAAAACAGGTGGTATTATTAAAGGAAGCGCAGCATATGAAGGAGATAGATAAGCTGGAAGCCTATGTTGCCGCTCCCCTCGAATCTACCATATTCATAGTGGCATACAAGGGTAAAACCCTGGATAAAAGGACCAAACTGAGTAAGCTGCTGGTTACCCATGCAGAACTTTTTAATGCCGAAAAGATAAGAGATTATAAGATGGCGGAATGGATCGGTGAACTGGTAAAAACCAAGGGGTATAGCATCACTTCCAAATGCATTGCCATGCTGGAAGAGCATATAGGTAATGACCTCACCCGCATTTCCAACGAGATAGATAAACTGGCTTTGAACCTGGCAGGAAAAAAAACAATTGAAGAAGATGATATTGAAAAATATATAGGAATCAGCAAGGAGTACAATGTATTTGAGTTACAGGAAGCCATTACGCGTAAAGACCTGGTGAAGGCAATTAAGATCATTAACTATTTTGACAGCAATCCCAAGGCTGTTCCCATACAGCAGGCTTTGCCGGCACTGTACACTTTCATCAGCAAAGTATATACGGCCTTTGGTATGAGCGACCAAAGCGATACCGGGTTGAAACCCTTATTTTATTTTAATGTGCAGGCATTGCAGCAGGGAAAACTAATGATGAAAAATTACGGATACACCGGTGTGGAAAAACTGCTGTTGCTCCTCCATCATTATAATCTCCGCAGCATTGGCATCGGCGATAGCGGTAGTAGTGGTCCGATGTTGATGAAGGAGATGGTGGCAAAGATGATGCTGTGAGGTTTATTTCTCGCAGCGTACAAAGCGTTGTGTTTTATTTCCCGCTGCGTACGCAGCGAGAAACTAAAAGCGTTTATGCTGCGAAAAATCTATATAAAAAAAGCCGCTGTTCTTTATCCGAACAGCGGCTTACTACTTTTTATCTTCCCACTAACTTACTCGCTGCGTGAAATAAAATCTACCCCCCCACCTTCGCCAAATTTGCCTGCGTGATCATCTTATTAAGCACTTTCACTGACTCATCAATATAAATATCTTCACTTCTTACTTTGATCCATTGCTTGTTACGATCCGTTTTTTCTTTGGTAGACGCAATCACTGCACTATCAACTGCCAGGTTTTTCATATCCATGGCTTTGGGCAATTTGTATGCTTCTTCAATTTGTTTTACCACATCCTTGAGTGCCTTTTGATCTTTTTTAAATTGATCAAGGTTTAAAGAATACGCCCTGTCATAGTTTTTTTCCAGCCATTGCACATTGGTTTTTATTTTTCCAAAAGTAGTGCTGGTATTTACATCCTGTATACTGCTGCTGATAACGGCATCTGTGCTGTAAGTACTGCTCCACTGTTTGTAAGTGGCATCTTTAATTTCATCCCAAACCAACGCATCGGGATTATCTTTTTCCCTGAATTTTAAATATTCCAGCCTGTCCGGCAATACCACATCTGGTTCTACCCCACGCAATTGTGTTGCACCGCCATTGATACGATAAAATTTCTGCAGGGTTAATTTAACGGTACCCAGGTCTTCAGCGGCTTCTTTCCCGGCATTGAACAAGGTATTTTCTGCCTGTGGGTTTAATGGAATGTTACGCTGAACAGTTCCTTTACCATAGGTTGAAGTGCTGCCTATTACAATTCCTCTTTTATAATCCTGAATGGCTGCTGCAAATATTTCCGACGCAGATGCACTTGTTTCATCTACCAGCACGGTAAGCGGGCCATTGTATAAAACAGTTCCTTTATCCGGATCATCCAATACCCTGGCTTTATCGCCACGGCCTTTCACCTGCACTACCGGTCCGTTTTCTATAAACAGGCCCACCATTTGAACCACATCCCATAGCGAACCACCGCCATTGCCCCTCAGATCTAAAACAATCCCTTCCACATTCTCTGCTTTTAATTTTACCAGCTCTTTTGCCACATCCTCTGCACAGCGGGAACCGGTACCGGTTCTGTCATCAAAATCTGCATAAAACTCAGGAAGGTAGATGTAGCCTATTTTCTTTTCCCCATTTATGATGGCAGATTTGGCAAACACATCATCCAGTTTAATATCATCTCTTAAAAGGGTAATCACCCTGGTGGTACCATCCACTTTTTTTACTGTTAGTTTTACTTCAGAGCCTTTTTTTGCACCACGAATCAGTTTTACCGCATCCGTTACAGCATAACCGGTAACATCTACCGGTACTGCATTTCCTTCTCCCACTTTAATGATCTCGTCATTTTCTTTTAACTCGCCACCTTTCCAGGCTGGTCCGCCGGTAACAAGACTGGCAATTTTTATTTTACCATCTTCATCTTTTAACTGTGCACCGATACCAAAGAAACTTCCTTTCATAGATTCATTAAAAGTTCTGAGATCGATGGGTGGGAAGTAAGTAGTATGGGGGTCCATTGTTCCGGTGATGGCATTTACAAATGTGCTGAAGTTCTCATCATTTGTTTCCCTGTTTTTACGGGTAGCATTATAACGCTCCATTTGTTTGGAAACCTGTTCCCTGGCTTCTCTTTCCAGTGTACTGTCTGCTTTTACAACAAAATCTTTTTTTCCTTTATTTTTCTCCCTGTCCTCCTGTGCAAACACAAATTTTTCCAGTACGATATACTTTACCTGCCTGCGGATAAAATCAAAACGCTCCGCTTCTGTTTTTGGAAAAGACCGGTTTTTACTATCCAGGTCTACTGTTTCATTGTTAGTAAAATTGAAAGGTTTACTTAGTATCTCTTTATAAATAGCAGGAATTTCTGCCTGCCTTTTCAGGTATATTTCATTCACCGCATAAAAAGATTCGAGGGGCGCACCATGAATCTCGTCATCAATAACTGTTTCTAATTTTTTAAATTTGTCTATATCACTTTGTAACAGGATGTTTTTATCTCCATCCAATTCTTCGATGAATTTTTTAAATACATCCTTACTGAAGTTATCATCTATTTTTTTTGGGCTATAATGACCTTCTTCCAGCAGCACACCTACATTCCTCAGAATTTTAGCATACCTGCTCCTTGGGTTATCATTATCATCATTTTTTCCCTGCGATTGAAAGGCGACAAAAAAACTGGCAGCGGTAAGCACCAGTATCACCGGTATGAATTTTTTGCTCATAATAAAATCTGCAATTTTTTGCATATTGTAAAAATAACGGAAAAAAGGACTTATCCGTTTAAGGAAAACGCAGGTATGCGGCTAATATTTTGTTAAACAGGCTTTGTGGAAAATGATTGTGATAGATGGTAAAAGAGGAACAAAGAAGTCTGCTGTTATTTACTAACTGAAAAACAAAAGGTTTAATATTTACATATAAGACGTTCCAGTACAGATTTGGAAGAAGAGTTTCACCCAGATGCCCGCAGATGAAGAACACGCAGATTTTCCTGATTTTATTTATGCGTAAATTGCTGCATCACCCCGGTTTGTGTCTTCAAGGACCGGAAAGGAAAATGTGTTTTGTGAGACGCAAACCATGGCGTCCCCGCAGCTTTCCTGGTTTCTTTCTGCTAAAATCTGCGCTGCCTTACAGCTGCGAACATCTGCGGGAAACTATCGTGTCAAAATCAGTTTAAATTTTCTTCCACAAATTTTTTGCAGTACGCTTTGATCTCATCCCGAACCAGGCTGAATTGTTTTTTGATCTCCTCTTCTGTACCCACAGCCTTTGCAGGATCGGGAAAATTATGGTGGAATTTTTTTGCTTTTGATATAAATACGGGGCAGTTTTCATTTGCATTATCACATACCGTTATTACATAGTCAAAGGCTATATCCTTGTATTCGTTTACATTGTTGGAAGTATGGAGTGAGATATCAACGCCATCTTCTTTCATTGTTTCAATAGCTTTTGGGTTTACGCCATGCGTTTCAATACCGGCGCTATAGATATTTGCAACATCTGCTGTAAACTTTTGCAAATAACCATGGGCTATCTGGCTACGGCAACTGTTTCCTGTACAAAGGACTAATACTTTTTTCATAATTTATACGAATAACCAAATGATGTTAATAATACAAAACTTTATATCGAAACCAAAAAATACCTGCAACAGTATTACAGATGAAATAATGATTACAGGCTTACGGTATTTGATGAAGAATGCTTTCATAATCCTACTATTTTGCTCCTGCGTTCAAGAATTAAATTGTTGCGCCAAACTCCATTCATATTTCCAATGCGCTCCCTGTAACCAATTATCCGGAACCCGCCATTTTGATGCAATTTAATGCTGCCGGTATTTTCCGGGAAGATCCCTGCCTGCAGTGTCCATATTCCTCCTGCCTCACTTTGTTGGATCAATTCATTCAGCAATAATTTACCTATACCCTTTCCTCTTTGCGCTTCGTCAACATACACACTTACCTCCGCTACCCCGGCATAAACACAGCGGCCCGAAACTGCTGTCAATGCTGCCCATCCAAGCATTTTACCGCCTTCAGCCATACCTATCCTGCAATGCTCCACATGACTATCATCCCACTCTTTCCAGGTGGGTGCCGTAGTTTGAAAGGTAGCATTGCCCGTTGCAATCCCATTCAAATAAATGCGGGATACTTCCGGGTAATCCTGTTCGTTGATTGATTTTATTGTCATGGGTATTAATTAACATGCACCTGGTGCGCAACAGGCAGCGGTTTTGTTTTGAGCCACCGGAACACCACAGGCTTCATTTGCCAGGCAGGCGGTTTGCTGGTTGGTGAGTATAAAATCTTTTCCATTAAAAGCAAGCCCATACTTGCCGATTGTTTCGGCCTGGTACTCCACTTCAATTTCAAAGTTGCCCATAAGCAGTTTTGTTTCACAGAGCGAAATGATGTTCAATAATTTTTGTGGCTTTAACCTGTGTTCATAATCATTGGCATCCCATAGCTGAAAATTAGCCTTGGTTTCATTTCTCACTTTACCGCCACAATCGATAAAATTTTTTGTCACTATGCCTATTTCCGTTACATGAAAATGTTCAGGAACGGATTGGCCATTTTCCAGGAGAAAATTTACCGCTTCGGCATCCTTTAAAATGGCTTTAATTTCTGATAATGTCATTTTATATATTTTTAGATCAACAACAAGCCTGCACTTTTATTTTTTTAAATATCCCTGACAAATAATCCTGGAATTTTACAAATGTCTTTTCATTGATACAGTAGCAGATAGCATTGCCTTCAATACTGCCTTTAATCAGACCTACGTTTTTTAATTCTTTTAAATGCTGCGAAACAGTAGCCTGTGCCAGGGGCAATTCATTTACGATATCACCGCAAATACAAGTATCGACTGAAAGCAAATAATCAATGATGGCAATTCTTGCCGGGTGGGAAAGCGCTTTCATCAATGTAGCGATCTCATTCTGCCTTTTTGTAAAATCTTCCGTTTTGGAAATACCCATGATCTTTATTTGTATATCGCAATATTACGATAGAGTTTTGAGATAAACAAATTTGTTGAGAGGTTTGAAGATTTAAAATTGAAAAGATTTTTTATAACACGAATTTCAGGCACGAATTACACGAATTATAAGGGCCACATTCTTTGGCGCCCTGGTTCTTGTCTCACGAAACACATTTTCTTTCCGGTTCGGGAAGACACGACCGTGGGGTGCACATTGTATTGCAGTGATTACATCTTAATGCATGCCACTCCCCACTCGCCATTCCCCACTCCCCACTAATTCAACACATTCAAAACCACTCCCGCCTGCACCACCAAATTTCCTGCAGCAGGTTCCACTTTCACCGCCCATACACTCGCAGTGGCGGTTACGGATACAGCATGCCTCACCACTGCTTTGCTTGAAGCGGATGGCACCACTCCTCCCTGCCAGGTAGCAGGATTGTTCCAGTTGCCGTCAGCTATGGATACGATCGTAGAATCATCCGCAGCATTGGAAACGAATTTTGATAAAAGCCGAATATACGCCACCTGGTAACCATTGCTGTTTTCTGTAACCTGCCAGGAATTGAGCGGCCAGCTGGTATTAAAATCCTTGTACGATTTCATGGGCGGCTGGCCGGCTGGCGGACTGGTAGACTCGGCGAAACATGCTGCATTATTTTGTGCAGAGCCGCAACCGGAAGGACAACAGCCATCTATAGTATAAGACGAATTGGGACCACCCGATAAAAAACCTGGCGCCGGACCGTATAGGGAGACGCCCTCCCTATCCCACAAAGCGCTGCCATTGGTAAACCAGGAATGATAAAACTCTTTGATATTATTCTCCGCCCCGCAGCTGCTCATGTTTGATAAATAAACCAGCTGGAACGGGTTAACGCCATGCACATAATGCAGGTACTCTTCGCCTGCCTTTAGATAGAAATCATTATTAACCGGTTCAATGTTGTGCGATTTCAGCTGCCATAGAAATAATCCATAATCAGATTTGTACTGGTTGGAACCCCAGTTGTAATCTTTTATAAATGCCCGGTAAGGATCTGCCTGGCTGTTAAGCGCTCCAACAAAGTCGCCGGCTTTTTTTGCGGCCGTAAGGGTGGCGGTTTTTATTTGGTTAGCGAGTGAATTATTAATGCCCGGAAGATTTAAATAATAAAGTAATAAATTTTGAGATTCCTGGAAATATTGGCTCACATAGTTTCCCCAGGCCAGCAAGGGAAAAGTGGGGATACCCGCTTCAAATTGCGTGCGGTACGTTGCAGTGCCGGTAAGTTCATACAGGTATAAAAGGGCCGACATTTTTGCCGTAAACCTGCCCAGTGAATCTGTTTCCTGGTTGCCGGCAGCCAGCCCAACAGACCCATTGGAAGCGCTGTTGTTGTTAAATATAACCGAGGGGTTTGCTATTCCCCAGTTGTATGCCCTGGTAGCCCTTGCCTGCAATGTATCTGCGTAAACGCCAAAATAAACCGGGTTTGCCTGCCGCAGGTATTTTGCACCAAGGGCAAATGCTGCGGCACTCCTCAGGGTGGCATTGGTTGTAGCCGGGCCGTAGGTACTTTGCCCATTGGCCGCCGATGGCGGACTTGCATGAGCCAGGCCCATCACGCAAAGGGAGGATCCGTTGGCCTGCTGCATTTTAAGGAGCCAATCCATTCCCCATTTTATTTCATCCAGCAGGTCAGGTATACCATTGCCTGATTCCGGGATATTATAATCATCTGTCCACACAGCTGGATTTTCTTTATAGGCATTTAGAAGCGCCATAACATAGTTTGCGGTCCACGGCGTGTATTTATTATAATCCCCTGCATCGTACCAGCCACCGGAAAGATCTTTCTCCGTAGCTACATTATTTTGGTCATTGTATATCCTGCAGTTACGATCCTGTAAGGGGCCGACATGACTGGCGCCGTCTGCCCAGCCTGCACCTGCATAAGCTGCCGTTTTTGCAAACCCTGCCCGCTGGTAATAAAAAGTTTTTACGGCTGCCTTTAATACATTTTTGTAAACGGTATCGGTAATAGTAAAGCTGGCAGATCTTGCATTGTTTGTTTCATCCAGTACATAATATGTTCCTTCGGTTTGCACAGAAGAAAAATCGAACCACCAGGTTTTATCGCCGGACGCAGGGTCTGTAATGCCGGATTTATACAGGATAGGCGCTGCACTGAAAACGGTTGTATTATTGTCCGAATTTTTTAAAACAATGGTATTTCCGGGTGTATAGGCCGAAGGTGAATCATAGCCTGTTTTCGGACTCCGGAGCACCGCTACCTTATTGGCAGTTCTTGTATAGCCAAACTGGTCGGTTACAATATTGGGGGAGATGGTCTGTGCGGCAAGCCGGAAAGGACTGATCAATAAAAATAGTAACGCACAAAATATTACTGCCGTGGCGGTGCTGAATAGTTTTGGTTGCATAAGAAATTAGATTAAACTGCTGATACGCAGCAAAAATCAGTCCGTATAGTGGCTTTGTGTAAACTTATTTTTAGGATAAGGCACATAGCCAGTCGCCGCGGCTCGTATCTCCACGAACCGGACAATTTTTATTTTGTACAGTGAATCAACTTACCTGGTGCGCCTGAAAAGAAATTCAACTTTTGTATTGAAAGATTAATTATTGACTAGTTGATAAAGCATTTTTTGGATGGGAAAGTTTTATGTAATATTCTTTGTGTTAATCTTTATAGCATCTTATGAATTGGTAAGCATCTTTGAAAACTTACAGGTTAACAACCCGAAAGTCAGATTCCTAGCTAGTTTGATTGTGTTAAGCAAAAAGATGAATGACAGAGCCTTAAGGATGGCTAATAGGAAGCTAGGTGAAGCAGATATAAATTCAGATTCACAAACCACTATCACAGTCAATACAACCAGTTAAAAAGTCCATTAACAAATAGTACATTTACTGAAAACAATAATATGAACATTGAAGGATTTCTTAATGATTTGAGGAAGGCTATGTATGCCAACCCATACAACAACGTAAACATTATGCCAATCGTTGAAAATTATCGAAAGGGCCTCAGTGAAGATGAATATGCAACTTTTAGAGTAAGAATTAGCAATATTCTACAAAATATGAGGGATAAAGGAGAGATTGAAATAGCATCGGCTGATTCCCATATAAATCTTCATTTCAGAAGCAACTCAGAATTTGAAGAAGAAATTTTTGTGCGGGGAACAATTGCATTTCAAGAAAATTTCAAAAAAGAACAAGTAGATTCAAGTAATAATTTTTCATACACTTTCAACGGACAAGCAAATTTTGTCACTCATTCTTCTAATGTTAATTTCAATATTACATCAACATCTGATACTATTGAAGGGTTAAATGATTTGAGAAGTCAAGTTGAATTAGACAGAAGCATCAACGAAGAAAGGTCAAAAATTCTGATTGAATCAATTACAGAAATTCAGGATGCACTTGAAAAAGGAGTTAATCAAAAAATTGCTTTAAATAATCTTTTAAGCCAATTTGGAGATTTAGCATCAGTTGCTTCTTTCTTTACGTCAATCTTACCATTTAAAGGATAACTACTTATTTTTTATGAGCTATTCAAAAGACCATTTTGGCAAGGAGATATTCAATTTGGAGTTTAATGATTTGGTTGATTATTTTAAAATACCCAATGATGAAACTGATAGGATTGAATACAAATCTTATGTTACACATCCAAGTGATACAGGTGGGCATAAAGAAAAAGAAAAAGGGATAATTAAATCAATTTGTGGGTTTCTAAATTCTGAAGGTGGTATACTTATTTGGGGTGCGCCTCAAGGTCAAGCTGATTCAACTGAGCCAACAAAAACTATTTTTCATGGGGCATTAACACCTTTCACTGAAAACTACGACAAGGATTCATTTCTAAGAAAGGTTACTGATTCAATAACACCTTCACCACGGGCGATAAGATTTAAACAGTTAGGAGATAGTGGTGGAAATTATGTTTATGTTGTTGAAATTGAAAAAAGTGAATATTCGCCACATCAGTTCAAAGACACCTACTATATGCGGATTGATGGGCAAACAAAAGTTGCCCCACATCATTACATTGAAGCGCTATTTAAGAAAATATCATTTCCAAAACTAGAGGGAAGTATTATTTTTCCTGAAAAAATATACATTGGTGAAGCGACACAAATGAGATTTAAAACTGCAAATTTTCATCTCCACTATGTTATAAGCAATGTCTCAAAAATGCACAATGAACATGAAATTTTCAGTAGAATTATAATAAATAAAGGCGAGTTTTATGAGGCTAACACTGCACCAGACCCAAAAAAATACTACAGAGATTCCATATATGAAAATCGAACATTATCCCCAATTCTATTTTATGGCAGCCCTGTGAAAGACAACATCAGTATAAAATTTCATGAAGAAGGTTCCGATGCGTTTACTTGCATATTTAGACTAGTTTTTGGCGGGAAAGCGTCACCACTGGTATCCTGTGAATATGAAGTTGAATTTACAAGAGAAAGATTTCGAGAAGAGTTTAATGTCAATGTTACCTACGAGAGGAAAAATATTTATATTTTCGACTTGTAGCAGATAAAAAAAGGATTCATAACTGATTCCTTAAATAAGGTTACTAATCACCCTATGCAAATGATAATAACTGTAAACTCGTCCTCTTCAAATTCCTGGCGACAAAAATCTGATAAATTCTTATAACCCTATCCCATTTTTCCAAAACTTTCCTTCCCGTGCCATACATATACCGCATCTAAAAGCATTAAGGTAAATTCATAAAAGAAAAGAATATCATGACGAGTGCTTTCGTCATCCAGGCTATGATCAGATAAGCGAAGATTGCGGTATTTGATATGCGGGTGGCAGGGAAAGGTAGCCCCTACGGGGCTTATATACGTCCATATTTTTGAGCTAAAGACAGGATACTCCTACGGAGACAGAAAAAGCTGTGCCTAATCTCAAAATATTATCGCTCTGACAGCCATGCTGGAGGCATATCCTGTTTATAACGAAGCCCCGCAAAGTGCGGGGCGGGTAATCGAGGGGGCTCAAAACCCCGACCCTCAGAATTAACATCAGGCAGATTTCTTTGTTGCAACCCACTCTCCTATTGGGTTATAGCGACTTAAAAGGTCGCAGGTAATTATAAATGCAATTATTCACGTGGAAAGTCATTGTAGTGCGGCTGATAGTTAACCCTTGATTCCTGCCCTACTAGCCCCTGTTTGATTCAATCATACATGAATAGGGATGAAAAGGGCCTGTAGGGAAGGGGAAGGGGTTGGGGATATATTGATACCTTTCCAGGAACCGATACCTTATCACTAAATTGAATGTTTATCAATCCCTTCCAGAACCCAATCTTCAATGAATGTTAAGTCCATTTTATTAATCTGGTCTATCCTGTAGGGTATGCTATAACCACTATTGAAAATTGATGAATCAGCAACATTATCAGCCTTTTTAAATAGCGTATCATTTTTATAAATCAATACACTCCATGTCTCTTTGTGCGCCGTCTTGTCAATACGGACTCCAATACCGAATACTAATCTTTCTTTAATGTCCAAATAAGGAATCACTACTCGTGCATAAGTTTCATCTTGATATTCTACCTGACAGTCATATCTCAGGAATCGTTTCCCTTTTGGCTTTTCGTGTGGTGGAATGTTTGGATAAAGGGTGTGTACAATTTTAGTATTCTTATGAAGTACAAGCTTAAATTCTTTATTATCCATAAAGGGTAATCTTCCCATAAATACATCATAATGCTTTCCACGCCCAGGTTCTTCAATCACTCTATTTTGTTCAAAATATAATTCATCCGCCATTCTTCTGTAATCCATCAAGGTACCTGACTCCATTCCAAAACGACTAGTGATTATATATTCACCCTTACAGCGGGTATATTCATTACTAAAAAACCTATGTCGAATATTTATATGCTGCAAACCAGTTTCATGATTACCCCAAATGAATATTAATTTTTTGTAAGGAGTTATGCTAAATATATCGATTGGTGATTTGCCGCAAAACTTTGACAAGAACCCCGGATTATTCAGGAGTGATACTCTTGCCTCTTTTTCGATGTGTTCCAATATATCTTTAGGAATTACACCCATACCTATTCTTTTGGCAAAGGTACTATAACTGAGTTTATTCAACTATGAAGGCACAAACGCCCTGATACGTCTATCAAGGCTTTTCATGGTATGTTTTAAGGTGTTTTCAATCAAACCATCACTATCCTATTTTCAAGGCTTGTTTCATCCTTGTAGTGTCTATGATTGAAATAAAGGTTGCAACGACCAGACGGGCAATCTATAAAGCGAACATTGGGGTCCATTTGCTTCTTCACTTAAATGCATATCTGTTACTTCACATAAATTAAGGAAAGGCTTATTCGAAAAAGTTTCTCTGTATTCGATTTTACTGATTGCCAATTTTTTTCTTGACTACATATTGAAAACAGTTTTCCCATGGCAAAGCTATTATGTAGTATTCTTTATGTCAATCCTTATTGCATCCTATGAACTGGTAAGCATCTTTGAAAACTTACAGGTTATTAATCCTAAGGTTAGATTCTTGGCTAGTCTTATTGTCTTAAGCAAAAAGATGAATGATAAAGCCTTAAAGATGGCAGATAGAAAGCTAGACGAAGCTGATATTATTTGTGATGAAAAGACCATAGAGTGGCCTGACGAACAAAAGAATTAAGAAGCTAGGTTTTCATTATAACTACTGTTAAACGCTCTATGTTTTATGTCCGTAGCTTTCAAAAGAATTTCAAATTCCATTGATTTAAAAACAAAGAAATCTTGTATAGAAATTTGTCGATTGATGATAATTTCTGTCATCGGCTTTTCAAAAAAATCAACCATTGTATTAATTGTGAATATTAAGTAATACCGAAGGTTTGAAGTCAGGCTTTCAATATTTGGTTTGATAGCTGCTTCATGAATGATTTCGTTTCTAACTCTATACATACGAACAAGGTGCTGTTCAAGGTTTGTCACATGTTTCTTTATATACAATCTCATTGTTTTATCATCCCCCATTACACCGGAGAATACTTCTGCTTTGAATGCTAAAAAAGGGTCAATTGACAAACACTCCATAGAGAGCTTATTATATGTATTTACATCTAGTAGATAATCTAACCTATCGTCAATATCGGACAACGCTGTTGCACCATCTGAAATTAATGTTTGCTTGTGAAATTCAATTAAATTTCTTTTAACATACGAGAGTCCATGTACTTTGCTAAAAAAATCTTTAAATCTTTGAAAAGTGTTATCGCCTGCAATTTTTGAAGAAAACAAATATTCTATTCCAATCCAATAATTTATAAACTTTTGTTCAATTTCAATAGCTTCTGTTCCAAGTCTGAAATATCTGATTGCAGAGTTAATCTTCTTGCGGGTTTCATCTTCAATAAAAGGATGGGCTTTTAGTATTAAAAATTTATTTAAAAACCGAGAATACAATTCTTCGCTCCTTTCAACTTTGCCATCAATCTGAAAAAATAGACCTTGTGTTTCATATTTCAGTGGATTGTCATCTCGTTCCACTAAAGCGGTTTCCAAATGGTGTACGAATAAAAGTCAATCCTCAATTGAGAACCTGTTTGCTGTTGCCCTGTTACTGGATATAGACGTGAGGGAATTATTAGTTTCGAGCAAATAAGGTTCGTTGTATAGTGGTTCGTGAAGACACAAACCACGGCGCCGCCGGTTTAGCGTCTTTCCGCCTTAGCGGCTAACTTCCTCCAACAAAAAACCCCACAATTAAGTGGGGTTCTGGATGGGTAATCGAGGGGGCTCGAACCCCCGACCCTCAGAATCACAATCTGATGCTCTAACCAACTGAGCTACGACTACCATTTTTACTAAATCGATCCCTC
Organism: Ferruginibacter sp.; assembly: GCA_014379905.1. Lineage (GTDB taxonomy): Bacteria > Bacteroidota > Bacteroidia > Chitinophagales > Chitinophagaceae > Ferruginibacter. Next base: position 35,289 of record JACMKX010000033.1, on the reverse strand, counting down.
ACAATCATCCCGCATGTGCGTCCCGTACGTACGGGATAACCAACTGAGCTACGACTACCGTTTTTAAGGGAGGCAAAAATAGCTAAAATCTTCACTTGCACAAAATTACATTCGCAAAATCCCGCATTTTTTTCTTTATTTTGTCAGAAGTACTGTAATGCCTGTAATTCTGTCCTCCCTTATAATTATCGTTGCAGCTATTGGCGGCTGGCTATTGTCTGTATTATTTATAAGGGTCCTGTTCAGGCCGCACTCCCCCAAAAAATTCATAGGTTTCCGTTTACACGGTATTGTTCCGGCATTATTGCCCGGCCTTGCCGCATATGCATCCCGTATGGTACAGGATGAATTTTTATCGGAAGAAAAAATTGCTGCAAAGCTGGATGACCCGGCTTTAATGCAGCAATTAAAGCCTGACATAGAAGCACATATAGATGAATTTTTAGCAACAAAACTGAAAGAAGCTTTCCCGCTTTTGTCAAATTTTATGGGAGAAAAAACATTGTTGAAATTTAAAGCGGCCTTTTTAACGGAAGTGGAAACCATATTGCCCGACCTGCTAAAGCGTTATTCCGGCAGGTTATTGAACCAATGGCAGCCTCATCAATTACTGGCCGAAAAGATCAGGGGTATAGACATAAAAGCCCTGGAACAATTGGTTCAGCAACAGGCGGCAAAACAGGTGAGGTGCTGTTACTTAGCCGGCGCATTGTTGGGAGGCCTGGTAGGAGCAATACAGGTGCTGATCATTTATCTATACTAAACATATTTTTTTATTAATAATACAATTGAATAGATATTCACAAATGTGCGCATCCATTTAAAACTATATATATTGCGCCCTTTTCCTTAAGCCCTTAATATGACCAAAGCCCTTATTTCATTGCTGCTGGCAATTCCCGCTGTATTTAGAGTAGCGGGACAGCCAGTCAATGGACCATCTCCGGAAAATTTAAACATAGGTGTTTTTTACGGAAAGATCATAGATGCCGGCACCCAGAAAGGTATAGAAGGCGCTACTGTTCAGCTGGTACAAAACCGGCATGATTCAATTTCCGGCAAAAAAAGAGAGATCATCCTGGCAACACAGTTATCTGATAAAAAAGGAGAATTCAATATTGATAATTTACCCGTTGCGGGAAATTTCAGACTAAGGGTGAGTTCTATTGGTTATAAATCTTTTGATACCAAAGTATTTTTTGATTTAAATGGCAACAAATCAAATGATTTAACCAGTACAGCTATTAAAGACCTGGGTAATTTTAAACTCTTTACAGATGCTGCCCAACTGGAAGCCATAACCGTTAATTCCAACAAGCCTTTGCTGCAAATGTACCTTGATAAAAAAGTGTACAATGTGGAGAAGGACCTTGCCGCTACCGGCGGAACCACCCTTGATATACTTAAAAACATTCCCGGTGTATTGGTAGATATGGATGGAAATGTAAACATCCGCAATGCCAGCCCGCAAATATTTATTGACGGCAGGCCAACCACCCTGTCATTGGATCAAATACCCTCCGACCAGATAGCCAGTATTGAATTAATGACCAACCCCTCTGCCAAATATGATGCAGGTGGAGCAGGCGGTATACTCAATATTATATTAAAGAAAAACAGGCGGTCGGGTTACAATGGTAACCTGCGTGCAGGCATTGACAGCCGCTATAAACCCGGCCTGGGGGGAGACATCAATATAAAACAAAACAAGATCAATTTTTTTGCAGCGGCACAGTTCAATATGCGAAAAAGCATTGCAGCTGTTACTTCTAACCGTACCGATTACCCGCAAAACGCTACCGCAATTATTTCGCAACACAACAGGCCTGTGAGCAACAGCTATTTTGGTTTTGGCAGGGCAGGTATTGATCTGTTACTAACCAACCGAACCACGTTGAGTGTGAGTGGAAATTACACGAAGGGTAATTTTAAGGTGAAAGATGTATTGCATATTTATAAAGACAGTATTTATATTGCCGGTACGGTAAGTGAATCTGCTGTAAGAATTTTAAACGCAGATATTGATTTTAATAATGCCGGTGCCGGCATTGGCATGAAACATAATTTTGCAGAGGCCGGTAAAGAATGGACGGCTGATGTTAATTTCAACAGGAACCACAACCACAATACTTCTGATTACTTCAGCCGTTTGTTTGATGCCGCGGGAAATGAGAAACCACATACAGGTGCCGAAAGAGCCACGGGCGGAGGCAGCACAAAATTTTACATTGCACAAACAGATTTCGTAAATCCCATTACAGCAAAAACAAAATTTGAAACAGGTGCAAGAGCTGTATACCGGGAATATGGAAGCTGGAATGATAACTTCCGGCAGGCACCACCTTCTGTAACTTATATATCATTGCCGGCTACTGCGGTGCAATTTAATTTCAGTGATGTAGTGTACGCCGCCTACGGCACTTACTCGCAACAAATAAAAAAATTCAGCTACCAGGTGGGTGTTCGGCTGGAGCGTTCGGAGTACAAAGGATTTCTCATTAGTAAAAATGAACGTTTTTCCAACGAATACCCAATAAGTTTTTTCCCTTCACTTAATTTATCACAGGCAATTAATGACAGGCAGGAATTGCAGTTCAACTATTCCAGGAAAGTAAACAGGCCCGGCTTTTTTCAGTTACTTCCCTTTGTTGATTTTTCTGACTCGCTGAACCTGTCGATTGGTAACCCGGATTTAAAACCTGAATTTACACAACTGGCTGAATTATCTTTTAATAATAATTTTAATAAGCAACATGCTGTGTTTGTTACTGCTTATGGTAAATACAGCGAGCAACTGTTAACCCGGTATCAGTATAAAGCACCCAATACCGATCCTGCAAAAACCGATTCTGTCATTTATAATTCTTTTGCCAATGCCAGCGAGAGTTACACCTACGGTGTGGAAATTACCGGTAAAAATAAAGTAGCCGGCTGGTGGAATATTACCAGCAATGTGAACTTTTTCAACGTGATGCTCAAAGCAGCTAATATAAAGGGTGCCGGCGATCAGCAGTTATTTAGCTGGTTTGCAAAACTTAATAACAGTTTTAAAATCCCCGGTAAATTTACCTTACAATTAACCGGTGAATACCAGGCCAAAACTATTTTACCGGCTGTAAGTGGCAGAAACAGTACGGGAGGTTTTGGCGGTGGCATGTATGGATTTACACAGAACCTGTCGCAGGGTTACATTAAACCGATCTATGGAATTGATATAGCACTCCGCAGGGAATTCTTTAAAAACAATACTGCATCTGTTACCCTGCAGGTGAACGATATTTTGCGCAGCCGCACTTACGAAACACATGCAGAAAGCGGCTTCTTTACACAGAATAATTATCGCCTGAGAGATCCGCAGGTTTTCCGGCTAAACTTTAACTGGCGTTTTGGAAAATTTGATGCTGCATTGTTCAAACGCAAAAACACCAGGAGCGATTTGGAAAATTTGCAGATGCAGCAGGGAGGAGGGCAATAGCGTTTATGTTACTGACTTTTTTTTAGCCACCAGTACATAATTCAACGTAAGCACGGGATCATAAAATTTTTTATCCATCCTTATAGCAATCCTGTTAATTAAAGCTGTTAACCTGAGGTTGATGAATAATCCTTTGAGTATTTTAACAAAGAAGTTTTTTTTACCGAAGGTGGAATAGATCATGTTAATATTCATTTGAAATATGGCTGCCCACTTACCTCCGTTGGGCATTATCTCTACTACCTCAAAATTATTCCTATCGCACAGTTCTTTTAAACCATATTTGGTAAAGCGAAAAAAATCATATGGTTCTTCGTGCAATTCCCAACAAAGTGGTACTGATAAAATAAAAGTACCCCCTGGCTTTAAAACCCTGTTGCATTCCTTCATCATTGCATCACTGTTGTCTACATGTTCCATAACCTGGGTACTAAAGACAGTATCGAAGGAATCATTTTCCAGCGAAATAGCGGTGGCTTTACACAGCACATCTACCTTATTCTCGCTGCTTTGCACCACATCACAACCAATATAATTTTCTTTAGTTGTATTGAATAAAGATTCGTAAGGTTTATTGCCGCAGCCAACATCCAGTATTCTCCCCCGGGCATAAGTTGATGTGCTGTATTTTATATCCCTGATTAAAAAATATAAAACAATATAATCAACCGCATTCTTTGGGATGGTGGTATTACTCAGTCGCCTGATGTTCTCTTCTCTCATGGTGTTTTATCCCCTTTTAATCGTTTTTTCAATAAATACAGCTTGTATTTAATAAACCCACCTATTGACCGCAACTGGTTGTTTTCCTCCACATAAGCAAAATATTTTTCCGGATGGATCCTGGTGAGATAAGCTGCATCCGTTATCTCAGCTGCTTTCTTTAACTGTGGAAATTCATTGACCCTTTCTTCTTTAATAAATAATAAAGTGTTTTGGCGGTACCAGTATGCTATGGAGGTATCATTCCATATTGCAGGACGAATAAAATCCACCACCTTATAATTATGTTTTTTGAACTTTTCTGCCCAATATTCCGGCATTTGCTCATTTATATGATAAGTGCCTAATTGTCCTTTAATGGCAGCAGAAAATAAAATAATATCACCTGCATCAACCAGGTTTTTTATAAAGATATCAGCATGATCTTCGGGTATATGTTCTGCTACTTCCATAGACATTACGAGATCATATTTTTTAGGCAGCGTTAGCGGCATCTTCAGATCGGCTGTCATCAAATATTGTTTATCCAGCTCGTACAGATCCTGTGTCATGTAAGTTCCTTCAATACCGAGTACATCATTCACTTGCAGATCATCTTTCCATACTTTTACCCAATACCCTACTCCACAACCTATATCGACTACAGAAGCCGGTTTGAAAAGTTCATTGATGACAGGCAATATTTTTTTTGCAGATAAATAAGAGCCGTCGTTTAACTCAGCATAAAAAGCATCGTCATAATATTTAGTTTCTTGCATACTCATATTCCCTTCATTATTTTGTTTTTGTTCAACAGTTGTAGGTACTTTTTATTGAACCAGCTTATCATGCCAAGCTTGATTATAAATTTAAATGGATGAGGTTTGAATCTTCTTACAACAAACTCCGTAATAAACTGGTGGCCCAGCTTAGCCGGGTATTTGTTATGAAGATAAGTGGTTAGATTATTTCTTACTTCATAGCTGTTATTTATATCACTAATCATAGAACTTTCGTTGACCCTGTAATGAAAACCCACCCGCGGCCAATAACTGAAAGCTTTCCCTGCAAAAGAAATACGAAGCCACATCTCCCAATCTTCCCAGCCTGACCGGATGTTTTTCATTTCTGTATCATAACCACCCAGTTCTTTAAAGACAGATTTGCGGACCATCGCACATGCATCTATATAATTTTCAATCATGAGCTTTTGAAGATTGAATTCACCTACTTTCCAACGGCCCGATTTGGAACCAAAATATTCAGCATCACTGTATACTACTGCAATATGGGTGTTGCTTTCCAGGATTTTTGAAGCAGCCTGTATAAAAACAGGTTCAACCCTGTTGTCAGCGTCCAGCAACATAATAAATTGTCCACGGGAATGAGATATACCTGTATTTCTTGCCGATGCAAGTCCTGCATTTGCCTGGTCAATGATGGTAAAACCCTTTGACCTGAAATGATTTAATTCATCTATAGAATGCGTAGACCCGTCATTAATTATTATTATTTCATATTCATCATTTTCGGGAACAAACCCCGAGAGCGCATCTTGTAAATAATGACCCTGGTTATAACAGGGAATAATTATAGAAACTTTGGGCAATAGTATGTTGTTTAGTTGAACAAAAATATCTGATATTTTAGTTGTTGCCAACTTTTGATTATTACCCGTCAAAAGGCAATTAATTAAGGTGCTTAACATATTAAATAATATGTTTGCACACATCAAATTGATAACTACCAGGTCCAATGAGTCAAATAAGAAAAAGAAGTTTAAAGGCTGCCACATGGATCTACGTCGGCTTTCTTATTGGGGCATTGAATACCTATTTTCTTACGCATAAGAACTGGTTTCAACCTGATGAATACGGGCTTTCGCAGGGCCTGGTACAAATTGCATTGCTGGTCTTCGCCTTATCATCGCTGGGCGTTACGTCTTATCTATATAAATTTTTCCCTTACTACGAAGACAATGTAGAAGCGAACAAAAACGATATCTTAAGCCTTGCCCTGGTTGTTTCGATAGCAGGTTTTATATTAACGAGTGGCGGCATTTATTTTTTAAAGCCATTAGTTATTCAAAAACTGAATACCAACTCGCCTTTACTTGTAAGCTACTTTTACCTTGCCATACCTTTTGGGTTTTTTATTCTTTTGTATACTATACTGGAAGCTTATTCTTATGGTTTTCATAAGGGTGTTGTAGCCAGTTTGCTCAAGGAAACCATTCTCCGCAGCTTCACACTTGTGGTCATTCTTTTAAAGATCTTTGGATATATCAATTTTCATACATTCATTCTATTATTCTGCCTTCAATATGCCGTTATCACCCTGATACTTGCTGCCTATTTATACAAAGAAGGAAAACTTTGGCTGAATTTTAAAGTAAGTAAGGTCACCCGGCGATTCAGGAAAAAGATCATCACCATTATGTTACTCACTTATATGGTAGTGATAGTAACTACTTTGCGGGGCAGCATAGATGCGCTGGTACTGGCATCAAGAATAGATCTTAGGGCAGTGGGTATTTTTGGATTTGCTACTTATATGGTAGCACTTTTACAGGCTCCGCTCAGGAGTATCGTTGCCATTACCATACCCATACTTTCACGTGCCTGGAAACAAAAAGATCACAAAGAAATCAGCAGGATATACAAACGTTCTTCAATAAATTTATTAAGTTTTTCCCTGATGCTTTTCTTCTGCATCTGGCTCAACTATCCGCAGGCAATTGATTTTTTCGGCATCAATCCGGAATATCACCAGGCAAGATGGGTATTCTTTTTATTAGGTGCTATGACCATTATAGAAATGGGTACAGGAGTAAATGGACAGATCATTGGCACTTCTTCCTACTGGCGTTTTGAATTATGGACCAGTTTACTGCTTACCGTACTGATAATTCCACTGAGTTATCTTCTTACAATTAAATATGGACTGATAGGGCCTGCAGCAGCCAACCTTATCTCCTTCTCTGTTTACAATTTTGTAAGGTTCTGGTTTTTATGGAAAAAATTTGCATTGCAGCCCTTTTCCTATAAAACAGTAGAAATTATTTTTATCTCTCTCGCAATTTATACCCTGACTTATTTCTCATTAAATAATGTTGATGGGCTCGCAGGCTTAATTTTACGAACAGCTGTGTTCAGTTCCTTGTTTATAACAGCTTTATATGTAAGAAATATTTCTCCTGACCTTAAGCCGGTAGTAAAAGCTGTGACAAAAAGAATAAAGGGTATCGTATCTTTATCTAGGTAGATAATATATCTTTGACTGTTACCGTTTTACCAGCACTACCTGACCTTTTATGAGAAAATTTCTACTGGCATTGATTTTTTTGCCCCTCTCTGCTTTTGCACAAAAGGATACTTCCTTTTGGTTTGCAGCACCCGATATTGTGGAGTTTTTAACCGGAACACCGCATGACAAGCCAATTCTTCTAAGATTAACTTCTTTTGGTACTGCGGCAAATGTAATTATCTCAATTCCAGCCAATCCCTCTTTTACTCCTATAAACACCACTATATCAGCTAATTCAACTATTACTGTTGATTTAAGTAACTGGGCAGGACTGGTAGAAAATTCAGCTGCCAATATCATTGCCAACAAGGGCGTGCTTATTCGTTCCTCCGCAGATATCACTGCGTATTATGAAGTAGTAAGCACCTGTAATTGTAATCCTGAATTATTTGCTTTAAAAGGAAGAAGTGCATTGGGTAATGAATTTATTATCTCTTCACAAAAAGAATGGCCAATTGATACAGTGCGTTTTCCCACAGCACGAAGCGCATTTAATATTGTTGCAACGGAAAATAATACAACCGTTACCATTAATCCCAGCCAGCCCCTGATAAGCAGACCTGCAGGATTACCATTTAGTATCATATTAAACAAGGGACAAAGTTTTTCAAACCAGGGCCTTTATCGTAACGGGCCTTCATTATTAAATGGAAGTATTATAACGGCGGATAAACCTATATCTGTTACAGCATCAGAAGATCTGTTAATGGCTGACGGCCCATGCGCAGATCTTGCAGGCGATCAGCTTATCCCAACAGCTATCTGGGGCAATGAATTTGTAGTCATCCGTGGGGCACTAACCAATAAAGATAAGGCTGTAATAACTGCTATGGCAAATGGAACAACTATTTTCCTGGACGGAAATGCAACTCCGGCAGCGACTATCAACAGGGGACAATCCTATGAATTTAATTTTATCAGTCCAACGGCTTATATCAAAACAAACAACAAAGTTTCTGTGTATCATTATACAGGTATCAATTGCGAAATAGGCTCTGCAGTTATACCTAAAATAAATTGCACCGGTTCACAGGATGTGGCCATTACAAGAAGTATTGATGAAGATGCGGTGATTTTTATAGTAACCAGGCAGGGCAATCAATCAGCATTTACTGTTAACGGAAGTAACGCTGTTATTACAGCTGCAGACTTCCTGCCGGTAGCAGGTTCGGCCGGTAGTTATGTATATTGTAAAAAGAACATGAACGGCTTAATGTCAACAGGTAATGCTACACGTTTTATTAACGCTGCCGGGAAATTCAGTCTTGGGTTTTTAAATGGCGCCACCCCTACTCAATACAGCGGTTGCAGGTATGGTTATTTTTCTGATTTTAAATCCAGTTCAGTTACCAGTTCGCAAAGAGAAATATGCAGGCTGGATTCTACCCAGCTCAATGCTTTTGGAGGTATTAGTTACCAATGGTCGCCGGCTACAGGCTTAAGCAGTACTGTGATCGCCAATCCTAAAGCATCTCCTGCTGTTACTACAGATTATAAAGTAATTATTACCACTGCCGAAGGGTGTATTGATTCTGCCTTTGTAAAAGTGCTGGTAAACAATTGTGATGCAGCACCCATTGACTGCAGTGACTGGCTGCATACCCCCAGCCAACCTTCCTGGGTAAATGTTGGAGATATTGATGTAGCAGGTAACCAGCTAACGGTAGAAGCCCTCATAAATATAAAAGGTTTGGCGCCAGGCGGAGTTATAGAAGGCCAGGATGTTGTGTCAAAACATTCGACTTTTACAGATGCAAATTATCTTTTAAGGTCAACCCACGCGGAAATAACCACCACTTCAGGATTTTTTAGTACGCCTGAATCCTGCGACCTTGAGATGAATAAGACCTACCATGTGGCAATGGTGTATAATGGCTCAACGTTAAAATATTACCGCAATGGATTTCTTTTTAGCCAGTTACCTGTAACAGGTAATATGATTCAAAATAATGTTCCTACCGGCATTGGATTTCTATCAACGTTTGTAAACCCGGAGAATTTTATCGGTTTTATAAACAATGTTCGTATATGGAATGTTGCACGCAGCCAGCAGGACATACGGGGTAATATGAATTCTACCTTACCAAACCCTGCGGCACAAACCGGGCTGGTTGCAAATTACATTTTTGATAATCTTTTGAACAAGCAGGGAAATACTGCTTTTAATGGTTCACTGGTTGGCAGTGCTGTTATCAACCAGGTGAATCCAAACTGTACATTTATTGTTGATTCCTGCCAGGTAATTCCGGTAGATAGCGTTATTGTTAATGATTATACACCTGTGCTTTCCCTTGATATTTGTAAAAACAATATCACAGTAGAAAGTGCTGCGGAGTTCAATGTAGGTGATACTGTTTTAATGATACAGATGAAAGGTGCAGTAATTGATTCTACCAACACTGCTGCCTTTGGCAATATTACCAATTATAAAAATGCCGGTAACTACGAATACAATTATGTAAAAAGTAAAACAGGTAACGTTATTGAATTGAGAAATAAACTCATCCGGCAATACGATCTTCCGGATGGAAAGGTTCAACTGGTGAGAGTTCCTTATTATACCAATGCGGTTTTCAACGAAGTGCTAACCTGTGCCCCGTGGGATGGAAGAAAAGGCGGTGTACTCGCTATAAATGTTGCCAATACACTTACACTAAATGCCAATATTGATATAAGCCGGAAAGGATTCAAAGGTGGCCAACCTGTTCAAAATTCAAATTATGTGTGTAATGTAGATAGCTTCTTTGTAGTAAATAATAATGGTGCCTATGCGGCTGCAAAAGGAGAAGGGATCGTAAATTCCAACCGCTTATATGCGAGAGGTAAAATGGCCAATGGCGGCGGTGGCGGCAACTCCACAAATTCAGGCGGAGCCGGCGGCGGTAATGCAGGTATCGGTGGTGCAGGAGGAAAACAATTTGTTCATGTGGTGCCCGTTTGTAATACCAATTATATTAATGGCGGAATTGGTGGTATTGGTTTGCAATATAATAATGTGGCCAATAAGATTTTTTTAGGTGGCGGCGGTGGCGCTGGTCACGATAATGAATTGCAGACTGCTCCTGCGGGTAATGGAGGCGGCATTGCAATAATTTCCGCAAACAGCATTGTTCCCAATTCAAATAAGATCATTTCAAATGGCGGCACACCAGTAAATGTAACGCCAGGAACGCAGGAAGACGGTCGCAGCGGCGGTGGTGGCGGCGGAACTGTATTAATTAATTATACCGCTGCATTATCCACTCCATTACAGGTAGAAGTGCAAGGAGGAAATGGTGATTTTACAACTGCTTCCATGCCGGCTACAAGTGTTCATGGGCCGGGGGGCGGTGGTGGTGGCGGAATTGTATGGATCAATAAACCTACGTTTGAAACAAACTTGGGCAGAACATTAACCGGCGGTGTAAATGGGGTAAATATAAACCTGGGTAATAATGCATGGGGCGCTGCGCCAGGCACTCCGGGGAGTAGCTTAAATAACCTTGTACTACCAATAACTACAATACCCTTCAAAGCCAACATCGATTCCGTTCGTTTCTCTCCCGATCCTACCGCCTGCCGTGCATTTGATTTTGATGGTTTTGGTTATACCAACACCCATCCAGTTGCAACATGGCAATGGTATTTTGGTGATGGCGGCACTGCCAATACTCAAAACGCTTCACATACCTATGCAACCGCAGGAACTTTTGATGTAAAACTGGTTATCACAGATATCAATGGTTGTAAAGACAGTATCACGAGACCAGTAAATATCAATGCCATCAATGTTTTTGCCGGTAATGATGCCAGCTATTGTTCCAACGGAACAGTTACACATACATTGACCGGAAGTGGTGGCGGCAACACCTTTAACTGGCAGCCTGCCGCATTGCTCGATAATAACGCCATTGCAAGTCCTACAGCAAGCATTACAGCAACTACTAAATTTTACTTAACAAAAACTGATCCTTTGGGTTGTAACGCTATCGACTCCGTTGTTATTACTGTAAACCCTGTTCCAATCGTTACAAGTTTTGCTGATACTGCCTTCTGTGCCAATACCGGCTTAACATTAAATGCCGCAGGTGCTGCCACCTACTCCTGGTCGCCGGCTACATCCGTAAGCAATCCATCTGTTGCCAATCCAACTTTTATTGGAACAACCGATCAAACATTAACTGTTACAGGAACCAATACACAGGGATGTTCTGCCAGCAGTAGTTTTGATGTTACTATTAAACCTTTGCCAGTAATCAGCACCATACCGGATAGCACCATTTGTAATACACAATCCATCACATTAACTACCGCCGGTGCACAAACCTATTCATGGTCGCCGCCCAATAATTTAAGCGATCCCAATATTGCCAACCCGGTTTTTAGCGGTGCCGCGGGAAATACCTACACGGTAACAGGTACTGCCGCCAATGGTTGCAGTAATACAGCTGTGGTGGTTATAACAACGAGAGTTCCCGGCGTATTCAACACGCCGCCTGACGCCGCTGTTTGTATCAATAGTGCGGTTACATTGAATGGCAATAACGGAACCGGCGTAACTTATTTATGGAGCCCTGCTGCTACAGTAAGCAACCCATCTGTTATCAATCCTGTTACCACACCTACAGCTACAGGCACCGCTACTTATGCTGTGCTCATTTCGGAAACCGTTTGCAACAGCAGCCGTAGTTTTAATGTAAATGTAACAGTGAATGCTTTACCCAATGTAAACGCAAGCCGCTCCAACGACCTGGATTGTACCGTACGAACTTCTAACCTCACCGCAACAGGTGCTGCACAATATACATGGACACCGGTAACAACACTCAGCAACAGCACGGGGGCTAACCCCATAGCAAGTCCAACAGCCGATACTAAATATATTGTAACGGGTACTGATGTCAATGGCTGTAAAAATAAAGACAGTGTAATTGTATTGGTGAAAGGAACCAACGGAAGGTTTGATATTCCTAATTCATTTACACCAAATGGCGATGGTAAAAACGATTGCTTTAGTGTGAAACACTGGGGTGATGCTACCAGCTTCCAATTTATGATCTTTAACCGCTGGGGTGAAAAAGTGTTTGAAACAAATAATGTGAACCAATGCTGGGACGGGCGTTACAAAGGCCAGCCTGCCGATATTGGCGGGTATGTTTATTACATTAAATCACGCAACCTTTGTGGCGAAATGATAAAGAAGGGAAGTGTGGTATTGATACGATGAAAGCCATGCGCCCAATATTTGCAGAAAAATGCTGGAAGGATTTTTAATTTTCCATTTCACCTGGTAGCAAAATTATTTTTTGTCATACTGAGTTTGTCGAATGTATAAAAAGTAGAAATACCGCTATAATACCAACTTCGACAAGCTCAGCCTTACAGCTCCATTGAGTTTGATCATTACGTTTGCAAAGCGAAAATCTGCGGAGAACCTCCTTATCTTAAATAAGAAAGGAAAAGGCCCAACCCCTCTTTCTTTTTTTCATCTAACCGGTAGTCAATATTTTTTGTGTAGTATGCTTTCATATCGTAAGCCTCAAAATTTACCCTGCTTACAATTTCTTCAATGTGTTGTAAACCGAGGCCGGTAGCGGAGTTGAATGCTATTTTAAAATCGTCCGGTAATTTTTTATTGGCAACCCAGGCTGCAAATACAAACGGAAGATTGGTCATTTGTTGCCATGCTTCGGCCAGGTCAAAAATATAGGCGGAGTGATGGCGTTGCTCCAAAGCCCTGTCGCCAATAACGAGACCAGCCGTTGTTCCCTTAATGTTTTGCTGGTATCCATCGCTGCTATCCGTGAGAACGGGATCGATCTTCCAATATTTTTTAAGTAGCATTTTTAATAAAGCAGCAGAGGTACGGCTTTGATAATCTACCAGTATTTCTTTTATTTCTGCAAGCGGCACATCGCTGAATAAACAAACACTGGCCACTGCCTGGCTGGCACCGATACAATAATCAGATATAATATGAGGTTCAGCTAATTTAGGCATTACTGCCACCGGTATCAGTCCTACATCAATTTCATTATTCAGCAACATGGCTGCAATCCTTGCCGGGTAATCAAAGATCAGTTCTATTTCATCCTTCATCAACCCCTTTTCGAATCCATATACCAGCGGTTTTGTATTAAGATAACTTACCGCTCCTACCCTTATTTTTTGTTCCAATCCTTTCAGTTAAATTTGCGCAAAATTAATCAATCTCACTTACAATGCAATTATCTCCGCTTACTGCTATTTCGCCGGTTGACGGCCGTTACAACAAGGCTACCAACCAGCTGGCAGCTTTTTTTAGTGAATATGCCCTCATAAAATACAGGCTTAAGGTAGAAGTGGAATATTTTATTATGCTGGGAGAGAAAAAATTTTTTAAAGCCAATGCCCGCTTAAATGAGCAATTGCAACAGATTGTAAGTGATTTTTCACTGGAAGATGCAGAAGTAATTAAAAGTACCGAGACCATCACCAACCATGATGTAAAAGCGGTGGAATATTTTTTAAAGACCAAACTGGAAGAATTGGGAGCAGGTGCGCTGAAGGAATGGGTTCATTTCGGCCTCACTTCACAGGACATCAATAATACAGCTGTTCCCATGCTTTGGAAAGATGCCATGGAAATGGAATACCTTCCGTCGGTTATCAATCTTCAACATCACTTATACCGGTTGGCAGCACAATGGAAAGATATTCCCATGCTGGCACGTACGCATGGGCAGGCCGCTTCCCCTACCCGCCTGGGTAAGGAGCTGATGGTGTTTGTGGAAAGACTGGAAAACCAGATCCAGTTATTAAGCTACATTCCTTTTACTGCAAAATTTGGCGGCGCTACCGGCAATTTTAATGCACACCATGTAGCTTATCCAAAACACAACTGGATAAAATTTGCAGATGAATTTGTTGAAACCAAACTCGGTTTACAACGCCAGCAATACACCACGCAGATTGAACATTACGATACATTGGCTGCGCATTTTGATGCAATAAAAAGGATCGATAATATACTGACAGATCTTTGCAGGGATATTTGGAGTTATATCAGCACTGATTATTTTAAACAGAAAACAAAGAAGGGCGAAGTAGGCAGCAGTGCCATGCCTCATAAAGTAAATCCTATTGATTTTGAAAATGCAGAAGGCAACCTGGGCATTGCCAATGCCATACTGGAGCACCTTTCAGCCAAATTGCCCATCAGCCGTTTGCAACGGGATCTTACTGATAGTACCGTATTGCGCAACATTGGTGTACCCATGGCGCATGTTTCCATCGCGGTAAAATCAATTGAAAAAGGATTAGGAAAACTGATACTGAACGAAGCAAAATTAAAAGCTGACCTCGAAAATAACTGGGCCGTGGTGGCAGAAGCCATTCAAACCATTTTACGGAGAGAAAATTATCCCAAACCTTACGAGGCATTGAAAGATCTTACCAGGGGGAAAAATGTGATCGATAAAAAAACGATCCATAGTTTTATTGGTAAATTAAAAGTAAGCGCTGTTATAAAAAAAGAATTGAAAGCGATAACACCTTCCAATTACACAGGATTGTAAAAAAACCGCTTCAAAAATGAAGCGGTTTTTTAGCAAGTTTTAATGATTAAAAACATCTTTGTAATAGTATGTTACTCCTCCATCTACCTCAATAAAAGTAACGGTTAAAGTGTTACTGTTTAATGTCTCTATGTTTGCTAAGTCGCCCTCAATATTTATTTTCGACTGTCCGTCCTCGAATGACCAGGGAACAGTATAAGACTGGTCCTCGGAAGGATCACACAGGGTAGGGCCTGCATTGAACTCGACCAGGCTATTGGTATTAAATTTTAGATAGTCATCCAATGAGCAATCCTCATAATCATCAATATACTCTACCCAGGCGCCATTATTGACTTTCTCCTGCGTAGAAACCAATTTCCAGCTACCGGTGGTAAGCAATTCGAGCCTGTTACCGTTATCATCATCTTTTTTACACGACGAAAAAATAGACATTGAAGCAATGGCAATACAGGTTGTACGAACGATCATTTTCATATAATTTTTTTTGATGGTTAATTAAACCTACTATTTTAATCTTATATAGCAGGAAAATTATTCACTTTATATATTTCATTACAAAAACTTAATACAGTACCGGGTGGATGATTATCTTCTTTTCAGCAGGTTCGTAACTAATTGCCCCTCCACAATTCAAACGAAAAAAAATTATCAAAGAGATATGCGGAACCAGCTGCAGGAATTAAATCAAGCTAACTTTTTTCTATTATCGGGTCTTTAAAGCGGCCCCTGCAATTTTACCCCCATTGAAGCGGAAAATGGACAAGCCCTATTTTAATCAGTTTTTATCTTTAAACATATTAGTGGTTCAGAATGACTTGATATTTACTCGTATCCCCGCCGGCAGTTTCGGTTATACTTATGATAAATTTACTATCACTTAGCTCATCTATATTCCATAATACCCCGGCGAAATTTATACCCTGTCCGCCATTGATAAAATTCCAGTTATCTGTTCTGATTTGCTGATCTCCGGGATTGCATAGCGTCGGCCCTTCGTCCTGCGTTACAACACCAGATGTGGCGAAGCTGTACCTGTTGTCAATATAACAGGGTTCGAAATTATCACTTGTAACGTCCTCCCACGCTCCTCCATTAATCTGTGCCTGGGCTTTCACAACTTTCCATGAACCTGACATAAGTAATGAGGTTCTGCTCTCGTCACCCTCTTTTTTGCACGACGAAAAAAAAGCCATAGCAGCTATGGCGATACAAGTTGTACGAAGGAGCCTTTTCATATCAATAGTTTTAGGTATGGCTCAAATTATACATAAATATTATTAGTAGGAAATATTTGGGCCGGATAGAAGTTAAAGTAAACCTAAAACGATCATTAAATCTGGGATAATTTTTCAATATCATCCAGGTCTTTGTGACGACCTGCTGCAGTTTTAGCTTTTATTAAATCGCTAATATGGAGGTATCTAACATCGAGTCCTTCTATGTTCCTGTAGTTTGTATTTTTAAATGCATCTTCGAATTCAACCCCTTTCAGTTTAGTTAAGATGTCGATTTGTAGCGGCTTTCTACCGATAGTAAAGACATCAAAATCTTCCCCCATAAAATTATTTTCGGTCAGGTCAAACATGCGCATCCCGAATATTGCAAAAGCTTTTTTTAGTTTGGTATAATTGTCAGGCGTTTTGTTAACCCAAATATCTAAATCCTGCGTGGTTCTGTAGTAACCATGCATAATTACGGCATAACCTCCAACTGTAATATATTCTGCATGGCCATATTAAGTGAGGAGATGAAATCCCTGAAATCAGATTCAAAAATATTCATGACTATGAAAATTTTCTGGCGGAAAATATTTTTCTGTCGATCTTTAAAGAATCCCCATCTTTTAACCCGAAAATTTCGAAGGAAAGATGGAACGCCATTTTTAACCTGTCAGCAATGGGAGTATCAGGCGAAAAAAGCTTATCTTTTTCAGCATCTTCAAAGCTCCGGGCTTTAAAAACTGTTTTATCTAACCTAAATTCTTTCACTCCTCAAAGTTAGCATATTATCACATTAGCATATTAGCTAACTATCTCATTACTTATGTATCTCACTCGTAAAATGAAACTCAATATCGGGATTGTTCGTTCGCTCTGTATTTAAAAACCATTCACTCTGTGCTAAATAAACCTGGTGGCCATCTTTATCTTCTGCAATATTGGCCTGTTTGTATTTTACAAAATCGTCTAATTTTTTCGGATCGGCACTGGTTAGCCAGCATGCCTTGTAAAAAGGCAGACTGTTCATTTGCACCGAAGCACCATATTCCTGCAATAAACGATATTGAATTACTTCAAATTGCAGGTCGCCTACGCAACCTATGATCTTTTTATTGCCTCCAAACTGCGTAAACAACTGCGCCACACCTTCGTCTGTTAATTGCAACAGACCTTTTTCCAGTTGCTTGGTTTTTAAAGGATCCTTATTGATTACCTCTTTAAATATCTCGGGAGAAAAACTGGGAATGCCCGTGAAAAAGAATTTTTCGCCTTCTGTCAGCGTATCGCCGATCTTAAAATTACCGGTATCAAATAAACCTACCACATCACCCGGGTAGGCATCTTCAATTACTTCCTTTTGCCGCGCCATAAAACTGTAGGGATTGCTAAAGCGAACATCTTTATCAAGGCGCACATGTTCGTAATAAGTATTGCGGCTGAACTTACCGCTGCACACCCTTAAAAAGGCAATCCTGTCTCTATGCTTCGGATCCAAATTGGCATGGATCTTAAAAATAAAACCGCTGAACTTATCTTCTTCGGGTTTTACATCTCTTACCGTTGTATGCCGCGGTCTTGGTGTGGGTGCAATACGGATAAAAGTGTCCAGCATTTCTTTTACACCAAAATTATTTACGGCACTTCCAAAAAAAACGGGCGCTGTATTTCCAGCCAGGTAATCCTGTTCATTTAATTCTCCGTATACGCCATCAATCAGTTCCACATCTTCCCTTAATGTATTGGCATCGGCCTCCCCGATTTTTTTATCAAGCACTGCATCATTCAAATTAGTAATGGTCAGCACATCTTCATCGTTTGCTTTTGTACCTGCGGTAAATAGCACCAAACTTTTTTTATGAAGATCGTATACACCTTTAAAATCCTTTCCACTGTTAATAGGAACGGTCATAGGATGCAACTGGATATGTAATTCGTTCTCGATCTCTTCCAGCAGGTCAAAACGGTTTTTACCATCCCTGTCCATTTTGTTAATAAAAACAATTACCGGTGTTTTGCGCATGGCAATTACTTCCATTAGCCTGCGGGTCTGGTCTTCTACCCCATTCACACTATCAATTACCAGTACAACGCTATCCACCGCCGTTAATGTGCGGTAGGTATCTTCAGCAAAATCTTTATGTCCCGGTGTATCCAACAGGTTAATAAGATGTCCGTCGTATTCAAATGTCATTACACTCGTAGCCACACTTATACCACGCTGCCTTTCAATTTCCATAAAATCGCTGGTGGCACCCTTTTTAATTTTATTGCTTTTTACTGCACCCGCAGTTTGAATGGCACCACCAAACAAAAGGAATTTCTCCGTTAGTGTGGTTTTACCGGCATCCGGGTGAGAGATAATGGCAAAAGTTTTACGCCTGTTTATTTCTTTAATATATTTCATAAAGGGCGCAAAGATAGCCCAACGGGGTTAATAGTTCAAAAGTTCAAAGGTTCAAAAGTTGAAGGTTGAAGGTTGATGGTTGATGGTTTCTACTACTTTGCGAAGCCAAATACAGTCAACCAGCAACCAGCAACCAGCAACCAGCAACCAGTAGCCAGTAACTGGTACCTTTCCCCACTCATAAAATTCTTCCGCCACATTCCCTCCGCTGCCCTAACTTTGAATGATGCGTAAAACGCTTAACATATTAGCCAGTTCTTTAAGGCTTACCCTCCAGGAATTAAAGAATAATAAACTACGTACCAGCCTGAGTTTAACAGGTATTGCTTTCGGCATTTTTTGTATCATAGGTGTGTTGGCATTTGTTACCAGCCTTGAAAGAAATATACAGAATGAAATTGCCAGCCTGGGTACCAATACTATTTATGTTGATAAATGGAGTTGGAATGGCGGCGGCGATATTCCTTTCTGGAAGATAAGATCAAGGCCCCTTATGAAATTTGAGGAAGCGCAAATGATCAAAGACCGATCTGATCTGACAGAATCGGTAGCTTACTTCATGTCAACCTCCGGCAGTATATCCTATAAAAATGATGAACTCACCGGTGTGAACATCTATGGCATTAATCCTGCGCAGATAGACATACAACCAATGGAGTTCCTGGAAGGCAGGTATTTTTCTGCTGCCGATTTCAACAACGCAACATCTGTGGCCATCATTGGTTACAATAATGCAGAGAAATTATATGGCTCGGCGGAAAGAGCCCTGGGGAAGATGGTAGAGATAAAAGGCAGGATGGTAAATATTGTGGGAGTGATAGCCAAAGCAGGCAAGGGAGGCGCGTTTGAATTTGATGAATGTTTAATGCTTCCCTACAAATTCTGCAAACAATTGTATGAAGAAAAAAATACAAACCCGCTCATTATTGTAAAGGGTAAAAAAGATATACCTACGGAAGCATTATCAGATGAGTTAAGGGGCATCATGAGGCAGATACGCAGGCTGAGTCCTATGCAGGAAGACAATTTTGCGCTCAACAGTGTAGAAGCTATCAGTAAAGCTGTATCTGGCTTTTTTGTGATATTAAATATCGTAGGTTCCATCATTGGTGGCATAAGCCTGGTGGTAGGTATGTTTGGTATTGCCAATATCATGTTCGTTACCGTAAAGGAACGTACCCCGGTTATAGGACTTAAAAAAGCAATTGGCGCCAAGAGTTCTACCGTACTCTTTGAATTTTTGGCAGAGGCCGCCTTGTTGTGCCTGATGGGAGGAGCTGTTGGGATATTTTTTGTATGGATACTCACTATGATACTTTCAGGGCCACTTGAATTTCCTGTTTATATTTCGCTTCCGTTATTGGGAATGACCGTGGTTATTTGTCTTGTTGTAGGTATACTGGCTGGAATTATTCCTGCCCGGCGTGCAGCTAAAATGGACCCGGTGGTGGCGATAAGGAGTTAGCGGCCGGAGGACGAGGGCGGGGGACTGGATACTTGATACTGGATACTAGTTTTTAAACTTGTCATATCATTTAATAAATTGCAGCATCTAAAATCTTGTGACCAGTGACCAGTGACCAGTGACCAGTGACCAGTGACCAGTGACCAGTGACCAGTGACCAGTGACCAGTGACCAGTGACCAGTGACCAGTGACCAGTGACCTATCGCCCTCTAAAATCATTCTACTCCCATATGCCCACCATCCTCTCCATAGAATCTTCCTGCGATGAAACGGCCGCTGCAATTTGCAGGGATGGTATCATTTTATCCAACATCATCGCCACTCAAACCATTCATGAGCAATATGGCGGTGTAGTACCGGAACTGGCCAGCAGGGCACATATGCAGCATATTGTACCCGTGGTAGATGCTGCGGTGCAGAAAGCAAACATCCTCCTGTCAGATATTGATGCAGTTGCTTTTACGCAGGCACCGGGTTTGATCGGCGCTTTATTGGTGGGCGGTCAGTTTGCCAAATCGATGGCGCTGGCCCTGGATAAGCCTTTAATAACTGTACACCATATGCAGGCGCATGTGTTGGCCAACCTGATAAGCCATCCAAAACCAGCTTTCCCATTTTTATGCTTAACCGTAAGTGGCGGTCATACACAAATTGTTGTATGCAAAAGTCCTTCTCAAATGGAAGTGATCGGCGAAACTATTGATGATGCCGCCGGCGAGGCTTTTGATAAATCTGCAAAATTATTAGGATTGCCTTACCCCGGCGGACCCTTAATTGACAAATACGCAAAAGAAGGAAATCCCCTGGCCTATCAATTTCCTGAGCCGCAGATAGCGGGATTGAATTTTAGTTTTTCCGGATTAAAAACTTCCATCCTTTATTTTTTGCAGAACGCCGGCGCATCTAATGTTTATAAAGAAGAATTTAAAGCAACGGAAGAAGAAAAAAAATCATTCATAGAAAATAACCTGGCAGATATATGCGCTTCCATTCAATATAGAATTGTAAGCATACTGCTGAACAAACTTAAAAAAGCGGCCCAACAAACAGGTGTAAATAATATTTGCATTGCAGGTGGCGTAAGCGCCAACAGCGGCCTGCGGGCAGGCATTGAAGAACTTGGTAAAAAAATGGGCTGGCAAACTTTTATTCCGGCTTTTGAATATTGTACAGACAATGCCGCTATGATTGCCATTACTGCTTATTATAAATATTTAGCCGGAGATTTTGCAGAACTGGATGTGATACCAAGCGCCAGGGCCGAGTGGTAAGTAAATTTCACGAATTTTTCTAATAACTCGAATTGCACGAATTAACCCGTCAATAATGTAAAGCTTTTCAGGAACCAGCAATGTCTAATTCTTTTTTCCAACTTAAACAATTTACCGTTCACCAGGATCAATGCGCCATGAAGGTTTGCACAGATGCCTGCCTGTTTGGGGCATGGGTAGCGGATAAGATTAAAGGCAATGAATCGATAAAAAATGTTTTGGATATTGGAACTGGTACTGGCCTGCTGAGTCTTATGCTGGCACAGAAACATGACGCAACGATTACTGCTGTAGAAATGAATTCAAATGCTGCAAAACAAGCAACGGATAATTTTAATAACACTCCCTGGAATGTTCGGTTAAATGTTGTTCAAAGTAATATCCTCGATTTTGAATCCGATAAAAAATACGATTGTATTATTAGCAATCCACCTTTTTTTGAGGCGGATCTTAAAAGCGACAACCAGTCTAAAAACGCAGCAAAACATGATACTACACTGACATTAGGGGAGTTAATGCTGCAAATAAAAAGATTATTAAAAGAAGATGGAGTGGGATGCGTGTTGATTCCTTTTCACCGAACCTCGTATCTCGAAGATCTAATAAAAGATAATGGTTTTTTTATCAATGATAAAATGCTTGTGAAACAATCTGTGGATCATGGATATTTCAGAACCATGATAATATTTTCAGGAAAACCTGCAGCAATCATTTCGGAGGAATTATACATTCATGATGATCAAAGGCAGTACAGTGAAGGTTTTATTACTTTACTAAAAGATTATTATTTGAAATTATAATTGGGCCACAAAGACGCAAAGACATAGAGAAATCCAGGAAAAAATTCGTGTACCCTTTCTGCCGGCAGGCAGGTTCGTTAAAAACTCTTGTAATCAGATTTTCCCTTCCGCATAATCCTTCATATAAGCATATTCACTTGTGAGCACGCCTTCTTTAACAATTGTTGCTTTATCAATGATCGCTGCATTGCCTTCTATCAAATCTGCCAATACATGTTTTATCAGCTGCTCTCCAAAATAACGGCTGGCATCTTTTGGTAGTTCATTGGGTAAATTACCAACGGCCATTACATCAATAGTATCAGGCAAATAAGCACTGGTTTTTTCAAATGTTTTTTTATCAACTCCATATACGGGATCCTCAATAGTACTATCTCCCAGGTTGCAAGGCACAGATCCAAACCTGTCATCGGTTACATCTGCAATGGTTTTTATGCGGAAATCAGCCCTGCTGACATCTTCCATTTCAAACAGCCGGGGAATATTTTGTTCCCAGTAAACGCCGTTCATTAAAATATCTGTTTGTGATAAATAATTTTTGAAAAGATTGTTATATAAAGAAGGGTGGTTGTGAAAATGTTCCCGGCTGTACACGCTGCCATCTTTTGGTTGGTATAAATTGGCTCCTTTTAAATGTACATACACCGGGTAAGTGAATTCCCTTTTTACATAATCTTCCGGTTCCACTTCGTGTATACCCATCAGGTTCATGATCTCCAGCAGGCCATGCGCTACCCGCCCACTACCGGTAACGGCAATTTTTATATTAGGAATTTTAAGTCCGAAATAAGTATGGATAAGGCGCTGGAAAGTACTGGCGGCACCTACCCTCTCTAATTTATAAGCGCCGGTTTTATTGCCATAAGCCATCATCCCATTGTGTGCGCCCACGATACCGGCAAAAAATCCAAAACCGATGATGCGGGTGCCGTCCTCATGTTCCAGGCATTCGTAGTCAATGAGCGTACTATTTTTTTCGATAATAGCCTGCAATAATTTTTGATTGGAAGCTTGCAGTTTTTTAGTGTGCGAAAAGAAGAGATAAGTTTTATTCTCTATCAGCATTTCCACCGGCACCTCTTTAATGCCGAGTAAAATATCGGCACCCTTCATATCTTCCACTACTTCTACCCCAGCAACTCTATATTCTGCATCGCTGAAACAGCGGCCTGTGCTGGTTTGAACAATCACTTTAATATCCGGCCTGTTCATGTGCAACCACCTGCATTGCGCCGGTGTAAGGGCTACCCTGTTGTCTGCCGGAACTTTTCCCTCGCGTATTAATCCTATTACAAGCATCGGTCGAAATTTAGTGTGGCAAATTTAGGCTAATCATTCGAAACAGGTTACTACCTTTAAGCCATGAATTATTTTGAACTCTTTGGTTTTACAGAAGCGCCCATTATTGATAAAAAATTATTGGCTGAAAAATATTTTGCCTTGCAAAGACAAAATCATCCAGACTTTTTTACGCAATCCAACGAAGCAGACCAGGAAGAAGCCCTGCAGCAGTCTGCCAGTATCAACAAAGCTTTTACTACTTTCCAAAATGAGGACAAAACAATTGAATATTTCCTGCAGGTAAAAGGCATCGTGGAAACAGACGAAAAGTATCCCTTACCCAATGATTTTTTAATGGAAATGATGGACATTAATGAAACACTGGACGAAAAAGATGGTGTAACGGTTACGGGAGAGTTATCCGCAATTGAAAAGGAAATGTATGCAGCCATTGCACCCATTATACAAAACCCTGCGCTCCACCATGATGCCGACTCCCTACAACAATTGAAACTGTATTATTATAAGAAAAAATATATTCAAAGGATTTTGGCAAGATTAGGGGATTAACGTAATATTGCAACCCGTTTAAGTAAGCCCATGTGGCGGAATTGGTAGACGCAGCAGACTCAAAATCTGCCATTCGCAAGGGTGTGAAGGTTCGATTCCTTTCGTGGGCACAAAAAACTTCGCTAATGCGAAGTTTTTTTATTTTACCAGGATGTATTTTGTTTTTCCGGGCCATTGTATTTCTTCTTTATTATCAGCCAATTAATCCCCAATGCACCCATCATTGGAAAATAAGCAATAAGGTAATAGATAAAATGCGACACCGTACTTGTAAAAGCTGGTTTGGAATAAATGAGCACCCCATTCCCGATATTTCCATCTGAAAAAATAAAATTCCTGGTAAAATTCCAACCCAGATGTATAGCAATGGGAATCCACAGAGTATTGCTTTTAGCATATCCATATGCATAGAGCAATCCTGCAATACCCGTTATAAAAAAGATAAACAGCATCATTTTTATATCACCCAATATTTCATACGTAAACCAATGGTAGATACCAAAACCGACAGCCGAAATTATTATCCCGGTGTTTATGCCCAGTCTTTTGACCAGGATGTATAACAATACACCCCTAAAGATCAGTTCTTCATACAGCACAGATTTAATATTATACCAAAGCCCATCCATTAATAGTGAAAATGAGAAGACAGGATTTAGTACCCATCGTTCGCCATAATATATTCTTAACAGGAAGCCACTGGAAGCAAAAAAAGAAGTAACGAGGAAAAACAAAACAAACCAGGCTAATTTTTTTCCGGAAGGCCATAATCTCAGGATAGAAAGATCTTTTTTTTCAACCAGCCGGATGATGATCCAGGAAATAATGAGTTGTACAATAATACCAGGCATAAGTAAAATTTAGCGGTCGCTCTTTGGTCTCCACATAGAATAAAGCAGGAAGGTGAGGCAGGCACTAAACACCGCGGTACCGGAAAGGAATTCAAAAGCTGTTTCCGGGAAGGCTGATTGTTCTATAAATGCCCAGTAAAGCAACACAGCAACGATGCTTAAGCCCACTGACAAAATAATTTTCGGACTTGTGCCTGGAACAATTATCGGTTCTTCTGCAACCGGTGTTTGAACCATATCTTCCATGGGTATACTTAAAACCGCAGATAATAGTTTTAAAGTGTAACTCCTGGGCTGTATCTGTGCATTTTCAATGCGCTGTACCGACCGGATGCTGATACTGGATAATTCAGCCAACTCTTTCTGCGTGTACCCTTTTACAATTCTTGCTTCTTTTATGATAGAAGCGACCATTTGTTGATGATTTGATTTCATTGCAAAAATATTATTACAGGCGAAGATATTCCATTTTACGTCACGGCTTTTACACGCCAGAACACAGACATTTCTGCGACAGGGGAAGAAATTGAATTAGGGTGGTATATGAAGGTCGGATGCCACATGCTGGAGGAGTACTACTACGGTACTGTCTCAGTTTGAAATGAATAATACAAATAGTTGGCAGGTTGTCCCGATAGCGATCGGGACGAAACCAGAATACACCCACTTTTCAACTTCGCCTTCACCAACTTTTTTAAAAGGATTCGACCACATTCCTATTGCTGTTGAAAATCTGGAAAGACCAGCAGATTTATTTAAAAAGCTTGGTTTTACTTTAAAACCAGGAAGATTTCATTTTCATGGAATCAGGAACCAGCATATTAAATTTTATAACGGCGCCGAATTGGAACTTCTTACCTCAACTAATAGAAATGATATATTAAGCACTGAATAAAAAAATTTATTTCGGAAGGAGCAGGTCCTGCATTTGTTGGACTTTTTACAGATAATTTTGAAGCATTAAATAACCAACTGCAAAAAAATAATATCAAATATAACTTGGAAGGCAAAATAATGCCTTTTCCGTTTAACAGTGAATTGCATGCGTTATTTTGTGGTAATAGAAATTCTTCTCCAACTGATAAACCTGGACATTTCAGTCACAAAAACACAGCCTTTTCACTAATTGCTGTATGGATAGCATCAAAAAACAAAAATAAATGGATAAATTTCTTGTCAAGCTTAAATATAAGCTTGAAAAAAAGAATTTTGCTGTCCATTTTTTCAATCAAATGAGTCAGCAACTATGCAACAAGGAGAAATAGTTTTTTTCCTGAAAATGTTCAACAAATCAAAAATCACCCCATAGTAGGTATTGTTGTTCAAGTTCATGAAATTGAAAAATTAATTGCTATCTTAAAAAAGAAAATATCAATTATACTAAGAGTAATGATTGTAAAAATTATAAAAGTATATTTGTAGCACCTGAACCAATGTTAGGTTTTTGGTTGGAATTTAGGCAAATTAATGAGTAAGTAATTTTATATATAATATAAACTACAGATTTAAGGAATTTAGTTTCGCTCTGTGCAAAAAAATAGATACCCGGCGCCGGATGTAAGGTATCCTGATCATCTCCGAATAAGATTAGCGCAAATAATTAAACTGACATTGCGGCCACTGACGCAATACCCTCCATTCAAAAAAAGCCGGCGAATGAATGTCCGAGTAGCCTCAACTTCGCACAACACGGTATTCCCAAAATTGCTATAGCTAAATACTTTAAAGACTCCTTAACTTTGACCGCAACTTCGGCAATACTTGATCTGTTTTTCGTAATGCCAATGCAACACACTAATAATTTAAAGATGCAGAAGATATATTTGCTTTTAATACTATCGCTTACGACTTTTTTCTGTTTCTCACAGCAGACATTTAAAGTAACTTATCAACAGCTAAGAGAATTTGAAGGTTTGTATGAATATGCTAATAATACCACACTCAAAATAGCGGCTT
Source organism: Ferruginibacter sp. (assembly GCA_014379905.1). GTDB lineage: Bacteria > Bacteroidota > Bacteroidia > Chitinophagales > Chitinophagaceae > Ferruginibacter. The sequence goes on along the minus strand of JACMKX010000033.1, from coordinate 8,449 downwards.
CACCAAAAGACACTTTGCTATATGCTGTCATCAATGGAAGTAAATACAAGCTGACCCCTTCCGGCAAAGACTTGTTTTTAAATATGTCAAATGAAAATGTTCGGTTTTTTAGAAATAGGGCCAAAGCCATTGCAGGTTACATTTCAGGTAAAGACACTTTTAAATTGTTGAGCAAAAACGTTTTCTTCCCCAAGACAATCTGGTATCCGAGATTAACAACTGCTAAAAACTTCAATTATAAATACCAAGAACCAAAAGAATATAAAGACGGCTTAAAAATAGGGAATATTCAAAAGTCGGGGTTAGATACAGCATTATTATCTCAAATGATGAGAAAAATTATTGACGGTACTTATCCAAACGTTCATAGTGTTTTAATAATTAAAGATGGCAAACTTGTATTTGAAGAATACTTTTATGAATACAACAAAGATAGTTTACAAGAATTGCGTTCTGCATCAAAGAGCATTGTTTCAGCACTAACAGGAATCGCAATAGTAAAGGGACTTATTAAAAGTAAGAACGAAACGGTGCTTTCCTATTTCCCCGAATATAATTTTGAGAATAATTCCGAAGCAAAAAAAAGAATTACTATTGAAAACCTACTTACAAATCAAAGTGGACTTGATTGTGATGTAAGTAATCCAAAATCAGAAGGCAACGAAACCGAAATGAGTAATTCCGATGATTGGATAAAATTCACCTTAGACTTACCAATGGTTGACACACCAGGTGGAAAAGGAATGTATTGTTCAGGAAATCCTATCACACTTGGACGTATTATTGAAAAATCAACCAACAAGTTATTGCCAGATTTTGCAAACGTACATCTGTTTTCACCTTTGAATATCTCCAAATTCAAATGGAATTTTAAACCAGACAAATCAAGTTCTGAAACCTTTTGCCAGGTTTATTTACGACCAAGGGATATGGCAAAATTTGGGTTACTTTATCTTGACAAAGGCAATTGGAACGGGAAACAAATAATTTCAGAAGATTGGGTACAACAATCTTTGGAAAAACATTCAGTTGTGCAAGGTGTTAATTATGGTTATTTGTGGTGGATTAAATATTTAGATACTGACGGAGTTAGGTATTATGGTAAGGCTGCCCAAGGTAACGGTGGACAGAAGATTTACATTTGGGAAGAGCAGAATATGGTGACAGTTATTACAGGTGGAAACTATAACACTCAATCGCCAAGTGACGACTTAATCAAAAAGTACATACTACCAGCATTCAACAAAAAATGACAAATTCCGGGTATAGACACAAATGCACAACATGAACTGTGTAAAAGAAATTACCCCACGTCGTCCCACTCACCTTATCTCTCATATACCCTCCATTGTCTTTACTCTTTAAAATATCCACCACTAACCCCATTTGATGCCATATTACCAGCAACAGTTGACCTTGTAGTGCCAAATGAATCTGTCAACATACCGGCACCAGATGAAACTGACCTAACAACACTCCGGGAACTGCCGGAAGTAAGACTGGCAACCTTGTAGAGCAGTGTATTTCCGCCACCGGCATGAACAATATAATTGGCCACACTTGGTACTGTGAAGTAGCCCACAATACCAATAATCATGAAGATTAAATAAGCTGTGTCTGTTGGAGAAAAAAATGTATCGCCGTAATCTTGTACCTGGGTAATGTCAACCTTCTGCATATTTTCCTGAATTTTGCCAATGATGCTGCCGAAAATATTAGAAACCTGTAGCCAAAGAAAAATATTTATGTGTCGGGCTATCCATACAGTTAATGTATGCTGAAATCCATCAAATACAGCAATGCCAAAAACAAGCGGCCCTAAAATAGCGAGGACAATCAAGTAAAACGTTCGGATGGTATTGATGCAAAGTGATGTAGCTTCAAACAATACCCTCTACACTTCACTCATCCATTGCTTGATAGAATTACGAAATTAAAGGAGGCTTTTGCAAAGGCAAACTTTATGTCATTACCTACACTTGCAAAAAAGCCATCATCATTTGGATAATCATCGGGGTGAGTGTATTTGTACCATTTATCCTTGTCGCCGCTGCCGGTTTCACCAACATACATTTTCCATACATCTGTTTTTTTAATGGCTTCTTCTTTCTTTTCCAGCAGTATTGCGATGGCTTTGTTAGAATCTTCCACCATTGCTGACATGCCGGTGTCAGCAACAAAAAACAAAAAATAGTGTACTGCATAACTATTATTTTAATTGTTAGTGATGCAATTCCTTTTTCGATACTTCCAAATTTAAGACCTGCCGCCTGCACTTTCACTTTCTCTTTCCTCTGTTGTATAAGCCAGGTATTCCTCTGTTGATACCTCAGTTGTATACACTTTACGCCTGCGGCAAATAAGCCGGGAGAACTGCACCGGATGATGATAGTGGTCATTGAGATTGCTTAGTACCTCGAATAGTTGTCAGGTTGAGCCTGTCGAAACCGGAATACACCCACTTTTCAACTTCGCCTTCGCCAGGCTCAGGCTGACAGCTTTTTCAAACTGAGACACTACGACTATCCCGGTTTTGTTTTCACAATAAAAAACATCAACTTTAAACAACGTTGCTGTTCGCCGCTGCGATCAATCGCTAAATATAGCATTATGAAAAAGTTGATAGTTGTAACCGTTATTTCTTGTTGCACGTTAAAGATTCATGCCCAGGATAAACAAAAACAACTGGAGCAGATCATGAAAACCTATCATGATTTCAACATGTTTGACGGATCGGTATTAGTTTCCCAAAATGGCAAAGTAATTTATAAAGGCGCATTTGGAATGGCCAACCGGGAATGGAATATCTCCAACACTACCGATACTAAATTTATGATAGGCTCTGTATCAAAACCCATCACGGCTATACTGATGCTGATACAGGTACAAAAAGGATTAATAAGCCTCGATAAAACTATTTCCGATTATATTCCTTCTTTCTCCAAAAAAAATGGCAGCCGCATTACCATCCGCCAGTTGTTAAGCCATAGTTCGGGATTACCTAACTACGATATTATCAAAGATTTTTTTCCAATCATCAGCAGGCAAAATTTTTCCAGGGAAGATTACATAAAGCTTTACATGGACTCCGCTCTTGTTTTTGAACCCGGCAGCAGTTATTATTACAGCAGTTGGGGGTACTTTACGCTGGGATACATCATGGAAAAAGTAACAGGCAAAACCTATTCGCAATTGATGAAAGAAGATATTTTTGATAAAACAGGGATGAACAGTTCCGGCTCTTATTTTCACACACAAATAGTACCTAAGAGAGCAACAGGCTATGATTACAGCCTGGGAAACTTTACCAGTTCCGATTTCCGGGACCAGTCAAATACCATGGGAACCGGTGATTTGTACTCCACTGTAGAAGATCTTTTTAAACTACATACTGCTATCAGCCATGGTACTTTACTCAATAAAAAATTGACGGATGAAATGTTCACACCCGGTATACGGCCCTGGCGCTACGGTTTTGGATGGTTCAATCAAAATTTTAAGTATAGTTCAGGCGATAGCGTTTTTGCCAACTATCATCTTGGTATGACCGAAGGCTTTTTATCGTTTATGATACGCATTCCTTCTTCCAACAGCCTGGTGGTTTTTTTATGCAACAGCTCTCCCACACATTTTTTTGGAATAGCCGGCAATCTCATCAAAGTATTGTACGATAAACCTGTTTCCCTTAAACAGCCTGTACACAAGGCAATGGCAACACTGCTTACAAAAGATAACGCCACCAAAGCCTTAATAGCTCACAATAAAATGAAAGCAGACACGGCCAGGTATTATATTGACTGGCTGGCCATGAACCAGCTGGGCGATGAATTGTATAACCTCAAAAGATATGATGATGCCAGGATCATTTATGAAAACAATTCGGCAGCTTTTCCAACAAGAGAGCTTCCTTTGTATAGTGTTGGAAAAGCATATGAAGCGCTGGGCAAAAAAAAAGCCGCATTGGATTGGTATAGGAAAGCATTAAAACTGAACCCGGCATATGAAGAAGCAAGGAGTAAAATAAAAGACCTGGAGCATCAATAATAAATTATTAATATAAAAAGTCGATCAATTTATTGCCATGATAAAAAAAATATTGCCTGTTGTATTGCTGCTTGTTTCCTTTTCAGCATTTGCGCAACATAAAAATTTTAAATTTGCTTTCTTAAGCGATACACATATCGGCTCACCCAATGGCAGTGCCGAAGAAGACCTTCGCCGTACTATCAGTGATATTAATGCCATGAAGGATATTGATTTTGTGGTGATCACAGGCGACATAACAGAATTGGGCAGCAACAAGGAACTGGCATTGGCCAAACAAATATTCGATAGTTTGCAAATAAAATATTATATCATTCCCGGCAACCACGATACAGGCTGGAGCGAAAGCGGCGGCCAGCAATTCGGCAATGTATTTGGACATGATAAATTTAGTTTCGAACACAAGGGTATCCGGTTTATGGGTTGTGCCTCCGGCCCCTATGTACGTATGAGTGACGGGCATATCCCCAGGAGCCATCTAAACTGGCTGGATAAGGAATTAAAAAAAGTACGCAAAGACCAGCCATTGATCTTCTTTAATCATTACCCTATGGATGATGGCATGGATAACTGGTACGAAATAACCGGGAGGTTAAAACAGCACAATACCTGGGCTGTACTTTGTGGTCACGGTCATTCCAACAAATCGATGAATTTTGAAGACATCACTGGAGTGATGGGCCGATCTAACCTGAGAGCAAAAGACAGTTTGGGCGGGTACAATATTGTGCAGGTGGAAAAAGACTCCGTTTTCTTTTTTATAAAAAGACCAGGAATAGAAGGTTTGAAAAAATGGAATAGCTTTTCTACCAGCACAAAAAAATATGATGGCAATAAAAAGTTTACGCGCCCTGATTATTCCATGAATGCAACCTATGCAGGCCTCGTAAAATCCTCCTGGACTTATTCATCTACTGCCAATATTATTAGCAGCCCCTGCGAAGCCGCCGGTTTGGTTATTGCCGGCAACCAGGACGGGCACATCTTTGCACTGGATGCTGTTAACGGCAAACCGCAATGGCAATACCATTCCAAAGGGGCCATATTTTCGTCTCCTGCGGCTGATGGTAAACTGGTGGTAGTTGGTTCTGCCGATGGAAACCTTTATTGCCTTGTTGTAAAAAATGGCAAACTGGCCTGGAAATACAATATGAATGCTGCAGTAATGGGTTCGCCGTTGATCAATGGCGATACTGTTTTTATTGGTGGAAGCGGCGGCAGTTACGAGGCAATTCATTTATCAAGCGGCAAAAATATCTGGAAGTTTGATAGTTTGCAGGGACCCGTAATGAGCAAACCTTTGCTGTATGAGGGCAAACTTATTTTTGGCGCCTGGGATAGAAATCTTTACGCCATTAACAGCAGCACGGGAAAGTTGTTATGGAAATGGAACAACGGTTCTTCTGTGCGCCACTTCTCCCCTGCCGCCTGCATCCCTGTTGCGGCTGATGGAATTGTTTACATTGTAGCGCCTGACAGGTTCATCACAGCATTGAATGTTGAAAGTGGCAAAGCACAATGGAGAAGCAAAGATGGCGGCCTGCGCGAATCAATTGGTATAGCTACAGATGGCAAAACCATTTTCGGGAAAAGCATGCAGGATACTGTTGTATTATACAATGCATCTGCTGAGCCGCAAATAGCGGCTAAAAAAATAAATGCAGGTTTTGGTTATGAGCATGCTCCCTCTATGCTAAAAGAAGAAAACAACCTTCTTTATTTTGGAACTAAAAATGGAGTGGTTTATTGTCTCGATCTTACCACGCAGCAAAAAAAGTGGACCTATAAAATTGATCATTCAATGGTGAATACTATTACACTCCTACCCAACAACAGGCTGCTTGCGGCTACCATGGATGGAAAGCTGGTAATGCTGCAACGATAAATTTAAGGGCAACAATTCATCCACCAGCAATCAATACCATCGGCCATCATGTGCATTAACAAGCCAATGGCAATGATCCTTGTTTGTTTGGGAAATAACAATAAAACATATATCGCAATGGCCCAATAACTATGAAGGGGATGAAAGCCAATACTGCATCGACCCGCATCAAATACAGGGGTGGCCAGTAAATGATCAAGGTCTGCCAACATCGTCAATAAAAAAACAAGGTAAGTTTTCCATAAATTTTTTCTAAAAAAAATAAAGGCTACCAGTATTGGGAAAACCAGGTGAAGGAAATAATGAAGTACAGGTTGCAGCATCAGGAAATACTTTTGTTTCCACGGGCTACCATCACGCCCTTATGATACACCTGTATGCTGTACATACCTTTTTGAAAATTGTTGGAAGGCACAGAAAAATTCAATGATTTATTTTCGCCTTTGGCGCAATCGAACCGAAGTTTACAGCTGTATATCTTTGTACCTTCTCTTGTTTCAAAACTACCGCTATCCCAACCTGATTGTTTCAATAATTTCCCGTCAGGTTGTAATATCACCACAAACATTTCAACAGCAGAATTGTTATCATTATTGGTTACATCCAGGCTGCCTCTTAATCTTATCCTGTCATTATCTTCCTCTGCTTTTAGCTGCCAGGCCTGTACCTGCATGGCCGGTACATTTGTTTCCGTGTTTCGGTTGCCGGCAGTAACAACGTTGGCTACAGGCAAGGATGGCAATGTTGCCCGGCCAACTGTTGCAGAAGAAGCGAGTTGCCTGAGTAATGCGCTAAGCCTTGCATTTTCTGCCGCAACATCGTTGTATTTTTTTCGCCAGTCATCCAGGCGGAGTTGCAGCTCTACCAGCTTTATGCGGGCAGTCTCCATTTGAGTAGGTGTTTTATTGGCTTCTAAAATGCGGGCTATTTCAATTCTTATCTGCGAAAATTCCTCGTACTTCACCTCTAAATTTCCTTGTATAGAATCTGCATTGCTCTTTGCCGCATCCAGCTGCTGATTTAGCTGGCCCCAGGTATTGCTGTACATTTTTTGTAAGGAGTCCCTCACCGCTGCGGCAATGAATGAAGAATCTTTAATAACAATGGTTGGTTGCGCTTTTGCTGTTTCCGCCGCATTTCGGTAATAAATGAAGCCCCACGCAAAAAGAATAATGAATGCCAGCAGTAGCAGGCACAATGAAAAAAGCAATAAAAAAGATATGCGGGACTCCTTTAGGTTCATTTAAAATTTATTGGGAAACAATTTGTTGATCCACATAAGCTGATATCCATCCTACCTGCCCGTTTTTGACCATATAAAATTGTTTTTGTTCGTACACACCTTCAAACTGGCGCATGATGCGGAGCAACAAACCGGTTCCGGCCATCAACGCTTTTTGATCAAACACTTTTTGAACATTTTTCAGCACGGCAGCTATCGTTTTCTTTTCCGTTTCTGTTGTTTGAATTTTATTCACCAATACATCCGGGCTGTAAGCTGAAAAATCTTCGTACAGGCGGTTATAAAATTGTTCTACTTCATTGTAGGTAACAGGCACCACATCATCTGCGTTCAATTCCGGGTGAATTAAATTGGCCAGTGCCCAGGCAATCCCCCCGCTGAAGGCAATATTATCACTCATGTTGTAAGCACCGCTTACATTAATGGCATATACAATTTCCTGGTTGGCACTTCCTTCCAGCACCCGAAACAATTGTTTGCGGTAGTTGGCAAGACTTTGGTCATTTTCCATTCTTTTTTCTGTAGCATTGCTTACACTTTTTGTTCCCCAGGTCAATTCAAACAAGCGGATATTGCTTATATCAATATTGGGAAAATATCCGCCTTTTGTGTTGCCGCTTCCTATATCAATTAAAAAAGTAGAAAATCTTTTTGCCTCCGGCACTATGCCTAAATGGGATAACCTTGCTTCATCCTGAACACTCACCAGTTTAAAAGAACGTTGGGGTTCGCTTATACGAAAACGGAAAGAATCAGTTAATTTTTGTACCCAGGCTTTATTGTTTTCTTTTTCTGATAACACTTTTACGCCACTGCTCATGACCGTAAAAATATTATTGGGAGGAATTTTATAAACCGTTAACGCCTGTTGATACAAACCCGTTAAAGCATTTAAAGTTGCCGCAAATGTGGGTTCATTAAAGCTGATAAAATCTGTGTTAACAGCACTGTCTTTAAGGCTGTTGAAATTACCCGCTTCAGCTGTTTTTTTCTCTATTTCTATCACGCTCAATTTAACGCCTTTGGAGCCTACCTCAATACCGGCATAAACAGCCGAGCGTTTAAATTTTAAATTAAAGCTGGTTTGTGCAAAAGTGGTAATTCCCATTGTTGCACCTAACAACAAGAGATTCAGATATTTGTATTTACTTAAGCGCATTGTTATGGTAACTTTACAGGGTAAAAATACTGTATTAAATACCCCTTCAACCGGGTGTGTCAATGTTGTGTAAAAAAATGTATAAAACCTCTTACGTTTTATTAATTCAATTGCTTAT
>JACMKX010000032.1 GCA_014379905.1 Ferruginibacter sp. | reverse complement strand
GGTTTGTTTAAAGCACAAAGTTTTAAAATAGTTCACCGGGGTTCTGTTATTCCCTTTATCAATCTTCAGGAAACAAGGGATGTGATTATGACTGCAGCAAATATTATTTACCCGCATTGGGAGCAATTCAAAATCATTTTACACCAATTGGAATTATTAGAACAACGCAAAAACAACATGGAGCAAATTCTCAAATCAACCGCAACAATACAGGAATATTTAATTCGCAATTACTTCATTCAAAACGGCATTAAAACTTAATGCCAGGTAAAATTTATCGCAAGGAGAGCCGCTGAGTGTTATATCATTTGTAATCAAAATGCCAATTGCAGTTTAGTTTTTTACTGGATCAAATGTGCAAAGACTAAAGATAGACTTGATATTACAATACTTACTGGCCAATATTCCCGCAGATAGTAATAAACCGTTTTGCCTAAGTGATTTTTAGAAAGCTAAGATAACTACGGCGGCCATCTACACAACCCCCACAAAAACACCAAAAGCTTACGGCATAAACCCTGTCTGACCCGCAGGGGCATGTCCGTCCTAACGCACAGCCCCATCATTTATTCCGTTTCCTTTTGGTTTTTTTATCGCCTTCGTTGAGTGATGCTTCTAAAAATTCACTCATGCAAAAGCAACTTCGTATTATTACCCGCAGGCACATTTCAGTATGCCCGGTCAGCAGTGGTTTATTTCCCGTTCCTCCCATTCAGCCTTCGTTCTTTAGCAGGCATTTTCGTCGCCATCGGGTTTATTACCGGCCATTACCAGGTGTATCAGTTTACCACCTTAAGTGTTGTGGCTGGTATATCTGGTGCTTTCCATCAGGCCGGCGCCAGTTTGCAGCTTTACCTTTTTAAGGCTGGCGCTTCACCCTGGGTATACCCGCTGGTAGGGTAGGCCCTTTTTATTTTATCCTTAATATTTGTAAAAACAACCAAGCATAAAAAAAGGCCTCAGTAAAAACTGAAACCTTTATAACCACCCGATGATCACCATAACAAACAGAATGATTATTTATTGATCCGCTTAATGAAAGCCTTGAGCAATATCGAAACACAAAAACTAACCACGGCACCTATTGCAGCAAGTATCGCCGTTTTGAGTAAATCCGCACTATGGATATTTACAAATATGGTTAGCAAGGTCCCTGTTCCGGTCCCTGCCTTTGTAGTGTTATCAAAATAATGCTGCTCCATATATGAATATTTTAAACCAATTAATCGTTCCTCGTTTTTCTTCTGCTTTATAAAGAAGCAGGTATCGGAAAATAAAAGAAGATACTGAGATAGTAGTTTTCACTATAACCAATACATCCGGACACATCCTCCAGCATCCACCATCCAGTATCTTCTTCCATCTAAACACCATTCACTTTCACCAACGCCAATGCGTTGTAGGAGCCATTCTTCAAAGCATAGCTAACTCCATTAACATCCTGGTAAAACTCAATTCCCAGTGCCAGGAATAATGGATTGGTGTTGTTTGCAGCAATGGTATTTGCAAGACTAATTGCACCGGTAGCCACACTATTCCAGGCAATTTGTTCACTTTCATTGGTGTCCACTTCAAAACTTTCATTTTCAAAATCAACAGATACACCGGCAGATATAATTTTGAAATGAGTACTGCCGCCCGGTGCTGCCACCATGTTGATAGGAATGAAGGAAGGGATATCTACGGTCAAAGTGCCGGCCACCCGGTCGATTGCAGCGCTGAAAGGTGCATATAAAGTAGAACCCAACTTACTGCGAATATTAAATTCAAAACCTTCCAGGAGTTCAGCTTCCCCATCAATAACATTACGTTTACCACGAACACTCGTAAGGTCAGCCTGGATTACTTTCATCATTTCCCGGGTAAGTCTGCCCACCATACGGCTGTCGGAAGTGTTTTGCAATAAAGCCCTTAATGATGCACGAAGCATTTTACCGGCCTTTCCCGCAGCACCAAATTCTTCACCATTTTCACGCGTCCTTTGAAAGTTTGGATCAGTCGCGATGCGGCTTGCGTCAAGCCCACCTCTTTCGCGTGCCAGGAATCCATCCTGCGTTTTATAAAAGGTAATATCGCCCAGCGTACCTTTTAGTTTAATGATACCTTTTTGCTTTGCCATTGTAATAAAATTTAAAGATTAATAATTAGAAGTTTTTTTTACGCCCTCTTTACTGTGGGTCCAGGTAAAGACCGGCATTTTTGGTAATGCCGTTTGTCCCGTTTGTTAAGCTGTCGCCAGATCCAGGGCGGTATAGTACTGGCACATTGCCATAAACCGGCCCCTTTAATTTTTGCTTCCGCTTCATAACCTGCGAGCTGTTTATTACCTGAAAATTTGTAGTCATAAACAGCCCATCCATTGGCAATTAACAGGCTGTCCAGGCTCATTCCGTTTACACGGATACTTACTACCAGCCTGTTGTACAAATCAAAATCATGAAGGGTCAGTTCCACCATACGGCCTTCCATAAGCGCAGTTACAGCATCTTTGGATTCCTTTCCAAAGTACTGACCAATTTCCGGGGCATCAACATGCAGTAATTGTACTTTCTGCTCTTTACCATTTATAAACGCCCGGTAGCTGTCACCATCGGTCACCATATTTAACAGGCAATTTTGCTGGCAAAATCCGGTAAAAGCGGTTGCCAAAAATGTTAGTAATAAAAAGCTTTTCATAACTTTAGTTTTTAAGTTTAAAAAGCAATGCTAATAAGGCTTTTGTTAAACAAAAAATATCGCTGCCGTTCATGCCGACATTGCAGGAAATAGGAACAAAACGCATAGTCATCTATGCAAAAGATGTAGAGAACATCACAGGCCGTAAAGAAAGAACGGCCCGTAAAATCCTGCAATCAATCCGGGAAAAATTAGGGAAGGAGAGGTGGGAGTTTATCTCTATCAAAGAATTCTGTGAACACACAGGTCTTAATGAAGATGATGTTAAAAATCAGATGCTGTATTGAGAAGATTGAATTAAAATAAAGTAGAGGACATGATTTTATTCAACAATTTAAAAATGAATACTTCACGCAAAAAAGCAGACGTTCTAAACGTGCAGGATTATGCTGAAAACGATCCTAAATCGCATAATCTTCTATGGAAACAATGTACTGGAAAGAGAAGTTAATAATGATGTATGCATCTTTCTCAACAAACGCAGTAGTTACGTAAGCCATCGGCAAGCAACGTCTAAGAATTTTTAATTATCTACAATATTTTCGCGCACTAAAGATAAAAATACCATGGAAGCGATTATCTAATATTGCAAGGTTACGTTTTTCATTAATAGAAAACTGGCAACAAGGCGGGCTAAGCCAGAAAGCCTTTTGTGAACAAGAGCAGATGGCTGCACATCAATTTTATTATTGGTACTAATGCTATTACCTGCAAAACGATCGTCCCGTTACCCCGGTTGCAAAGGGTTTTATAAAACTTCATTCACAAAATGTATAGTCTAAAGCAGAGATTGAAGTATTGCTGCCTTAAGGTCACCGCATATTATTTCACCAACCTGTTGCTGCCTTATTTATAAAAAGCTATAATAAGCTAAGGCTTTGCTACATCTTTCACCCGCTGTCCGTTATTATTTAATTATTTATACACCATCATACTGACATGCGAAAGGGTTCGATAAGTTCTGCGGCATTGTATCATCGCAGATGACACTTGATGACCTGAGCGGGGCTGCGTTTATTTTCATCAATAAAAGTCGCAATCAGGTAAAGATGCTATTATGGGAAGGCGATGGTTTGTCGTTTTAATATAAGTGCCTGGGAATTGGCGCTAACGAGCTTCCTGCATTTTGGAAAACCACCATAAGCATAGCTCTTACTTAGCAGCAATAGCAGTATATTACAAGGGGTGGCATAGAAAAAAAAATTCAGTATCACAAGCGATAACAAAGAAGTTTGTAGGTCATCCGTATCCAAAAAAAAATGATAGCCTGATGCGTGGCATATCCCTATGCAAGGGTAAAGTAATTTCGGTATACGCTGCTCCTGAGGCCAGCTTTTTTAAAATCATTTTTAAAATGCTATTCATCCTCAAATTATGCTCAACAGTTTCTATCCCTTGTAGCTTTGCAAATAATATGCAACCAGCGGATAACATAACGGGTTATAAAATTTTATAATTGAATTGCATATAAAATATAGTGATCTGGATATACGGTTTAACAGCCTGCAGAATCAACTGGCACAAATGAAGAAAATGATTTTTGGCAGTAGGCACAAACGCTTTTTAACTACTGATGACTATAATCCCAGCCTTCAGTTAAAACTGGATCTTGATGCAGAAACAATAGCCGCCTGCAAAATAACAGATGTCAAAAAACTACCTGTTATCAGCACCCAAACAGAAGTAACATTCAATAAGCCAAAGCCAAAATGGCAATTATTTTTTAAATATTTAATAAATACTAATCCATACTTATGTTCTTAACGAAGCGCAAAATGTAATTCTTCACAATATTGGCACCTTTATTTGCGCGGATTTATTTTTGACAAAAACTAAAATGAAGACAGTTTTTATTGATTTATAAATAATATATTTGTAAAAGAACGATTTTCAATTACAGTTTGGAAAAAATAAACACCCCCATTTAACTTTTGAACATCTATTTTTTTGGTATTCGTGCCCGATAATTTTTGTTCTTCGATTTGATATACAATTTGTCCCAAAGCATTTAAAATTCTAAAGCCTACTTTTCTTGGGCAGCTTAGCACAATTTTTACAGTGAATAAACCATTATTTGGATTTGGTACAACCAAGAAGTCTTCAAGGCAATCTATATTAGGCAATGATCCTGATATACAATTTGCTGTTAATGTATCCGAAATAACAGTTTGAGGAGAAATACAATTTGCATTAGATTTCAGGATACATCTTAGTTGAATACCCGCTGTTTGGTTTACAAGTTTTAATGTGTCGTTGTTACCGCCAGGCACGTTCTGCCAATTTGATATATCATTTATTCTTTGTTGCCAGGTAAATGACGGGGCTGTTCCCCCATTTGTCACGGATGAGTGAACGATAATAGTGCTGTCAAGACAATAGGTTTGAAAAATAGTGATTTTTGGTATGATAAAAATACTACAACAAGAAGAAGTCCCCACTTGGATCGGACCAGAGTTCCCACTCGTTCCACAAGAATTGCTTGCCCTTACCCTGAAGTAATAAGTTGTATTGCAGGCAAGGACCGTAACGCTTTTGGAAATTACATTGCCTACATCCAAGTTGCCAAATCCAGTAACCAAATTTGTGAATGTGGAATTTGTAGCCACATCCAGCAGATAGGCAGTAGCACCGTTGGCACTGTTCCAGTTAGCCTGGAATGATGTAGCTGTAATACTGGTCGCAGCATTGACTGCTGGAATAGAAGGTGCAGTACAACAAGCCGAAGTAGTTGTGTTGATTGAGCCGGAATTATTAGTCGTTCCACAAATATTGCTGGCTCTTACCCTGTAGTAATAAGTTGTATTGCAGGCAAGGCCTGTAACGCTTGTGGAAATTACATTTCCTACATTTAGGTTGCTAAATCCGGTGACCAGATTTGTGAATGTAGAATTGGTAGCCACATCCAGCAGGTATGCAGTAGCACCGTTGGCATTGTTCCAGTTAGCCTGGAATGATGTAGCTGTAATACTGGTCGCAGCATTGGCTGTTGGAATAGAAGGTGCAGTACAACAAGCTGAAGTAGTTGTGTTGATTGAGCCGGAATTATTAGTT
>JACMKX010000031.1 GCA_014379905.1 Ferruginibacter sp. | reverse complement strand
TTTTCGCATTTGGAAGTCTATGGGATTAAAAGCTGCGGACTTGATTTTTATTTTTACAGTTCCTTCCTTTATTTTTGGCGTCTCAACTTCTTCAATTTGAAAGTTCTCCGTACCACCAAATTCTTTTAAAACTATTGCTTTCATTTTATATTTTCATTAGGTAATTCAAATAGTACCCGCATCCACTAGCACAGCATACAACGGTTTGCATTTGCGATAGTACAGGGAATTCATTGCTGGTCCCGCCCGGTGGAAATACTAATGAGAAATACGATTACGAAATTAACGAAAAGTTTATTAGAAAGAGTCCAGCCCCAAACCACTGCTGGCATGTTGCTGGTGAAGTCCCAATGCCCAGCCCTGTATTTTGCAAATGCATTGTTAGCGGTTCGGGCTTCCTATTTGTGTTCAAATTATTAGTTGAATATTCTCTTTGCCAGAATTTGAAAAAATGTCAATTGCTTCATATAATTCAAATCCAATACCCTGTGCAAGTTGTTTTAGTTCTGTCATACTATGGGTTAGAAATATGGAAACCGATTTTTTAACTGGATCTGCTGTCCACCAGCCACCATATGCACCCGGCCAACCAACTGAGCCAATGGAGCCCGCACAGGGCATAGATACATTGCTTTCTTTCAATACCACGGCAAGTCCCAGGCCAAAGCCATAATGTTCCCTGAACATTGCTGAACCCAGCAATGTTGAATGTTCCCTTTGATAATCGGTCAGTTGATTGGAACACATAAAGTGAATTGTTTCCGGTTTTAAAATTTGTATACCATCTGAACTTCCGCTTTCTACAAAAAGTTTTGCAAATTTTAAATAGTCGCCAATGGTTGACCAGAGTCCTCCGCTGCCTGCTTCAAATTCTAAATTGGGGGGGCGTTCTTTGAAAGCCATTTTTGATGGAACGGTTTCAAGGTTTATTAAATTTCCTGATTCGTCAAAACCAATATTTGAAGCACACCTGTTCCTTTTGTTATTGGGAACATCAAAAAAGGTATCTGTCATTCCTAATGGATTAAATATTTTTTCTTCCATTACTTTGCCTAGTTTTTTTCCTTCTATCGTTGAAATGAGGATACCCAGCAAATCAGTAGATTTGCCGTAATTGAATAGCTCACCAGGCTGACTTACCAAGGGTAAACTGGCCAACCCGTTTATCCATTGTTCATTGGTAAGTTCTGTATCTATGTCGCCTCCTAAAACTTCATCGTAGTCATCTTTCAGTTTCCCTCTCTGAAATCCACTATATGTAAAACCTGCTCTATGTGTTAGTAAATCCAGTATAGTAATGAGCCGGTTTGCATCTTCGAATTCCCCAGACTGATTTTTCAGGACTTTCATATTCCTGAATTGGGGAAACCATTTCGTTATCGGATCGTCGAGATTTAATTTCTTCTCTTCGCACAACATCATGGTGAGTACTGAAGTAATCGGTTTTGTCATGGAAGCAATTCGGAAAAGGGTGTCCATGGTCATTAATTCATGGGTATCCATATTCCTGTATCCCTGGCTTTCCTGATAAATAATCTGTCCATCTTTCCAAATCAGGCAGATAACTCCGCCAAGCTTTTTATTATCTATTAATTTTTTGAACATTTCTCGTCTTTTGTCTGAAATTCTTTGGGTTTTTCTCTGCCTGACCGCCAAGGTATGGGTATTGCCGCAGGTGGGATAGTTTATAACGTCCCACTTGCAGCAACACCAATGTTGGCAGAAGTATTTTTTGTCAATTAAAATTAGCACTTACTACATTCCATGTCTGTATTTTATTATACCAGCTTGTATTAAGTCATGGAAAGTGATGTCGACTTGAAATCAACTATGAGTGACCACTCCTGGAAATTCTTGAATAGTTCAAATATTCTTTTACGGTATTGATAGCGCTGGAAACTACTATTGTGGACATAAGTACTTTAATGGCTATTGAAGTTTCGGCGGGAGCAAAAAACCATACTAAAATTAGTAGAAATAGCCCTGCCGTTAATTTAATGTATGTGGTCAATGGTTGTTTTGTTCGTTTCAAAAGAAAATATGGAGTTGTCAAAACAATAATTACTGCAAGAATTAAGAAAATTTCATTTAGTGTCATGCTACAAAAATTTTGGTGAAAGTATATAAAATCTCCTGTTTAAGTATTTTGTTCAATTAGTTTTAAAAGTATAAAACGGCTACCGTATTTGTGCCAACACAATATTATACGAACCTTTTCAATTTTCCTAAAACTTACAACAACCGATATTCAGCTATTTAGTTTTCGCATTTTTCTATTTAGAAGTTCGTAAATGCCAGACTACAATTTACCTTTTTTGCGCGGTTGTATTTCACCATTGTTCTTTTCCAATTTTGGTTTTCTGGCGTTTCATGTCTTCCAATGCCCGCAGGCCATCGCCGCCACCCGCACAAGGCCGGAGTTGTCTCCGGTCAGCATCAAGCGGCAGAAGGTTAACAATAATTATTTCGTATGCTAAGTTTTCAAATAAACATCTCTTTTTCAAAGCAATTTAGTTAGTTTACAATGAAAGCGATGCGGGTTAAAACACTACCCATCGGTTTGTGCTGGTTGCAGTGTTGGCTTATTCGGAGGGAGGAACAGCAACAACTGCAAAAAAAATACCAATGTGCTGCGTTGCTCAATTAATCCCGAAGGGATGTTATGATTATAAGAAAAGGTAATGGAGAAAATAACTGAACCCCGAAGGGGTGATATTATTTAGTGTCACCCCTTCGGGGTTCAGCCATTCAATTAAATGCCCGTTTTATAATAATGCCAGCCCTCCAGGATTTTTTTAGCTTCCGTGTGTAAATTTTTTATTCACAGTATTGTTTATCCAACCGAAAACAAATCCCGCAAAAAGTGCAATACCTGTTTTTGTTATTTCTACAAAAGCCGGAGCTGTATTTAGGCCAAACCAAATAATCATTCCTAAAAAGTAAGCAGGAAGAATGTTTAATGTTTTTAATTTGGATAAATAAAACATAGCTGTCAATACAATTAATACTGAAATATGAAACCACACTGAACTTAATTTTTCAATCAAAAGATTTCCAAAAGCTATAATAAAAATGGCTAAGAAAATTCCGAGTAACTGTTGGATATAAATAAAAAATGAAGATTTTATGCTTTTACCGAACAAAAAAAAGCTTGTCCAACCCAAAAACAAAACCCAGGTAGGTAAGTTTCCGGAAAATGTAATTAAGGTAGCCAATGAAGCTAATATCCCGAGAGTTAGTGCCTGTAAAAAAGTTTTCATTTGCTTAGTATTTTCCTACATTTATTGTAGGTTCACTAAAAATATTTTTCAAGCGGATGCTCCACTTTTCTAAAACTGTGTTTCTTTCAACCTCAGTTAAATGTGCTACAGAATAATTTGTTTCTGATTCTAACACCGAAAAACCAACACATGCTAAAATGCCCCTGTTTATGGGACGTAGTATTCCGGCCATATCTCCGTGAAACCCGTCTTTGGTGTAGGTTTCAGCAGGGCTTCCTGTAGTAACAGATAGTATTGCTTTTTTTCCTTTCATTGTTCCACTTTCATAATAACCCCCATCTTTGAAAAACCTTCCGGATGTAAAAATTCTGTCTGTCCAACCTTTTAAAATGGCTGGTGGGGCGAAGCGCCATAGAGGGAATTGCCAAATCATAAGGTCGCACCATTCTACTTTTTCCTGCTCAGTTTTAGTTTCGGGAGCATAACTATTGTCCATTTCTGCGGCATGCATTTCTTCAATTTGTAGCTTTAAAAAATCAGAATTTTTTATTGTTGTGAAATTACTTCTGTCGTAAACAGGATTAAAATTCATATAATACAGGTCAGTAACCTTTATTTCGTGACCATATTCTTTTAATGTTTTAATAGCTGTTTGATACATTGCATAATTAAAACTTTTTGCCTCCGGGTGTGCTAACACAATTAATATTTTCATTTCTTTATAAATTTGTTGACGGCAAAACTATTATGGTTTTGATACCTTTGCAATAGAGCAGGCGGTTGTTAGCAACTCACAATTTTGTTAGAAATGGGAAAAAGAAAGATTACAAGTACCAATACTGTTAACAGGGATTATTTAAAAAATGAATGTGGAACTATGTATGCGCTTACGCTTCTTGCGGGTAGATGGAAAATGACGATTTTGCATAAATTATCAAAAAAAGATTTACGCTTTACGGAGTTTAAATTATGTATTCCCAATATTTCAGACAGGATGCTGTCTCTGCATTTAAAAGAGATGGAAAAAGATGGATTAATTGAAAGAAAGCTGTATGCAGAAGTTCCTCCAAAAGTCGAATATAAATTAACACCAAGTACCCGAAAACTAATTTCTATTTGGGATAGGATGAATGTTTGGGGAAATAATCATCGTGAGATTCAGGAAAATAATGTTCAACGTTAGGAGAGAGGAAAACTCCGTTTGTAAACACTCAAAAGTTTGCAGCTTAATATCAAACCTCTCTCTGGCAAGTGTTCCGCCCTCTGGCGGATCACTTGATGCCGGCTAGTTCTGCCAGATTGTACCCGGGTTTATAAGCAATGAATTTTATCAATACGATGCAGATGATTTAACTTCCACCGCATAATTGCCTGGTACACCTGTCGCGGGTTATTTCTGGAATCAGGGCAGATTTACCAGGCGACACAACGGACAATGCCGAAAGCGTAGGGGACGTCGGCGTGTTTACCTTGAGGCCTGGGCTTATGTTAATTTACGAACACTAACGGTGGTAAAAAAAATAGCAATGTGCTGCGTTGTTCAATTAATCCCGAAGGGATGTTATGATTATAAGAAAAGGTAATGGAGAAAATAACTGAACCCCGAAGGGGTGATATTATTTGGTGTCACCCCTTAGGGGTTCGGCCATTCAATTAAATGCCCGTTTTATAATAATGCCAGCCCTCCCTCCAGGCTTTTAAACCCCTCCAGGGCGTCTTGCGGGGCGTGATCCAACTCCTCCTCTGTGGCAAGTGTTCGGCCCTTTGGCGGATCACTTGATGCCGCATAGTTCTGCCGGATTGCATCCGGGTTTATAAGCAATAACCGTTGTCATTGCCGTTAGCCATTGCTGCGTAATTTCATTTAATGCCTTGCTAAATGCTTCGTGCCAGGGGGTCATCTCCTGCGTGAGGTTGGCCACCGGGCAACCGTGATGTACTTTTAAAAAATCGTTTTTCATCAGCAGGCGTTCTACCCCCTGGTACACATTTTCCAGCGGATCTTTGCCACTGACGAGCGATACCAGGAAACTGGCAGAAAATGCAGGTTTCGGTAACTCGCTTATTATAGCCGTTCCCATTTCGTCCTTATTTTTAAAATGGTAATAAAACGCACCACCTGCGTGGTGGCAATAATGTCGTCAATACTAGTGGCCCGGTAACCCTTTTCATATATAAGTTCAAATGCTTTTTGTAGCATGTTTAGCCTTGTTGCTGTTGCCTTATTCATAAAACACACTAATTGGTATTACAGCAAGGAACGTTATAGTTTACGAGTTTCACAAACCGGGGTGATGTTGCGGGATGCCTGAATAGCTTTTGTAGTGAGGTAGATTAATTGAGGGCGCGGTGGCAGGTAATAGGAGAAAACAATTTGTATTGGAAGCGCTCCTTGTTTCTCTGGTGGTGGTTTTCATTTTGTCTCCGGTAAAAAAAGCTGACAGTTTAAATAAGGCGGAAATTACTTTTGCTAAGTATGGGCTAACTATCTCTTTTTAATCCGGGCTTATCATTTTTTAAAGCGGTATTTTCTTTTTCCAGCTGCCTTACCTGTTCGAGAAGGGCCATATAAAGTTTGTGGTAAAAATCACGCTGGCTTGTTGCATCGACCAGGTTTAGCGGGGGAGGCAGATAAGAAGGCTCTTCTTCCTGTACAATAAAATCATTTATCTCTGCTACATCTGCCGAAAAATCGTACCGGAATACTTTCGAATACCGTAATAAAATGGCAAGTGACAGATCTTCTTTTTTTGTGTGATTGTAAAAGGTATTCCTGGAAGCATAATTCATACGGGCTACAATTTCTTCCACACCAAGACCGGAAGTTTCGGCAACCCGTTTTAATAATTCTCCCCGATGAATCGTATTTTTTTTATCTTTTTTCAACAGATGTAAAGAAAAGTACAGATTTGTACAATAAAATGTACATATTGTGTACTAATATCTATATTTTCGGTTCAATAATGTTTAATATTGTACAATCATTATATTTGATTCGTGAATATGTTCACAAGCAATGTAAATTCAGCTTGAAAAGTTGCATAAAAATTAAGTCCTTTGCAGGGCATAATTAATATGCAATACTTTACTAACTAATTGAAGCATTCGCTTTGAGTCTCGCTATTGAAACCTTGGAAATTTCAAAAGTACACGGGATAATGAGTTGAATGCCCACGTCTTTGGCGTGGGCTTACTTATTCGTGTGCAGGTTCTCCAAGGTACCTTAATAGCGGTAAGTTGAGTTCCACGCCAATATATTTCCTGGCAAAAATCCCACTTATCAACGAGGCTTTCAAAGCGGTTTAACGAACCCGATATGAAAGTTTATTACACATCAAAACCTCTGCATCTGCCGCAAATCCTCTTTGCCTGCAAGCCAAAAAATCCTGTATAATTCCTGATTCGTTATCTAATTACCCACTTTTTAAAAATTACTTTTTATGAGCAGTCCGTCTTATGCTATGCTTCAGTTAATCGTTAAATACAACGACCTTCTTACCCGCTTCGCCCGTATGCTTAATGGTGGCAACCAGGCCCTGGCAGACGATATGGTTAAGCGGGCTATGGAAGAAGCTTACGATGAAAATAAATTCTACGATACACCGGAGCTTCGCAGCATTCTAAAAAATAAAATAATAGCCAAAGCAAAATCAATTCAGCTATCCATTCATTTAAACTGATCGTTTTATGAAAACCCACACACTCATTCACTGGCTTAAATCCAACTTCGAGCGCAAACCAAAAAACCCAACTTAGCCAGGTTGGCATTGTGGTGTCCCGGAGCTTATATATACACATCGCCCAGCTTTATACTACAGCCGCTCCCCTTTTGTCACCTGCCACCTGCCGGCCCCACCACTTCCTTTTAATTAATTAAAATTTACAGGCAAATGAAACTCATTTATTGCTTGCTGTTATTGCTATGCTCCGCCGTAAGCAATGCGCAGCCCACCGATGCACCACTCTCCATAGGACAGCAGCTACCAACGCTCCGTTTCAACAATATGTACAATTATGTTTCCAAAACCATGGATGTTAAAGCAGGCAAGGCAAAGCTTATTCTGCTCGATTTTTGGGCCACCACCTGCGGCAACTGTATCAGCAAATTTGCCCTGCTGGATAGCATGAAACTCGCTAATAAACAAAGCCTGGAAGTAATACTCGTAAACAGCCGCGGCACCAACGATGATCTGGCCCGCATCCAAAAATTATTCACACGCCTAAATAGTATCAGGGGCACCCCGCTTTCCCTGCCTGTGGCAGTGGACGATATAAAGGCCAGGCAATTATTCCCTCACAAATACATTCCTCATTACGTTTGGCTTAGCCAGGACCTGCAGGTAATGGCCATTACCGGCGGCGAGACTGTAACAGCAGGTAATATCAACGCTGCACTTGCAGGGGATTATCAAAACCTTGCGGACGAAATCCACGACGCAGTTTTTGATATACAGCAACCTTTCCTGGCCAATACTGCTGTAAAAAAAGAACACCTGCTTTTCAGCAGCAGTGTTACTGCACAAATACCTGGCCTTGCTTCATCCTCTTACACCAATGAATCCGGCGGTTATACAAGTACCATGCGTTACAGCAATGCAAGTTTAAATTACCTGCTTTTTTATGCATACAATACAATCCCTCCAAAAAATACCATTCTTTGGGAAACTGCCGCAGGAGACCCTTTTAAAAATCAGCGCTTTTGTTACGAACTAATAACATCATCAATGCCGGCTACACAGGCACGTACACTGATGCAGCAGGATCTGCAGCGTTATTTCGGCATCCGTGCCCGGCAGGAAAATCGGTTAATGGATACCTATATCCTGAAAGCAGATACTGTAACACTGAATAAATATCTAAGCAAAGGCGGCCTGGCTGCAAACACTTTAAGAGATGCCGGCGATCGCCGCCTTCAAAACCAATCCTTGGAAAGCCTGCGGGGATGGCTCGATAAAAATATGGAGCTGCCAGTGCTGGATGAAACCGGCTACACCCGGCGGGTAGATATCAGTTTTCCGGAGCCGGTTTTCGATTTTAGTCAAATCAACAACTTACTCCTTCCCTTTGGCCTCTCTCTTCAAAAAGCAAAGCGGCGGGTGAGTTGTTTCATCATTTATTAATCAACCAAAATAAAACTTGCTCATGAAAAAAATAATTGCATTCCTTCTTTTACTGACCCTCTTCCAGGTAGCAAGGGCACAGGTAGATATCAAAGGCATCATATTAGATAAGCAAACGGGCCAGCCCGTAGAAGGGGTACTGGTTCAATTAAAAAACGGGCTCATTTCGTCTCTCACCAACAGCAGTGGTAGCTTCGAAATCCGCCTCTACAAACCGTTAGACACCCTGCTTATTCAGCACCAGTCTTTCCTGCCTGTATTGTTCCCGGTTACAGCGGAGCAGCCAGGCAGCCTGCCGCCTATAATGCTGCAGCCAAAATATAACGAGCTCAACGAAGTTACCGTTAGCACCGGCTTGCAACTGGTTGCCAGGGAGAGAGCCACAGGTTCTTTCGACAAAATAGAAACTGCCCGTTTCAATGAGCAGGTATCTACCAATGTACTGTCACGGCTGGAGGCTATCAGCAGCAGCCTGGCCGTTAATAAAAAAACCAATGCACTCAGCAGCTCTGTCAGCATCCGTGGTCTCAGCAGTATCAACGGGCCCAGGGCGCCACTCATCATCCTTGATAATTTTCCCTACGAAGGCGATATCAATAACATCAACCCCAATGATGTGGAAAGCATCACGCTGTTAAAAGATGCCGCAGCCGCATCTATTTGGGGTACCCGTGCAGGCAACGGGGTTATTGTTATCACTACTAAAAAAGGCAAACTTAACCAGGCATTGAGCATATCGCTCAATAATAACATTAGCTACACTGCAAGCCCTGATCTTTTTTATGATAAAAAAATAAGCAGCAGTGATTTTATTGATGTGGAACAGTTTTTATTTGCAGAGGGCTTTTATAATAGCAGAATCAGTGATCCATCACGACCTGTATTGTCACCCGTGGTAGAATTACTGGAACAAAAAGCCAACGGCACACTAACGCCTGCCCAGGCCGATGCTGCCATTAATGCCTTGCGCCTGAACGATACCCGCACTGATTTTAATAAATACATGTACCAAACTGCCGTAAGCAGGCAACATGCCATTACCTTATCAGGAGGAACCAATAGCCACAGCTGGAATGCATCTGGTGGTGTGGATGATAATACCAGCAACCTGGGAGCGGGTTACAACAGGGTTACCCTTAAAACGGACCAGCGGATTATTTTAAGCAATAAACTGCAGTTGTCAGCAGGCTTATTTTACACTTCTACAAAATCCACCGCCGGCAGACCCGGATACCAGGAAATAAATCCCAGTAGTGGTGAGCTCCCTCCCTACGTTATGTTTGCCAGTGGTGCCGGCGAACCGATTCCGGTTATGCGCACCTACCGGCAGCCTTATTTAGATACAGCAGGAGGCGGCCGTTTACTCAACTGGAACTATTACCCGCTAACCGATTATAAAAACAGTAGTAATACCAGCCGCTCTCACGATATACTGGGTACTGTTGGCTTGCAGTATAAAATTATCAGGGGCCTCGATGCAAATATCGCTTACCAATACCAGCACACTGCGGGTACAGGCAGGCTTCTGCAAAATACCCGGAGCTTTGCAGCCAGGGATATAGTAAATGGTTTTAGCAGCATAGATCCGGTGAGTGGAGCGGTGAGTTATGTTATTCCAAAAGGAGGCATATTGAATAATAGCAGCAGTACTGCAAAAACGTACAATATTCGTGGCCAGCTAAATTACTCGCAACGTTTTAACCGGCACGAACTGAATGCCATTGCAGGTTATGATATAAGACAGGTAAAAAGTGAGAGCGAGGCTTTTACCGTTTATGGCTATAATGATAATATCCTGACTTATATACCCGTTGATTTCAGCAGGCAGTACCCTCATTATATTACAGGGAACAATACAACCATTAATGATGGTACGGGTTTTACCAATAAAACAAACCGCTTTCTTTCTTTTTATACCAACGGAGCCTATACGGTAAATTCAAAGTATACCGCTTCCTTTAGTGTTCGCAGGGACGCATCTAATTTGTTTGGTGTAACCACCAACAATAAATGGACGCCGCTTTGGAGTGCGGGCGCAGCCTGGAATATTAGCCGGGAAAGATTTTACAAAATTCCCTGGCTGGAGTTTTTAAAAACACGGCTCACTTATGGTATCAGCGGCAATGCCGATCCTTCCCGCAGTGCGTACACTACCATTCAGTACCTCGGCAGCAATGCCTATACCTTTCAGCCTATCGCAAGGCTCGATCAGTTTGCCAATCCTTCTCTTCAATGGGAGGAGGTAGCCATGTTAAACATCGGGGTCGATTTTAAAGCTTTTAAAAACAGGGTTAGTGGCAGTATTGAGCATTATCGTAAAAAAGCAACCAATCTTATCGGCGTTGCAGAAGTAGATTACACCGGTGTAGCCACCTATACACTTGACAAGAACACCGCACAAATGAAAGGGAGTGGATGGGATATCATTATCAATTCTCAAAACACCAGCGGTAAACTTAGCTGGCAAACAAATTTGCTCTGGAGCATTAATACGGATAAAATAACCGAATATTACCTGCCTTCTAAAGATGGTTATCTTTTTGTGGGCGACGGCAACAGCATTAACGCATCAATTGGCCGTCCCGTGTACAGTCTTTACAGTTACCGGTGGGGTGGACTTGATGCCAGTAATGGCGACCCTGTTGGATACCTGGCAGATACCCTGAGTAAAAATTATAGTGCGCTCACGGGCACCGGTACTCAAATTAACGACCTGGTATATCATGGCCGGGCATTGCCCAAATTTTTTGGTAGCCTGGGTAATACCATTTCTTACAAAGGCATGTCATTAACGGCGCGTATCACTTATAAATTTGGTTATTATTTCCGCAAACCCGGCCTTCGCTACACTAATCTTTTTAATAATGCACGGGCACCTGCAAATTTTGCCGAAAGATGGCAGGAGCCGGGTGATGAACGGCTAACAAATGTTCCTTCCATGACCTATCCTGCCAGTAACAACAGGGATAATTTTTATGCCAACTCCGAAGTGCTGGTTGAAAAAGGGGATCATATCAGGTTGCAATACATCACCCTTAGTTACCGTCTTCCAAACAGGTTGTTACCCCAAAATATTATAAAAGGAATCAACCTGTATATCAATGCAAATAACATTGGCATTTTATGGCGGGCCAATAAAGCAGGTATAGATCCCGATTACCGCCCCAATACCATCCTCCCCGGCCGCAATATTGCGGTTGGAGCCAGTTTAAATTTTTAACAATCAAAAACTATTACAATGAAATTTTTATTCAAACATATCCGGCTTTTTATACTGCTATTGCTCATCGTATGGATGTCGGCATGTAAAAAATTCCTGGATGAATCGCCTGATAAAAAATTAGCCATACCAACTACACTTAACGATTGCCGGGCCATGCTGGGCTATACTCCGTTTATGGGAACAGATGCATCTTATGCCGAAGTAAGTGCTGATAATTATTACAATACACAGGCCGATCACAATGCATTGATCTATGAAGGCATGAGGAGAGCCTATACCTGGCAACCCGATCAAATCTTTGATGTGCCCGACAATGACTGGGCCCGGCTTTACCGAAAGGTATATGTATCAAATGTTGTACTGGCGACACTACAAAAAATTCCCGTTGAGGCATCCAACGAAAGAGAATGGAAAACATTAAAAGGGGAGTCGCTTTTTATACGGGCCAAATGTTTTGCCCAGCTGGTAGATTTATGGTCGCTTGTTTATGACGAAGCCAATGCCAGCACATTACCGGGCATTCCACTGCGCCTGACCGACGATTTTAATGAAACTTCAGTAAGGTCAACCATGCAACAAACATATGACCAGTTATTAGCGGATTACCATGCTTCGTTACTCTTCTTGCCGCCGCTTCCTTTGCATATTGTCCAACCGTCCAAAGCCGCAGGCTATGCTTTACTTTCCCGCGCATACCTGGCTATGCGCAACTATCCTGAAGCATTAAAATATGCTGACTCTTCCCTACAGTTAAAAAATACCCTGCTCAATTACAATACGGTGGCCATAAATCAAACTTTTTCCTTCAGGCAGTTCAATGTGGAGCAGCTTTATTACACTACGGCAAGCTCGGGGCACCTCATCAATTCGAGGGCAAGGGTAGATAGTACACTGTACAATATGTATGCAGCAGATGATTGCCGCAAACAACTGTTTTTCCGGCAACATGCAGATGGTAGCTTTTTATTCAAAGGAAGTTACACAGGTGGCAGTTCGCAATTTGCAGGCATCGCCACAGATGAAGTTTATTTAACCAGGGCAGAATGTTATGCAAGGCAGGGCAATACTGCTGCTGCTTTAGCGGATTTGAATGAATTGCTGAGAAATCGTATCAAAACTGCAACTTTTATTCCTGTTACAGCAGCAACGGCGGAAGATGCATTGCAGAAAATTATTACCGAAAGGAGAAAAGAATTATTAATGCGTTTTGTAAGATGGATGGACATTAAAAGGTTCAATAAAGATGGAGCAGGTATTGTAATGAAACGAAAAATAAACAACCAGGAATATATTTTACCGCCCAATGATCTGCGGTATGCTTTACCAGTACCAGATGATATAATAAGAATTTCGGGCATGCAACAAAACCCGAGGTGAAAAATAAACAAGGGCTGCGTAAATGCAGCCCTTGTTGTTCTCAACTTAATCTTTCTTTTCATCCGCCCTCAGGGTTACTGCATTGGCAGTAGTAAATGTTTGCAGGTAAGTATTGAACTGCGAAATATTTCCTTCATACCTGATAACGCAGGGCAAAGAACCTTCTTCGTCGCAGGCTGGGTCAGCTACTTCCCAGTTGCTGATATCCTTCATACTGGCCAGGTCAGTAGCACTGATTTTGTAATGATAAGAAACCGGCACAGCTTTAACAGCCACTGCTTTTTCAGCAGGAAAACTAAATGCAAAAACTGCGCTTATAGATACAAAGAACGCAACAGCCAATAACGGCATTTTAAATGTTTTCATCTTTTCAAATTTTATGATTAAAAAATTGTGTACGGCGTGCACTCCGTTTTTTCAATCATAAAATTCTATCTAATAAAGTTTGATACTGGCCTAAAAAGGTTTGCAACCAGCCAGGTTGTAAAAATTACCGTTTTTTAGCTGTTTACAATAGGTGTTTTCAACAAGGGCCTTTTTATTTCCACTGCTTACTTTCAATATGCCCTTACAGGCTTTTAACGCTTAAACATACTTGATATGAAAGCCGTTTTTTTTCAAATGCTGGTAATACTTTGTTTGTCAGGTATAACTAAGTTAATCGCACAAGCACCTCAGCCTGGGAGTCAGCAAAAAGAGACAGCCATCCTGGAAATTGACATCGAAAGGGATTTTAAACCAGCTTCGTCTAAAACTGCAATCGAAAACCAGGCACTCGAACTGCGGGACATCATTAAGCAAAAAAGAAAAGAAGTACAGGAGTGTGATGATTATTATTATCAGCCTGGAATCAATCATAAATAATAAAAAAAATCAAAATAAAAATATTGATCAAACATGGAACGATATTGAAACAGTATTCAATTCCGGCGATGCTGATTATAACCATCTTTTTCGAAGAATCCAGGGAATTAACCTGATTTTTAATCCCATGTATTCTGCTAATTTCGGCTTCTAGGGCAGTGAAACAAAAAGTGCAGCGGTCAATCGATTTATTGTTTATATCTCTGTGTCAATTACTGATTTAAAGAACAAACTCAGCATTCCCAATTCGATGGAATTTGGAAAACCTTATAATTACATCTACAGCAAAGCGGAAATAATAGATTTACTCAAAAACAAGCAGTATTATTCCGACTCTGTTTACAAAACATTTTTTTCTGAGTATTTAAAAAAAATAGGAGACCTCCTGAACGTAGCGAAAACCAATCGCATAGAAATTGATAACCTGGTAAAAAACGTATACAAACAAATCGCACTTTTAGATAAAGCGATGGAAGATAAAGACATCAGTATTAATCAAAGAGCAATTAACCTGGGCCTGCCATTATTTTGCGCCACCACTTTGCTGTTATTTATTTTTGCTTATTGGTACCAAAATTAAAGCCGGCTGCTGATGTCAAAACTCCCGCGACGGACAGCTTTAATTCAAAAGTAGTTATTGAGTGATTACCGTTTTATTAATAACAATGACAGTGCTCATTCTGGGCCTGGCCAGGATTCTTAGTGAAAACGTATTGGGCACATTAATAGGTGCAATAGCAGGTTATATCCTTAATAGAAATAGCCAGCAGGCCCATCGGTAATTAGTCGGCTAATGCTGTATTGATGATAATTTTATAAGGAAGATCAATTCGAATATGATTAGACGGTGCTATAATTTACGGTACTCCATTGGCTTTAATCCATACTTATTTTTGAAAGCTGTGGTAAAGTTGCAGGGATGGTGGTACCCGCAACGGTAGGCAATTGCTTTTATAGAAAGTTGAGAATTATCAAGCAGTGTTTTACCAAGTTCCAAGCGAAATGTCTGCAAATGTTCAAAAAGGCCCATCCCAAATAATTGCCGGTATGATTTTACCAATTTACTTCTGCTCATTAAAGCCACAGTAGCGAGGTCATCAATAGTATAATGTTTTTTATATTCTGTTTCTATTACCAACCTTACCTTTCCCAGGTGTAGTTTTTCGTGTTCTGTTAACTGCATGTAAGTAATGTTATCAGGTACAAGTCAAAACTGGCGTTGTTTTTATAACATACATACCGTAGTTCTCCGCAATTACTTTTGCAACCGGTTAAATCTCTACATGTCCGTGACTATATTGAATAATACCTTCTGTGTAAGCATAATGAAGTAATCCGGCCTGGTTGGTGGCATCAGCCTTTTTTAATAAACGCTCCCTGTAGTCTTCTATGGTTCTTACGCTTAGGTTTAACTCCTCTGCTGCCATTTTACTGGTTTTTCCTTTGCAAATCAGTAGCAATACCTGGTGTTCCCGGCTGCTTAAGAAGGATCTGACTATTTTTCGTTTTGGATTATATAATCTTTTTTGAATAAGTATTCTTATTCTTTCCTGCGAATAATTACAAAAATATTCATGCCCGGTGGCCACCCTATTGATGGCTAAAATGGTTTCTTTGCTTGCACTCCGTTTCAAAATAATTCCATCAAACCCGGCGCCGAGCAAATTCAAGAATAAAAAATCGTTTTCATCTGCTACATAGGCAATGAGGCCAATCTTTGGATATTCCTGTTTTATGATGCCGCCCGCTTCGATACCATCCATACCCGGCATCCTTACATCTGTTATTACCAACTCTGGTTCCAGCTGTCTTACCACATTGATAAGCGCTAAACCATTTTCAGCGGCAGCCAGTACTTCCATACTTTCGCTGCCTTCTATAATATTTATTAAACCTTCTCTCACGCTTACATGGTCATCGGCAATTACTATCTGTTTTAGTTTTTGTCTATGTTTCATAGGGTTTAGGTCTTTTTAAAAAATTTATAGTTGGCTAGGCTTGTTGCATACATCCAGGTGAAACTTTAATTTCCCATTTACAGCCGCTAAAAGATGTAAAAAAAGCCGAGCCATTTAAAAATCTTGCTCTTGTCATTATATTATCTATGCCCGCACCGTGATCTCTTTTCTTTAAAGCTGTTTTAGAAAATCCCAAACCATTATCCGAAGTTCTTAGTACCAAAAATCTACTGTCAGTCGTTATTTCAATAACCAGGTGACTTGCTTTGGAGTGTTTTAAAGTATTGAATAAAATCTCCTGTAAAATTCTGAAAAGATGAGTTTCTTCATTTTTTGTAAGTTCAGGAAGTGTACAGCTGCTCAATTTAATATCAAGGTCGTTATTGGTAACAGTTTCGGTTACTAATTCTTTAATACTGTACATTAATCCTTTTCTGTCAAGGCTTAAGGGCACCAGGTTTTTAGAAATTTCCTTTATCTTTTGGTTGAGTAGCATAAGCTGTTCTCTTCCTTCACTTAACAAGCCCTCGCTGCTTTCGTCTACACCTTTTGCATATTCAAATTTTTTCTGCATACTGTAAATAAGCGGGCCAGCTTCATCGTGTAAATCAGCGGCAATTCGCTTTCGCTCATTTTCCATGCTTGAAACCTCTGCTTCACTTTTTAGCTGGTTTTTTATTTGAAATCTTCGTTGAAGCCACACAGAACTACACACAAATATGATCGTCAAAAGTACAACAACTAAACCGCAGGCCATTATTGCATAATAAATTTTGGTTTCCGGGGCATCCATAAAATTGCGTTTAGGTATAGGAAATTGGTTACTGCATTTATTATACTTGCCGATTTGAACACAGCATCCTGTAAGCCTATATTCCCATCAATCCCATAATAGAAGAATATTTCCATTAGTATTCTTGTGCTGAAATAAAGGCAAAAGCCTGTACAGCATAAAAATTCTGGCGCTTTGAGCAAGGAAAAATTATGTTCAATAATCATTTTATTCATAGTTATAATACTCATCGCCACAATACAGATGGAGGCCATTAACTTAAAATGTGGAAGAAATAAACCCAGTTTATCTATGCTCCGGTGTTCATATGTCCAGGTTGCAATAAGAACAATGCTGATAACGTAAAAAATATTTGTATGCAATTGAAAAAGGCCCCACTGTCTGAATAGATACAGAATCAGCAGGGCCTCAATAATACTATAAACGTTATTATTGGTTGCATTGCTGTAGCCATTGGAAATTAAATAGGTGCTGATGAGTTCATTGATAAAACCTGTCAGGATGCAAACTACAAATGGATAGTAAATCTGTTCTATCATTCGTAATTTAAATACCACAGCTACGGCTGCAGGTAAAATACTATAACTCAAAATCACCATTGTTTCGTAACTCATAGCAACTTTTTTTAACTGTTTAAATCAGAAGCCGGGGGGCATGATGGCGGACATCGCTGGCCCTCTTCTATTATTACAGGCTCATTTTCTACGATACTCAACGAGGCGGGTAGAATATCTTCATTGTCTTCATTTACTCCCACAATAATTGCATGAACTTTTTCCTCTTCATCCATGCCATAATAAATCCGTAATCCTTCGCAGGTTCCTTCGGCGAATAAATTTTCGATGGCGCCCCTCGCAAAGGTTTCACTTAAAGGAAGGATGTCCCTGTTCTGAAAAGTCTCCTGCAAGATTGCTTCCCTGTTGGCACGGTAACGGGTTGTCATGTCAATAGCAGTTTGCAAAGAAATCGGATGACTGCCCGCATTCGGCAACGTAGTTGTTTCTGGCATTTTTAATGTTTTTAAAGTGATAAATAATTAATACGCAATCTTACAAACATTGGCATGCCAGTCAACCGTAGAAATACGGATAAAAGTTAGCGAAAAACCCCAGTTTTATTTGTAAAAAATTTCACATGCAGCTTAAGCTTGCATAAGCGCCACACAGGCTAGCCAGGTATTGCAATAATCATTATCATCTGAAAGTTGAACCTTAGCCGCCGTAAATACAGTTCCTGTTCATAGGAACGTTAAAAAATCCTGCCTTTTCAAAACTGCTTTTTATCAAATAAAATGGCAAAAAATAGCAATGTTCTAAGTTGTTCCATTAATCCCGAAGGGATGTTATGATTGTGCAATATTGCTGAACTCCGAAGGGGTGATATTATTTAATATCACCCCTTCGGGGTTCAGCAATTCAATTAAAAGCCCTGTTATAATAATGTCAGCCCTTCGGGCTTGTAAACCCTTATGGCTAGTGTTACGGGACTTGATTCAATCTTTCTGGTGGAAGTGTTTGACCTGCTATAATAATTTTGATCTGAAAGCTGCATCTTTAACTGCAGTAAATACAACTGCTAATATAATACAGATAAAACCCTGCCCTTTCAAATTCCACTTTTAATAATCTAAAACATTGCTGAAAAACCTTACTTTTATTATCGCTGCATTTCCTTATATATCCTCCGATCAACCTTAGTTACACTCTGTAAAAAGTTAACCGCTCAATAAAATAATTGCATGAAAATTTTATCTTTCTTACTGTTAGGTTTTTGCTGGCTTTTAGCAGGTGCACAAAATGTAGGTATTGGTACCCCGGCCCCCAATGCTTCTGCCAAACTGGATATCAACAGCACCAACAGTGGCTTATTGCTTCCAAGAATGAATACCACGCAACGCAACCTCATTGCTTCACCCGCCACCGGTTTGCTCATTTTTAATACCGATAACAATTCGCTCGAAATGTGGAATGCCACCGCCTGGCTTAGCTTTGGCAGTGCAGGTATTTTAAACAATGGGGTGCCGGTAGGGCCCACCTGCAATGGCACCTGGACGCAAAAACCAGACTTTGCCGCTACCGCCCGCATGCGCCCGGTGGCTTTTTGCCTTGGCTCCAAAGGATATATTGGTACCGGCAATGATGGTACTAACCGGAAAGATTTTTGGGAATTTGATCCCCTTACCAATAGCTGGACTCAGAAAGCAGATTTTGGCGGCACGGCCCGAAGCGGCGCTGCTGCATTTACCATTGGCAACAAAGGCTATATTGGTACCGGTAACGATGGCACTTACCGCAAAGACCTTTGGGAGTATGATGCCCTGTTGAATACCTGGACCCAAAAAACAGATCTTACCGGCGTGGCCCGTAATTACGCTGTGGCCTTCTCCATTGGCGGTAAAGGCTATATTGGCGGCGGCGCCGATGGCAGCAACGACAGGGTTGACTTTTGGGAATACGACCCCATTGCCAATAACTGGACTGCCAAAGCAAATTTTGCCGGCCCCGCCCGGGGCGGCATGGCAGGCTTTGCTATTGGCAGCAAAGGTTACACAGGTATGGGGCAAACAAGCGTGGGTGCGTTTAGAAAAGACATTTGGGAATTTGATCCGCTGGCCAATACCTGGACCCCTAAAGCCGATTTTGGCGGCACGGCCCGAACGGGTGCCACCGCTTTTGTTATAGGCAATACCGGCTATATTGGTTTTGGAACCAATGGTACGTCAAGAAAAGATTTTTGGGCCTTTGACCCTGTTGCCAACACCTGGCTGCCTAAAACAGATTTTGGCGGCACCGCCCGCATTGATGCTGCCGCTTTTGTTATTGGCAGTAAAGCATTTGTGGGCACCGGCTTTGACGGAACCAACCGGAAAGACATTTGGGAATATTGCCAGTAACCTGCCTGTTATAAACTGATGCACACATGAAACAGCATTTATTTTTATTGGGGTTAACGCTTATTGCCTGCTGCAACCACCCCCGCCATGCTGTTAAAAATGGGGACGCAGCTGTAAAGGAAACAGCCGAATTTACCAGCCTCATTTTCAACAACGATACCCTACAAAGCCCGGTTAAAAAAACCGGCTTTGGTTATAATATTTTCCGCAATGGCAAATTGTATATCCACCAGCCGGTGATACCTGCCGTGGGCGGCAACAATGGATTTACCAGGGAAGCCCATGCACAAAAAACGGCAGCGCTTGTAATTGATAAAATAAAAAGAAATATTGTTCCGCCATCCCTTTCTTTGGAGGAACTGGATAGTATAAAAGTAGTGGGCACCGGTAAGCAGAAAGCTGGCGGCAGGTAAGAAGGTTATTTAACACTCAAAGAGCTTTTTCTTTGTGTTGTCCTTAACGCCTGGTTCGCTTATCTACTGTAAAATGTTTTTGGCAACATGTTTCGCAAATTGAACAGATAAAAGCGTAACCCAGGATCAGCCCTATAAGCCCTCCCATTTACAAATACTTTCCCATCAACACAAATAACACTTTCTTCTCTGCTTCCGTTAGTGCTCCCTTTGCATCTACCGCAATAAAATGCCGGCGAAAGGCTTCCACAGCTGTAGTGTTATTACTGATATTATAACCAATGATTCTTAATGCAATAACAGGATTGAAATCTGCAGGAACAGCGACATTGGTTGTATCGCCATACCATAAACCAAACCCGCTATCAGCCAGTGTTTTCCAGGGAAAATTTACATTGGGATCTACTTTCCGGCCGGGAGCAATATCGGAGTGACCAATAAAATTTGCTGCCGGAATGCCATGGGTCTTCTTAATTTTTGCCAGTAAACCTAATAATACATTGAGCTGCGCTTCTGTAAAAACCTCTGTGCCATCATTGTCTATTTCAATGCCGATGGAAGAAGAATTGATGTCCGTGATGCCTCCCCATTTGCTGTTGCCGGCATGCCAGGCACGCCAATAATCATTCAGCATGTGATGCAGCGTTCCATCCTCACAAATAACATAATGGGCACTCACCGCTGTTCTTTCCAGCGTAAAGG
The DNA here is from genome assembly GCA_014379905.1 of Ferruginibacter sp. Lineage (GTDB taxonomy): Bacteria > Bacteroidota > Bacteroidia > Chitinophagales > Chitinophagaceae > Ferruginibacter. The sequence goes on along the minus strand of JACMKX010000031.1, from coordinate 10,240 downwards.
TTTTAAGGGTTTGCTCACAACTTTTTTGTGCGGTGTGATGAATGATAACGTAACCAGGTTTTCTTAAACCAAAATTGCTGGTGCCTACCCAGTGTGATGGAATTTTCATGGAGTCTGCCAGCATGCTATCTGCCGGCAGGCGGCTCATTATTTTTGATAATTCTTTTACCTGTGCTTTGTATTTTTTATTGGACGCCGCATAGGGATTTGCAGGCGAACAGGAGAATAAAATCCATCCGGTGATGAGCAATAAGAGTGCATTCTTCATGATTCAAATATACTTTAACATGAGCCGGTATTTACGATTTAAAATATGCCATTCTAATCATGTGTTATGTAATTCAAAATGGTATAAAAGGGCGCCGGTACGGGCCTTTGTTAAATGCTGTTTCTCCCTCAACCAAAAAGGGCGCCCCTCCGGGGCTCATTGAAACAGTGTTTATTTTTCTGTTACCAAAAGGTCGCCTCTTGCGGGGCTGGGCAAAACGGCGTGTACCTGTTACCGATAGGTAGGCCCTCCAGGGCTTAGCTAAACGGTGTGTATTTCTCAGTGCCGGCGGCACGTACTAATGGTAAAAAAATTGACCGAAAAACGGAAAGCCCCGGAGGGGCGACCTTACCTGGTTACGGGAGGAAAGATTTGCAATGATTGTTTACACAGTGCTTGTTTCCGTATAATTAAATGTACCTGTAAGTAAATAACGCAGGGTTTCTTCCTACATCATTTAATAGCTTAAATTTGGCCGGTGAATTGTCCTCCATTGACCATAACATTTTTAGGAACCGGCACCAGCAGTGGTATTCCCATGATAGCCTGTAATTGTGAAGTATGTACTTCTGCAGATAAAAAAGACAAACGACTGCGCAGCAGTATTATGGTACAAAGTGAAACCACCAGCATTGTAGTGGATACCACACCAGATTTTCGTTACCAGATGCTGCGGGAGCAGGTAAAGAAAATGGATGCCGTTATTTACACGCATCCACATAAAGATCATATTGCAGGGCTGGATGATATAAGGGCTTTTAATTTTTTTAATCATAAAGCCATTGATGTTTATGCCAACGAAATAACGCAGAAGGCATTAAAGAATGAATTCCACTATGTATTTGCAGAAAATAAATACCCCGGCCTGCCCGATATTAATTTGTTTGACATACCGGCAGCTGTTTTTTACATTGGCGATATTCCCATACAGCCCATTAAAGTATGGCATTTGCATATGCCTGTGCTGGGTTTTCGCTTTGGAAAATTTACTTACATTACCGATGCAAACAGGATTGATCCGGCAGAAAAAGAAAAGATAAAAGGAAGTGAGGTGCTGGTAATAAATGCACTAAGGCATAAAAAGCATATCTCGCACTATACCTTACCGGAAGCCATTGAACTGGCAGATGAACTGCAGATCCCGCAAACTTATTTTACGCATATCAGTCACCAGCTGGGTAAACACAGTGATGTATCCTTCAAGCTTCCCGCCGGGAAAGCCATTGCCTTCGACGGGCAAAGACTGCAGTTTTAAAAAACAACTTTTATGCTCTTGCATTCTGGCAGAAGGCTGCTTAGTTTTATAAAATGTCTATCAAGCCCAATCATAACTACCTGGATTTTACCCGCAAAGACAGGAGAGGAACAATAGCGCTTTTATTGGTTATTTTACTAATAGCTATAATTCCTTTTGTTTACCCGCTGCTAATTAAAAAAAATAGTACCGGCGGGGTAAATTTCGATGCTACACTGGCTTCGCTGCAAACCAAACAAACCCTGGTGCGGGATGAAAAGTATGCCGATAATAATATAAAAGCAGGCGGGAATTATTATCGTCCGCCATCTTCCGGTTACCCATCTTATAAAAAGAGAAATGAAGCGGAGCTTTTTAATTTTGATCCCAATACGCTTTCTGAAGAAGGCTGGAAAAAATTAGGGCTCAGAGATAAAACCATTGCAACGATAATGAATTACCGCAGTAAAGGCGGAAAATTTAAACAGGCAGAAGATATAAAAAAGATCTGGGGTTTATTTCCTGATGAAGCAGCAAAACTGGTTCCTTATGTAAACATTAAAACAAGTGATGCAGGCACCGCTGCAAAAAATTATTCCAATAATTTTTCTGAAAGCAAAAAATACGACCCTACAAAAAGCTATGCCCCGGTAGATATTAATGTATCAGATACCAGTGCCTGGATAGCTTTACCCGGAATTGGCAGTAAACTATCACAGCGCATCATCAGCTTTCGCGATAAATTAGGCGGGTTTTATGCTGTTGGCCAGGTAGCAGAAACCTTTGGTTTGGCAGACTCCACTTATCAAAAAATAAAACCTTTTCTCCAGGTTTCCGGCGATGTAAAAAAGATCAATATTAATACAGCAACTGTGGATGAATTAAAAAAACATCCCTATATCCGTTACCAGTTAGGCAATGCTATTTTGCAATACAGAACGCAGCATGGTAATTATAAAAGCGTGTATGACATTAAAAAGATCATGATTATGTCGGAAGATATTTTTAATAAATTATCGCCTTACCTGGCGATAGAATGAAACAAGGTAGTGCTTCTGTTTTAAATGAATAGTATAAATAGTTGTCAGGTTGTCCCGATAGCTATCGGGACGAAACCGGTATATGTCACTTTTCGACTTCGCCTTCAACAAGCCTGCCTGCCGGCAGAATATTACATTGCTTAATGCACTGGAAATTGGAATGGTTAAAAAATTTCTTACAGGCAAAGATGGAGTAAAACAAATAAATGTGCGTATGCTGGCACACAGTGACGCTTACATGATGGCCATCAACGAAGCTATACAGGAGCAATTGGGTCTTTCTTTTGTTGAAAAAAGAAAATTAACAATGGCCGATGGTTCGGTGTAGGACTAAGATGGTAACAATTATGGGTGCTTTTAATATTTTTTACTTGTTTACCCGCTTGGGGATGTGTTAAATCGATTACTTTTGCGCCTCAATCGATTGCTATTTTATGAATTTTAAACAAACAGAATTAACAGAACAGGTGGCTCAGTCGGCCAGGGATTTTGCCATTCAATACATTAAACCACATTTAATGGACTGGGATGAGAGCCAGGAATTTCCCCTTCATATTTTTAAGGAAATGGGTAAGCTCGGCCTCATGGGCGTATTGGTGCCCGAAGCATATGGTGGCACGGGCCTGGGCTATTTTGAATATAGCGTGGTAATACAGGAGATAGCTAAAGTGTGTGGTTCTATCGGTCTTTCTCTTGCAGCACACAATTCTCTGTGCACCGGGCATATTCTTACTTTTGGTAACGAAGAACAAAAGAAAAAATATTTACCTAAACTGGCTACGGCAGAACACATAGGTGCCTGGGGATTAACAGAAGCGAATACCGGGAGTGATGCAGGCAATATGCGCACCACCGCAGTAAAGCAGGGAGACAACTGGGTGATCAACGGAACAAAAAACTGGATCACGCATGGTAAAAGCGGCGATATAGCAGTAGTTGTTTGCCGCACAGGTGAGCCAAGAGCAAAAAACAATGCCACCACATTTATTGTAGAAAGAGGAACAGCCGGATTTAGTGCAGGCAAAAAAGAAAACAAACTCGGTATGCGGGCAAGCGAAACCGCCGAAATGGTTTTTGACAATTGCATAGTACCCGATGCCAACAGGATGGGCGAAGTGGGAGACGGGTTTAAACAATCCATGAAAATACTGGATGGCGGAAGAATTTCTATTGCAGCATTAAGCCTGGGTATTGCTAAAGGTGCGTATGAAGCATCGGTGCAATATTCAAAAGAGCGGCACCAGTTTGACCAGCCTATTGCTAATTTCCAGGGCATAGCGTTTAAACTGGCGGATATGGCCACTAAAATTGAAGCAGCAGAATTGCTCATTAACCAGGCCTGTGATCTTAAAATGAAAGGGCTCCCCATGACAAAGGAAGCAGCCATGGCAAAATATTACGCCAGCGAAATTTCTGTAGAAGTAAGCACAGATGCAGTGCAGATATTTGGAGGCTATGGGTATACAAAAGATTTTCCGGTAGAAAAATTTTACAGGGATAGTAAACTCTGTACCATTGGTGAAGGAACCAGTGAAATACAAAAACTGGTTATTAGCCGGGAAGTATTAAAAAGCTGATGGTTCATAGGCTATGGGTTCATGGCACACTATTCCACCATAAAATACAATCTGTGAACCAATAATATTTTTATGTATGAAATATTTATACCTCTTTATAGTCCTTGTATTTTTTATAGGCTGTAATGACAATAAGCCAACTTCGGCTCCTGCAGTTACAACAGCGAACAAGGCTGCATTAAATGAAGAAGGAGCGCACCTGTTTAAAATCCATTGTAATCAATGTCATATGCCTGCAAAAGATTTTGCAGCACCGGCATTGGCAGGCGTAGAAAAAAGATGGGCCAGCAAAGAATTGCTATATGCCTATATAAAAAATTCAGCCGAAGTAATTAAAACAGATAAATACGCCGCTGATCTTTTTGAAAAATGGAAACAGGCCCCTATGTTAGCTTTTCCGCAATTAAGCAATACCGACATTGATGCAATTTTAGAATATTGCAACCAGGTAGCGGTTCAATAATGGTCTTTGATAACACTAATTGAATCGAATGGCACAAATTGACAGAAGCTGTTAGCAATTAGTCTTTAGCTGTAAGCTTCATAGTTGCACCTTCTTTCTTATTCCTATTCCGTATCATACCTGTCCACCCGTTCAATGCCAGGCAATCCCAGCAGCTGGTTCACCAAATTTTCGAGTTCATCCTTGTCGTGTACAAATACTTTTACATTGCCTTCAAAAATACCGTCCCTGGCTTCAATGGTCATGGCAGAAATGTTTACCCGCATTTCGCCGCTGATAAGGTTGGTAATTTTATGAATGACACCCACATCATCGAGCCCAACAATTTTTAAACCTGTAAGGAAAGAGATCTCTTTGTTTTTAGCCCACTTTGTTTTTACCACCCGGTGCCCGTAGTTGGCCATCAGCCTGGTAGCATTGGGGCAGGTAGTGCGGTGAATTTTTAAACCTTCGCCGGTAGTTACAAATCCAAATACATCGTCACCCGGGATGGGTTTGCAGCAATTGGCCAGTGTGTACATGATCTTGTCGCTGCTTTCTCCAAAAATGATCAGCTCTGCGTCTTTGTCTTTTTTGGAAACAGGCCTGGCAGAAGGATCATGCGTTTCTATTTTTTCTTCATGAATTTTTATGGGTTTCGGCGCCTGTATTTTATCGCCGTACACTGTAAATTCTTTTAATTCCTTCAGGTCTATCTTTTTAATAGCTATTTCGTACAAAAGATCCAGGGAACTGTTTACTTTATAAAACGAAGCCAGCTCTTCTAAATTAGATTGGCTCATGGCCGCATTCATGCCTTCCAGTTTTCTTTGCAGGATATATTTTCCTTCGTCGGCAATGGTTCGCTTTTCTTCTTTAAGGGTATCTTTTATTTTTGATTTAGCCTTACTCGTTACTACAAAATTCAACCACTCCTGGTTGGGTTTTTGTTTGGCGCTGGTAATAATTTCTATCTGGTCGCCACTGCGCAATTTGTAACTAATGGGCACCAGTTTGTGATTCACTTTTGCACCTATACATTTACTGCCTACTGCTGTATGTACGCTAAACGCAAAGTCGAGGGCGGTGGCGCCAATGGGCAACATTTTTACATCGCCCTTGGGTGTATATACATAAATTTCTTCTGCAAGAAAAGATGTTTTAAAATCCTGTAAAAAATCCAGCGAACTGCTATCCTGCGTGCTAAGTGCTTCCCTTATCTGGTGAAACCATTGATCAAAGCGGCTTTCTTCGCTGGCACCTTCTTTGTATTTCCAGTGCGCCGCCAGTCCTTTTTCTGCAATTTCATTCATGCGCTTGGTGCGTATCTGTACTTCCACCCATTTACCCTGCGGCCCCATTACGGTAGTATGTAAAGCTTCGTACCCGTTGCTTTTAGGATTGCTCAGCCAGTCACGCAGTCTTTCCGGCGAAGGATTGTAGGCATCTGTAATAATGCTGTATACTTTCCAGCAATCTTCTTTTTCCTTTGCTGCGGGCGAATCAACAATAATGCGAATGGCAAAAAGATCATACACTTCTTCAAAAGAAACACCTTTCTTTTTTATTTTATTCCAGATGGAATGAATACTTTTTGGTCGGCCATAAATATCAAAGGTTAAGCCGGTACATTCCAGGCTGTTTTTTAATGGCCTTATAAAATCATTGATATAACGGGTGCGTTCTCTTTTGGTGTCCTGTAGTTTTTGCGCAATGTATTTATAGGTATCGGGCTCCATGTACTTCATGGCCAGGTCTTCCATTTCTGTTTTAATGGTATACAAGCCCATGCGATGTGCCAGGGGGGCATACACATACACGGTTTCGGAAGATATCTTTAACTGTTTCTCCCGCTTCATGCTATCCATGGTGCGCATGTTGTGGAGGCGGTCGGCGAGTTTTATTAAAATAACCCTCGGATCATCTGTAAGGGTGAGTAATATTTTTTTAAAATTTTCGGCCTGCTGGCTGGTATTAGCGTCCATTACCGTGGAGATCTTGGTGAGACCATCTACAATTTTGGCGATCTCGCTGCCAAATTCCCGGTTAATATCATCCAGGGTGATATCAGTGTCCTCTACTGTATCATGCAACAGGGCGCAAATGGTACTTCGGATACCCAGGCCAATTTCTTCCACGCATATATTTGCCACGGCCAATGGATGAAGGATATAAGGTTCGCCGCTTTTCCGTCGCATTGTTTTGTGGGCCTCGGCCGCCATTTCAAAAGCATTCCTGAGTAAAATTTTATCACCCGGCTTTAATTTGGTCTTTAAAACACGCAATAATGCCCGGTAATGGCGCAGGATTTCTTTTTTTTCTTCGGCTTCGCTAAGGTTATAAACGGGCGGTATGGCTTCAGTTACTTGCATGAGTTAAACGAATTTAACTCATTTTATCTTAAAAAAGGATGCCCGCAAACACATGCGGCATCCTACTGGCTTATTAAGTATCCGCTAACGCGACCCAGGTGAAGAGAATTAAGGTAGGAGGCTCCTCCTAAGTTGTAACTATTGCCAAAGCCACAACGAATACTGGCTGGGGCAGTAATGTATACCTCCCTGGAAAATCTGCCATAGTTCAGGTATCTGAATCCCACAAAAGCAACGTCCCGCAAAAGCGGTTCCCGCCGGCTTTCTGAAAAGACCCTGTCAAGGTCGCTGTAAAATTCCTGTGTAAAATAGCCGGGTGCCGAATTGAAGGTATATTCCACGTCATAATATCCCTCAATATGATATAATCCTGAAAGGTTAATGGTAATACCTGTAGCGTTGATCGTTACTGCCGAAGTATTGAAATTGTACTCACTGGTATATTCAAGTACAGGATTGATGGGTGAAGTGAAATTTGAAATAAAACTGGCTTCAAAACGTACATTGTTATCGGATGAACTGGCCGCTTTTTGCCAGCTGGCAGCACCTGCTCCATTGGAGGTAAAAACCTGGCCCGCCGAGCCTGTATTGCCGTTCAATTGAACAGCTCCGTTCACATCTACTCCAAATAAAGAAGAACGCACTCCATTTAATTCATACCGTGCCACTTCAAATCCTTTTCCCGGCATATTGGGTATGCCCAGGGTAAGCCTGCTGGGCTCCATAAACATTCCCCACCTTCCCAGCCCGTTATATAGTCCGCTGGTAAAAGTATCAAAGGCCCGGGTCACAAAAGGACGATCAAATCCATTTAGGATGATGCCTTTATCACTAAAATCCAGGCGCAGATTGCCTTCGGCCAGGTGCAGCCTTTCTAAGGGATTTACGGTTAAAAGCCCCATGTAACCATTACTGTTCAAAGAAAGTATATAGTCTGCATTATTGCCGATACTGAAGCCGCCGGCCGGGGTTGCCGTGCCTGTGGCGCCACTTCTTAAATACCAGCTGCCACCTCCCGGCGCAGTATTGGTTAACTGAATACCGGTAGCCAGGCCGTTTCCAGTAGATTCTGATCCCTGGATACTTAACCTGGATATCGGGGTAGCGGTGCCAATCCCGATGTTTTGGCCTAAAACAGCAGGGGCACAGGCTATGCAAATAATTAAAAATTTAATTTTATTCATGTAATATCTTTGTAATAAATATAAAATAAATCTGCATTAAATCTAATACCCCAATAGGGTAATAGGTAGCCCTGTAGCCTCCTGCAGCTAAACTTCGGCAGGATTTTTTTTTTAAAAGCAAATGCCCTACTTTTGCGTCCCGATAAAAGCGGATGTGGCGAAATTGGCAGACGCACCAGACTTAGGATCTGGCGCCGCAAGGCATGTAGGTTCGACCCCTATCATCCGCACCGAAGAAAGTTGACTGGTTGATTAGTTGATTAGTTTTAAACAGTTAATCAGCTATAGAACGGGTCAACTTTTTAATTTAAAAAATTTAGAATTTTAATACTATCCAACAATGGCTACAGTAGTTAGAGAAAACATTGGTTTATTGAATGATAAACTAACGGTTAAGATCAGTAAAGACGATTATTTCCCTTCTTTTGAAAAGAAACTGAAAGAATACAGCAAAACTGCCAATATTCCCGGATTTAGAAAAGGAATGGTGCCTGCCGGTATGATCAAAAAGATGTACGGAGCAGGTATTTTTAACGACGAAGTGTTGCGTAGCGTAGAAAAAGAATTGTATAACTGGCTTAACACAGAAAAGCCTGAAATATTTGCACAACCATTACCACTTACCAACGACCTGAATGGCCTGGATATGAATAAGCCATCGGATGTGGAATTTGGTTTTGAAATTGGCTTAAAGCCAGCTTTCGAATTGCCTTCCCTGGCAAAAGCGCCTGTTACCAAACACCTGGTAGAAGTTACAGATGCCATGGTAAATGAAGAAATTGACCGCATGCAGATCAAAGGCGGTAAAATGACGGAACCGGAAACAATTGATAACGACGAAAATGTACTGAACGTTTTGTTTACCGAATCTGATAAAGATGGTAATGCAGTAGAAGGCGGAATAAGCAAAGAAAATTCTGTATTGCTGAAATACATGGCGCCCAAAATTCAAAAAGAAATGATGGGCAAAAAAACAGGCGATCATTTTGTATTTCAACTCAGCAAAGCATTTGAAGGCGATAAACTGCAAATGATGTTGAAGGACCTGGGCTTTGCCAATGATGATACTGAAGCCGCTAAAAAATATTTTAAACTGGAGTTGGTTAAGCTGGGCCTGGTGGAAAAGAGAGCACTGAATGAAGAATTTTTTAATGAAATTTTCCCGGGCAAAGAAATTAAGACAGAAGCGGCATTGAGAGAAGAATTGAAAAACGAAATTGGCCAGTACTGGGAATCACAAAGCCTGAACCAGCTGCACGACCAGTTATACCATTACCTGCTGGATGAAACCAAAATGGAATTCCCGGAAAGTTTTTTAAAACGCTGGCTGGAAACTGGTGGCGATAAACCTAAAACTACGGAAGAAGCAACGGCAGAATATCCTGGTTTTAGCAGCCAGTTAAAATGGACTTTGATCAGTGATAAGCTCATCACCGATAATAAACTGGAAGTAGGCGAAGCCGAACTGAGAGACCATATGAAGGGAGAAGTGATGCGTTATTTTGGCCAGATGAATATGGGCGAAGATACCAGCTGGCTGGAAAGTTATATTGACCGTATGATGAAAGATGAAAAACAGGTAGATGCAACTTACCGTCGCCTTATTACGGAAAAAGTATTTGGTTATGTAGCATCGCAAAGCAAACCGAAAGATAAAAAAGTTACGGCCGACGAACTGGTTGCTATGCAACACAATCACCAGCACTAACCAGTTTACTATATTTGATAAAAGATCCCCGGCCTGGCCGGGGATCTTTTGTTATAAAGCATCATTTGCAATGAGTATTCAGATCAAACTTAACAGCGGAAGAATTAATTGTTATGAAGGGCAATCCCCAAACTAAAGATAAAATATTACGATCTTCAGGTTCCCGCACCGCAGCTTTTTTCCCGTACACAAAAATGCTGTTTGAAAATTTTTATCAAAAAAAATGCAATTACATTAAAAAAGTTGGTAATATTGGTTTCCAAACCCAACCTGCATATGAAACGAATTTCGAACCTGTCATTTGTAATGTACGCCGCTTTTTTATTTATTATTTCTATTTCCATCCTTACTTTTTTATTTCCATCCTGTACAAAACTGGACGTTCATGTACAGGACAGGGCGGAAATACAAAATC